>CAYGZQ010000006.1:0-24954 GCA_964354375.1 uncultured Planctomycetota bacterium
GCGCATTGAGCGCAGGACAGTTCGCGGGGGCTCATGAGCGCCTCGCGCGAGGCAAAACCCAGCAAAGTCATAAGACGGATGCCGACGCTTAGCAAATGGTGGACCTATCAGCGCGAGCGATTTCCCGCGATTATGAACGGGCTCCTGATCCTCGCGTTCAGCTCGTCGGCGGTGAGTTTCTCGACACTCTTAAGGCACGGGACCGCCCCTACCCTGCAGTCCCTCATCGTTGCGTTTCTCACATCATTCACTTTCTTCCTGCAGTTGCGCATCTCCGATGAATTCAAGGATTTCGAGGAGGATTCCCAGTACCGACCATATCGTCCGGTCCCGCGCGGACTCGTCACGCTCCGAGAACTTGGCTGGGTCTTCGCGATCGGGGCGCTGATCCAGCTGTCGCTGGCCCTCTGGCACCAGCCGAGACAAATTCTTCTCCTATTGATCACCTGGCTCTACCTGGCGGGAATGTCGAAGGAATTCTTCATGAGGAGATGGCTCAAGAGCCAGCCCTTGATTTACATGGTGTCGCACATGGCCATCATGCCGCTGATCGACCTCTACGCCACCGCGTGCGACTGGTCGAAGTACGTGGAGATTCCACCGTCCGGACTTCTCTGGTTCCTGGTAACGAGCTTCTTCAATGGCATGGTGATTGAGATCGGGAGAAAAATACGTGTGCCCGCCGATGAGGAAAACGGAGTGCAGACCTACACTTTCCTATGGGGTCGAGTTCGCGCGATCGGGTCGTGGTGGCTCGTGCTCGCCCTCACCCTGTCGGCTGCATTGGGTGCGGCCCGGAACATCCAGTCGACATTGCTGGTCGGTGCGATGATGTCGGCTTTATTCATCGGCGCGATTTTGCTGGGCGTGAGTTTCCTGAGAAATCCGGTCGGCGGGCGCGGGAAGATGATCGAGATGTATTCGGGCATCTGGACGCTGTTCCTTTATCTGAGCCTCGGCGTGATTTCGCTCGTCACAAAAATGCTAAGCTGATTTACGATGAACTACGTCCGGTTCGCACAGGATGCAGTGCAAACGGCGGGCATCGGGGGCAAGGCCCGCGCGCTCGCCGAATTGCGCCGCGCCGATCTTCCGATCCCCGACTGGTTTGTCGTCACGGGCGAGGGTTTCTATGCCTCCATCACGCCCCAGCAGCGACGGGAGCTCGAGAGCGCTGAGAACCCCGAAGATGTGCAAAGACTGGTCGGCAATGCAGCGTGCGGGACCGAATTGACCCGCGAGCTTCGCCGGTCGCTGTACGGACTGTGCCCCGACGGCGGCATGGTGGCCGTGAGATCATCGGCTGCCGACGAGGATTCCCCCGAGCACTCTTTTGCCGGACAATTCGACAGCTTCCTGTTTGTCCCTCCGGAAGATGTCCCGGACAAGGTCGCGGCGGTTTGGCGCTCCGGATTCAGCGACCGCATCCTTGCATATCGAAAACAGAACGGCCTTCCACTTGCTCCCAATCCACCGTCGGTTCTGGTCCAGCGGATGATCGACTCTGAGATGTCCGGCGTGGCCTTCGGTGCTGATCCGGTCAGCGGACGGCGCTCGATCGCGGTCGTGGGCGCGATATACGGTCTGGGGACCGCTCTGGTCTCGGGAGATTGCGACGCCGACACTTTTCAGGTCGACCTGCGGGACAACATACTAAGCCGCGAGATCGTCGACAAACCGATCCGTCACGTGATGGACATCTCAGGTCAAGAGGGCGTGAAGCGGGTGGATGTCGAGGAATCGAAGCGAAGGCAGCCCGCTGTCAGCGACGAGCAGGTGCTCGAGATCGCGCGCCTCGTGAGGGCAACGTCCAGGCATTTCGGCAAGCCGCAGGATATCGAGTGGGCCATCGCAGGCGGGAAGCTCCACCTTCTGCAGTCGCGACCGATCACAACCCTTTACAACATGGCCGATCCCGACGGGACCCTCAACATCTGGGACAACCACAACATCGCCGAGAGCTACGCCGGGGTGACGACTCCGCTGACTTTCTCTTTCGCGAGAAGCGCTTACGAGGCGGTTTATCGCGAGTTCTGCCGGATAATGAAAGTGTCCGAGCGCAGGATGAGCTCCAACGATCAGACCTTCGAGAACATGCTCGGATTGATCAGGGGGAGGCTCTACTACAACCTTCTCAACTGGTATCGAGTGCTCGCCCTGCTTCCGGGATTCAAGGCGAACCGGAAATTCATGGAGCAGATGATGGGCGTGGAAGAGGAGCTTCCGCAGGATATTGTCGACCGCCTCGCCTTAGCGAGATGGTCGGACCGGTTCGCGGATTCCTTCAACCTCGCGCAATCGGTGCTCGGCCTGATCTCGAATTTTTTCCGCCTCAAACGCAAGATAGATCGATTCTACGAGAGGCTCGACGAAGCTCTCGCTGAGGTCAGTCCGCCTCTTGAGGAGATGCGCGCGGAGGAGCTCGTCGCGTACTACAAAGACCTTGAGATGAAACTCCTGAATAAGTGGGACGCTCCCCTCATCAATGATTTTTTCGCCATGATTTTTTTCGGCGTGCTGAGAAAGCTGGTCGCGAAATGGTGCGGCGACAGGGACGGGACCCTGCAGAACAACCTTCTCACTTCGCAGGGCGGCATGATCAGCGCCGAGCCTGCCCAGCGGGTTCATAAAATGGCCGCGATCGCATCGACCGATCCAAAGCTGGTCGATATCCTCTCCGAATCATCTCTGGAGGACATTCTGAGCGCGCTTGAGTCGTCGAAGGAGCTCAAGGCGGAGTACGAGTCGTACCTGGAGAAGTTCGGTGACCGCTGCATGGGGGAACTAAAGCTCGAATCGTCCACGCTTTACGACGATCCCATGATCCTCTTTCGATCGGTCGGTGAGTATGCGCGGAAACTTCGCTCCGAAGCCACTCCGGGAATGAAGCCCGATGACAAGCGCGAAGACGGGGCTCTCCGCAAGGCGGACCTGCAGGTGCGAAAAGCGCTCGCGTGGAAGCCCCTCCGGCGGTCGATCTTTGCATGGGTCCTCCGCAACACTCGCGACCGTCTCCGCGACCGGGAGAATCTGCGTTTCGAGAGGACCAGGGTGTTCGGACGCGTCAGGCGGATTTTTGTCGAGATCGGCTCTCGGTTCCATTCCCTCGACCTTCTCGAGCACCCCAGGGATATCTTCTATCTTGAGGTCGAGCAGGTATTCGGTTTCATCAACGGCACTGCCGACACGACCGATCTCAAGGGACTGGTCACACTCCGAAAGGACGAGTTCAGCCGATATCTCTCGGAGCCCGCGCCTCCCGAGAGGTTCGAGACACGCGGAATTGTGTACCAGGGAAATGACTTTCGTGGCCGGGAGTCCGAGATCGATACCGGAGGCGCGGATGTCGACGAACGAAAGGGGATCGGCTGCTGCCCGGGGCTGGTGCGCGGCGAGGTTCGCGTCATCCGCGATCCGGCGCACGCGGACCTGCGTCACGGCCACATACTTGTCGCCGAGCGCACCGATCCCGGATGGATCATGATTTTCCCGTCAGCCGCGGGACTGCTCGTCGAACGCGGAAGCCTCCTGTCGCACGCGGCGATTGTGTCGCGGGAGATGGGAATCCCGTCGATTGTGTCGATCAGCGGGCTTACGCGATGGCTCAAGGACGGCGATCAGGTCGAGATGGACGGGACGAGCGGCATCGTGCGCAAAATCCTTTCTCCGTCGGGTACTGACCGGAATACAGCTCATGCGTAGCGAAGTTGCGGACAAGGCGGATTTCTCCATCATCCGTTACGCCCAGTGTTGGGAAGACGCGGATATCCTTCTCGAAGCGTTGAATATCCAACCTGGGAGCGTCTGCGTGTCGATCGCGTCGGCGGGAGACAACACGCTCGCGATGCTCGCCGCGCCGACAGGCACGCCCCAGAGAGTCTTCGCGCTCGATCTGAATCCGGCGCAGCTTGCGTGCCTTGAGCTTCGAGTCGCGGCGTACAAACAACTATCTCACCCGGAACTTCTGGAGCTCATCGGGTCGAATCCTAGCACGCGCAGGCAGGACCTTTACCGCCGATGCCGAGGTCAGCTCTCCACAGAGGTCCGCGATTTCTGGGACAACCGCTCATCGGCCGTCGAAAAGGGGATCGGGTCCGCAGGAAAATTCGAGCATTACTTCGAGATATTCCGCAGGCGGGTGATGCCGTTGATCCATTCGAAGAAAACGATTGACAGGCTTATCACCGGCGGCGACCGCGAGGCGCGTATCGAGTTCTACGAGCGCAGGTGGGACAACTGGCGGTGGCGAATGCTGTTTCGCATTTTCTTCTCCCGATTCGTGATGGGGCGGATGGGACGCGACCCGAGCTTCTTCCAGTACGTCGAGGGAAGCGTCGCGCGGCGCATTCTCGAACGAACCCGCTACGCCCTGACCGAGCTCAATCCCGCCGAGAATCCGTATGTCCAGTGGATCCTCACGGGACGGCATGTCAGCGCCCTCCCGTTCGCGCTCAGAGAAGAGAATTTCCAGCGCATTCGGGACAACCTTCACAGACTTGAATGGCGGCTCTGCCCGATCGAAGATTTCCTGTCGGAGCTGGGGGAGAAGTCGGTCGACGCCTGCAATCTGAGCGACATTTTCGAATACATGTCTGAAGCAAATTATCACGCCCTTCTCAGGTCGCTTGTCGGGGCGGGTCGACCGGGCGGACGGATCGCGTACTGGAACATGCTCGTGCCGCGCTCCAGACCTGAATCGATGTCGGGGGAGCTGAGGCCGCTCCAATCGCTCGCGAACGAGCTTTTCAGGAAGGACAAGGCCTTTTTCTACAGCAACTTTGTGGTCGAGGAGTTCAGCGGATGATGCATACCGCGCTAGGGATGGCCCTTGTGCTCGTGGCGCTTGCGGGTCTCTTCCTGGGGATCCGATGGTGGAAAAGCGCGCGAGCGGTCCATCCTGAGGTCGCGCGCAAAACGCTCCATGTCGGGATGGGGCTTGTCACCCTGAGTTTTCCGTGGCTGTTCAATCGTCCGGAGCCGGTCTGGATTCTCGCTGCGATCGCGATGGCGGGACTGATCGGGCTGCGCATGGCCAGGCAGCGATACGAGGATGTCGCGGGCGTGCTCCTGGGAGTGCAGCGAAAATCCCTCGGCGAGTTCTATTTCATCTTCGGAGTCGCGATTCTCTTCACGCTGTCCCGAGGCGAACTGCTCCTGTACTCAATACCTGTTCTCATTCTGACCCTGGCGGACGCGACCGCGGCGATAATGGGCGTGAGATACGGGACACGTCACTACACAACCGCGGAAGGCACGAAGACGATAGAGGGGTCCTTCGCGTTCTTCGCCGTATCGTTCATCAGCACAATCATGCCGCTCATTCTGCTCAGCGACATAAGCTTCGGGAAAGCGTTGGCGATTTCAACGACGCTCGGGCTGCTCGTCATGCTTCTGGAGGCCGTCGCGCTCGGAGGTCGGGACAATATCTATCTGCCGCTCGGCGCCTACGCTCTGCTGAGGACTTATTTATTTATGAACTGGGTAGGTGTCGCGGTGTGCCTTGGAGTTGCGGTGGGGCTGGTGATTCTGGTCGTTCTGTGGAGACGTCGGACCAACCTGGACGACGCAGCGTTGCTGGGAGCCGCGCTCGCGGGATATGCGGCTTGGGCAGTCGGGGGATTGATATGGGTTGTTCCACCCATGATCCTGTTTTTGTTGTACCTGATCATTTTTCCGGTAAGGCCGCTCGAAAGCCCCGGACGCCTGAGCGTTCATGCGGTCGTGAGCGTTACCGCGGCGGGTCTCTTCTGGCTGCTCATCCAGTCCACGTTTAAGCACGAAGCTTTGTTTTACGTCTATACTCTTTCATATTCATGCCAGCTCGGGATCACCGGCATCACGGCCCTGGCCCATCAATATCCCCGTGGATCAATGCTCAGTCATCTGCCCAGGGCGGCGCTGCCGTCGTGGTTCGCCATGTTCGCGCCGTATGTCGTCCTCCGCGGGACCGGAACGCCCTCTTTGATCCAGCTCGGATCGGGATTGATCATCACCGCCATCGCCTGCGCGGCATTTTTCTGTCTCCAGCCCGAAATTCGCTCAGACCCGCTGGACAGGGCGCGATGGCTTCGACAAGGCATACTGGGCGCGATCGCTTCCGCCCTTGGTATAATCCCATTTATATTCATGCACGGAGCGAGTTTTGGGTAAGATCGTAAAAATCGCGAACCCGGACGATATCGATGCACTCTGGGACATCGACGGGGCTCCTCACCTGGATCCTGCGAAACTGAGGCTCCAGCGTCCCGACGCAACATGGCTTGCTGTCGAACCGGACGGTCGCGTCGGAGCCAGATGTTCGCTGTGGTGGTCTCAGACTCCTTCTTATCCGCCTGAGCGGATCGGCGTGATAGGTCACTTCGCCGCCGGAGACCGGGACTCTGCAAGGCAAATCCTCGATCACGCACTGAGAGAGCTCACCGGGGCCGGATGCACGATGGCTGTTGGTCCGATGGACAAGAACACCTGGTACTCGTACCGATTCGTGACTGATCGGGGAGACGAGCCGGCGTTCTTCATGGAGCCGGACAATCCGGACGAATGGCCGAGTGATTTCGTCGAGGCGGGCTTCGAGCCTCTGGCGGAGTATTTCTCTGCGGTTGCGGAGGACCTGAGTATCGTGGACAGCCGCGTGGAGCGCGCGCAGACACTTCTTACAGACAAGGGGGTAAGGATTCGACCCTTTCGTCTCGAGGATTTCGACGGGGAGCTCGGCAGGATATACGAAGTCTCGGTGGGGAGTTTCGGTCGGAATTTTCTGTACACTCCGATCGGCGAAGAGGAATTCCGGTTATTATATTTACCAATAAAGGATTATCTCAAGCCTGACCTGGCGCTTATTGCCGAGCGCGAGGGGCGCCCGGTCGGGTTTGTCTTCAACATGCCCGACCACGCCCAGGCGCGTCGCGGCGATCCGATCGACACTATCATTGTCAAGACGGTGGCCATCCTGCCGGGACGGGCCTATGCGGGTCTGGGCGTGGTTCTGGTGGCGGAATCGCACCGGATTGCGTTGCAGCTCGACTACCGTCGCGCGATTCACGCTCTCATGCACTCGAACAACATGTCGCTGAACATAAGCGGACATTACGCGCGACCGTTCAGGCGCTACACTCTCTTCTCCCGGAAACTGTCGACATGAACATCGCCCAACTGCTGAGAGAACAGGCGTCGCGACTTGGGGACGCGGTCGCGATCATCGAAAGCCCGCGCGGCGCGGCTCGCCGGACGACATTTGCGGAACTGGACGAATCGGTCGCCGGAGCCGCGGGCTTGCTGCACAACGCTGGGCTTGGTCAAGGCGATATCACCCTCTTTCTCAGCACGATGTCGACGGAGCTTTATGTCGCGCTCCTCGCCGTTCTCCGCACAGGCGGCGTGGCGATGTTCCTGGATCCCTCGGCGGGAATGCGGCATGTCGATCAATGCTGCTCGATCCGCGAGCCCCGCGCTTTCATCGCAACCCCCAGGGCACATCTACTGCGGCTTGCGAGCGGAGCTCTCAGACGCATCCCGACGAAATTCGCGCTGGGCGGGAGCGTCCCGGGCGCAAGGCCCTTCCGGGAATGGAAGCGAGCGACCCCCCTTCAGAAAATAGCGCAATGCGATGCGGACACGCCGGCTCTCATCACCTTCACGAGCGGCAGCACGGGTATTCCGAAAGCGGCCGTTCGAACTCACGGATTCCTCATCTCCCAGCACAAGGTCCTTGAACGGAGCCTTAGCCTTCGCGCAGGACAGATCGATCTGACGACCCTGCCGGTTTTTCTGCTGGCGAATCTCGCGAGCGGCGTGACCAGCATCATTCCCGACTGCGACCTCAGGCGTCCGGGTTTCGTCAAGCCCGGCCCGTTGCTTCGGCAGATCGGGGAATTCTCGCCGGAATCGACCGCTGCGTCGCCCGCGTTTCTGGAGATCATCGCATCGTCCGCAGTTGAGAGCGGCAAACGCCTTGAATCGTTGCGCAGGATTTTCACGGGTGGAGCTCCGGTATTCCCCGGACTGCTCGATCTTCTGGCGGAGGCGGCGCCGCAAGCTGAAATCATCGCGGTGTACGGATCGACGGAGGCGGAGCCGATAGCCGAGATTTCGCGCTGCTCCATCAGCGCCGAGGATCGGCAGGCGATGACCGCAGGGAGGGGACTGCTCGCCGGGCCGCCGATTCCCGACATCGACCTTCGCATTCTTCGGCACCAGTGGGGAAATGCGGTCGGACCCTGCACGGCGGCCGAATTTCAGAATGCCTGCATGCCGCCGGAACAGCCGGGCGAGATCGTCGTGCACGGGGATCATGTCATGCGGGGCTACCTGGACGGTCGGGGCGACGAGGAGACGAAGTTCGAGGTGGACGGCGAGCGGTGGCATCGGACCGCGGATTCCGGCTACATGGATGAACAAGGTCGCGTCTGGCTGCTCGGACGGTGCGCCGCGCGCATCGCCGACCGTCACGGCCAACTGTATCCGTTTGCGGTGGAGGTTGCCGCGCTCAATTCGAAAGGTGTGCGTCGCGCAGCGCTACTGGCGCATGACGGGCGACGTCTGCTGGCTTTGGAGCCCAAGCCGTCCGGCGGAACCATCGATGTGGATTCACTGAGGCACGACCTGGCCTGGGCGCAGATCGACGAATTCCGGATCCTGAAACGGATTCCCGTCGACAAGCGCCATAACGCGAAGGTCGATTATCCGGCGTTGAAGAAGATTCTGCAGTAGGGGCACGGCATGCCGTGCCCTTCCGGGTCGGGAGCTTCGCAGTCTGTCCCCGCTGCGTCAATCCGACTTCACCGGCACCGTCCACACATTGTACGCAGCCAGTTCCGCGTCAGGCACATCGAATCCCGGCGGCTGAGACGAAAAATCCACAGGGAACCTGCTGATCACAGTGAACAGCAACTCCTGATTCGTCGTCGTAACCGGACTCACAGGGAATAGGGTCATTATGTAAAGCGTCCCGGAATACGGGGGGCTCCATGGCTCGCCGCCCTGAAGAAGGTTGAGCGCCCCATCGAACAGTGTCGGTGACTCGACTATCACCGCGCTGAT
The DNA here is from genome assembly GCA_964354375.1 of uncultured Planctomycetota bacterium. Lineage (GTDB taxonomy): Bacteria > JAJVIF01 > JAJVIF01 > JAPKYR01 > JAPKYR01 > CAYGZQ01. The sequence goes on from CAYGZQ010000006.1 coordinate 9,040, forward strand.
CTGCTCCATCGCTCCGGCCGGGGAAGTGGTTCCCTGCCAGTCGGTTATCGTTACGCTGATACTTACAAAGCCTCCAAAATCGGTCGGGCTGTGATAGTACGCCGTGCTCCCGGTATCGAATATATTCACCTGCACCGCTTCCGCACGGTTCGCGGTGATCGGGAAGTCGTCCGTACCCGCGGGCGGAGTTGTGCCGGGATTCGGCGGCGTCCAGCTTGAGCTCACTGCGTACTTGAATCGATAGTCCGCAGCCTTCTTGGGCGGGAACTGTATCTCGTACCTCCTCGCGAGGAATCCCGGCTGCAGAGTGTCGAAACTCCCCCTGTCGGTCAGCGCGACATGGGCCGGGTCCCACGGATCGTCCGGTCCCAGCCCGTTCGCATAGTACTTGAACGGGCTCAGGATGCATGTCGAGCTGAAACCGTGAGGCGCCATCGCGCCCTCCGTGTAGCCGAATATCGTGTCGCAGGACGTGAACTCGACCATGTTCCACCATCTCGTAAAACCGTCCGCGTTCAGCAGTCGGGCCTCATCCGGCGACGGCCAGTTCACTGACGGATCGTACGTGCTGGTGTGGCCGCCGCTCGGAGCTATGAAAATCCCCATCACATCGAATCCCCTCAGGTTGGTCGACGGGAACGGGTGCTGGATCCCGACATTGGCCACAATATATCCCTTGGGCAGATCCGTCTCCGGCTGAAGGTTCACCGTGACATAGTTGTACGGCGTGAACGGCGGCTGCAGAAACTTCGTGGCGTTCGCCTCGAACATCGCCCCGCGCAAAGGCGCCACCTCAACCAGTCCCGACTCGGCGTCGATTGCGATGTCGTACAGCCCCCACAGTATCTCGCTCGGGCCACCCATAGCCCTGTTCGAGAGCATCGGGACCGCGGACGAGCCGCTCCCGGGCAGAATGGGCGATCCGTGACCTGTGCACCCCCACGACAGCATGAGAGTCGCCGCCAGCAGAATCATCGTTGTGCGCATCGATCATGTCCTCCGTTGCATTGGTGCCGGAAATGCTACCCCTTGCCGACGTCACACACAAGTTTCGGGGATACAACCCGGGTCCGCCGCTTTTCCAAGCGGCATTCCATAGACCGGGTCCGCCGCTTTTCCCAGGCGGCATCCCCGTTTCGCAGTCTGTCCCCGAATCCAGCTCAATCGTTCAGGTAGCCAAGCGCGCGAAGCTGCTCGATCGTCTCCGGATCCAGCTCAGTCGGAGGCTCTTCGCTAAGCGTTCCGCGCACTCCCCATACGATGAGACAATCCGTGGGTGGACCCTGACCCGTGGGCAATGCGGCAGACATCGGAAAATCATCGAGACCGATACTTGCCGAGCCCGACGAGTTCGCGGCATTGTTGCCGTACGGATAAAATCGGTCGCCGCTGATTCCCCCGTCCACCGTGACGCTTACATCCACACTCCCCGACCCCGGCGATGGCGTAATCACAAGATGTTTGATCGGGGCAGGAATTATCCCTCCGCCGTGCGGTTTCAAATTGTCGGGCCCAAGAGGTTGATTCACAAAGCTCGAAATGGTGAAAGAAAGAGTGTCGCCGCTCACTGCGTACGTGTCGCCCGGATCGAACAGGTGGGTCTGAACTCTCTCGATTCCTCCGGGCACCGTTATCTCTCCCGCGAATTCATGATCCCTTTGCTCATAACCGGTGACCCAGACATGGATTGCAGAAGTCTCCGGACGTATCAGCATCCCAAGAGCCCCCATGAGCGCAGCCCTTTCCTTTGGACTGCCCGCGCTCGCATCCTTCGTCTCGCCCGGATCGTCCGCAAGATCGTACAAAGCGGATTCTTCCGTCTTGAAGTCCAGGATGCACTTGTAAGGCCCGGCCATGGAGTATATGAGACCTGAGTTGTTCAGCGCCTCCTCTCCGAAAATCACTCGGGAACGCTTGCTTCCCCCGTTCACTATGTCCTGAAGAGGGACACCCGCCAGAGATGCCGGCTGCGCAATCCCCAGGTACCGAAGGATCGTCGGCAGGATATCAAGGTTGGCGACACCCTCCTCGACCCTCTCATCCGCAGGGAACCCAGGCCCCTTCACGATCAGCGGGACATGAACCTGTTCTTCGTACTGAGTTTTGCCGTGCTCGAATCCGCCGTGCTCGCTGAATTCCTCACCATGGTCCGAGCAGAAAATGATCAACGTGTCCTCAGTCATCCCCTGCTCGTCAAGAAAACCCAGCAGGTCCTGCACCGCCGAGTCGACATTCGCCACCTCACAATCGTACAGGCATCGCTCATGCTCGATCTCCTCCTGCGATGGCTTCTTTTCTCCAGTGTCCCACACATTCCCCGGATATGAGGTCGGGTATTCCCCGGAGTATTCGGCATCGCACAAAAGATCCACGTGCTGCTCAGGTGGTGAATACGGCGTGTGCGGGTCCATCAGATGAATAAAACAGAACCAGTCTCGTCCCATCTCCCCCGACCTGCCTATGAACTCCTTTGCCGCCTCAACCTGGATCTGGGCCGTTGGCTCCGCAAGCAACGAGAACCCCTCCATTCCCTGCTGGAAGCCGGATCTCGGGTTGCCGAGCCACGGCGATGAACAAACGGTATACGTAGCCAGGCCTTCAGGGAGAAGGTACTCTCCAACGGTTGTCAGTTTTCGGGGAATGGACTGGCCCATCTCCGCGGCAATAGCCTTTGACGGCATCAGGCCGGTTACGATGCTCGCGAATGACGGCAGTGTCCACGGCGCTTGCGAATGCGCCCGCGTGAACAGCGTGCCTTCATCGCTCAATACCTGTATGTTCGGAGTCACCTCCGGTCTCCCCCCGAGCGGACTTATCGCATCGGCACGCAGCGTATCTACACCGATCAGCAGAACGTTCCTGTGCGACTCTCTCTGCGGTATGTATATCGCCGGCTGTCCCCAGACAACCTGAAAGTCCACGCTCCCTGCTTTGGAACCGTCGGCGATAAACCTTATCTCGCCCTTCGATGGCGCTATCTCAAGCGGCAGGTCGACCGGAAGCCATTCCTGCGTGCATTTGTTGAAGTCCTCCGTCGACAGCTCGTAGATGACGGATGGTTCGCCTTCGAGCTTGCCGTCCCGACCCGCAGATATATATTCCACCCTCAGCGTCACCTCTCCGGGCGACGGCAGCGCGGGTGCGGATCCCGTCGGCGGAGCCGACGGCGATTCGGGGGGGACGGGGAAGGCAGTGCCCACCGGCGGAACAGGCGCTCCTCCTGTTCCCGGCCCAGGCATGCCCATTCCGGGAGGCCGCAATTCGGAAAACATGGATATGTAGGGCCCTGCGACGATACCGAGTCTGAAACTCAGCCTGTATCCCTCTTTCAGGTCGACCCCGAACCTCAGGATTTTCTCCGGAGGCACTAACCATCCCTCAACCGATTCATCCCCCAGTTGCACTCTTCCGGGCAGAGGCACCGGATTTCTCGCCGTTGTCTCGTCGCCCACCATTGGTGTGGACAACAGCAGCGACTGGACGAATCTCGACGGAACAGCGGTTTCCTTGCCCACCGAAGACGGCGGATTGGAAGTGCAGCCGACAATCAGAAGAATTCCGGGGATCAGCAAGACTGCATGTCTGCAGAAAAAAAGGAATCGATCCCTTGAAACGAAGCTCAGAGTATCTCTTGCCATGGCGTATTGTCTGAATTATACCCCCCTGGGCGCTTCAGGCGAAATAAAAGAAGACCCCCGCCTTCCGCGAGGGTCTCTGATAATCCGATCAATGAGACTGGTTCTTCAGGGCACCAGGTAGAGCTTGATCTTGTTGATCTGCCAGCCGGTTCCGCTGAACCCTAGCCATGAGGGACAACTGTTGAAATTGAAGCACAACTGAACGTCGTTCTTGCCCTGTAGACTGTTACAGGTCCAGGTGGTGGTTTCGGGACTGCCTACTGCACCCCATTTGTCGCAGAACACTGTGTAGTTCCAGCCACTCCAGGGGTCGCAGCCAAGGTAGTATGTGCTGTAGAACCCAAGGTTGCCGTAAGGATACGCGTGGTTGAAGTTGAAACCCGAATCGTAACTCAGCCACGAGTCGGAATAGCTGCACGGCGTCTTGTCGAAGTTGATGCTGGTCCCACTGTCGGTCGTGTAACCGACCATGCCCGAACCACGACTGTAGTAGCCGTAGTAGTCCTGAGTATACCCGGAGTGAGTGATCTCAAGCTTGAGGCCGCTTCCGCCGCTGGGAATATCAAGCTGCGGAGTGCCCAGGGTCCGGCACATGTCGGCGGGTGAAGTCGCAGTATCACCGTTCTCATCCCAGACGTCCTGGGCGCCAACGAACGTCCAGTTAGCGGGTCCTGTGGCGAAACCGACCTCTTCCATGTCGCCGTCATCCACAGTGCCGTCGTACAGATAAACAATGGCGGTTGCGATGGCTGTGAGCGTCGTGGCCGGGACTTCATCTGTTCCATCACTGACGACACAATCGACATCGTATTCGCCTTCGTCTTTGGCTCCGAGATCGCCCCAGTCGATATCGATCGTTCCGTCGCCATTGCCCGGATCGTCGCTCAGAAGCTCTGTCGCAGCGTCAACATCGGTTACGGTCCACGAGTAGGTCAGCGGATCCCCGTCGACATCGTGTGCGGTCACGGTGTATGTCTCGACCGCAACGATGAGCGGATTATCCTCGCCGTCCACACCGCTGTCGATTACCGGAGCCGTGTTGTATGGCTCCGATGACACATACAGATCGTAGCGGAAGTACGCGGTCAGAGGCCATTCGCCGGCATTGTTGGGGATGCCGAACGGGTTCGTGTAGTCCTCGAACACCGTTCCGTCCGGCTTCCCGCATATGGCCTTGATGACGAACTCGTTCCCTTCGGTGCCCTTGAGATCCGTTACCGGGATCTCAACATGGTAGGTGTAGAAATTGTCGCCTTCGCTGATGGGAGTCATCTCAGCCGTGTTGCACACGTACTGGTGGTCCTCGGTGGGCGCTGCATCCTTGAAAAGGTTCCATGAGACGACGGTGATTGTGTAGTCGTCCATCACGCCCATGTCGTTGACGCTGGAATCCCAGTCGAAGATGCTGACGTCAAGGATCAGGTCTCCGCCCCAGTGTGCGGGATCCACGTAGTAAACGTCCGGGGTCACGTCGACCTTGCATCCGACCGCCTCGGGAGCGTTGGCCGGATGGGTCTCCTCATCAACCCAGTTGGCCACGACTGCATAGGCAAACTTGACCCCCTTGCTGCTCGGGAAGCGCAGGTAATAGTTCCTCGTGTTCTTGATTCCCGCGCTGAACACGCCGTCGGTTGTCCCGCCGGTAAGGAACTCCCAGCGGTCATCCTCGGCACCCAGGCCGTCCGCGAAGTACTTGTAGGGATTAACCGTAGCGGTCGGGATGTATCCCTTCGAGGCGAATATCCCCGGTGTGTACCCGACCACGCCCGGAGTCACGAACTCCGTCGGGTTCCACCATCGGGTGTATCCGTCCGGGGAGCCGACCGTATGCCCGTGACCAGGGACATCGTAGTCCTTCATGAACTGATCGGTGCCCGGCTTCGAGAGAAGCGACCAGCAGCACAGGGCGTAGCACGTTATCATGTCCTGCGTGCCGTCGGCGATGAAAATCCCTCGCACGTCGTACCCGTCGTACTGATGCATCCCGGGAAACGGATGCGTAATGCTCACATCAAGGTCAACGTCGATGAAACCCACGCCCGCAGGCGTATCGTTGATCTGGAACCCGAGATTGGCAGGCTTGCCGTTAAGGAACGTAACGACATTCGCAGCGAACATCACATCGCGGTTCACCAACGCTTCGACCGTCTGATTCTCGACGTCTATATAGACATCGTAGTACCCCCAGAGATGTGTCTGGCCCTGTCCGACATGGCTTGCTGACCCGGTGAGTCCCGGGTCCGTGGCCGGCGCCGCCGGACTTCCGCCGCCACTAGAGCAGCCCACCGCGACAAACATCAGAAGCAATGCCGCGAGGAGCACTGTCCATCGATTCATAGAAAGCCTCCTTGTTTATCAAAGCGCTATTGCGAGTTCGTTCCGCCTGAAGGATTAATACAAAAACACCATCATCAACCAGAATTGCCCCTATATAATTTTATCAACGAAAACGCCGGTTGTAAACACCCCAGTTGGTCTTTCCGGGTATTCTGCGTTCTCCTGACCGAGTAAAGACAGCCAGCCTGCCGGAATCATCCTCAGCGCACCTGCGACAAAAATGAAGACCCCCGCTTTGCATCGAGGGTCTCCGTAAATCTGACCACAAAGGTAGGTCTGTCAGGGTTCCACATAGACCTTCACTTTCATCAGCTGCCATCCGTTTCCGTCAGGCCACATCAGCCACGACGGGCAACTGTTGAAATTGAAGCAGAACTGCACTCCGGACTGCCCGATGAGACTGCCGCACCGCCAGGTCGACGTGACTGGGCTGCTTGGGTCTCCCCAGGAGTCACAGAACACCTTCTGATACCAGTAACCCCACGGGTCGCATCCACCGTAGTACGTGCTGTAGAATCCGAGGTTCCCGTAGTAGGAACTCGGGAAATTGAAGTCGGTGCCGGAATCGAACGTCAGCCACGTGGCGGAATAGTCGCATGGGGTCTCATTGAAATTAATGCTGCTCCCGCCGTCCGTCGTGTATCCGATCATGCCCGATGCGTTGCTGTAATTGCCGTAGTAGCTGCCTATCTTCCCTGAATGAGTGACTTCCAGGTAGAGATCGCTTACTCCGGTCGGTATATCGATCTTGGGCGTGGCAAGAGTTCGATACATGTCGTTGTCAATATACGACGTGTCGCCGTCCTCATCCCACAGATTCTCGCTGTCCACAAACTTCCAGGCTGCCGGTCCGGTGAGAAAACCGATCTCTTCCATGTCGCCGTCATCGACCGTCCCGTCGTACAGATACAGCGTGGACGACGTCACGTCGATGTCCACCGCCGCCTGGCACTCATCGTACGCACCCTTCGAGTCTGTGACCTTCATGTTGACATCGCCTGAGTAATCCTCGGCGTATACGTGCGTCGGATTGTCCGGGTCGCCGGTGTAGTCGTCCTCCGGATCCTCCCCGTAGGTTCCGTTGCCGTTGAAATCCCACGCATACGTGAGCGTGTCGCCGGCGTCCGGATCCGTCGTTCCCGTTGCGTCGAACACGCAGTCGACCTCGTCCCATCCCGTGAGCGGACCGTCAACTTCCAGGTCGCACACCGGAGCCTGATTGTAGGCAGTCGGTGAAACGTACAGATCGCTGCGGAAGAACGCAGCCAAAACGGCTGTCGGCGCTCCTCCCGGAGGAGTCGAGGCGCTCGTGTAATCGAGATCGCCGTACTCCGCGATAACCCAGAACTCGTTGCCCTCGGTGCCCGTGATGTTGTCCGCCGCCACCTGGCAGCGGTAAGTAGCGTAATTGTCCCCGCTCCCGACCGGAGTCATCTCCGTTGCATCGAACGTGTGAACTCCGCTCAGTACCGTCGACTCCAGCTTGATCAGTGAAGGCTGGTTCTCCCAACCCCACAGACTGATGTCTAGAATCAGGCTGCCCCCCTTGTTGCTGCCGCCGGCGTAGTAGATGTCCGGCGTGATTTCAATCTTGCACGCTGCCGCTTCAGCAGCGTTCGCAGGATGATCCGCAGGGTTCGGGCCCTTCCAGCTCGCGACGACTGCGTAGCCGTACTTCACGCCGCCGCTGGTCGGGAACCTGAGGTAATAATTCCTCGTGTTGGATATTCCTGCGCTGAATACCCCGTTCGTGTCGGCGTTTTCCCCGAGCCACGTCCAGAGGTCTTCATCGGCGCCCAGTCCGTCCGCGAAGTACTTGTACGCGTTCAGCGTCGCCGTCAGCTGCGACTGATAGCCCGGTGACGCAAGCTTGCCCTGGGTGTAACCCATGATGCCCGGAAAAATGAACTCCTTCGCGTTGAACCATCGTGTGTACCCGTCCGGCATCCCCACAAGCTCGTCCCCGTACGGGTCTGTGTACGACAACGTGTCCTTGTCGTTGAAATCGTACACCGCCTGGTCGGTACCATACTCCGCGTGCTTCAGCTTGCTCGAGTATTTCATCGCGCCGGAACCCGCACCCATGAACCCTCCCTTCACGTCATACCCGTTGTACTGGGTCATGCCGGGGAACGGGTGCTTTATCGTTACGTTGATGTCCACATCAACGTACTCGGCGGTAGCCGGTGTGCCGTAAATTTTGAACGAAAGATTGGAAACCGGATTGTTCACGAACGTGGTGACGTTCGCTGTGAACATGCACATGCGGTTCAGAACCGCTTCCACGGTCTGATTCTCGATGTCGATGTAGACATCGTAGTACCCCCAGAGATGCGTCTGGGCACTGTTCCCATTTGCCTGACTGTTGGTGATTCCCGACTCCGGCACGGGCGTGATGGGGCTACCCCCACCGGAGCATCCCAGTGCGAGGAATATCATGCACAGGGACAATAAAGCAGACAGCGTCAACCGCTTCATGTTGACCTCCACAAGTCTGTGTTGCGGGCTCGCGCCCCTGAATAGCTACTTCCCGGTCGCTTCGCCCTCGATGCGAGGCCGGCTCAGGAAAAAGCTGAATGAACCTGGCCTCCGGGAAGAGAGCGATTGGATTCTCAGACACCTGGTGTTGAGGCGCTACGGCGAGAATCCAGAAAAATCCCTCACCTGCCCGGGAAGAACCGGTAGCTACGGAGGTCATTACGCCTGCGATGTAAGGTAATCGGGGAGTCCTGGATCAGCGTTTGCTCAAGGCTTCCTGTCGCTCTCTCTCTCATTAACCAGCATCGCACTCTTGTTCCCGTGCTCAGAATGCAGATGCTGCAACTTAGTAACCAAATACTTACTTGGCCCACCGGTAGTCCTGTTTTCGCGCGCCGCTCCGACTAAACGCAGAAGAAAAACTTACACGACCGATCCAGTGAACGGACCTGTAGTCCGACTACTGGACTGTTATGCACCAAGATATATGCGCGCGTGTATCACTCTGCAACACCCCCCGCAGTTTCGGGGACAGTGCCCCTAACCTTCCCCTTTCCCGCTCAACGCCTCGTGCGCTTTCTTCAGCTCCTCCATTATCCCTATCCCCTGCGGACATGCCTCCTCACATTGCCCGCACTCGACACACTTGTCAGCCCTGTTCTCCGGCTTCATGAACACCGTGTAGAATATGTGTGCCAGGTTCTCGTCTCCGTAAATCCGAAGGTCGTTATATATCTCGAATATCTCCGGGATTTCCACCCCCTCCGGACACGGCTTGCAGTATCCGCAATCCGTGCACGGAATCTCCGTCCGTTCCAGATACAACTGTCTGATCTTTTCGATTATCTCGAGCTCCCCGGCCGTAAGCGAGTTCGGAACCGCCTCATCCGCGATCCGGCAGTTCTCGACCACCTGATCCATCTCGCTCATCCCGCTCAGCACGCACGATACCTCGGCATGATTCCACACCCACCTCAGCGCAAGCTCCGCCGGTGTGCGCTTGATGCCGCTTTCCGCCAGTAGATTCTTCACGCTTTCCGGCACTTTCTTCGTCAGCCTTCCCCCGCGAAGAGGCTCCATCACCACCACGCCCAGACCCTTCGACGCCGCATACTCCAGACCCTCCGTACCCGCCTGCGACTTCTCGTCCATGTAGTTGTACTGAATCTGGCAGAAGCTCCACTTGTACCCGTCTACAATCGGACTGAAATTCGCCCCCTCATCGTGATACGAGAATCCCGCATACCTGATCCGACCGTCCGCCACAGCCCCATCCAGAAACCCGGTAATATCCAGCCCGCTCAGCTTCTCCCAGGATTTCTTCCCTGCCCCGTGAACGAGATAAAAATCGAAATGGTCCGTCTGCAGCCGCACGAGTTGCTCGTTCAAATACTTGTCGAAATCCTCATGCGTCTGCGCAAGCCAGTGAGGAAGCTTCGTCGCGAGATACACCCGCTCCCGCCAGCCGCCCCCAAGCGCCCTCCCTACGAAAGGCTCGCCTGCTCCCCTGTGATACCCCCACGCCGTGTCCACATAATTGACGCCCTGCTCGATCGCGTAATGCAGCATACGCGTCGCTTCGTTCTCGTCGATCTTTTCCTGATCGCCGTCGATCACCGGAAGACGCATGCACCCGAATCCAAGCGCCGAAACCCGCTCTTCTCCAAGCTTCCTGTACTTCATGTCGGTTAGTGTATCACACGCGTTCGATGCCGGCTCTTGTCTTCTCTTCTTCGTGTCCTTCGTGCCCTTAGTGTCTTCGTGGTTACTCTTTCTCTTAGCTTTCGCCTTTGCCATTCCCTCCGAAATCATGCAAAATACCTTCCCGGCAAGACCAGCCGATATTCAACAAGGACGCGATCCCATGAGCACTTCGGATGCCACTCCCGCTCACGATTTCGTGAGGGAGATCATCGACGAGCACAACCGCACCGGAAGGTTCGGCGGCAAGGTCATGACCCGTTTCCCCCCCGAGCCCAACGGCTACCTCCACATCGGACACGCCAAGTCCATCTGCCTCAATTTCGGCATCGCGGCCGACTACCACGGCGTGTGCAACCTGAGGTTCGACGACACCAACCCGGCGAAGGAGGATGTCGAGTACACCGACTCGATCCAGGAGGATGTCCGGTGGCTCGGCTTCGACTGGGAGGATCGCCTCTACTACGCGTCCGACTATTTCGAGCAGCTCTACGAATGGTCCGTCCAACTCATAAACAAAGGAAAGGCCTTCGTATGCGACCTGACCGCCGATGAAGTGAGGGAATATCGCGGAACGCTCACCCAGCCCGGAAAGGAAAGCCCCTTCCGCAATCGCTCCATCGAGGAAAATCTCGACCTCTTCCGGCGCATGCGCGCGTGCGAGTTCCCCGACGGATCGCGCACTCTTCGCGCAAAAATCGACATGGCCTCGCCCAACCTCAATCTGCGCGATCCCGTCATGTATCGCATCCTTCGCGCCTCCCATCATCGCACCGGCGACACATGGTGCATCTACCCCATGTACGACTGGGCCCACGGACAGTCGGACTCCATCGAGGGCATCACGCACTCCATCTGCACCCTGGAGTTCGAGGACCATCGCCCCCTCTATGACTGGTTCCTGAACGAGCTCGGCGTCCACCATCCCCGGCAGATCGAGTTCGCCCGACTGAACCTGAGTCACACCGTCGTCAGCAAACGAAGGCTGCTCCAGCTTGTCGAGGAAAATTACGTGAGCGGTTGGGACGATCCACGCATGCCCACCATCTCCGGCATGCGACGTCGAGGCTACACCCCTCAATCGATACGCACATTCTGCGACCGCGTCGGCGTCGCGAAAAACGACAACGTCATCGATCTCGCTTTCCTCGAACATTGCATCCGCGAGGACCTCAATAAATCCGCGCCCCGCGTGATGGGTGTCCTCCGCCCGCTTCGCGTCGTCATCGACAACTATCCCGAAAATCATGTGGAAGAGTTCGAAGCCGTCAACAACCCCGAGGATCCCTCCGCGGGCACCCGAAAGGTCCCGTTCTCGCGCGTTCTCTATATCGAGCATGATGATTTCCGCGAGGACCCGCCCCCGAAATTCTATCGACTCGCCCCCGGACGTGAGGTGCGGCTAAGATATGCCTATTTCATCAGGTGCGCGAGCGTCGTGAAGGACCCAGGCTCGGGCGAGATCACCGAGCTTCACTGCACATACGATCCCGCCACGCGCGGAGGGTCGGCCCCGGACGGACGCAAGGTCAAGGCCACCATCCACTGGGTCTCCGCGCAGCATTCGGTACCCGCGGAAGTGCGCCTCTACGATCACCTCTTCGGCGTGCCGAATCCCATGGACGAATCGGAGGGTCGCGATTTCAAAAGCTACATCAGCCCGAGTTCCCTGGAAACCCTCACGGGATGTCGGGTCGAGCCCGGCCTCGCATCCGCCCAACCCGGCTACCATTGCCAGTTCGAGAGGATCGGCTATTTCTGCCTCGACCCCATCGATTCCTCACCCGGAGCGCTAGTGTTCAACCGCACCGTCTCCCTTCGCGACGAATGGGCGAGAATCGAAAAATCGCAGGAGAAATAGCGCCTGGCGCATGTCGCCGAATACGCCCTTGCCCCTTGTATCGGGGGCCCGACCGTAAGGGAGGGCGCATCGGACACCTACCTCACCCTCACGAATTTCCTCATCGGGGATTTAAGTACCTTCCCCATCGACCCGCGAACCCATCCCTCAGCACCTGATCCGCTATGCCCGCCTGCATTCTCTCCAATTCCTCTCTCAGGTCTTTCATCGCCGACGCTCGACCCGCCTCGTCCCCGCGAAGTCCGTAAATCGTCCCCAGGATCGTCGCGCCCGTTATCCGCGAGTACATGAACGGACATTCCCCCGCGAACTCCCTGTATTTCGCCGCGTACCGATCCGCATCCTCCCTCCTTCCCTGACCCTCGGCCGCCCACGCCTGGTGTATGAAAATCTCGTTTGAGAGCTGCGGATCGTCCACCCGCGCGCCCTCGGCCTCCTCGAGTCGGGCCGCCGCCCGATCCCACTCGCCTCGATTCAGCGCCAGCATCGCCTCGGCAAGTTTCAGATGCGCGCGATGATAAACGTCGCTCCTCGCCCCCGGTATCTTCCATGCCTGACCGATATGCTCCTCCGCAGCTTTCAGATCCCCCTGCGCGATCGCCAGCTCCATGAAATGATAGTATATCTCTATACAGTTCAACTCGGCGCCGATCTCCCGTGCGATCGTCAGCGCGCTCCTCAGGTTCTCCGCAGCCGCATCGTACGCCCCATCTACGAAATATACGAACCCCAGCCGCGTCAGCGTAGATACCTGCGCGTGACGCATCCCGATCGACTGCCTCAGGCGCAGCCCCGCACGCAGACACTCGATCGCCCGGTCCATCTGACCCATGTTCGAGTATGTCACTCCCAGGTTGTGGAGTATGTTCGCCTGTCCCGACGGGTACCCTATGCTCTCGAATATCCTGTTCGCTTCCTCCCATCGATCCAGCGCCGCCTTCTGCTCGCCCGAGCAGAACAGGCTCACCGCAAGCCCGTTCAGCGCGAATCCCTCCTCCCTTCTGTCCCCGGCCTCCCTCAGAAGCGGAAGCGCCCGGCTGTAATCAGCGGTCGCCTCCCGCCACTTCGTCTGCTTGGTCTTCACCGTCGCGATGTCCTTGAGAATGTGTCCGGCCAGGTGAGAGTCGCCCGACGATGCGGCCAGAGCGGACGCCTCCTCCAGACAGAGCATCGCGTCATCCCAGCGCATCATCTCCCGGTACGTCGTCCCGATCCGATGCGTCAGTTTCGCCAGCCGCCGCTCGTCCCCGAGCGCTCGCGCCGTCTCGCGCGCCGTGTTGAAACCCTCCAGCGCGTCCTCGAACCTCGAAACCCTCAGCGAAAAATCCGCCCGACGCTCCGACGCTTCCAGCGACTTCTCCGGCGTGCCGAACGATCCCGCCAGCCTCCCTATCTCCCCCACCGCCGCCTCCTCCTCCGCATGATTCCCCAGGTGCGACGCTATGTCCGCCTGCATCAGCGAGATCTCCCACTCCCGATCCTTCGATCGCTCCGACGCTCCAAGCTTCCCGAAATGCTCCCTCGCCCTCTTCAACGCCTCGAACGCCTCCGCGCCCGAGTACTTCGCCATCGACAGCCTCGCCGCCTTCAGAAGGTACTCGCTCGCTCTCGCGTGATCGCCGCCCTTCGAGTAATGATCCGCCAGCGCGTAGACTGTCTCCTCCCCCCCTTCCGCCTCCGACGCCGCCATACGCTCCGCCACCCTGCGATGGTACGCCGCCCTCAGGTCCGGAGCAATGGATTGATAAATATATTCATAAAGCAAATGGTGATCGAACGAGTAGCCGCTCTCCCTCGACCGGATCAGCCTGTGCTCCCGCTCGATCGACGCCAGCCTGCGAAGCACCGACAGTTGATCCCCCTCCCCCGCCTGCATGAGCACATCCGACCTGAACGTCGGTCCCTGGATGCTCGCGTATTCCACCAGCTCCCGATCTCCCTCGCTCAGCTTCGCAAGCCGCGATTTCATAAGCTCCGCAACCGTCGCCGGTATGCTGATCTCCGAGATGCTGCTCGCCACGCGGCTTTCCGACCCCTCCCCGAGTATCACTCCCCGGTCCTTCAGCAGCGCTATCGATTCAAACAAATAGCACGGATTCCCCTCCGTCTTCCGATACATCAACGCCCCGAGCTCGCTCCCGACCGCAGGCCCGCACGCCTGTGTCACCAGCTCCTGCGATTCCCTCGCCGAAAGGTCCGAGATGTTCAGCGTCTCGAAATTCGGCTCCATCGCCAGATCGCAGAACATGTCCTGCGCAGGCGCCGCCGCCTCGCCCGACGAGACCAGTTCCTCCGGACGGTAGCCTCCGAGCACCACCAGCGGTACATCCCCGATGTTCCGCACGAAATATCTCAGGAAATTGCACGTGCTCGGCTCCGCCCAGTGCAGATCATCGATGAACAGTATCACCGGCGACTCGGTCGCCATGTGATGAAACAGCGACGTGAACAGATACAGCAGGTTGTCCGTCGTCAGAGCGCCCCCGCCGCTCTCCGCCTGCGTCTGCTTCGCGAGAAAATCCATGAACTTCGGCACCAGAAGCGGCGTTTGACCCAGGTGCCGCGTGAGAAATCGCTGGAATCTCAGCGCCTGCCCCGCATCGAACTTCTCCCTCCTCATCAGGTCTTCCACGAGCCCGATCAGCGGCAGGTACGGCACCCGCGTGTCGAACTTGATGCATCGGCTGCTAAGGATGATCGCCTCGTCCCCGAACCGCACCAGCACCTCCTCGATCAGCCTCGTCTTCCCCACACCCGCCGCCCCGGACAGAACGATGAAACATCCCGCCTTGCGTCCAATCGCGTCCCCCACCCAATCGTTCAGATGCCCGACCTCCGTCCTGCGACCCACGAGCGGCACCTGCCATGGCCTGGACGGCTTCCATCCCGACCCCACTTCCGTCGGCTCATCGGACAACGCCCCCGCTCGCTCGACCCACCACGGTCCCGACTCTCCCGCCTCCAGCGCCTGTCTGAGCTCAATCGCCGACTGGAACCGCGCCTCAGGCGATTTCTCAAGCAGGCTCAGAATCACCGCGTTCAGAAACTGCGAAAGCTGCGCACAATGCTGAATCGCCGGTACGGGCGGCGTGTTGACCTGGTCGAAAAGCACCTCCGCCACATCGTCCGATGAAAACGGCGGACGTCCCGACACGATCTCGTAAAGTATGCACCCCAGCGCGTACAGATCCGCTCGACCGTCGCACTCCTGCCCCAGAAGCTGCTCCGGCGCCGCGTAGCACGCCGTCCCGCCCGACATACCCCCCTGCTGAAATCCGCGCGCAAGCCCGAAATCCAGAAGCTTGAGTTCGCCCGAGGTTGTGAAAAATATATTCGACGGCTTCAGATCGCTGTGCAAAAATCCCGCCTCGTGGATCCCCTGCAGCGCCCCGGCCACCTCCGCCGCAATCCTCACGGCCTCTTCCTCGTCGGAAATTCCCTTGCGCAGCCTTGCCTCCAGCGTTTCGCCCTCAAGAAAAGGCGTCACGATGTACTGCAGCCTCCCCTGCTCGGTGTCCATCGTTCCCCACGCCAACGGCGGCACTACGTACCTCGATTCGCATTTCCGACGCGCGCCGATCTCACGGGAGATGTCCCTGAACCCGATCGCCCCGCTCGTAGCGACCAGCTTTACCGCCACGCTCGCGCCCGTCACCTGATCGATCCCGCGAAACACGATCGACTCGGCTCCACGGCCGATCTCCTCCACGCACTCGAACCTGTTCCCTACCAGCTCGCGCATGATCCCTCCACGTCACTATACCAGCCCCCCGTGTCTAAAACAAAGCCGGGTGCCGCCCACAAGCTGAGTGAGTCCTCGAACGTGCTTGTGGGTGTCTTTCTTCTCCGGGTGCCGCCCACAAGCTGAGTGAGTCCTCGAACGTGCTTGTGGGTGTCTTT
>CAYGZQ010000006.1:25054-107511 GCA_964354375.1 uncultured Planctomycetota bacterium
TCTCCGGGTGCCGCCCACAAGCTGAGTGAGTCTTCGAACGTGCTTGTGGGTGTCTTTCTTCTCCGGGTGCCGCCCACAAGCTGAGTGAGTCTTCGAACGTGCTTGTGGGTGTCTTTCTTCTCCGGGTGCCCCGGGTTTCCTGCTTGCGGAATTGCCGAAGACGTGGTAAAAGTAACTAAACAGGTGTATGCCCCTCAAGGGAGAGGGGCGAGGTGGAACAATGACGAAACAAGATAGACGAGACACCTATAAGTATGAGCAGAAGCTCGGTCGCCGGATCGTCGGGTTCGGGATCACAAAAGACCTTGAACGGCGAGAGCAGGAGCATCAGAGAGAAGATCCGCGAGTGCACGTCGTTCAGGAAGGGCGAAGGACGACGAAAGAAGCTGCGTGTGAATGGGAAAGGCAACGGACAACCGATTGGGAGAGCCGGCATGGGCGATTGCCGGGCAAGAACAAGAAGCAGGGAGGATGAGCGCGATGGCCAAAAGGTACGCTAAGAACAGGAAAACCTACACCAACGCCGAGGGTTATCAGGTCTATAAAGACTCCGGTGTTCCCGTCCACAAGAGAGTTGCTGAGAAGAAGGTCGGCGGCCCGATCTACGAAGGCCGAGTCGTGCACCACAAGGACGGCAACAAGCGGAACAATCATCCCGCTAACCTTCAGGTAATGGATAGAAGCGACCATTCCAGACTCGAAGCGAGGAAGCGGCGGAAACGAGGATTCTGAGCCATTTAGAAGGGCACGAAACCCAAGTGACACCCCTTAGAGGCTTCCCAGCCCGTTGCCTGAGATCTGGACTTGACAGAAGGTCGATAACGTGGTATAAGTTAATCGCGGTTGGGAGAGCTGCGTTTTCGCAGTTCGGTGGATTATATCCTCCCGGCTGCATTTTTTTTTCGGAGGTCCCGCAGGTGCATCTCCTCTATCTTGATGATTCCGGGTCTTCTGGCAACAGAAATGAAGCCTATCTTGTTCTTGGCGGCATATCGGTTTTCGAACGTCAAATCCATTTCATATCTCAGGAACTTGATGCCATAGCTTCAAGGTTACACCCCTCCGATCCCTCCATCGTTGAATTCCATGCCTCCGCCATGTTCGCGGGAAGAACCCCACCTTGGAATGGCATGGATAAAACCGCACGTCGGAATGTCATTAAAGAGGTGCTGGGAGTTCTGGCTTCTACGCATGTTAGCACTCATGCATTCGCTTGCGCCGTTCACAAGGCATCGCATCCCGGCGATGACCCAATGGAAGTCGCGTTTGAGGATTTGTCCAGCCGTTTTGATTTGCTTCTGGCACGAATGTATCACTTAGGTGATCCCCAACGTGGCATCATAATCGTAGACGAGAGTTCCCACGAAACCAGCCTCCAAAGCATGGCTCACCGCTTCCGATCAACAGGCACTCGTTGGCGTACTCTGAAGAATATCCCTGAGGTCCCGCTTTTTGTTGATTCACGTGCTTCAAGACTCGTTCAGCTTGCTGACCATGTGGCTTATGCGGTTTTTCGCAGATATGAGGCTTCCGATACTTCTTTTCTGGATATCATTTTGCCAAGATTCGACTCTGAGGAAGGCAAGCTCCACGGCCTGGCTCACAAACAAACAATTAATCCCATATGCATGTGTCCAGCTTGTATGAGCAGAAGATAAGGCGCCATCCCTCAAATCCCTCCACCCGACTTGACGGGCGATTTTCTTGACTATCCATTCCCTTTCACACTCCCGGGTGCCGGGCTCAGGCTGAGCGAGTCCTCGAGCGTGCCTGTGCCCGTCGTCAGTATGTAGCCCGCCAATCCATTTGCCGGCTCCTTATCTTTCTTGCATCCCGGCAGATCGATTGCCCAGCGACCTGCTGACGTCGGTCTGGTCACACTCTTCTCCCATCCTATCCCTCAATGGCGTCCTGCATGCTTGCAACACCCGAAGTAATTCGATGAAACCTAGTCACTGATGTATCCACAGCATGCGTTACCCCGATCGCACCCGCAATAATCATTCTTAAGACCAACCAGAGAAAATAGTTTCCAATATCAGCTGATACATAACGAAAACAAAGACCATGCGCAATGAGGTTACGCAAATTCAAGCCTTGTTTCTCTTTATCGATAAGCAGCACGCGCAGCTCAAAGAGCAAATCATCTCCAAACGCCGCAGCAATAACCTTCCCGCCTTCATCATAAAGCAATGTACCAAGGTCATATTCATTCTGAATATTCGGATCACGACTGCTCGAACCCGTAACCTTGACCCCATTATCTGCGATCACTTTTCTGATTGAATGCTCCAGCTGAGGCATTAACAAATGGATGCTTACCAACCAATCCGCCTCAAAGCCAGCCTTTATCCCCCTGAAGTAAGCTTCTTCCCGACCCTCCGGAATCAATGGATTATTAAGCAGTATCTGGGTCAACCCGAGATCAAACTCCCTGCAATTCCGCATGATCTCGATTCTCGCAGTGTTAATAAACGCATACCCGTAATAACTCTGGAAATACCCTGCCTTGGCATACATCTCAGCTTCGAGCGATTTATCTACATCTTCAGAAGATGTTAGAGTCATTGTTGGAGGACTTGCGGTAAGGTTGCCATAATCATCAATTATACTACGAGGAATAATCGATAGGAGTGGATGGCTTCGACGGTCTTCCTTGGTCAGTTTTTCGATTTCCTCCCTTGAAAGAAAGCGAAATCTGCCAAGCGTAAACAACGCGTCCACTATATCCTTTCCAGCGAAAAGATTCCTGGTGAAATCAACCTGGCTCGATATGTCCAACGATGCGGATATGGTCTTCATACCAAGTAGACCATTTTTCCTTTCCTCCTTAAGCTCTAATACTAATGCATCGACCTTCTCTCTTTCCCCTCCAGCACGGCGATAAGCTTCAACTACATGACTTAGGTGGTAGCTCAAGAGCAGTGCATCATCCCCCTTGGTTTTGTGTTCCCGATAAAGACGCTCTGCATTTTGAGCAACGTTAAGTCTTATGGCTTTTGAAGTTTCTTGATTACCCAGCGCTTGCCAGAGTTTATCCGTTATGTCCCACAAGGACTGAGAGAACCTGAATTCATCATCATTTAGTGGATTATCAGCCAGAGAGACAGCAAATTCAGCCAATTCTTGCGGATCTTCAGTCAGGTGATATTGAAAAATAAGCCTTACTAAGTTCGCGCTGAGAAAGTCTTTCTTTGTGCAATATGTGTCTCTTAGATGCTTCATCGGTTCCGAACAAGGATGCGGACCATCGGCATCCAATCGTGCATATCGGCCAATTTGGCACGCCCTTTCCAAGGATTGGATAGCATCTACCTGATCCAGCGATTCAGTTGAAGCCAACATCGACTGAGCAGATGCTAAGTAGTTCTCAACTGCGAGTTGTCCTAGGTTCTGGTGCTTAAGCTTATTCCATAAGACATCGTATAGCCTTGCCTTGAATGTAGGATCATCGGAATTAGTTGCTAGGTGAGCGAATATCAAGAAATCCTGATCTTCAAAATCCTGCGGCAAAGGTGTACGCCCTGTTGAAGTCTGCCATTCTGGAATATAGGGGCCACGGCTATCAGATGGGTAAATGCCAAACTGAAAGACAGCAGCAGTGAGTCGATAAACCGCACCATTATCAAGCTCCCCATATTCCTGAGCCTGTTTACTGGCCCTTTCAAAAGCACTTGAGAATATAGGGCATCGACGGGATTCAGCTTGCCTTAGAATATCCTTCCAATCACTTGCATCTACCATCTCGATAGTTACTATGCCGAATAGACCAGGTTCTGGATTATCTGCCATTGCCAATCCTCCAAAGCTATATAGGAGCCTCGTAACCCATCAACTCACTCCAGCGGCCACCAGCCGCCGCCCGGACCCCCGAACGCCCCCATCCGGCTACGCTTGTCCGTGTCGGGATTGCCCGGATCCCCCGACGGAGTCCCGTCGTCGTCCCAGTCCACGATGCTCGGGGCGCCGAGCTGGCATGGCGACGCGCTCGTCAGATCGTAGTCGTCCGGCGCATCGATATAGTCCGGATCATGCGGATCGGTCCAGTTCCCGTAGCACCCCGTGCCCTTGACGACGTAAAGATAGCCGTCGGCCCCGCCCGCGTTAAGCCATGCCGTGTTGTACGCGTTGCAGAAGTACGCTGTGCACGGATCGGTCGGGTCCACCTGCACAAACTCGTACGCCCGCGACGACGCCGATCCCTGCGTGTTCGACACAATATTGTTGAATAGCTCCACGTTCGGGATGGCGAATGTCCCCACAATCGTGTTTGAGAACAGAATAACATTCACGAATCCGTACCCGCCCCCCTGGATATCGTCCGCCGTGTTGTTCGCCACGATCGGATCCTCCGAATGCGCGTTCCCCGGCTGACCGTCGATATACACCACCGTCACATTGCAGTACCCGTTGATCCCGTCCAGCGCGTGCACAAGATTGTTCGTGACCTCCGCGTAGTCGCTCCACAGTATCCTGAATATCTCGATCCTCCCGGACTGGGTCGACGCATCCGCGGTGATATCGTGCACCCAATTCTTCCTGATCGTCGTGTCGTCCGACCGGTACGCCATCACGCAATTGGCAAAATCGAAATTCGACGAGCTCACGGCCTGGATATCGCCGAACTCGCACAACTCCACCATCGTGCCCACTGCGCCCTCCAGGTACACCCCCTTGAATCCCGCGGTCACCGTTACGCTGCCAGTGAATCGACACTTCACGATCGTGTTGTCGTTCGTCGACCCGCCCCCGCTGTTCGCGTTCGTGTCCTTCAGATTCACGCAGCATACGCACGGCTGTCCCACAAAATCCGGGAACGACGGTCCCGCCGGCACGATTATCTCGAATCCCTCGATCGTCACGTCGCTCACGTCCTGCCCGAAGAACACGCGCCCCGCGTTCGAGCACGACGCCTTCGCCTTCCCCGGACCGCCACCGTTCCAGTTGTCCGCCTTCAGATGCACCCCGCCCTTCAGCACCAGCCCCGCCGTCTCGTAAACATTGGTCCCGCCGTCAAGATAATCCACGTGTATCGTGTCTCCCAGTACCGCCGCGCTCATCCCATCCTGGAGCGTCTTGAACGGCTTCGACGGCGTCCCGTCCGAATCCATGCCCGTATAATCCCCGTCAACATATATCCCCGGCGCGAATCCCACATGCACCATCACCGCGTCCGATATGTCCTCCCCGTACCCGTTCGACACCTTCACCGTCACCGCGAACGTGCCCATCTCGTCGAACGTATGTGTCGGCGACGTCGGGTCCCCCGTATACTCGTCCCCAGCGCCGCCGTAGATATCGTCCCCGTTAAAATCCCATTCGAATCCCAGCGGCGGCGTACCCGTGCTCGCCGACGCATCGAACGACACGCTCTCGCCCGCCCCGATTTCGGTCGACGTGGTCGCCTCCATGATCGCCGTCGGCCCCAGCGGCTGCTCGGTTCCCACACTTGCGGTATGAACGAAATACGCCGTCACCGCATCGTCCGGCAGAACGTCCCAGTACCCGATCACCTCGCTCTCGATCCCGATCAATATATCTATCTTCCCGTACCCCGGCGACGCATCGGGAATTTCCACCTCGTACGTGCTGTACCCCTCGCCGCCCCCGGTCGGCGGCCCGGACGTCACCGCCCCGAAATTCCCCGGCGAATCCACCCACAGCGTATTCATCCCCGCATTGTAATGATCCCATACATCGATCAGAAGCCCGAGCGTCCCGCCGCTGTTCACCCCGTCGTTGTAGAGAGTGTTCTCCAGCTCCGTGATCGACACCGCCCACGCCTCGACCTTGTTCGCCTCCGGAGCGTAATCGTCGATGCCGTACGGCGGGTTCCCGTGCGGAAGCTCCCAGCTCGCGTCAACCGCATAGTTGAATATCACGCCGCCCGCGAAATCGATCGTGTAGTGACGCGTGTTGCTGCTCCCGTCCAGGAAAAATGCCCGACTCGCCGCCCCCAGCTCCAGAACATCATCATTCTTCTCCAGACCCTCCGCGAACGCCTTGTACCCGTTCAGCGTCGCGTCGAAATGAGCCGACGAATTCTTGTTCCCCAAAAGTCCGTCCTTGTACCGGAATATCGGCTGACCCGGTATGCTGAACTCGACCGGGTTCCACCATCGCGTGTACCCGTCCGCGTTCAGAAGCCTCGTGTCCCCTTCGCCCGCCATCACCAGGTCCGGGTCCTGAAACCCGCTCAGCGTCCCCTTCGAGATCAGTACCCCGCACACGTCGAACCCGATGTACTGGCTGAGCCCAGGGAACGGATGCACCAGCGTCACATCCACGTCGCAGATCAATTCGTCGAATGTGAGGCCGGAAATTTTCAGACGAAGCCCCGCGGGAGGCTCCAGAAGCACCAGCACGTTCACGTGCATGCTCCCCGACCGTAGCGGGACAATATCGAGCGTCCCCCCCTCCGGGTCGGCCGTGAATTCCCACAGCCCCCATACCGAGTGAGACGTGCACGGTGCCGCGGGTCCTCTCAGACCCGCCCCGTCCGCCTCCGGCATGACCGGGCTTCCGGACCCGCTGCATCCGGCGACCAGACCGACAAAAATCATTGATGGAAGAATCCAGATCGGAACTGACAATGCTCTTGCTCGCATTGCCGCACCTCCCGCTAGTTTATCAATACCCCGTCCCCCCCTTGGGAAAGAACTCAGACCCCGTCCCCCCCTTGGGGGGGACCACAGGGGGGCTCTTACCCTTGGCGACGACCACAGGGGGCCTCTTAACCGTCCCACCCCTTGGGGGGGACTACAGGGGGGGCTATCCCTCGCCGTAAAAAGCACCTATGGTCATTAATGAACCAATAATATTAGACCACAAAACCCGCCAAACATCAATCACCCCCGTGCCCCGTGCCGAGCACGTCCCGTGCTTCGGACCGGTGCCGACTCGTCCCGAGTCGCGCCGGCCGCCCCCCAAAAACCGAGTCGGTCTCGGAAGCGCGAGCGTCAGCGAGTCGCGTACCCGACGGCGTAAGCCATCGGTCCGCCGGCCCGCTACGATTTCACCCCAGACATCATGAAGGAGTAGAAAGACATCCACAAGCCGACCGAGTCTTCCGGGCGCGCGGCTTTTCCAAGCCTCTTCTCTTGTGCCGGGTCCGCAGCTTTTCCAGGCGCCATTAAATGATAAGATGCCGACTGGAAAGTCGGCGCACCCGGTCCCCTGCACAATCTGACCCCCTGTCGGAAGCGCGAGCGTCAGCGAGTCGCGTACCCGACGGCGTAAGCCATCGGTCCGCCGGCCCACTACGAATTCACCCCAGACATCATGAAGGAGAAGAAAGACACCCACAAGCTGAGTACGTCCTCCATCTGGGTGCCGCCGACAAGCTGAGTGAGTCCTCGAACGTGCTTGTCGGCGTCTTAATCACAACCGCCTGTCGGAAGCGCGAGCGTCAGCGAGTCGCGTACCCGACGGCGTAAGCCATCGGTCCGCCGGCCCGCTACGATTTCACCCCAGACATCATGAAGGAGTAGAAAGACACCCAGAGGCACGCTCAAAGGCTCATTCAGCTTGTGCCCGGCACCCGTAGCAGTATCGACTATTGACATTCACACACAGATAGGTTACACATATCACAGGCACCGCAAGGTGTGCCTATGATGGAGGACCAACCTTTAACTGATGCGGCGGACCTCTTGTGGTTCCCTGGAGCGCACGGGTGATTCGAATGGAGAATAATCAAATTCCCAATGCATCGATGCCGTATGAGAAGCTCAGCGCACTGATCCAGGAGCAAATAAGGCTTGGTGTCAGAATCAAGAACCTGCAGATCTTGAGCGAGGAGGATCTGAGTAAAGCACGAGGGAGGCGGCAGACCTTTGACGAGTATTCAGAGACTCTCCTGCGGACATCCTTCAGCAACTCTTATGTCTGGGCTCAGTTCGAGAGGCGAATCGCACAGTCAGAGCCGACTGATGACTTGTCGATTGACCTCTTCGGAATCAATGTGCCCCTGCCGCTTGAGAAGCGAGTTGAGCTATTTCATGAGTCCATGGGTAATCGTATCGATGCGCTCCGGTCGGTCCTGTTTCAATTGGGCTTATACTACCGGAAATCCGTTACTGGTGGAGCACCCGAAATCCCCAGAGGGGTTCCAATGCAGGAAGGACTGGTTTTCGTCGCAATGCACATGGACAAGAATAAGCCTGAACTGGACGACACACTCAGTGCCATCAAGAGAGTCGCCAAGCAACTTGGCTTGGATGCCCGCAGGATCGATGACGAACAATCCAATAAACCAATCACAGCGAGGACGCTCCAGCACATAACACGCGCTCAGTACATAGTAGTCGACCTGACGCACGACCGACCCAGCGTCTATTTCGAAGCAGGGTATGCAACTGCACTGGGAAATGACCCCATCTATGTTGCCAAGGAAGGGACGCTGCCGCATTTCGACGTGCATGACAATCCCATCATCTTTTTCCGGTCAATTACAGATTTGGAGACCAAGCTCAGTGAAAGACTCAGAGCTCTGGTCAACAGGAAGTAGCCTATGCCGGTTGCCTCTGGTGACCATTCCTCGCCTCGGTCCCGCGGTCAGGCTGACGGATCCTGGGGTGCACGGCTCAGGCTGACCGAGTCTTCGAGTGTGCTATTCGGCGGAACCCGGCTGATATCTCGATAGTACGGAGACCTAACATGGCATTCATAATTATACTGCTGATAATTATTATGATCATTGTCTGGGCCGTTTCGAGAAATCCGCTTCCTCAAGACAGGCAATCACCAAGCATCAGTGAGAATCCTCCACTAATTACTGAAGTAAAATGGAAATCTCACTCGCCACCATCTGTATTTGATACTGGCCCCATTGTTCAAACAACCGAAAACGCTTGGATATTGAATCCGAAGAGTTCATTCCCCCTAAATATCCATGGCGTTGATCAGAGCACTGCGATTGAATTGAAACATCTTCTTGATGCAGAGTATCCTGTAAGTAGCCCTGCAAACGCCGAGAGTATTATTCAAAAACTAATTACAACCAATCTAAGGTGCAAGGAAATCGATGAATATATAGCCCAATATAAACCGATCTATATTGCAGAACTTGAAAGATTGAAACGCAGTTCGCCTGAATGGGAAACTGCGTCAGAGAAAGACAAGAAAGACATGCTTGTAGAATTCCGAGAGAAGGCATTATCGATTCTTGAAGTTTTTCCATATTGTGGTTCTGAAATCCTATTTGAATGTGAACCAAGTGATTTATCTTTTGACGATGCATTATTTGCGCGATATGGCTATGCGAACATGGTGTTGTATCTTCGCTTCGCTAATTATCTAGATAGAGTCTGCACAATTCCTGCCGAACACTACTCCAGAAAAGGATTCGAAAACCTTGTCCAATTAGGATTAGCAAAAAGAGGAGCAGATATTTCCATCGCCTTAATCCTTCAAAATATGACATTGAAGGAAATGAATGAAATGATTAGTGATCTTACAGAGAAGCCTTTTACGAGAAAAGCCAAAGCCATTGAGTTTATGAATACGCTCCCTGATTTGAAGGAAAGGGTTGGACAACGGGTCTCCTATAGAGAAATGTTTCAACTCAGACCATTGCCCGACGAATATTCAGGACTGGAACTAGCGAAGCTTTCTGACTCAATCCGATATTCAAGTACAATAGCTGAATTGATGGCTCATACGTACATTATGGGTGGGTGCGCGCTGCAACACGCATCCGATGAGGAATTCGCAGTTGGTTGGGAGATTTTGCCAGCTAACGATGATAGGACCTGTCCAATGTGTAAACGAGCTTCATTAAAGACGTATCCAAAAGGGAAATGCCCAAGTGTACCTATTCACGTAGGTTGTAGATGCACAGTTATGCCAATACTAGAATAGGATATGTCATGGTTGCTTAGAATTAAGCCGGGCGCCGGCCACGCCCTAAGCGAGTCTTCGAGCGTGCCTGTGCCCGTGAATTGATACCCCTCCCTCAATCCCTCCCCAAGGGGAGGGAGGTCGAGTTTCTCGCACCGCCACCCCCTCTACAGCTTCTTCCGCAGCCTCTTCGCCTCACCGAGCGTCTCCTTTATCTCCCCCATCAGTCCCTTCGCACGCTGGCTCTCGTACTCCTCCCCGCCCGGCGGCTTGACCCATTGCTTCTCCTTCCTGTACAGCGTGCTTGGATTTATCCCCAGCACCTTCGCCGCCGCCTTCTTGTCCCCCCCCAGCGCCCCCAGCACCCGCTCCATATACGCCTCCTCCATCTCCTCCAGCGTGACAAACCCCTCACCGTCGGGAAGATGCCTCTCGGCCATGCCCCTCGCCGTCCCCCTCGTGTCGATCGGCTCCGGGAAAAGATCGCCCTTAAGCTCCCGCCCCCGACTCAGGATCATCGCCCGCTCCAGCACATTCCTCAGCTCCCGCACGTTGCCGGGCCACTCGTACGCCCGGAACGCCCCCGCGATCGGCCCCCTGGGATCGAGCGGCTCGATCCGCGTGCCCAGCCGCCCGTTCAATTCCTCGATCACCGCGTTCGCGATCAGGATCACATCCTCCCCGCGCTCCTTCAGCGGCGGAAGATGGATCGGGAACACGTTGAGACGATAGTACAGGTCCGCGCGGAACTCGCCCGATCGCACCGACTGCTCGATCTCCCGGTTGGTCGCCGCGATCACGCGCACGTCCACCTTGATATCCTTCTCGCCCCCGAGCCGCCTGATCGTGCGGTCCTCAAGCACCCTCAGAAGCTTCGACTGCAGCCCCGCCGACATCTCCGCGATCTCGTCGAGAAACAGCGTCCCCCCGTCGGCCTGCTCGATCAGGCCCCGCTTCCGCGTTTTCGCGTCCGTGAACGCCCCCTTCTCGTAGCCGAACAGCTCGCTCTCCAGAAGCGTCGCGGGCAGAGCCGCGCAGTTCACGGCGACGAACGGCTCTTCAGCGCGCGACGACAGGTCATGGATCGCTAAGGCCGCAAGCTCCTTCCCCGTACCGCTCGCGCCCGTTAACAATACTGATGTTGTCGGGCTCAGCGCCACCTGGTTGATGAGCTCGAAAACGTCCCGCATGACCTCGCTCGTTCCGATCTGCCTCCCGATGCCCCCCTCGTTCGATTTCCGCGCCCACTCCCGCACCCTCTGGTAACGGTTCGCGTTCATCAGCGCGAGCGCCGCCTGATCGCACACCGCCTCGAGCGTGCGACGCTCCTCCTCGCCCATGCGATGCTGCGCCGCCTGGTAATCGAAATACACCACCCCCAGCACTTCATCATCGACAATCAGAGGCGCGCACGCAAGCGACCGCACGTTGAGGTCCCGCACGCTCGCCATCGCCATCAGTTTCGGGTCGCCCTGCACGTCGGTGCTGTAGACCGCGCGCTTTTCCTTCAGCACCTGCCCCACCACCCGTCGCGGTATCGCCACCTCGCTCGACTGGTAAACCGATTCATTCAGCTCGCGGCCGACTTTCACCAGGTGCTCGCCCGTCGCGGGATCCTGAAGCAGAAGAAGCCCTCTTTCCGCGCCGATCCAGCCCAGGATCGAGTCCAGGATTTTCACCGCGACCGCGTCCGTGTCCAGCGTGCTGTGAAACTGCTCCGCCACCTGGAGAAGCAGACGATATCGATCCATCTCCTTGCCCAGCGACCCGCTCTCCTCCTCGCCCCGGGCCATCCCCCTGATCGCCTCCTGTAGCTGCCCCCTCGACGACTGCACCGCGCCCAGGAGCTCCTTGATCTCCGTCTTCCCTCCGGGGACCTCCGCGGACAGCCTGAGAAGCTGCGCGTTCATGGTGTTGAGGGTCTCCAGCACCCCCGCGAGCGTATCGGTTATACCCATATAATCCTCCGTACTATCCCAGCCATTCTACCACACTAATTCGCAAAATGCAACAGACATCTTTCGCATTTTGCGATTCGCCCGGCCCTTTTCGCATTTTGCAAACCATCCTTGAATGCATCTACTAGAATACTAATTTTCACCAATCGCTCTGTTTGTCGGGTCTACAGGACGCAACACAGGATTCTTCAACCGATTTTTGTCCGACGGCACGTTCGGTGACCATAAGACCATCGCAAATCAAAACGAGGTGAAAAAAATGACTAACAACACACTACGACTCTTCTTCCTGCCGGCGGCACTGGTTCTGGTGTTGACCACAGCGACCGCCTGCGGAAGCAGCTCCCCGATGGAGCCTCAGGCCAATCAGCCTGCGAATCTATCAGTATCAGCAGTATCAGCAGTATCTGCCGTCGAGACTGACGGCAACCATTCTATTCTGGGCGTCTGGGACTTCGTGATCGAGCCCGGCGTGGGGATCGTGGACGCGGTCCCGTCCCGCACGCTCGAAGCTCACTACAACATCACCCAGATCGCCCTGAGCGCAAAGAGCTGTCCCGGCTGCCTGAGTTTCCAGTTCGGCAACATCGGTAACGGCGGGCAGCAGAATGTTATCGTGACACTGAGCAACAAGTATGTCGGAAAGATTCCGGGGTACGACCTCAAGGGGATCATTCTGGCGGACAGGACCGTTGATCCCACTCCGCCGTACAAGTCGCCTTGGCATCTTCTGAATACCGACGACAACACCAACCTGGGCACAATGCCGATCAGCGGGTCCACGAGGAATCCGTTCAAGGCTTTCTGCCCGAACGATCCACAGCGGAAGCTCGCTGTGGGACAGACATCGACCCTGACATTCAAGCTCATGTTTCCGCCGGCACCGGTGGACTGGAGCAAGATAACGGTGGGCTGGGCGCTGGACGCATGCGAGTCCAACTGCCCCGAGCCGTACGCGATCGAGAACCAGGCAATCGCGGGGGGAATAATCCCGGTGCTTGGCGAGACGGCGCAGGTATCATTGAATGCCCGCGACCATCAGGGCAACACGGGGTCGGTGAGCATCAACGCGTCCAGTATCGGCGGCGGGAACGTGGCGTTGACAAATGGGAACGGCGACGCGTGGTCCGGCAAGCTTGCCGCGGGCGACAACACCGCTCCCGGCAAGTACAAACTGGAGATTACCGCGACGGACTCGATCGAGAAGCAGGTGAAGATTTTCGACGATCTCACTGCGACTGTCGGGATCAGCAACGCTCAATCGACCATCTACACCAAGCTGGCGGGCATTGTCGAGGACTGGGACGCCGATCTCTTTGACTGCTTTCTCGATGAACTTGCGGACGCGCTTGACACTGATTCCGCAACGATCAAGGACCCGATCGAGGACTATATGAACGACCTGATTTCCCTGATGAACGGCAGCGACAGTGGCGATACGCTCAAGTGGAAGGCCCTGAAGCTGACGAAGGATCTGGTGAAGGACCTTGGCGACCTGGGGATCGACACGACGATGAGCGACCTGGTCGACGCGATGAGAGATGCTCTGGACGCTTGTCTGAACGGGCACCAGGGTTGGGGCAAGACGAAGCACAACATAAACGCCGGGTCGTGCACGCTCGACGTCGGCGTGATCGGCGGCGGGGCTTTGCAGGGGCACGTTCTGTACACCGGCAACAGCCCGAACTGCAACCAGGTGTGGAAGTACACGCCCGACTACGCCAACTCGGCGCTCTACAAGAGCCTCGTCAATCTCGACCCGGCGAATCTGGGATTCCAGCCGTACCCGGTTGTCAGGATCGATGCGACCGACGACGGCGCATTCTCGTGGACGAACTCGAACTATGATTACTACCAGGCTTCACAGTACAACAACATTCCGATCCGGATCTCGAGCATCTGGTGCACGGACGATAACGTACCGTCGTTCCATAACGTTCCGATCGACGACAGCCGGATTTTCCCGGTGCCGCCTCCGCCACCGATGAGCCAGTTCACGCCGGCGGATGTGTGCGACGATTTCGATAAGCTGCAGTACGCGCTGGTTGTGGATCCGACGATGATCTTTCCGCCCCATGTATGGGGAATCAAGGGTGCGCCACAGGGCAAGGACTACACGAAATCGGATGATCGCTACGGCGCGTTTTTTGGCCAGGGGAATATCGGACCCGGCGACGGTCAGATCGAGGCCGGTGTCGGCGACATAGCGGGCATCGATGTCTGGAACAAGACCGCAAGCAAAGTGTGGCTGTATGTGGCAGAGAACGGCGGGCAATGGGCGGTCGAAGTGTTCGAGATCAACGATGTCGGTGGAGGTCTTGGACTGGACACGCTTACACCCGTCTACACGATCCACTTCAACACCAGGCCTCTCGATCTCGAGCTGGTCCCTGTCAACTCCGAGTACGAGCTGAACCCGACGGTTCCGACGATCGCGGTGCTGCTCAGGTCGAACGACGGGACCGGATACGTCAGTCTGCTTCGTGCCGACAACGGTACTCTTATTGAGACCATCGGCACCGCGCAGATCGGATGCTTCCAGGTCCAGCCGTCATATCTCGACGTCAACGACGGCAACGGTGACATTCACGTGACAGAGCCCGGACCCGCGGTGACGATATTCAACCTGACCAACATACCGGGATAGACAATGTGGCTTTGATGCAACTACCGGCTGCTGCTTGAATATCTCGAACTCTCGTAAGGCGAACCCCCAATTGTCCCACGGCCCCCGACCTCCCCGGGGGCCTTTCGCATTTGTCGTCTGTTGGGGCACGGCATGCCGTGGGCCTATAGCTTATGCAGGTCGAGAGGTCGCGGGGACTGGCACCGATTTCGCTCCAGCGTATCACTGCATCCTGCGCCACCCGCGGCCGGGGCGAAATCGGGGCCTGTCACCGCTCATATATATACGAATCAATAGGGGGACAGGCACCCAGCTTTGCCCCCTGAGCCGTGCCGAGGACGTGTCGATTGTTGCGGGGCAAAGCTGTGTGCCAGTCCCCGTGTTCTGTTCGGGTGCCCTCCACAAGCGGAGTCTTCGGAGCTTGTGGAGGTCTCATAACGAAGAAGAGACTGTTAAACACCTCCACAAACTCGCGGACTCGTTTGTGGAGGGCACCGGCCGTGCTCAGACAGCTTATGCAGGTCGAGAGGTCGCGGGGACTAGCACCGATTTCGCTCCAGCGTATCACTGCATCCTGCGCCACCCGCGGCCGGGGCGAAATCGGGGCCTGTCACCGCTCATATATATACGAATCAATAGGGGGACAGGCACCCAGCTTTGCCCCCTGAGCCGTGCCGAGGACGTGTCGATTGTTGCGGGGCAAAGCTGTGTGCCAGTCCCCGTGTTCTGTTCGGGTGCCCTCCACAAGCGGAGTCTTCGGAGCTTGTGGAGGTCTCATAACGAAGAAGAGACTGTTAAACACCTCCACAGACTCGCGGACTCGTTTGTGGAGGGCACCGCACATCAGGCGGGACCCCACACAAACCTGCCTGCCTTGTCGATATAGCCCGATTTGCCTCCGACCGTCACCTCGGCGAGGCCCCCGGAGAAACTCGTCGCCCGATCGAACTGCGGGTCTATGACAAATTCGCCTGTATTGTCGATATAGCCATACTTGCCTGTCTCATAGTCCCCGATTCTAACGGCGGCAAGACCCTCGGAGAAGATCCCCGGCGAATCGAATTGCGGGTTTATGACAAGCCTGCCTGTTCTATCGATATAGCCCCACTTGCCTGGCGCTGAGTCGCCGATCCTCGCGCATGCAAGGCCCTCGGAGAAATCGTGGGCGAAATCGAATTGCGGGTTTATGACAAGGGTGCCTGTCTTGTCGATATAGCCCCATTTCCCTTCACCGATAAACCCCTCGCCGCCGATCCTCACGGCCGCGAGACCCTCGGAGAAGTTGCATGCCCAATCGAATTGCACGTTTACGACAGACTTGCCTGTTTTATCGATATAGCCCCACTTACCCGTCTCCTCGTCCCCGATCCTGACGCGCGCGAGACCCTCGCAGAAGTCCCGGGCGTCATCGAATTCCGGGTTTATGACAATCGCACCCGTCTTATCGATATAGCCCCACTTGTTTATGCCACAGTCCCGGATCATAACGGCCGCAAGACCCCCGGAGAAGTCGGTGGCCCAATCGAATTGCGGGTCTATGACAAAGCTCCCTGTGTTGTCGATATAGCCCCACTTGCCTGTCTCCGAGTCCCCGATTCTCACGCACGCAAGGGCATCAGAGAAGCTCCAGGCCGAGTCGAACATCGGGTTTATGACAAACTTGCCTGCCCTGTCGATATAACCGGACTGACCGCTGATCCTCACGCACGCGAGACCCTCCGAGAAGCCCCGCGTGAAATCGAATTGCGGGTCTATGACAAGGTCGCCTGTGTTGTCAATATAGCCCCATTTGCCATCCAGGTAGACCGGAAACAATACTTGGTTCTGCTGCAAGTGCGAGGTGCTCTTGCCGGACGGGCAAGCAAGCAGCAACAGAATGACCAGCATCAATGCCGCTGCAGAAAGCCTCATTCTCATTCGTTCTTTCCTCCTCGTGCCGCCGGCCCTGGGCAGGACCCGTAAGCCTTTCATTGTTACATATCATAGCATGCATCGGCTGTCCGTGCACAGCCGGTGCCCTTCACAAACGAGTCCGCGTCCGCCGCGGCGGATTGTGGAGGGCACCGGCAGAATCGCGATGACCTGGTACAGGGGCACGGCATGCGAAAGAGCCGATAGCTGACGCCGTCAGGTACACCCTTGCTTACGCGCGGGTCCCTGACTCGGGGCCCCAAGGGAGGACAGCATGGGCAAAGCCCGATGGCTGACGCCGTCGGGTACACCCTTGCTTACGCGCGGGTTTCGGACCCGGGGCCGGCGGAAAATCCGGCATGGCCCCTTGCGTGTTTAACCCCGGTGAAGTAAAATAGTTGCCGGTGGTTAAATAACATTGGAGGCCAACATGAGTGCGAAACTCGTCCTGCTTCTGCTTCCCATCGCGATTCTCGCAAACCTCGTGTTCGGTTGTTCGCGTGGGAATGATGCGGTGACACCCCCGATCGCAGGTCTGCCTGCGGGAAACATGGACTCTGCGCAAGCGAGTATGAGTCCCGGGCACAACCTTCTGTCGTACCAGCTGGTGTACGTCGATCCGTCGACCATGCAGTACCAAGTGGTCCCGGTCCGCGGGATCGAGACCCACTACAATGTGCTCTCATGGCTCGAGCAGAAGCCATGCACGGACTGCTTCAGCCTCACAAGTCTCGGACCGAGCGGCAAAGGGACGCTGCTCGCCGGGATACAGGTCAGGCATCCGTTCACCAACCCGAACCTGACGGGCTTCGATGTCCGGGCGATCGCCATGTTCAACGGCAGCAAGACCTTCCCGGTCAGCGGGCTTTCGACGTCGGATCGGAACCTTGGGGATCCTGCGCTGGTGAACGCGGACGGATACACGACGCTGTACAATCCGTCCACCGTCGGCTCGGGCCCGAACGGTCTGCAGGGCTACCTGCAGGGTAAACTGGCGGCCAAGTCCGCGCCGTCCGCGAAGCTGAACGGGTACAAGAGGCTCATTTCGACGGGCGCGACCAACACGCGGAACGCGCTATTTGCGGGCGACACGGTCGGAACATCATTCGAGATCGACAAACCATCCGGGCCTTTCATGTTCGGCTATGCGGTCGATGCGTCCTGGGCGCCGCCGCTGGTCAAGCCGGTGAGCGATCCGTTGAACGATTTCGGACCGGAGGCCAACTGTCCCGAGCCGTGGAAGATGGTTGTCACGGAGCAGAAGACCGGGGACGGTTTGACGGACCAGGGCGGACAGACGTCTTTCCAGATCGACGTATACGATTGGCAAGGCAAGGCGAGCCATGGCCTGCCGGTAATCGAGGCGCCGGAGCTGTTCAGCGGGATTGTTGCGGCATCGTGGACCGGGGATTTCGCCGGCTACTCGAGATACCAGGCCACGATCAACAATCAGAAACTCGCCGGCGAAGGCACCTATCTTGTGCTTGTGAAGGTCGAGGACTTCGACAACTCAGGGTCGCCGTCCTGGCTCAATCTCACGGCTTACCAGATCATCAAGGTGAGCGTTACCGCGTCGGTTACGTGGACGAACACGATCAAGGACATACTGAATGCGAACTGCGGGTCGTGCCATGTGCAGGGCACGTCCGGCGGCGTGAGTTTCAAGACGTACCAGACGACTATGCAGGTGGTTGTGGCGGAGCAGCCGATGCAGAGCCTGATCTACACGACGATCTACCAGGGCGACCATTTCGGTCACCTGTCGGCGAGCGAGCTCGACACGTTGTTCAACTGGATCACAGACGGCGCGCCTGAATAATGACTCGCGCGCATTTGTCAGTACAGCTTCACAAACCGACCCGGCCTCACGTGGGGCCGGGTCGCGTCTTTGGCAGCAGGGGCACGGCATGCCGTGCCCCTACGTGATGCCGCATGAATGGCAGGCTGGAAAGCCTGCCCCACATGCCCCCCCTATAATCCCCCCCGGAGGACCGGGTGGGATGGTAAGTTTGAAACATGCATGAATACGGGATTCACAAGGGACCCTCCCCCCTGCGAAGCGGGGAGGATTGAGCGTGAACCCCGGCTTCTTGAACAGTCCTCTACGCGCGGGGTCCTGACCACGATGGAAAAAATGCTATAATATCATATCATCAAACACGGGTGTTCCCATGTTGAATTCCGATCCAGGTACCCCGGGAGTGTCTGCCATGAAAACCAGATTCCAGGCCCGACTGGCCGCCGTGCCGGTCGTTATCGTCATCCTTCTGTCGTGGGTGGTGCTGAGCTGCTCGTCAGGATCGCAGGGACCGCTGAGTCCCGACATAACGGGAAAGGCGCAATCGTCAGCCGCAAGCGTCCCGGATCGTGTGCTGTGGGGAATATGGAACGTGAGTATCGATCCTGAAAGCATGACGGCGGGCGTCACGCCGCTGAGGACGGGCGAGTTCACGGCCAACGTGACCCGATTCATGCAGCCGCCGTTAAGCCCGGTCCACATGGTGAGCATAAAGGTCGATGGATCGAGCGATCCGTCCAGCGGCCACTTCGTGGTCGATGTGACGCTAAGGCACCCGTTCCCCGGCTTGAACATGTACAACGGGTTCGACGTCCGGGGCATCCTCTTTTCGAACGGCTCGATCACCGGGTCTTATGACAGCACCGTTCTTCGGGCCGGGCCCGACGACACGCGCCTTGTCAACGCGGACGGGTACACGCGATGGTGGAACTGGGAGGAGTTCAAATCGTACGAGACCATCTTCGGCGCGACCCAGGGGAAACTCGCACCGCCGGTGCATCCCACGGGCACGGTGAACGGGTACAAGTACTTCGCGCAGGGACTGGATCTTGAGGATCCGGTGACCGCGCTTGACCCGGCATCGAGAGGATTCTTCCCCACCAATCCGGGCGCTTTTGCGAGGCGGTACGATATCCAGTTCAGAATGGACGGGGGGACGCCGGCGTTCGATTTCAACTATGCGGTAGACGCGAGCTGGGATCAGCCCGACCCGTCATTCGCTCCCGAGTACCCGCAGGAGGCGTTTTCGCTTTATGCGAACTGCCAGGAAGCGTTTAATATCGTTCTGACCGACGCAGGATCGAACGCTTACTATATCGACGATTCGCAGAAAGGCGGGAAATTCGTTCTGGACATAGAGGTTTTCGACTGGCAGGGCGGCGACAATGGCGATGTGCCCGGCGAGATCAGCGGGATATGGCTTGAGGGCGACGTGCTCGGAGGAGCGGTGGATGTCAAGGCGAGCGCAACAGTGCTCCCGGGAACCACCATCAACTCATCGATTTTCGAGATAGAGATCGCTTCGCTTAACCTCACCGGATCGGGCGATTTCGAGGTATTCGGGACGGTTGAGAGCGCCGATCCCGCCACGTATGAACCGCAGGTTCCGGGCGGCGACCTGTTCAAGTACCCGGATGCCCCCCTGGCTGCGTACTTCGTGAGCACGGTCAAGGTCAGCGGGGAACTGCCCAATCCGGCGCCGACGGTGACGAGCATCGATCCCGACGAAGGGATACCGGACTGCACGGAGGAGCATGTCACGGTGGGGGGCGCGAATTTCATGGACGGAGCGACCTTCCGGCTGGAGAAGACCGGCCAGACGCCGATCGAGGCGATTGATGCAGTGTATGTTGATGCCAACACTCTGGAGGGAGACCTCGATCTTCTGGGCGCGGCTGTGGGGGCGTGGAACGTGGTTGTCGAGAATCCGGACAGCCAGACGGGGTCACTGCCCAACGGTTTCACGGTGCTGGATGTGCTGTACGTCGACGGCGACAATGCGGGCGATCCGTCCATGAACGGAAGCTCAAGCCATCCGTTCGACACGATTCAGAAGGGGATCGATGCGGCGGCAGCGCAGGGCAACAAGCCGGTCCTGGTAGACCAATGCGCCGCCAATTACGCGCCGTTCGCGCTGAAGAACAACAGCCACGTGATCGGCTGCAACTGGAACGACGGAGTGGGCTGGCCGACGGTCATGCAGACCAATGCCAACACGTACGGGACCTCAATCAGCAACGCGACGGTGGAAGGCCTGTTTTTCAACATGACCATTTCCTCCGGGGACACGGCCATGTACTTCAACCAGGGCAGCAACCTGACACTCAGAGGATGCAAGTTCTCCGGGGTTACGTCGACGATCTACGGATATTTCCTGAGGTTCTATCAGTCGTCTTACGTGGAGATCGACTACTGCGAATTCACAAAGATCTACCATCGGGGTTCGGACACGGCATGGAGAGCTCTGTATCCGTTGTATTTCGGCGGGACGAATTACATCAACGTTCATAACAGCGAGTTCCACGACATCGGCTTTGACATTCCGGACGCGGGAGCGTTCGGGAACTCTCTGACCGTGATACGCGCAGGCTATGACAACGTCAGTCCGCACAATGTAGATCTCCATAATCTCCTTATCTACAACATTTTCGACAAGACCAACTGCATCCGACCTTCGCCGAACCCGGATCCTCAGAACTGGCTCACTGTTCTCAGTCTAAGCAACATCAACTCGTTCGACTGGGTCGGGTACTTCAAGCTCTACAACATCACGGTCGACGACATTCGCCATGCGGATCCGCCGTCGACGACGATTGTCCATGCGGGCCATGTCAACGCGTCGTACATGGCGATGGTCGGCGGCGATCCGCGAGTGTGGAAGAACAACATCGCGTCCAACATAGAACCCACCGATGAGAACATGGTGTCCGGGAACAGCTCATACTATGGATGGTGGGTCGACAACTATGTTCAGCCGCCGCCAACGCCTCAGCCGATGGATTACTCCCTGTGCTTCAATATCGGCTATCCGCTTCCGCAGGGAGCGAACTCGTGGCAATGGGCGAGCGGTTTCGTGAACCAGTGTTCGGCGGGAACCGGGAGCTATCAGAACTACCAGCAGATCGATCCGCAGTACGACATGACTCCGGGGTCGGATTTCTACCATCCCACGAACACGCTGATCTCAGAGGGTGGGGATGACGGGGGCGAGATGGGCGCATTCGGAGGTCCGGAGGGGGAGTGGATTCCGCCGAGCCAGTTATGAGCAAACAGTGGATAGGAGGCCGACAATGATAAGAAACATGGTCGTACTCACTTCACTATCATCTCTGATGGTGATCGCATTGGCGGGATGTCCCCATTGGGCGACCAGGACGCAGGTTCCGCAGGGAATCTCGCAAGCGTCGGGAAACCAGACAGTCGACCCGACATCGGAGTCGGAGAATCCGTGGTCGCGCTTATCTTACGAGCCATTGACGGCCGATAAGCTTGCCGACATCGAGGATATCACCTGGCACTTCAACTTCCGGACATACGACGACTCAACGCCGCCAGAGGCCATGTGGGCCATGTTCCGTACTCCCTATTTCAAGGGTTTCAGAGAGACCCAGGGAGCGGAGAGTACAGGATTCGATATCCTGCCAGGGACGCATGAATACGAGTGGGAATTCGCTGACGAGGAGCCATTCCTTGATCTGCTTGAATACGTCCGGACTCACCCCGATGTGCTGCTGGACGGCTCCGAGTGGACGGGGCCTGATCCTCACTGGTGGCACCTGCCCGATGGCGTGGATGAGTTCTTTGTGTTGTCGATAAACGTACCGAACGATACAAATCTGTACGGCTGTGCAAAGGGCATCGTTCCGGGTGAGGCCGTGGATGAGGATATCCAGTACGTCATGGATCAACTAGCGCTCTTCAGGGACGAGCTTCTTCTTCATCCGATTGTTACTCCGTTGCGCTAAGCCGGGCTGTCAGCGCAACCGCAGTCTTTCCCCTAAGCTCTAACCAGCGTCTGAGAGCGGTTTCCAGTTGCTCCTGCGAAACCTGTTGGGCTGTGTCCCGTTATGAGCAAACAGCGGGGGCACGGCATGCGAAAGGTCCGATGGCTGACGCCATCGGGTACGCGCTCGCTGACGCTCGCGCTTCAGACCCGGACTTGAGAGAGTTCGAGCATCAATCCTGCGGTTGAGTCTTGTCTGTGGTGATCACGATCTCGCGTTGCGACGGTCCGACCTGGAAGTCCAGATCATGGAGAGAATCGCCGGGCGCGACGTCGATTTCGTAGAGGTCCGGGGGAAGGATCTCAAAGCCCCGGGGGAGGCGATCGGGCAGGAGAACGACGGTGTAGGTGCCGGGCAGCAAGTCGGAGAAAACGAAGCGGCCGTTGGAGTCGGTGAACCTGTAGACACTTGCGTCCTTTCCGCGGAGCTCGACGACCAGGTCGGTGAGGGGGAGCATAGAAGCGGCCTGTCCGGGAGACGCGGGGACCGCGATGAAGACCCGACCCTGCACTGAGGCGGTACGAATGACGGGGATCTCGAGATCGGTGGTATCGCCGGCCCCGATGGTGAAAACGAGGGGCAGGTCGATGACGGGCGCTATGCCGACGCCCAGGGTGGCTGAATCGATCGTGAGTTGATACCGGCCGGGATCGAGAACGGGGAAAGCGAAGTAGCCGTAGTCGTCGGTGATCACATCGATTCCGTCGACGCTGATCCTGACATTTCGCAGACCCAGGTCGGGATTATCGGCCATGAAGACCTTTCCGTCGGCGCTGCCCATGCGAGGGAACATACCCATGGGGATGCTGATGGGCTGAGAGAATTCGAGGGCCACCTCGGTATCGTCGCCGAAGGCGCCGCTGTAGGACCTGACGCGCAGGCTCACGTCACGATTCCTCAGAGCTTTCCAGTTCAGCGACCCGTAGATGTCCGTTCGTCCGCCGAGAAAGCCGCCGGTGCTTCTCTGGGCATTCAATGAGAATCGAAGGTCTTCAGCGAGTCGGAGCTGGGTGCCGAGCGTGAAATTGGAGGTAGGATCGCTCTCCTCGCCGCTGTTAAGGGAGAGCCGACCGAGAGAGCAACCCATTCTCAGGGAAGCGTCGCGGCTCAAACGCATGGCGAAATCAAGCATCAGGGACCTGGTCACTTCGTGGTCGCCGCTGATCCTGTAAACATCGGTCTGGTGTTCGAACCCGCCCGTGGCGGAGAAATCATCCCATGTCCTGGTGAGGGAATAGACGGTGGTGCGTGTCGCGTGATCGTAGGAATTCAGCGTATCATCGCGGTCGCGGGAAACTCTGTGGGACAAACTCAGGCGTCCGAGGTCACCGAGAGTCCAGGAGGCCCCGAACCCTGCGTCCTTGGCGCAGCGTCCCTCGATGTCGGGGTCGTTTGTCACATTTCCCTGGGATTCGCTGAAGTGCGCCCAGATTCCGACCTCGTCGATGGGGCTGATCCGCAGGTTCAGACGCTTCAGCTCGGTGTCGCGCCAGCCGCCGCGAAACCATCGGCCCGCCCGCAGCCATTCGCAGTTGGCGGAGAAATACTCCTCCCTGTAGTCGCCGCTGAAGCGCCAGGCGGTATCGGCGTCATGCAGGTTGGAGTGCGACCAGGCGAATTCGCCGGTCAACTCGGCGCCTTCGCACGGAACATATCCAGCCATGATGCCGATGTTCGTGGATTTTTCCTTTTGCGCCGGGGGAAGGCCTGATGGAGTAGTCTCGGAATCAGTCAAGGCTGTCAGACGCATGACGCCCGAGTCATCGTCTCCAAAGACCAGCTGAATCCCCGCGTTTTCCCTGGGCGCGCTGGTTCGAGTTCGCGCGAAGAAGAGCCTGAGATCGCTCGGGTCGCCAAGCAGGAAAACGTCGCCTCCGCGACCGGACACATAGCGCTCCATCAACGGCGACTCGAGGTTCAAGAGAAGGTCGCCGGCCCGGACATAGCCCACGTTCTCATCGGTGAACGCAGCCCAGACCCTCTGGCTTTGGACAAAGGTCCCGGAAGAGTCCCCACCGAGAAGGAGGTTACGAAGGCCGAGGCTCAGCGTTCTGTCATCGCCGAGGTCGGCTTCGAGAGGGCAGAGCGAAAACATATAGGAGAGATCGCGATTGTCCTGGAGAGATGTGGTAACCTGCATCTCGCCTTCCAGGCTCGCGTAGATGGATCCCGGGAGCCGTTGCGGGATGACGCGGGTGGATGTGCTCGCCTGCGCTTCCAACTCTGATTCCGGGGCACCAAAGGGGCGGGCGACAACGCACAGGCGGTAGGTCACCGATCCGGGCAAATCGTCCGGAATCGCGGTCTGCACAACGACATCGCCGCTCCGACCCGGGTCCAGCGCCAGAGCGAAGTCCGGCGGGCTTACGGACACGGGCCACACCGGGTCGGACTCGATGTCAACTTGGACATTGGCCGCAGCGTTGCCGAGGTTGAAGACAGTGAAGGTCTGAGTGAGAATATCGCCGGTGGTGGCTTCGGCGCGACCGGGGCGACCGGCAATCACCTGCAGTCGAACGACAGGCAAGACGGCGACGGTGATGTCGGCGGTCAAGGAATCCGACGGCATCCATCCTGCAGGGGAGGCTCTGAGCGTGAGCAAGTAGTCGCCGGCGAGGGCATCGGCAGGTATGGTGACGCACACGAAAACGACGCCGGATTCGCCATGGCCAAGCTCAAGTGTGTCGGGCACTGCGGAATATTGCCAGCCTGGAGGGGTATCCGCGGAGATGTTGCATGTACCGGGCGCCCGAGCGGAATTGGTGAGCCGGATAGAGGCGGTGAGCATCTGGCGCGGCGCGATCTCGACAAGGGAAGGGGAGAGAAGCTCAATGCGCATGCCGCCTGGGTCGGCGAAAGCGAGGGAAGGGAGAAAGAGAGTCGAGAGGAAGAACAAGAGGATGAAAAAGCGGACACACCCGGACAGATCGCCCTTCTTCGACAATCCGAATGCGTCAATCACCAACAGTGTCGCCAACCCCATCCTCTTACCTATTGTCATTCCCCCTTATCACTCGGCAGGCGGAGTCTCTGCAGGCTTCAACTCCATTGTTCCCTGGGCTGCCACGAGTTTCGGAGCACCGTAGTCGGAGATTACCATCACAAGGTAGGTGCCCGGACCCAGCGACAGATCCCTCAGCCCGAAAACATAGTTGCGTGAGCTTTCGGGAAGCACGGTTTGCCGAACATAGTCCTGTCTGTAAATGACTTCGCCTGTAGAATCGTGGATCTCAAGCCATGTCTGGGGCCTCATGTAGACGTTGCCCTTGTTCTCAAAGGCGGCGGTAACATCGAAACCGCCCTCGACCTGCTCGATCAGCAAGTCGGTAAAGCTCGCGTCAAGCACCTCGGTGTACTGAAAGGTCGCGAAGATTTTGACGGCATATCGGAAGATAGTGGTGATGCCGACGTGCATACCTTCATCGCGCGGCGCCTCAACGCCCGGCTCAGGC
Organism: uncultured Planctomycetota bacterium; assembly: GCA_964354375.1. Lineage (GTDB taxonomy): Bacteria > JAJVIF01 > JAJVIF01 > JAPKYR01 > JAPKYR01 > CAYGZQ01. The sequence continues at coordinate 50,644 of CAYGZQ010000006.1, forward strand.
AGGGGAATTTCCTCGACGAAGACGACGCCCCAATAGCTTCCCTCCAGCGTCGGGTCGTCGGGCAAGTTGACCTCGCAGTTCACTTCCCGCGTTTCGTCCGGCGCGAGCTCCATCTGGTCGGGGCTGAAGGTCATCCATTTCAGGAGGGAGCGGACCTCCTGATCGCCCTTTTCGTCGTACACGTAGTCAGGAGTATCCCCCCGAACACGGACCCAGTCGCCGGTATAGACCCTGAGCACTTTGGTCTCTTCGGACAGATTGGTGACACTGAAGGTGGCGGTAATCCTTTCGCCGGGCAGGACGACGAAATCCAGGTTGCCGTACGCAACCGAGAATCCCTGGGTGCTTGCCGGCGATGCAGCGAGGAAGAGGAGGATGAGCGCGACCGCGACCGGGATGATAATTCTTGGTCGGGAGCAGGCAATTGATGTGACGGTCATGCGGATTTCCTCAAAGCGAGCGGGGGACGGCGATGCAGGCCCCACCGCTAAATTGGCTCGATCGTGAAAACGAGGCTGGTGCGGTACTCGCCGGGCGCGTCGGTGAGCCAGTCGAGCAGCACCATAACATCGATATAGATAACGCCGGAGCCGGTGTCTGCGCCCCATGCGACTTCTGCCGAATCCTGCCTGACGGGCAGCCAAACCTGCTCGTCCGACGGCTTCCAACGAAGGTCGTCCAGTGGCTTGACGCTGCGAGTGTCATCGCTCATACCCAGGTCGGGATCGATGGAGCTTACCGTGAGGCGCCACGGGACATCGCTCTCCCAGTACACCGGGAGCTTCGTGATCATAACGTATCCGTTGGTGAACTCCTCTTCGCCGACGATGCCGAGGTTGATGCGATCGGCACTGATCGTCTGGTCGGCGAGCGCAGGAGCAGACCAGATCGAGAAAGCCAGAATCGCAGCCAGGAAAGCAGGGATAGATTGTCTGGGGGAGATTCTTTTCATGGTGCTGTGAGTTCGAGAACGATGTAGCCGTAGCGGTACTCGCCCGGGACATCTTCGAGAGGATCGAGGGCGACCCTGAAGGCGATGGGATACGATTGGTGGTCGACGGGTCCGCCGACGCAGACCTCGACGGGAAGTGTGTCCAGCGGGACAAACTCGCTACCATCGTATGACCAATATATATCGCTTACCGGCTTCGGCCACGGACCTTCCCAGGTGGGATCGGTTCCGCGAATGCTGAGCACCCAGTCGACGTTGGCGCAGACGGTAGCGTTCCAGGACTGCTCCACGGTCCAGCCGGCGATGAGCTCGGACCCGCCCGGGTCGAGGTAGACGCTCTCGGCATCGAGAGTCAGCGATCGCACTTCGGAGATGACGATGGAGAAATCGGATTCGGATTCCCCGACAGCAAGAGAGGGCAAGGGCACTGCCAGCAGGAAGAAACCTGCGAGGATTACTTGCGCGAAGGCAGCCGTATGTCTACTGCTCAAATGTCTCACTGGCGGCTCCTCGCCCCGGTCCGGATGTTACCGGACCCGTTCAAAGACCAGCACACAAAGCCTAGACCGCAAGACCTGACGGTCTGCGGTCCCGCAGTCACCAAATCCTGAAAACCTGGTCTTCAGACCATGAAGAAAGATCAGAACGCGTATCCCAGCGGCTGAGATATCGCGCTGTTCTTACATGGCCTTCTCCTCTGCGCGAAAAGAGCCGAACTGCCCCCCCTTATGTGAGAGAAGTATATCACAAGGTTTAGCGCAATGCATTCCGTCAAAGGGTTTCCGCAGTCAACACGATCTGACAATCAGGACTAGAGGCGCTCTGGGGCCACGGGATCGTGAGAAGGACCTGCCACAGGGCATCGTCCCTGTTGACGGGGTTCGGATCGGTGTCAATCACCGTGGCGACGGATTCGTCAACAACCGCGCCGTTGACGGAGAGGGTCCAGTTGGTGTCGTCCCAATCGTCTGCGGTCTGTCCACCGCCCGTGTCATCTGCGATCTGCGCCCTCACGACCCACCCCACGTTGGATATCAGGTCGTAGTTCACATCGCCGATATCCTGTGCGACGCCGAAATCGGAATACTGGTCGAACGTGAAGGATAAAGGGCCGACGTTGTTGACGGTGAAAAGCTGGACGGGACCGAGGATAATTCCCAGGGCAGTACCTTCCGACGGGCTCGCCTCCGCGGGCATTGCAGGTAAGAGGAGGACTGAGATGAAAAAGAGCAGCTTGCGCGTGGCAAGCCTCCTTTTCCGGGCCATAGGAGAACAATGATGTAGTGTAACAGCCGGGAGGTTGTGATGCAAGGGCCACGCGAGCGGCTGGAAAGCGCCTCGTCAGACTGTGGAAGCGGTCAGCCGTATCCGACAATCGGGGTTGGATGAGCCTTCGGGCCATGGGATCGTGAGGAGGACCTCCCACACGGCGTCGTTCCTGTTGACGGGGTTCGGATCGGTGTCGATCACCGCGGCGAGGGACTCGTCAACGACCACGCCGTTGACGGAGACGGTCCAGTTGGGGTCGTCCCAGTCACCGGCGGTTTGCCCCCCTGCCGTGAAGTCCCTGATCTGCGCCGTCACCTGCCAGCCTACGTTGGAAATCAGGTCGTAGTTGACATCGCCGATATCCTGTACGACGCCGAAATCGGAATACTGGTCGAACGTAAAGGTCAGAGGACCGACGTTGTTGACGGTGAAGAGTTGGACGGGAGCGAGGATGATCCCCAGGGCAGTGCCTTCCGACGGGCTCGCCTCCGCGGGCGCTGCAGACAACAGGAAGACTAAAAGGGAAAAGAGTAACTTGCGCACGGCAAGCCTCCTTTTTCTTTCCGGCACACAGAATCTTGCGGCAGAAATAACCGCGGGGCGGTGCCCAAATCAAGGGCCGCGCCTTATCAGACTTCGGAAGCGGTCATCTCAATGGTGCAGTCAGGCGTGGAGTTGGACTCGGGCCATGGGATGGTCAGGAGGACCTGCCACATAGAGTTGACCCGGTGAACTGCAGCGCCACCGCTGTCGATGACGTCCGCCGCGACCTCATCAAGAGTGACCGCATTGACCGAGAGCGTCCAGCCGACGCCGTTCCAATCGGCGGCGGTCTGACCGTTCTGAGTGCCGTCCAGTATAATGGCTACAACCTGCCAGGCCTGGTTAACGGACAGGGTGTAGTCCACGTCCCCGATGTCCTGGGCGACACCGAAGTCCGAATACTGGTCGTACGTGAAGGTAAGCGGTCCGGCGTTGTTGGCTGTAAACTCGACGATCGTCTGGATCGTGATCTCGACATCGACCGTTTCCTGTGCCATAGCAGGGACTGCCAGGAGGAGGAAGGCCGCAACACAGATAAAGAGCTTTCTCATGTTTTTCACCTCAGACAGGTGGTCCTAACCCGTCACATATACTATCCCGCGAGTATGCCTAGTTTTGTCAAAATGATTTGATCAAGGAAGGGATTTTCGGAGAGCGAGAAAACGAGCCAATACCGATCCCTGCACATGGGAGTCGCCCCTGGCGCCCGAGCCTGCTTGCATTCCTATTCCTTCTTATCTATCTCGCCCTCGATGTCGTAGTTCAGCGCAGTCACCATCTGCCTGATCGGATCGTAGTCGGTGTCCTGGGCGGGCACAAGCTCCTCGATCTCGTAGATGCCGTACAGGGGGCTGTCCTTGCCCTTCTTGCTGATTTCGATCAACGCCTGGACCAGCCTATCGTAGAACGGACCCTCGAGACCCGCTCGAAAGCTCACAGTATCGGCCGGGATGTCCGGCGTATAGGCGACCACCCTTGTTTCCTCCATGACCCTGGGCTCGGTCTCGAGCAGAGTGGTGCGCGCGTCGTCGAAACACGCGCCCGCGTCCAGCCGTCCGTTCAGAACCGCCTCGATTACTGCGGGATGGCTGCCCACGAACGTGTATTCCTTAAGATCTTCCTCCGGATCGATCCCGCTCGACATCAGCAGGGTTTTCGGATACAGATACCCGGAAGCCGACGATGCATCCACGAAACACATCGTTTTGCCCCGAAGGTCCTCAAGGGTCTCGATCCCGCTGTCGGCGCGGGTGATTATTTCTCCCCGATAAGTCGCTGATCCCCTTCGCACCGCCTTGAGCACCACGCGGACATCGTAACGGTCGTTCGCCAGCACGTAGGCCAGGGCCGGCAGAAACGCGGCTTCGAGGCGCTCGGCTCCCATCTGCTCCACGCAGGCGGTGTAGCTGAGCACCACAATTGATTCGACCGGATGCCCGATCAGCTCGCTTAGCTCATTGTTGAACTCGTCGAGCTGGGTGGCGATCTTGCCGGACTCGACGGACGGCACAAACGCGATCCGCACGGGACCTTCCGGCGCACCCGCGGGCACTGGGTTCTCCGTCTGAACGGCGGGTTTGGTGTCATCCTTTGTTCCTCCGGACGAGGGGCATCCGGTCATCAGGAAAGTGAAGAAGGCAAGACAGATGACCAGCCAACAAGTCGGCAGCGTTGATTTTCGATTGAAGATGTCATGCATCGCGTGTCCCCTTTCGCGCATTCCCAAGGGTTATGACTATACTGCACCGGGGGGCATTGCGCCACAGCGGGTGAATGGCCCGGGGGAAAGTGTATGCCCCCCTGTAGTCCCCCCCAAGTCAAGAGCCCCCCTGTGGTCCCCCCCAAGGGGGGGACGGTTAATATATGAACTTCCCGTCAGACCTGCAATTGATGCGGATCCCGGCACACCCCATCCTCCCCTTGGGGGGGATCATAGGGGGGCCCTGGGGGGAATCACGGGAGGGCGATATTTGTCCAAAGAGGACTCATTTCAGGCCCATCTACGGTTGTGACGGGCACCCATCTGCAGTTGTGACGGCCAACCGTCACTTGCAAACAGAGCCGTTCGCCGGATAGTATTCTCCCGTTGAGCAAGGCCAAACCCTATCTGCTTCTTCTCACCGCCCGATCGACCGGATGGGCCGCAGGGCGTTTCCGCCGTGCCGCAAAAGATCGGGGAATCGCGATTCGCACGCTCGATCCAACCGACGTTCTGCTCGAGGCCGGGAGCGACGCGGGGTCGGTCATGATTGCGGGGCGACGGCTGAGCAATCCGATCGCCGTGATTCCCCGGTTCGGACCGGGCAACTACGAAAACGGCCTGGCACTTCTTTCTCAACTTGAGGCGAGCGGAATCCCCACGAGCAATCCCGGCTACGCCATCGCGCTCGCCCGCGACACCTACCGCACGCTGCTCGAGCTGAGGAACGCCGGGCTTCGAATTCCGAAAACGGCGCGGGTTCTGTCGATCAGGGACCTGAAGCCGGCGCGCCGGATTGTGCCGGGGCCGCCGTGGATTCTCAAGACCTTCACCGGCGCGATGGGAATCGGGACCATGCTCGTGCGCGATGTGGATCAGCTCGAAGCGCTCGCCGCAACGCTGTGGGCGCTCGGGCAGCCGATCCTCATGCAGGAGTATGTCTATTCTTCGTCGGGGAAATCGGATGACATCCGCGCCCTTGTCATCGGCGGAAAGGTCCTCGGGGCGATCCAGAGACTGGCCCCGTCGGGCGGCTACAGGGCCAATGTGCATCAGGGCGGGACACCCCAGGAGATCAGGCTCTCGAGGCGGGAGAAGACGATCGCGCTGAAAGCTGCGGTAGCGGTCGGACTCAGCATCGCGGGAGTGGACTGGATCGAGACAGTGAACGGGCCGGTGCTTCTCGAGGTGAATGCGACTCCGGGCTTCCAGGGTTTCGAATCCGCGACGGGAATCGACGCCGCGGGCGCTATGGTAGACTATTCTCTGAGGCTGGCGGGTCGCTGATGTCGGTGACCCGTCCCGCCCGGGCAGTGCCATGGAATCCCTCATCGGGGAGGACCGAATGCAATCAAAAACCTGTCTGAAAGTAGTCCTGGTCGGATGCATCATGCTCGCCGTGCTCGGCATTCTTGTTGCGGCAGGCTGCCTGTGGTGCGGCTTCAACCTGTTCGGAGGGCTCTTCCGGACTCTGGCGAGCACAGCCAAGATCAAGACCTACTTCACAGGCCTTGAATCCCAGGGCTGGGAGGTCGACGATTCCGAGTCGAGGCAACCCGAGGGCTACGGGGCGGAAGTGGAGATCGGCGACATAATGATCTGGCGCGCTCGCGAGAAGCCCGAGGACGAATGGACCTACTACGTGTGGGAAGCCGCCATACCTGAGGTTGAGAAGGCCGACGAGGATGTCACGAAACTTCTGGACTTCATGCTCCTCCCTCGAACCCAGGCGGCTCTGGACGTGCATCACGAACTCAAGCTTCCACTCCCCGAGAATTTCGAGCTCCGCGAATGGAAGCCGGTATCAGACAAGTACGACGGGTCGGACGAGAACTCGGGGCTGAACAAGAAGAACAAGAAGCTCAAGGAGAAAGGCGAGGGGGACGATTCGGAAACAACGCCCGTACAGGGCGAAGCATGAGGCTACGGGACGACCAGGAACTAGTAGCGCCACTCGGTCGGGCGGCGTTGAACCACATACGCCCCGTCGAGAGTTTTCCAGCGCCAATCGACGTCCAGCAGGCCAGTGAATCCAAGCGCCTGGGCGAGCGCGTACGAAAGATCGATTCCTCCCCGGTTGGTCCTCCTGCCCCTCGCATCTATGCCGGACTCGGCGTCTGGACGGGAATAGTCCTCCCAGTACGGATCCTCGGTGCACCAGGGTCCCACATCCGCTACATATGCCTCCAGAACGGGACCGTCTTTCCCTGAGGGTTTGATCTCAATCACCCTGAAAAGGCCTTCGCCCTCTTCGCCATCGATGATCCATCCATACAGCTCTCCGAGGCTGGGACCCTCTCCGGGCCAGTATTCGAACGGAAGAGTGGCCGGATCACCAGCGTCGATGCCGCTCTGAAGAAGCTCATCCAGCTCAGGCTTGGCTTCATCGCACCTCGACATTCTGCACGCCATCAGACCTCCCAGGCAGTCCAGGCCATCGGTTCTTGACGGAAGCGCACAGAAGAAGTCCTTACCGGGGTAGAGCTTGTTCCCGTAGGCGCCCCACATGAACTCATGACCGTCGCCGTAATGGCCGGCCACGACCTGCTCGTTCCACGGGAGCCCATCGCTAAGGGGGGAATTCGCTGCGGTCGCGGTTCCCTGGGCCTTGGTGTCATGCTGAAACGGCACCATGAATGCCAGGGTTAAAAGGGCACAAACAGACACAATCAGATGCGATTTAAGGCGCCGGTTCACAGGTAACCGCCATGTCGCAACGGCATAGAAAGGATAGATATTATAGTGGCAAATGACGAGCAGGTCATGTCAAGCTGAAGGTCTGCTTGAGTGCGAATAGCCTCGCAAGGTGTCAACATGTCACAAGGGAGTCGTAGTGCACGACCCATAAACCCAGATCCCCGCGCGTCGCGAGAGGGTCCGAGGGAGCTGTCGGGAATCGACCGCATCGCAGAAGCGTGTGATCGACTGAACGGCGGTTTGAGCGGCGAAGCTCTGAAGACCGAGACTCGAAGAATCCAGGAGATCGCCTCCAACCTCCACTCTCTCGCCTATCGCACACGGCTGCTGGCGCAAAAGGCTCTAAGGCTGGTCGATTCCGATCTGCCGCTTGAAACCCTTCAGAATGTCCTGACCGACGCGATCAGTCTTCTGGGTGCCAGGCGGGGGCAGATATTGATACGCGTCGAGGAATCCGAGACGTTCGACAGGCTTCCGTCGATAGGTTCCCAGACCGAGCCCGACGAGATGGAAGGCCTGTTCATCGACGCGGTGGCCAGAAGAGCGTACGAAACCAACCAGCCGGTCCTTTATCCCGACCCGAACGATTTCCCTGAGCTGGAGTCCCTTCCAGATCTCGATCGCTTTGCCGATGCAGGCGTTCTTGCGGTGCCCTTATCGACCGAAACGGACGGAAGGCACGAGAGAATCGGGGTACTGTATCTCGAGACACCTCCCGAGAAGGGAGCCATCCCGGAGACCGACATCTGGATCGTGCAGTTCCTGGGTTCCCTGACAGCCCTTTCGATCCGGAACATACGGCTGACCGCCGCTCTCAGGATGGCGTACCAGGAGACCGTACACGCGCTGGTAAAAGCACTCGAAGCGAAGGACCCATATACGCGCGGTCACTCCGAGCGAGTCGCCGAATACTCCGAGCGGTGCGGCAAACGTTTCGAGCTCGGGCAGGCCCGGCTCAAGACTGTCTACTCCGCCGCGCTCCTGCACGACATCGGCAAGATCGGAATACGCGAGAGTGTCCTCAACAAGCCGTCGAAACTCACACCGGACGAATACGACCACATCAAGAAGCACCCGTTGATCTCCGAGGCGATCCTGCACGGTCTCACGTTCCTCACGGAGGAAAACGAGATCCTCAAGCAGCACCATGAGCGATACGACGGCAAGGGGTATCCTTACGGGCTGAAGGGCGACGAGATCAGCCTCGAAGGCGCCATCATCCAGGTCGCCGACGCATGGGACGCGATGACATCCCGGCGCGTATACCGCAAGGAGCTCGACCTGAAGATAGCGCTGGAGGAACTCAGGGAACACTCCGGCTCCCAGTTCAGCCCGAGGGTTGTGGAGATGTTCGTGCGGATGGTCCGGGAGGACGGGCTTGTGGCGGTCGAGGAAATCGACGGGGAGCAGTAGAAGTCGCCGGACGAATCGCAAACGGGCTCCTCACATGCATTCCCCTTAAGCCTGTTTAAATCCTGCCCAAGTGTTTCTCAGAAACTAATGTTGACGGGAACCGGGCTCCTGTGAGCGCGGGAGGAGACAACATGCACGATTTTTCCAGAACCTGCGGACCGGTCCTGATGATGAGCCTGGCACTAATCCTGGGGTGCGGAGAAGGAACGCAGGAACCGACGGTCACGCCGCTGGAGTCCGGTCGCGAGTTTCAGACTCCCCGGATCGCAGCCGATACCGCCACAAGCATAAGGCAATGGGGGACATGGATTCTTCACTGCGAGGAAGCGACCGACAAGACTCCTGCGTCGGTGAAAGCGATTCCCCTTCGCTCGGGAGAAATCCATGTGAATGTCACGGGCATGCTGCTCCCCCCGACCTGTGTGAACTGCATGGATGTCTCGCTGATGGGAGTGATCGGACTGGACTGGACCATCTACGTCAGCCTGACCAACCCAACCGTACAGACGGCGTACGATGTAACGGGGATTTTTCCGGGTTCGGACGGACCTACTATTCTTGAGCCCGACAGCTACACCGACATGTGCGACATGGACGGGGACTCCTCGACGCACAATCCATTCATCAGGTTCGAGACCGGCGATCCGGGCGAGGAATGGGGTCCGGGGGAAACGCACGGGCAGACGCTGACTTTCCGGCGCTATCCCGGCGAGAAATTCACCGACCTGGTTTATGTCGTGACGGCAAGCTGGCCCTCAAACCAGGGGGAGATCGTTGAGCTCAGGAACCCGCTGGCGACCGGCCCGCTATACACCGATGCGTCCAAGCCCGCCAACCTTACCGTCGAGGTCCCTGACTGGCAGAACGACATCGAGTATGTGTTGATAGACCTCGAACCCGTCAATGGAAGTGCGTTCACGCACATGGAACCGTCCGGCAACGGCACGTACCAGGTTTACAGCTACGCCGCATACGGGCTCTCACCGGGAAGCGTCGATCTGCTCATGGCGGCGAAGAGCTTCGGGTCGGACTACATCACGTACAACTACCTCACCGTCGAGATAATGGATCCGCTGCCGCCTCCCACGTATTTTCAGCTCCTGAGCGGTCCGACAGCCCTGACCGGAGACGGCACGCCGTACGGGGAACTCGACCTGGCTATGATCGGCAAACCCGGCGGCTCCTCCACTACCCTCGTGTACGCTTCCCCGACCGAGATCTACGCCTGGGACGAGGACTACTCCGAATCCGGCTTGTTCGCGACATTGATCGACACCACGGGCGGCGATCCCGACTTCCCGATCGACCCGATCTCCAGAATCGCAGCACCCGTACCCGCGCTTCCCGAGAGTCCCGACACCTATTCGTTTCTGCAGACGAATCTCGACACGGCGGTCTTCGATGACACTACGGATCCGCCGATCCTGTTTGAAAATACCCTCAGGATTCTGGATCTTGAGAACCTGCAGGTCGTCGACTTCAGGCTGATCGCGGACAAAGAGGATACCCCCGAGGTCGATGCGATACTAAGACCGGCGGATGTCTCGGGCGGGGTGAAGGGCGACAAGCGCGGATACGCGATATGGGTCCCCGACGACGGCGCTTATCAGGGGTATTATCCCTTTGTCGCTCTTGTCATGTATGAGGCGCCGTACAAGGATGCATCGCAGGAGTTCGACACACTGATCGGGGGCGTGCCGAAAGGCACCGGAGCGGGCATGCTGAATCCGGAGGATGTCGACGGTCTTGCCGTGTGGGACGGGGGAAGCTCCGGGGAAATCATGGCGATCGTAAGTGAAGGGGGAAGCTCGAACGAGGTCGAGATTTTTTCGGGGAACTACCTGACGAATCCGGGCGGCGAGCTTACGTCGGTGGCAACCCTGGGGGGTTTTTCGGGGACGCCGCTCGACGTGGCGGTGCTGCCGGTCGGCGACGCAGGTAAAGAGGATGAGAATTGGATTTGCATCCTTACGGACGCCCAGACGATCGAGGTGTACTCGTTCACCGGCGATTTCATCGAGTCGATCTACGATCTCGACGCGGTCCAGGGAGAGCCGAGACACATCGACACCGATACCGTGAACATGCGCATTCATCTGATGATGGACGGCCCGCTGGCGGCGGTGTTCGAGTACACCGGGATGTGAAATCTCCGGCATCCTAAGGGAAAAGCGAACCTTTGCCGGTAGAGAATAGTCTGTAAAGGTGCAGCCTCCTTAGACATATGCTTCGAAGCGAAAAACGGAAGCGCCTCCCCGGCGCTTCCTTGATTTGCAGGCGGGCCGGACGATATGGTTTTTCAAGGGTCTCTTGGGCTACAATTCATTCATGCGCTCCAATCGAGTCGATCGCTTCACGATATCGGCCGCACTGTTTCTAATGGCCGGTCTGTGCCTCGTCCTCATCCAGTCGGGCTGCGACTTCCGCCCCAAGGCCCCGACCCGCCTCAGGATTCTTTTCACGAGCGACACGCAGGGCAATTTCACACCCTGCGGATGCGCGGGAGGTCCCCGCGGCGGCATGGAGCGGAGATCGACCGCGATTCGCCAGGCCCGCGAGACGGCGCCGGGGGCTGTGATTCTCCTGGACACCGGGAATTTCACAACGGGCCTGGGGAGCGAGGCCGAGCGCGTCAAGGCGGATTATGTCGCCCGCGCGATGGCGGAGATGAGATACGATGCGGTGAATGTGGGACGCATGGACGCGCGTCGCGCAAGGCTCGGAGTGCATGCCTACGATCGGGAAGGCTTCCCGCTCACTTCCGCAGGATACACGTACAACGACGAACAGACCGCAGAGAGACGGTTCTCCTATCCCACGAGAATCGTCGTCGATGAGCAGGGCTTCAAGATCGGTATCGTGGGCAGCCCTCTCGACGAGCTGGACAAAAGCGACCTGGGATTCGAAAACGAGCCCACTGTCAGATGGGATGAACTGGCGGAGGTCATCGACAATGTGAGCGTCAAGGACGCTACCGGATTGATCATCCTGATCTCGGACGTCTCGGTTCCGCTGCAGCAGGCGGCCATCGCGGCTTCGCGGTTCCCGCTCGCGGGCATCGTGATCGCGGGCGAGTCCGCCCCCAGCGAGTACGTCGAGGAAAGAAGCGGCGCGGACATCAGTCGACCGATACTCATTCCGCGTGCGGCTAGCTGGGGACGGTCGCTGGGCGTTCTGGACCTCACCCTCTCCCTGCAGGGAGGGATCACGAGCTATCACATCGAGTACGTGGACCTGAACGAGAGCATCGAGAAGGACCCCGCATTTGCAGCGATGACCGAGGAGTACCTGGCCGCACTGGAAAAAGCGGGCTTGAGCAAGGTGCCGGAGGTCAGGGAGGCGGGCTACACAGGCTCGAAATCCTGCCAGCCGTGCCATCCCGCGGAGTTCGACTCATGGCAGGCCACCCGTCACGCGGGCGCATGGGTGACGCTGGAGGGATCGGGGAGAATACGCGAGACAACCTGCGTTCCGTGCCATGCGACCGGCTACGCCGGGACTGACTCCATGCCTGAGCGACTGGTGCCTTACGAGCTCAGGGGAGTGGGCTGCGAATCATGCCACGGTCCGGGCGAGGTCCATATGGCATATCAGAAATGGAAAATCTACGGTGAGCTTACGGGCGAGGTCCGCGGAGAGGACCTGACCGACCCAATTGTGCGGACTCCCCCTGAGAAGACCTGTACCGCCTGTCACACCCCGCCATACGACGAAGGATGGGTGTACAGGGTCAAGCTCGATCGAGTTTTCCATGACTGAGAAACCCGAACAGACCGGTGCTCCCGACGGCTGGGTTCCGAGCCCGCTCGTCGCCATCCCGATCACCCTGCTGATCATTGTCGTGTGGTTCGTGGGATTCGTACTCATCGAACTCGCTTTCATATTACTGAGAGGTCAAGGGGCGGAACAGGGTCTCGATCTCGCCCTGACCCTGTTCGTATACAGCCTGGTTTTCTGCATTCTCTTCTGGAAACTTCTCGGAGTCGGAGACGTGTTCAAGGAAATCGGCCTCAAACTGACCCGGTCTCTCCCTGTTCACTGGCTCGGTGGGGCGTTGATCGGAGGTGTCGGCTGCGGTCTTGCGTTTGCTTTGGTCGCCGTCTTCGGGGGGATTTCGCTTGAGATGTCGCCGCCGCCGGTTACCGAGCGGGCGGAAATCGGGACCTTCTCGTGGCTCGCAGGCATTATTTTTTTCATACTTTATGCCGGTGAAGAGGAAGTATTTTCGAGGGGACTCATTTACCCGTTTCTGAAGCGCTCCGCGGGGGTCGCGTGGGCTGTTATTGCTTCCTCCATCGTTTTCAGCCTGTTTCATCTTCTCAACAACGAGTTTTCGCTGCTCGCGTTTCTCGACATCATCCTTGCCGGCGCTTTTCTGGCCCTGATGAGGGAGCTGACCGGGAATCTGTGGCTCGCATGGGGAGCGCATTTCGGCTGGAATTTCTCGCTTGTGGCGGCGGGGGTGCCGGTAAGCGGAATGATAGCGCGGCTGAATCCTCAGAACTGGCACACGGCGATGTCGGGACCCGACCGGCTCACCGGCGGAGCGTTCGGACCAGAGGGCGGTCTGAGCGGGATAGTCGCGGACACGGTGCTCGTGATGATAATGATTCTGCTGATCGTTGAGAGAGACAGACGTGCACGGGTACGAAGATCGTGAGAACGGCCGATTCCCTTCTCAGTAGCCCTGATCGGGAGGAGGCTGGTCGCCGCCGCGGAAGCGCCCTCGCCACTCATCGCCTCCGGGTGGACGGTCGAGCGGCCGGTCGCCGTTACCCATCGGCGGAGGAGGCATGATCCCCGGCCCTGCATCCTCGGGAGGCTTGGGGATACTGTCGGCAACACGTCGGACAAGCTCGGGGGCGACCTCACCAAGCACCATCACTATCGAATTCGGGAAGGCTCTTATCGCCATCGAAGTGTGAAAAATCGATTCGACCTGCTTTGATTTCGATTTCAGCGCCTGGTCAATCGCGCCCGGATCGAAGCCGGCTTCAGTAAGCCTTTGCCGGGGGAACTGGATTACGGAGATAGTGTTCAGTCCGTCCGAATAGACGACCTGGAAATGTCCGGCTCCCGCCATCGGACCCTGGGGACCTTTGCGCATCCCGCCCAATCCCGTGCCCGGCAACATGCCCTCGAAATCCATGGACGGCACTAACCCGCCGGACATCCGACCCCCAGCCATTTTGAAACCGTCCGGCAGCCATTCGGGTAGAACCATGACCGGATTCGTGTCAATGAAATCTTTCACTTCCTCCACAGACATAAGCTTGCGGTCCGCGAGAAACGGCGGAACCCGAAAGGGCTCTTCCGACCGGCCCGGCCGATCAGAGCTTTCGAAACCGGTTACCCTCTTGTACCGATAGCCGCGGATCAGGCGTCCCCTAAGATCCAGCCGTCTCCATCCGAGCGTGTAACCTTCTTTGGGATCCACCCACAGCTCCAGGGAATCGCCCTTGTAGCCGGTGGGCGAGAGCCTCACTCTTTCGGCCGATCTCCCTGCGACACGTATTCTGCCCATGCCGCGGATCGACAGCCGGTCCAGAAACGCATCGTTGAGCTCCGTCTGCGGGAACATGGTTTCCAGGTAGCTCTTGAGGAGAGGGTACCTGGGATAATCGGACAGGTCGACCCTGACTCGATACTCGCGCGATCCGAGGCGGTACTCGAGCATTCGCTCTCCGGACGGAGTGCCCTTCTGAGCGCGATTCCATGCAAGGCGCACGAGGTCCCTGCATTGAGCATTCGAGAGACGTCCGGGTCTCTGCCACCAGAGGAAGGCGGCGAGCAGGATGACCCCTACGGCAACAATCGCCAGGCCGACAGAGAGGACTATTTTCACCGGTTTCGTCATTTTCGATTCCGTCAACCTCTATTTTCCAGCAGGCTCGAAGATGTCGTTGGGGGTGTTTCGAACAACCCTCCAGACGGCGATCGCCTGCCCTCCGGTGGCGGCCGGGTCGGCCATGAAGTCGCCCGACGTCGCCAGTATGTGATTATCAAGCGCTCCGACGATCATCGCGTCGAACGCGGCATTCTGAAAATTGTCGAGACCGGGAGCAGGCGCGATCTTCGGGGCCTGGTCCCCCCTCGGCAGGGAAACCAGCAGAACGAGAGCGAGGACGAAGGCGATAGCCGCGACCATCGCAGGGCGGGGATCTCTTTTCCGCGCCGGGCTCGGTATGCCTTCGGCCTCGAGACGTTCTCTCAGCGCATTTATGAAAGCCTCTCTTTCTCCTTCGGGGACCTCGACAGCCTTCAGATCCCTGAGAAGATCGCGCATCCTGACAAGCCGATCGAGCTCCGCGGTGCAATCCGGACATCTCTCGAGGTGATGCTCGATCTCGGCGAACTCGGAGCCCTCGAGCTCGCCGTCAAGATAGGGGTTCAGAAGCAGTTTGCACTTTTCGCAGTCCATGGTTTTCCCGTTCGATTCCGCTCTGATGCTATATGGCGTCCATCTCCTCAAGGATTCGCTTCAATTCCGCCCTGGCGCGCGCGAGTCGGCTTTTCACAGTGCCCATGTTGATGTTCAGGCTCTCCGCGATCTCCTCGTAGGTGAGGCCCTCAAGCTCTCGAAGGACGAGAATGTTCTGGAAGATCGGATCGAGTTTCCCCAGCGCGATCCGGACCATCCTGACTCTCTCCGACCGCCCGAGGACGTCCTCAGGCGAGTCCGGGCCGTCGGGAAGCCTGGCCTCGATCGAGTCCCGCTCCTCCGCACCGTCGAGGCTGACCAGTTCGAGCCGCTTCTTTCGGAGCCTGTCGATGCAGTAATTGGAGGCGATCCTGAACAGCCATGTATAGAAATTCGAGCGCTTCCCGAACTGTGGGAGAGCCTGGTAGGCCTTGATGAAAATCTCCTGGAGCGCATCATCCAGATCGTCCTCCCGATGAAGATGATGAAAAACCAGCGCCCGGACGCGCCCGTAGTAGACTCTCACGAGATCCTCGAACGCCTGATTGTCGCCGGAAAGGACACGGGAGACGAGGCGGCTGTCGCGCGCCCGCACCGCCATTACACTGTCGGCGGCCTCGCGGGGGGTTATGCGAGTCTCCTCTTTCACGCTCTCGCCGTATCCCTTTTCTGCGGGACAATCGGCTTCTCCATACCGGGTCGAAAGGTTGGACGAATTAGGAACGGCAAAGTTCCCACCGCTCGTGGACAGGACATTCCTGGCGAATCGGGCATCCTCATTGGGTTTTGCTGGGCAGCACGAAATCAATCTCGGTCCCGCCGGAGGACCCCATCGGAAGAAGGATCACGGTGAAGTCGGCGGTATCGAATGCAAGGGCCTCTTTTCGTTCGTCGCGGGTGACCGGCTGGACGCCCAGAAGCCTGGTGTAGTAGTCCCTGACCTTCTCAATGGAGTCCTGAGTTTCGTAGACGTGGGTGGCGCGTCTCACCGAGCCGGGATAGATGGGAAGCCCCTCGTCTTTCACGTCGGAGGCGGTTCCCTCCTCCACGATTCCCCTGGGAAGGCCGCCGGGTCCGGGCTGGTTGACCTCAACTCGTTTCGGGCAGCCGACAACCAAAGCTAAGCATGCCGCGGTCAGAACAAGCGCCGACAGGCGGGAAAAGCGTCCCATTGCAGTCCTCCGTTACGACGACCGTCAGCCACCCGTATTCTCTGTCGCGGGCGGTGTCGTTGTCTCCCCGCCCGTCGGTTGCTGGCCTGGCTGCTCCTGCTTGAGCTTCTCCACGTCAACCTGCTGCTCCTTCGAACGATTCGGGTTCTCACCCTCGTATCCTCCGGGCACGCAGGATGACATTGCCGGAACGACAAACAGCGCTGCCAGAAGAAGGATTGTGATGAGTCGTCTCATAGAACTTGGTCTCCCTGGTCTATAGTCGACATTCTGTCGGTAGGATACGGGCCCATGCTCCCGTTCTTAAACGGATTATATGAACGTTTAGCCCCGTGTGTCAAGAAAACGGGCTCCGATGTCGGAGCCCGAAGGAGGAAGGAGGAAAAGAGAACAAGAGAATCAGTCCTGGACTTCGATTTCGAAGACGAAGTCGAGCCCATCGCCGTAACAGTCATCGCAGCCGTCCATTACCACGGAGATCGCGTATGGGTAAATCCCCGGTGGGCCCTTGTACTCATCGTCAGGCCACCGCATCAGGGTCAGAATGTACTCGTATACCCCGTTGTCTTCAGACACCAGCTCGATGTCCTTCCAAATGGCGCCCCCGTTCCCATACAGGTACGTATACAACCCGAAGTCAAGCCCTGGATGGTGGTATGGATTGCACTCCGCGCAAGGATGCTGGTACAGCTTGAAGTGAACATATGCGTCCTGTGTTGGACTGACCGGGCCAGAGACGTCAAGAAGCTCGCACCTATAGGGGCCGTGCTGGTTAGCTCGCCGGTCGAAATCTGTTGCCGGATCAGTCACGGGAGTAACCACAGGCGGCTCCCAATGAGCAATAACCACGTATCCGAACCTAATCTCTTTCCCCTCGGGAAGCCACAATTCATAAGTCCTTGAGGCAGCGCCGGTTGTGTGGAACATGTTTCTCTGAGAATCCGTATAGTACAGTCGATAGGGCCAGATAAGCACGGTCCCAGGGTACTCGTCCCAGAACGACTCGCCCCCGAGCTTGCCCTCGATGAACCACTTCCAGTCCGGCTCATCAGGCCAAAAATTCGGCCAGTTGAAACCGCCTGAATATCCATCTGGATTAAGCATCTGCGAGCCGCCCTCGTATCTCCATGAGATGCCCCATGGTGCCTTCCCGTATTCCGACGGCCTGACCAGACTCGTGGTGAAGGGAAATTGGATGCCGCCCTGAACATCGAAGCCGGTATACTCTTTGTGTCCGGGCCAGGGGTGGCGAAGCTGAACCGTGACATCCAGCCTGTTCGGCCCTACGATATTCTTGCTGACCAACTGCAGGCAGCTTGTGCATGGATTCTGCTCCAGAAATCCCACCACATTCAACTGAAAAGCCACGGATCTCAAGGGGACGAAGCTGACTTCCGATCGGTCCGCAGAGATACATCCATCCCAGACTCCCCAAAGGACTTGATTCTCTGGGGGTTGCAATGCAGTCGGGGTCCCCAACGCTGCAGGGAATTGACCGGAGGCGGAGTTCGCAGGTACAACCGGATCGGCACCGGCACACGAAAGCGCAACAGCGGCAACGAGAAGAACAATTGCAGACAAGATCAAGTGTTTCACTGTAAGCCTCCCTCCATGATTTTACCACGAAATAGCGCCGACAAAAGAAAAACGCCCGGACGGAGCCGGGCGTAGCTGTTCAGTTTTTTGTCGACCGGAGGCGGCCTATAGATCCTTGTCCTCCTCCTCGTCTTCCTCTTCATCGTACGCCAGGTCCTCGTCGGGCTCTCCTTCCCCAGCTTCCTCCTTGCCTTCTTCATCCACATGCTCCGCGGCCGCTTCTTCCGCCGGTGCTTCGACCGCTTCCTCTTCGGGCTCCTCTTCCTCCTCCTCCTCTTCCTCAGGTTCGGCCTTGGGTTTGACCGCCGGAGCCTTTCCTTCCCTGAGCAGCCTGGTGAGCATCGCCCTGCGCTTCAGGTCCTGCATGAGGAAGAGCGCGACAATGCCCAGAATCAGGCTGGCAAGCTGAGCCACGGTGATGAACTGCCAGAGGACGATCGATGAGCCGATTTTCTCGAGCTCGGGAGCATCCGGGTTGCCGAATCGGAAGTTCTCGACGAGGAAACGAAGGACGGAATACAGCCAGACAAACATCAGGAACACGTGTCCCTTGAACGCCTTGTGCTTCCGGAAATTGATCAGGTACCAGAAGATAAGGATGGCGCCTACGGCCTCGTAGAGCTGAGCGGGATGCCGGGCGTACTGGCCGATCGCCGCGTGACCGGCGTCGTACAGCGCCGCTTTCCAGGCCGGCATGTCGCGCGCTCCCCACGTCTCCGCGTTCGGGAAGATGAACCAGTTCCTGAAGGGGAAATTGGCGTTGTTGTCGACGGCGTAGCACTTGATGCCGTAGCAGCAGCCGTTCAGGAAGCAGCCGATGCGTCCGAAGAACATGCCCAGCGGGACACCCGGGATCGCGAAGTCGACAATTCTCCAGTAATCGAGACCCTTGATCCAGCAGTAAATCCAACCGAAAGCCAGCGCGCCCATGATACCGCCGTGAATCGAGAGCCCGCCTTCGGTGATTTTCAGAACGTTCTTCAGATGCTCGCCGGCGTACTGACTCGGCTGCGTGGCGACATAGATGAGCCTCGCACCGATGATCGAGCCGACGATTATGAACACCATGAGGTCCAGGATGGTGTCCGCCTCCACCTGCGGATCCTCGCGCTTCCCCTGGACAATCAGCCATATCGTGCCGATCACGAACGACAGCATGAGCATGAAACCGTAGCTGTAGATCGAGATATGCTCGAAGGTATAGTTGGGCGGATAGTCTTTCGCGAACCACGCCTGGAAAACGAAATACGCGATCGCGTTCCCCACGACCAGGAAACCGAGGCTCAGAACCAGAGCGGCGGTGAACCGCATCTTCCTCGCGCTGGCGTAGGACTGGGCCAGAGCCAGAAGGAGTAGGCTCACGATGATGAGAAGCAGCCAGAGGGGATTGAGCTGCCTGGAGCCGAAGTATATTAGAATCTTATACACATACGCCTCCGCGTGCGTCCATGCCGGGCGCGCGCTTTTTGGGCACACGTATTATCATCCGGCCGAGTGCCCGGTTCAACGAATCAGGAAGCATATCAGTATAACTTCGGGATAGTCAACCCCGTGGGGGGTAACCGGCGACAGGAATCCACTGCAGACCGCCCCGGGGGGAAGTCCACATTCCTGAACGGCTGGTCAAAACTCATGCGCCAGGTCTTCAAGGATCGGGACAGCTGCAACGCCTGCGATCAGGATGATGAGGAGAAACAGCACACCGAGGATGAGAAGGATGATGTTGATCCAGAACGTCACGACGAGGAATCCGACGCCGGGAAGGGACTGTCCGGCCAGTTTTTCCATCCTTCTTCCCTCGCTCATGACGACGATATTGACGATAAACCCGGGCAGCCAAAAGAGGCCGTAGAGGAAAAGTATGAGGACGTAGGCGATCTCGTAGCTGTGCATTCTGGCCATAGCCTGCTCGGGACCGCCGCCGGAGTAATATGCCGGCTGAGCTGGCTGCCGGGGATACTGGGGCGGCGGATACTGAGGCTGCTGAAGCCTCTGCTGGGGATACTGCTGCTGATACTGGTCAGGCTGATTTGTCTCAGGCTGATCGTACTGGGGCTCGACTGGATAAGACATTTGGACGGCTCCTCCTTGATGTCCCGGGGTCGAGAGCGCCCGGGTATGAGTGGACAAGACACAGACTGATTTTCATGGCAAACGCCGAAATGAGACTTCCATCTCTCCGACGCGGCGGACATATAGGCGGCACGAGGACCAAGCAGGAGTTACTCACCCCTGAAATCGCGCCGTTGGGTTCTAGTTGCCGCTGGTCAACCCGAGAATCGCGAGTCCTCCAAAAGCGGCGAGCCACAGGATAAACCCGATGATTATCCCGACAATGTTGAACCAGAACAGAAAGACGAGACAACCCGTTCCCGGCAGGCCCTGGCCTGCGACCTTTTCCATTTTCTTGGCTTCATTCATGAATATGATATTCACGATGAAGCCCGGCAACCAGAAAACGAGGTAGAGAATCAGGACGAGTACTGCCGAACCGGTGTAGCTTTTCATCCGAGCCATGTCGCGCTGGCTGTCGGAAGGGGGCGGTTCCGGGTAGGTCATTTCTATGCTCCTCCTTGATGCCTCTCCACGGGCAGTCAAAAGGTTTGCGGCAGTATAGCACATCGGCTTTAGGTGGGCCACGGGCTATGCGTGGCGGATTGAGGGCATGTATCCATTCCGTGCGCCCTACCGGAGGGACCCCGCCTTTCCCCCGGATTAAACGCGATAAACCGGCGCCGGGGTGTTCATATTTTCGACCTTACATGATATAGTTGCGCGAACTGTTTTCGGAACGCATTGTCACCAGTGCGAAGGGGGGGTATGTCTCTTCGGCGCAGAGGCTGTCCGATCTGAGCCGGTTATGCGGAAGGAGGCAAAATGGCCGACAAATCCTGCACACACGAATGGACAATAGTAAACCTCCGCAACGGCTATCTGGTCACCGAGGGCTGCACGCATTGCGGCGGACGCGCTTCTTTCTTCACCCTCGAGGATCGCCACCACATGGACAGCTACATTGACGGTCCGCACAAATGGCGCTTCCTCGGAAGCTCCCAGGCGGTCAAGTTCGATCTGCAGTGCTCGAAGTGCGGCAAGAAGGTCACGCTGGACAGAACGCAGGCGCTGGGCATGTGCGTGGACTGCAAGGAGGACTGCAAGGCGTCGCAGAAAGGCAAGAGC
Source organism: uncultured Planctomycetota bacterium (assembly GCA_964354375.1). Classification (GTDB taxonomy): domain Bacteria; phylum JAJVIF01; class JAJVIF01; order JAPKYR01; family JAPKYR01; genus CAYGZQ01. The sequence continues at coordinate 71,586 of CAYGZQ010000006.1, forward strand.
GCCGGGGGCGAGAACACGTGGGTGTATCTCGCGCTGTGCGCGCAGTCGATCCATGAGAAAGGTGAATGTGTCCCTGGGGAGGAATGCCGGGCGCTGACCGAGTACTACCAGAGCCGCATCAAGTCCCCCGGGAAGAAAGTGGTATTCGTACCGTGCATACTGAGGGACAGCATCGATTTCTGCCAGGCTGAGATAATCGCCGACATCGGCTTGAAGGACATAGATTGACGAACACCGGATGCAGGGACGGGAGCCCTGCGCCGCAGCCTTGTGAAAGGAAGAGCAAACATGAAGGTCTCAGAACTCTCCGGAAAAGCGAATCTCACACTTGCCAACAAGATCCACGAGAAGGATGTCGACGGGGTTTTCATATCCGATATGGTGAGCGACATTGTGGCCGGGGCGCAGCCCGGCAACCTGCTCGTCACGGTGCAGACACACAAGAATCTCATTGCCACGGCGAACCTGGTGGACATATCGGCGGTCGTATTTGTCCGGGGCAAGCAGCCAGCACAGGATGTCATCGATCTGGCCGAGCGGGCAAGGATTTCCCTCTTCACGACCGATCTCGACGCATGGAAACTAGCCCTGAAGCTTCATGAACTAGGGCTTCAATAACCTGGGGGGTTTGCTCTTTACCGTCGGTCCGGCTCAAATTTCCTGCCGGCTCAAAACCCAGTCTTTTGGTACGAGACGCCAGCCCGATAGGGAGGTTGAGGATGGCAAGAGACGACGTGTGTTCAGTTCTGGAGAAGGCCTCGGGGCTTCGGGAGGACCTGATCCCTATTCTCCAGCAGGTGCAGGAAGTCGAGGGTTTCATCTCACCGGAGTCGATAGCCCTTATTTCACGGAGACTCAGGATCTCGGAAAACGAAATCTACGGGGTGGCGACGTTTTACGCGCAGTTCCGCTTCCACCCGCCGGGTGAGCACCACATAGCCATCTGCATGGGCACAGCATGTCATGTACGCGGCGGCGCGCAGCTTTCCGCGGCACTCGAACACCGTATCGGCATCACCAGAGGCGAAACCACACCGGACGGGAAGTACGATTACGAGACGGTCGCGTGTCTCGGCTGCTGCGCCCTCGCCCCCGTTGTGCGAATCGACGACAAAATCTACAGCCAGATGTCGGTCCTGAAGCTCAGGAAGGTGCTGGATGAATACGAGCAGACTTGAGAAGAGACGCGAAGCCGCGGCAAGAGAATGGCGGGATTTCGAGAACAACGCGGAGCCGATTATTTTCTTCGGAGCGGGGTCGTGCGGTCGGGCGGCCGGAGCAGTCGAGAGTCGTCAGGCTGCGGAGGAGACCCTGAAAGAGCTGGAGGTCAAGGCGAACATTGTCGAGGTCGGATGCATCGGGCCCTGCTACCTGGAACCTCTCATGGACGTCAAGCTGCCGGGCAAGCCCCGGGTCAGCTATTCGAACGTCAGTCCGAGCAAGGCCAAGACTATCCTGAAGGCTTTTTTCCAGGAGGGTGTAATTCCGGTCAAGGAGGCGGTCGGACATTTCGGAGAGGCCGGCGCTCTGGACGGGATTCCGGGCTTCTACGAGCATCCCATGTTGAAAGGGCAGGTTCGTCTCGTCCTCAGGAACTGCGGAATCATCGATCCGACGAACATAAATCACTATCTGGCGAGGGACGGGTATCGTGCGCTGGAATACGCGCTTGGCCACACGCCGGAGGAAATCCTTGAGATCGTGAAGGAAGCGGGGATACGGGGACGGGGCGGCGCAGGCTTCCCGACGGCGGTGAAATGGAAATTCTGTCGGGACGCTCCCGGCGATCAGAAGTACATGATATGCAACGCGGACGAGGGCGACCCCGGGGCATTCATGAATCGGTCGCTGATCGAGGGCGACCCGCACGCGGTTCTGGAAGGGCTTGTCATCGCGGCGTACACCATCGGCGCAACAAAAGGCTTTATCTACATTCGCGCCGAGTATCCCCTCGCGATCCAGCGGCTGAAGAACGCGATCGGTCAGATGGAAGAGCTTGGTCTTCTCGGCAAGAACATACTCGATTCCGGTTTTGATTTCGACATCAAGATCAAGCAGGGAGCGGGGGCGTTCGTATGCGGGGAGGAGACCGCGCTGATGGCGTCAATCGAAGGTCAGCGCGGGATGCCGAGGAGCCGTCCGCCGTTCCCGGCGCAGAAGGGTCTGTGGGGGAAGCCGACGACGATAAACAACGTCGAGACGCTGGGTACCCTTGCGAACATCATTCGCAACGGGGCCGCGTGGTACAAGACGTTCGGAACCGAGACGAGCAAGGGCACGAAGACGTTCTCCCTGACGGGCCGAGTGCGTCGCACCGGGCTGATCGAAGTACCGATGGGCACGACGCTGCGCAAGATCATCTTCGACATCGGAGGCGGTCTTTTCAAGGAGTTCAAAGCGGTGCAAAGCGGCGGTCCGTCGGGCGGATGCCTTTCGGCTGAATTCCTCGACACGCCCATCGATTACGAATCGCTCGCCAGAGCGGGCTCGATCATGGGCTCGGGCGGTCTGATCGTGCTGGACGAGGACACGTGCATCGTCGATCTGGCCAGGTACTTCCTGAATTTCACTCAGTCCGAATCATGCGGGAAGTGCGTGCCTTGCAGGGTGGGAACGCGACATCTCTACGAAATTCTCGACAAGATCACTCGCGGAAAGGGCACTGTCGACGACCTGGGAAAGCTCGAGGAACTGGGGAATGTCATAAAGGGCTCGGCGCTTTGCGGGCTCGGCAACACGGCGCCGAACCCGGTACTGTCGACGCTGAAGTACTTCCGCGACGAGTACCTGGCGCATGCGAAGGATCATCGGTGCCCCGCTGCGGTGTGCCGCGACCTTGTTGTCTACCGCATCATCCGAGGAAAATGCACCGGCTGCCAGTCGTGCGTAAGAGTGTGCCCTACCGGCGCGATCACCGGACCGAGATCGGAGCCTCACAATCTCGACGAATCGAAATGCATCAAGTGTCGAGCCTGCTACGAGATTTGTCGATTCGACGCCATCGCAGGCGACGCCATCATTATTACGTCGTGACGCGATGGTCCGATTGAGATGAGCTCGGATTCAGAAAAGAAAGAGCTATGGAAGAGACCATAAAACTCCAATTCAACGGGCGGGAAGCCACGGCTCCGAGGGGAGTCACGGTGCTCAGGGCCGCGGAGCTGAACGGCGTTTATATTCCGACGCTGTGCTCGCACAAGGACCTGTCGCCGTACGGGGGATGCCGTCTATGTCTTGTCGAGATCGAGGGCATGAGGGGCTATCCCCTGTCGTGCAACACGTTGGCAGCCGATGGGATGAAGGTTCTCACGGACACAGTCGCGATAAAGCAGATAAGAAGCGAGCTTCTGCAGTTGATCTTAAGCGAGCATCCATCGAGCTGCCTGATCTGCTCCGAGGCCGACGAATGCCGGAATTTCATGGGCACGGTCCGGAAGTCGGGAATCACAACGGGCTGCCGCTACTGCCCGAACGACAATCAGTGCGAGCTCCAGGAGCTGGTCAAGAAGCTCGAGATAACGGAGATCACCTACCCTACCCTGTACCGGGGTTTCGAGAACGAGAGAAACGATCCGTTCTACGATCGCGACTACAACCTGTGCATTCTGTGCGGGCGATGCGTGAGGATGTGCCAGGAGATGCGCGGGACAGCGGTGCTGGCATTCAAATATCGCGGACCCAGGGCCATCGTCGGACCGGCGTTCGGTCGAAGCCACATGGAGGCCGGGTGCGAGTTCTGCGGCGCATGTGTCTCCGTTTGTCCGACCGGAGCGCTCGCGGAGAAGGCCAGCAAATGGGACGGCAAGCCCGATGCATCGGTTACATCCACCTGCCCCTACTGCGCGATCGGCTGCCAACTCGATCTCTGGACCAAGGACGGCAGATTCACCATGGCGCTGCCCGTTCTCGATCCGGAAGTCAACGACGGCCAGGCGTGTGTCAAGGGCCGTTTCTGCCTCGGCGAAGTGTCGCACCATTTTTCGCGAGCGCGCAAGCCGATGATGAGGGACGGGAAATACTGGAAGGAGATAACATGGGACGAGGCGGTCGAGAAAGCCTCGAAAGAGCTGACAGGTCTGAAGCCCGGCGACTTCGCCATGATTGTCTCTCCGGACCTTACGAACGAAGCACTCTATACGGCGCAGAAGTTCACGCGCATGGCCCTGGGGACGAACGCGATCGACTCAACCGCTCGAAAGGCCCTGTCAGGGAGGCTCGGGCTGTGGGCCGAGCTGTTCAGCCGCCCCATCTCAATCCAGAGCATCAAGAAGGCTTCGCGGATACTGGCGGTCGGACTCGACACCCGGTTCAACTTCTCCATCGTGGGAGTGGAAGTTCGCAAGGCTATGCAGAAAGGTGCCAAGCTTGTCACGATCGATCCGCGGGATTCCAACCTGGCGAGGTACGCGGATGTCTGGCTGCAGCCGCCTCCGGGATTCGAGGGCACTCTTCTCAAGGCGCTCGCGTCGGGCGATAAGAAGGCTCTCTCCAAGGCGGCGAAAATCGCCTGCGTCGATCTGAAATCGCTGGGCAAGGCCGCCGAGATCATCGGGCTGGAGGGCGACCTGTTCGTGCTGATCGGGCCATGCGTTTTCCATTACTCCCATGTCGCCGAGCTGGTCGAGGCGATTACCGAGTTCGCCGACAAGGAAAATACGACAGTGCTGCCGCTGTACAGCGGAGCCAATACTCGCGGCGCTCTGGAGATGGGAGCGTTCCCCGAGCTTCTTCCGGGCTGCGCGGGACGGTCCAGCGAGGACACGGTGAAGGAGCTCGAGAAAGCGTGGGGCGGAAAACTGCCTGGCGATGCGGGCATCACGGTGGACGATGTGGTTTTTGAGAGGAAGAGGCCGAAGGTGATTTATCTCGTCGGATCGGTCCCGTTCTTCCGGCGTCCCGACTGCGATTTTCTTGTCGTGCAGGACATCTTCGAGCCGGATTTCCCCTGCGACCTGTATCTTCCGGCGGCGAGCTTCCTCGAAACGTCGGGTACGCTGGTTAACGTGGAAGGTCGGGTGCAGGAGTTGCCGCGGACCGAAGTGCTCCCCGACAGCGTCAAGTTCGGTCGAGCGCGTCCGGACTGGTGGATTTTCTCGAAAATCGCTCGGAAGCTGAAAGCAAAAGGATTCGAGTACGGGGATATCGCCGACGTGCGGAAGGAAATGGCTTCGACGATCCCGGATTATCCCGCTCCGGGCGAGAACGATCGAGGCAGGCGGGTGCTGAGGACTCCGGGGACAGTGCCTGTGCCTGTCGGGACGAGCGCCAGTGTATCTCCAGCGGAGGGCAATTTCCTGCTTGTCCTGCATCCGGAGGGCTACACGCACCGAGGAATCTCAATCACATCAAAAGTGGAGGGTCTCGGCATTCTGAATCCTGAGAACGGCTTTTTCCTGAATCCGGAAGATGCATGCGCTCTTGATGTGAGCGCCGGCGATCTGATCGAGGTGAGGGCAGGAGATGCGAGCGGAGTAGCGCCGGCGAGGATTGCATCCGAGCTGCCCAGAGGGGTGATCTATCTTTTCGTTCCGGATGCTTTCGGCGGTCTGGCGTCGAGGAAGGACCTTGAGCAGCTGTATCGGCTCGAGGGGAACCCGGTCGCGGTGGAGGTGAGAAAGCATGCCGTATAGAATCATCGAGAGAAGGATGACGGTGCCCAACATTCACGAGTTTGTCGTGGAGGCACCCAACGTTGCCGCGTCGATAAGACCGGGACAATTCGTCATAGTCCGCCCGACCGACCGGGGCGAGAGAGTGCCGCTATCGGTCGCGGATTTCGATCGAGAGAAGGGCACGGTGACCTCGTTCTTCCAGGAAGTGGGCGAGTCCACATCCAAGCTTGCGCTGCTGAAGCCGGGCGACACGATTCCCACGTACGCGGGTCCGCTGGGGGGAGCTTCCGAGATCGCGAATTTCGGATCGGTCATGCTGGTGGGAGGTTGTTTCGGGATCGGGAGCATTTTTCCGCTCGCGCGTGCACTAAAAGAAGTTGGGAACACGGTCTGGGTGGTCCTGGAGGCCCGCGGACAGCACCTTATCTATTGGGAAGAGAAGCTGAAGGAATATGCCGACAAGCTGTGGGTGATCACGCGGGACGGGACGAGGGGATTCAGAGGACATGTCAGCAGGCTGCCCGACATCCTGAGCGCTGAAGGGCTGAAGCCGGACCGGGTGATCGCGAACGGCTGCACGTTCATGATGAAGCGGGTCACCGACATGACCCGTCCGCTCGGGATCATGACCATTGTCAGCATGAACCCGATAATGATCGACGGCACGGGCATGTGCGGCGTGTGCAGACTGACTGTCGGAGGCGAGACAAAGTTCGCGTGTGTCGACGGTCCCGATTTCAACGGGCACCTTATCGACTGGAACGAGTTTCTCCAGCGAAGAAAGACCTATTACGAGGAGGAAGTGGAGCCGCTCAGGAGGAGCGGAAGCGGCACTGTTCATCACTGCCGAACGTGCTGAGGGGCGCGAGCTTCACAGAGGACATGACCCATGGCTGATGAAGTAAAGAAGAAAAAAGAGATAAACCCGACCCGGCTGCCGATGCCGAAGCAGACGCCGGAGGAGCGCATCCGCAATTTCGACGAGGTGGCATTGGGATTCACGGGCGAGCTGGCCATTGCAGAGGCGCAGCGATGTCTGCAGTGCAAGAAGCCGCAGTGCATAGCGGGCTGCCCGGTGGAAGTGAACATTCCGGGCTTTATCAGTCGGATCGCGGAAGGCGATTTCGCGGGAGGCATCAAGGTACTCAAGGAAAAAAATGCGCTGCCTGCGGTGTGCGGGAGGGTATGTCCGCAGGAGGAGCAATGCGAGAAGGTATGCGTGCTTGGCAAGAAAATGCAGCCCGTGGCCGTCGGACGTCTTGAGCGATTCGCCGCCGACTTTGAGGCGAGCGAGGGCAAGCAGGAGTTCCCGGACATCGCTCCGAAAACCGGGAGGAGGGTCGCGATCGTTGGCTCCGGACCTGCCGGTATTACCGTGGCTGCGGACCTCGCCGTCCTCGGACACGAGGTGATCGTGTTCGAGGCTCTCCACGATGTCGGAGGGGTGCTGATGTACGGGATCCCGGAGTTCCGGCTGCCCAAGGCGATTGTGCAGCGCGAGGTGGATTATGTCCGGAAGCTTGGGGCGGAAGTCATCCTCGACTACGTTGTGGGCAAAACAAAGACGATGGAAAGTCTCCTCGAGGAGTTCGACGCGGTTTTTGTGGGCTCGGGCGCAGGGCTTCCGTGGTTCCTGGGAATCCCGGGCGAGAATCTGAACGGGGTGTTCTCCGCCAACGAATACCTGACCCGCGTGAACCTGATGAAAGGCTACCTGTTTCCGCAGTTCGATACGCCGATCAAGCGGCCTCACAGGGTCGCGGTGGTGGGCGGAGGGAATGTGGCGATGGACTCCGCGCGGACCGCGCTGCGTCTCGGGGCCGACGAGTCGCACATAGTGTACCGTCGGTCGCGGGATGAGTTGCCCGCGCGGCTCGAGGAGGTGGAGAACGCGGAGGAAGAGGGAGTGATTTTCGATTTTCTCACGCTGCCGACGAAGTGCCTGGGGAACGAGAGGGGCTGGCTGGTGGGGATGGAATGTCTTCGAATGGAATTGGGCGAGCCGGATGCGTCCGGGCGGCGAAAACCGGTGCCTATCGAGGGATCTGAGTTTATAATGGAAGTGGACGCGATGGTGGCCGCGATAGGCAACAGTCCGAATCCTCTGATTCCCCGGACGACGAAGGGTCTGACTATCGGTCGAAAGGGGAATATCGAGGCCGACGAGGAGACCGGGAAGACATCGCTAGCGGGGGTGTGGGCCGGGGGGGATGTGGTAACCGGAGCGGCAACGGTCATCAACGCAATGGGCGCGGGCAGAAAAGCCGCGCGGTCGATGCATGAATATCTCGTGAGCCTGGAGTCCGACAAAAAGGCTGGAAAATGAAACTCTCAAAAGTAGTCGAACTGATCAAAGGTCAATACCTGTGCCGGCATCAGAACGATCCGGAGATCACGTGCTGCATGGCCTCGGACATGATGAGCGATGTGCTGGCGTTCGCCGAGGCCGGCTCTCTTCTGATCACGGGATTGACCAACTCGCAGTCGGTCAGGACCGTTGATATCGCCGACATTGCCGGGATAATCTACATCAGGGGCAAGAAGCCCGACGAGCAGACGGTCGAGCTCGCCGGGGAATTGTCCATAACACTGATCTCGACAGAGCTCGGCATGTTCGAAACCTGCGGGATTCTGCGAGCGGGAGGCCTCAGGGGAGTGTGCTGATATGGGGAACGAGGTCCTGTATCAGAAGGTGTTTCCAGTGACCGGCGGCGATTTCGATAAAGCCGGCGAGGTCTCGACGCAGATCAAGGCCATATTGAAAGGGGCCGGTATCGACAGCACGGTCATCCGGAGAGTTGCGATCGCGAGCTTCGAAGCCGAGATGAACGTGGTGATACACGCGGACGAGGGCGAGGTCGATTTCATACTGACTCCGTGCGACATCTGCCTGGTGGTGTCCGACCGGGGTCCGGGAATCGAGGACATCGAGCTGGCCATGCAGGAAGGCTGGTCGACAGCGTCCGACGACATGCGCGAGATGGGGTTCGGGGCAGGCATGGGCCTTCCGAACATCAAGAAATCCTGCGACGTGTTTGAGATCGAATCCGACGTGGGCAAGGGCACGACCCTCCACCTGGTCATAAATCATAATCGACGTCAGCCATGAGCACGTTTCTGCATGTTCTGGAAGTAGTCTCCGATAAGTGCAAGGGGAGGCTGGCCTGCGTGCGAGCCTGCCCGACCGAGGCCATCCGCTTCCGGAACGGGAAGGTGTCGATTAATCCGATGAAGTGCATCGATTGCGGCGATTGCATAGTGGCGTGCCCGGAGGGGGCGATCCAGGCCCGCACCGACCCCTGGGAGAGCGTGAAGGACTTCGAATTCAAGGTGGCCGTGGTCTCCCCTTCGCTGTTCGGCCAGTTCCCGAGGTCGATCACTCCGTTCGATATCGTCAAAGGTCTTCTCACGATCGGATTCGACGCGGTCTACGACCTGTCGCTCGAATCGGAGATTTACAACAGGGCGGTCCAGGATTATCTGGAGGAATACTCCGGGCCTCTTCCCCTGATCTCCTCGCTGTGCCCGGTGGTCGTGCGACTCATACAGGTTTCCTACCCCGAGATGGTGGATCAGATCATCCCCATCCAGCCTTCAAGGGAAATCGGCGGCAGGGAAGCCAAGAGAAAATATTCTCAGAGGCTCGGAGTCCCGGAGAGTGAGGTGGGGGCGATCTACATCACCCCGTGTCCGGCAAAGGCGGCTTCCATAAAACAGCCGGCGGAAGGTGTCAAGAGCCATCTCGACCTGGGCTTGTCGATCCGAGATATCTATAACCCGCTTCTGTCCGCGATCACCAAGAACAAGAAATCGAGCGGCGTGACAAGCCCGGTACTGCCCGAATCCGAGCTCAGAAGCATGCTCTATCTCGGCCTGGCTCTCACCGGGGGACTCAGCAACGCTCTGAAGCAGGGGCGCTTTATCACGGTTGCCCAGCTGCCCAACATCATCAAGGTCATAGAGGACATCGAGAAGGGCAAGATCAGGAGCATCGATTTTCTTGAATGCTACTCGTGCACGGGCGGCTGCATCGGGGGACCGCTTACCGTCGACGACCTGTTTGTCGCTCGCAGCAAGCTGCAGAAGGTCATAGAGATAATGGGCAGGGAAAACAGGAATATGGACGATGTCCTTGACCAGGTCTACGTCAAGGGCGACTACTTCCTGGAGCAGCCTCTTAAGCCGAGGCACATCGAGCCTGAAGGCCTATCGATCGTGGAGCAGGTCCAGAGAGTCAAGACGCGGGAGAAGTTCATCGGCTTGCTTCCGGGTATCGACTGCGCTCTGTGCGGATGCCCGTCGTGCTCGGTATTCGCGAACGATGTCGCGGCGGGCGAGGCGAGTCCGAAGGATTGCCCTCTTCTGTCCTCGGAACGCCTGGAATCGCTCAGGAAGATCTACAAGATCAGCGCGGAATCCGGGAAGACGGACGCACGGAACTCCCCCCAGGAACCGTAGAGTCACGGCATGCCGCGACCATACGCCATGAGGGTGCCCTACACAAGCGGAGTCTTCGGAGCTTGTGGAGGTCTCATAACGAAGAAGAGACTGTTTGAAACCTCCACAAACTCGCGGACTCGTTTGTGGAGGGCACCGGCCTTGCACGTCAGGCGGGACCCCAGACGAACCTGCCCGTCTTGTCGATATAGACCCACTTGACTGCCTTGTCGTCCCCCACCCAAACGCACATCGCAAGACCCTGGGAGAACTCAAACGCCTGATAAAATTGCGGCTCTATGACAAACTTGCCCGTATTGTCGATATAGCCCCACTCGCCTGTTAGAACATCACCGATCCTGGCAGCCGCGAGACCCTCGGAGAAGCGAGATGTCTCATCGAATTGGGGGGGTACGACAAGCTTGCCAGTCTTGTCGACATACCCCCACTTCCCATGCTCACCCCCCAGAATTATTGCTGCGCGACCCTCGGAGAACTCCGCGCTCCCGCCGATCCTAACGGCCGCAAGACCCTCGGAGAACTCCCGCGCCCAGTCGAAGTGCGGGCTTATGACAAACTCGCCCGTATTGTCGACAAAACCCCACTTGCCTGACTCCCAGTTCTCCACCTCGATCATCACGCGCGCAAGACCCTCGGAGAAGTCGCCCGCAAAGCCGAACTGCGGGTTTATCGCAAACTTGCCTGTCTTGTCGACATAGCCCCATTTGCTTTCTCCCGCGCTTCCCTTCCCCCCGATCCTCACGCGCGCAAGACCCTCGGAGAAGTCGAAGGCCTGATCGAATTGCGGGTTTGCGACAAACTTGCCTGTCTTGTCGATATATCCCCACTTGCCCGTCTCTTCGTCTCCGATCCTAACGGCAGCAAGACCATCGGAGAAGTCAAACGCCTCATTGAATTGCGGGTCAACGACAAGCTTGCCTGTATTGTCGATGTAGCCGTACTCGGCCCCGATCCTCACACGCGCAAGACCATCGGAGAAGTTGAAGGCCTCATCGAACTGCAGGTTTACGACAAACCTACCTGCCTTGTCGATATAACCGCACTTGCCCCCGCTGCGCACAATCGCGAGACCCTCGGAGAAGCGCCCTACTCCGTCGGGGTATGTGACCAGTTTGCCTGTAACGTCGATATAACCCGTTTTGTCACCCAGGGGGACCGGAAACAAGGGCTCGACCAGGGGCACATCAACGACCTGATCTTGGGGTGATTCGGGCTTGACGCCCTCGTCTTGTTCAGGCTGCGACTCAGATGCGCCCCTGCGGGCAGGGCAGCCGAGCAGCAACGGAATAGCGAGCACCAATGCCGCTGCGATGATTTTCACTCTCATTCGGTCTTTCCTCCTGGTGAGGCAGGCCCTTGGGCAAGGGTGAACAGCCTTTCATTGGAACGTATCATAGCATGCATCGGCTGTCCGCGACCAGCGTAGGCACAGTAGGGGCACGGCATGCCGTGACCATACAGCTTATGCAGGTCGACAGGTCGCGGGGACTGGCACCGATTTCGCTCCAGCGCATCACATCACTCCGCGGCACCGGCGGCCGGGCGAAATCGGGGCCTGTCACCGCGCATTTATATACGAATCCATGTGGGGACAGGCACCCAGCTTTGCCCCTTGAGCCGTGTCGAGTGAGTGACGCATGTGGCGGGGCAAAGCTGTGTGCCAGTCCCCGTGTTCTATTCGATGACGAATCCCGACCGGGCTACGGCCAGGGATAATTCGACTGGTGGGTGTGGACCCAGTCGTGCAGGTAGACGTACTGAGTGTCGGTGAGATTGTAGTTGGCGATCGATTTTCCTGGGGCGGAGTACCACATCAGATTCCAGGGATTCTTGTTGAACGCGTCCGGATTCTGCTGGTATGCGGCGGCGACATGGCAGAAGAGGGGATCGTCGTAGGGGGCCTCTGTGCACCAGGTGTTGGTCGTAACGCAGGAGGTCCCGTCATCCAGGACAAGGTTCCAGTTCGAGTCAAGAAGGTAGATGTCCCAGAAGTGCCCGACGGCGTGACCGAGCTCGTGCGCGAGCACGACCGGGGTCTCATTGGGCGGCACGCCTCGCGAGTCCCGGGAAATGACGATGTAAACGTTCTCGGTATCGTAGAACTCACCGGGGCAGACGGCTTTGCAGTACGCCCTGGCGGGGTCTCCATTCGCGGAGCCTACGTAGTAGACGTTGACGCAGTCCGGCTGCAGGACCAGCCCGTACGCGGTATGCATCGCGTCGGCTTCCTGCTCGTTGATGCTCTTGTACTGCGGGTCTCCGACCCAGAGAAATCCGCCGGGATTCTTGAGGACGAAAACCATGCCGTAGGGATTCCAGAACGTATTGGCGTCGTTGAAATCAGCCGTAGCACGCTCCCAGCTCGTCACGGGATTGCCGCCGGACGCATCGTCCGCGACGCACCACAGCGCCAGCCCGAATTGTCGGGGCTTCGGGTAACCGGTATCCGTGCCGTAGCCAGGCGAGCTCCCCGCGGCGTTTCTCGCGCTGATCCGATACTGTATCGGATTCAGGGGGCCGCAGTAGCGCGGATTCCCGTCGATCCAGCTTGTCTCGGGATGGGGAGCCGACTTGACCTGTTTCCATGTCCAACCGGCGGGCCATTCGAAATCGAGGCGCTCGATATCGTACCACTCGACCTGGTCGCTGCCCGCTTCCCAGGTGAGCTCCACCTTTCGGTTGGGCAGATCGGGATCGCCGTCCGACACGCTGAAACCCTCGACATTGGGAGGCGCCTGCGCCCCCACGCCAAGCTCATGAATCCGGTAAGCGGTCAGGTCCAGCCAGTCCGGCGATCCATCGTTCTCAGTGTCCTCGACACTGATGAGGCATTTGTACATTCCGTCCGGGGCGAGCTTCTCATTCTCCACCGTCGCCTCGAACGTGGCGTAGCCGGTCGCGCTCGACTTGTAGGCGGCGAAAAACTGGCCGTTGAATAACTCGGGGCATTCGAGCGAGGGCGCGTAGTGACTCAGCTTCCCCTGGTAGTCGTAGACATCGATAGTGAGAACAACCTGTCCGCCCTGGCTGGTCAGGCCGAATCCGACAGGCGTCTCCGTGACATCGATCTTCCACGGTTCGGGGCAGTTGGCCTCGGGAGGGAAGTCGAGCATGGGATCTGTGACCGGTTTTTTTGTGGGCGGCGCCCAGGATGCGTCGACGGCGTAGCCCACTATGAACGATCCGATCGGCTTGTAGATTTCGTAGATGCGGGTCACGGTCGATCCAGCGTACATGGCGTTCCGAGTGTTCGCGGCGCCGGGAGAAATATGCCTGAGATAGCCGTTCAGCGTGGAGTTGGGGTACGGGATCGTGGCGCGCTTGCCCTGGATGTATCCCTGCAGACCTCCGGGACCCGATCCAATGGTGCCGGGATTATACAGGGTCGTATGACCGTCCGCGTTCACAAGCTCGGTTTCCTGAGCCTTTCTGTCAGTCGCCACAAGCCCCGAAACGGGGAAGGTATGCGTGCCCCAGCCCATCGCGATGCCTCTGACATCGAATCCCGTGAGATTGGGGGACCCAAACGGGTGCCTGATTTCGATGGACAACTGCAGGGTGCCCTTGGGGGTCACGCTGAGGCCGGTCAGCCTGAAGCAGTTGGTGCACGGGCCGTTCTCCAGCCAGGAGAGCACATTCCAGTGAGTGGTCGCCTGCCGTATGGGGGTCACTTCGTACGAGTTGTCCTCGCGGATGAGAATCTCGGTGTACATCCAGAGGAAATGATTGCGACCGTCGGCGCCGAGGATGGTGGACATCGACTGCGGATGCAACGTCTGGGGCGAGATCGACGGCGATGCGGGAATGTCTTTGCCTGAGCATCCGATGCTCAACAGCAGCAGAGCGAAGATCAAAGCCGCGAGCTTGGACTTCATTCCAGGGTTCCCGCTCCTTTTGATCGCCGAAGGGGAAAGATTGCTATCGGGTTCTGTCATGACAAACACTGCCAGGTTGCCGGACTTCTCCCTGCACGCGTCACCACAGCCCCGGATTGGGGCCGCAAGAGTGTAAGTTACATCAAATGGAGGGGCATGTCCAGTGGTCGGGGGCGGGCAGTTCATGTGCGATGGCCTCGGAATGCAGAAACGCCGCCCTTAGGTCAGGCGGCGTAAGAATGTAGTGGCAGTGATTATCTACTGAGTAGTGTTTCCCCAGGCGACATAGACTTTGGTGGGGATCCGGTCAGTAGTGATCGAGTCCGCGAAGCCGAGGTAGTACCAGTTGTTTTCCGTGAGGACAATGCCGGTCGCTACCCCGCAGTCCATGAAGGCTACATCAAGTGGGTGCCATGGGCCATAAATCCCGTCATAGCCGCCCTGGACAATCTGATGCGGACCGAAGCTCTGTGATCCGACATCAAACGGTCGCGCCATCGGCTGATAGTCTCCGGTTGGAACTCCAATCGCTTTGTTCTCGTAAGCTGAGACGCTGACAAAGGGGGATCCAATGCCGGTGTAGTGGCAGGCAACCGACGGTAAGATCAACTGGCGGATTTCTTCGTCAGTGCTGGGCATTTTCGTGAAGTCCCAATTCCGGCTGTCGAACAACCAGACAAAGTACTCCCAGGTAGTTTCCGGATCATTTTCCTCCTGCACGAAAGCGAACGCGAAGTAAGGAGGAACGGAGTTGTTTGGGGCGATGTCAAGGCGCGGCAGACCGGCGTCGAGACCGTCCGCAACGTACGGATTGTCGACGACTTCCGTGTTTGCGGTCTGGTCCCCGTATCCGTCCAGTTCGGGCACCCAGTAGTTGTATGCAGCGCAGAACGGGGTAGCAGGATCAGGAGGGGCGGGATCGGGAGGATCCAGGGTGAAAGCCACACCGACGTATATGTATGCGTGATCCGGATAGCTCGAATGTTCATGCATGTTGAGCATTCCGACATCGATGCTCGGCAGCCACATGTTCCCGATGAGATTGGGAGCAACAGCCCACCAGAACCCCGTGTCGGTCCATACGAATACGTCCGGATCGGGCTTACTGAGAACTGTGTACCTGAGACGATACGGACATGGTATCTGCCTGTCCTGTGCGAACACGAGATACGCCTGGCCCGTATAGTGATTGAAGGCGATATCATGCCCCCACTCAGTCACGGGAGTCGGGTAGAGAACCACGAAACTTGGATAGGGGGGAGGTATCGGGTTAAGCGCGAACTGAGCGGTAGTCCATTGAAGGAAAATAACGCCTATGTTCCAGGTGTTCCCCGGGGGCGGAGCCTGCACAAGTCGCCACATGAAGCTGACGGCCACCTGGATCGTGTCGTCTGCAGGCTCAAAATACGCGTCTACCTTCGGGAACTTGTAGTCAACGGCTCCCCCGCTGGGAAAGCCGAAGAGGGTCTCAGGGCACGCCGCAATGTGGTTCTCAACAAACCATCTGTACATCGGCATCTTTCCCGCAGGTGTCTGGTGCAGACTGACGACGATGCTGAAGCTGTGTTGCTGACCACCATGCATTAGAATTGCGGGCCGGCACGATGCGGGCGTCTGCCCTTTCTCGATGAGTGTCGCCAGGTCAAAGTCTCTGTAAGGCTCCTCGGGCGTCCCATCGAATGCGGGAGTGCTGTCACAGAAAAACTCGGCGGTTCTACCGGAGCCTGTGGGGATTGCCGGGCTGGAGCTCTCGGAGCAGCCGGCGATCAGGCAGGTCATCAGACCTGCGAGCAGTGCATTGATTGTGATGATGTGTCTCATTTCATCTCCTCACTCCTTTTACCGTACTAGACCCTTCCCTCCCCTCCTCATTCCGGCACGACCGTGTAATCGGCAAAATCGAATACTTGATCGAAGTGTCCTCCCTGCAGGGTGCCTCTGAAGTACCGGACCATAGCCCTGTGGTTGCCGACAGGTCTCGCGGACACTTGCCTACTTGTCCAATACGAATCCGGATACTCGTCTCCGCAGGGCGATCCGGCTATGTATATGGTGCCCCCGTCCGTGGAGAACTCCGGATCCCACCAGCTAATGTGCGTGTTGTGATCGTCGTCCCACTCCTTATCCACAATCCTGAGGGTGTCGCACTCGGCTCCCTCATCCAAGCCGCAACATATATTGGGGCCATGGAGTATCGGCTCGCCGTTGTTAATGACCACATCATAGAAATAGGGCTCAGACGTGTTCGCGGACAAGGGGAAATCGGTGAGGGGGTTCTTCACCGGCATGACGGTTGGCGGCTCCCAGCACGCCTCCACTGCGTATCCCGCGACCACCGGCTCTCCCGGCGGAAGCCATATCCTGTAGGTCCGCTGCACCTGGCTGTCAGTGAAAAACACATGACGTTCCGGCATCGAATAGAAGTTCAGGTACGCATTCAGTCCCGCGTTCGGCAGACCCTTCGAATACTTCCCCGGCCAGTAGTTGTAGATCGGCATGTCGCTTCCCGATTCGTATACCGGGCTCCACCTGTACTCGTAACCGTCCGGGTTCACGACCTCCGGGTCACCCATCTCCCGCCACGAAATCATGCAGGGGTTAGGTAGCGGCATCTCGTAGCCCGAAGAATAGTAGCTCCACTCAAAAGTGCCGTTGAACATGATTATTCCACGCACATCGAACGCCGTGTACTGCGGAAATCCCTTGAAGGGGTGCGCGATCTTGACGGTCAGATCGATAGTGCCGTCGCCGTTGTTTGTGATTTTGGTGATCTGAAGACAGTCCTCGCAGTAATCCTCGAGGAACTTAAGCGCGTTGAGATGCAGTCGGGCCTGCCTTCGCGGGACGACATCCACCCGGTCATGGGTCGCGGGAATGTAGAACGTCCATTCGCCCCAGAGTTGATACGGGCTGCCGTCGAAGGCACCGCTGATTTCGGGTGCTCTGACATCGATTCCCGGCGCCGTCGGCCCTTCCCGCAAATGGGCACACCCCGCCAGTATCATCAGGGCGATGACCATAAATCCCATCGATCGCATAGGATTCCTCCCTCCTCGGCGTATGTTAATAATAGCTCTTAACGAATACTTCCTACTCTTTCCGCATACCACATAGGTGGGGCAATGTCAAGAGCTGCGTATTAGATTCCGTGAAAGAAAACCCGCTTCGCTGAATAAGTAAGCGTTTGCTGAACAGTCGGTGAAGGGGGGGCGTTGGCGAAACAGGACGGTCGCCGCTATCGCGACGGCAAAAGAAAAGCCCCCCTTTGCAGGGGGGCCCTTCCGTTTCCAAAATGGAAACCTTTCGGTTTACCTTTGGCCGTCACTCCGGATCAGACACTTCAGCGGTAAGATCGCGCATGTCTGCACGGGTGGTGAGCTGCAGGACGAAGACGTTCTCTTCGGTCTCGCTGTTTCGCTCAACCCAGCCCTGGAATCCGATGTGCTTGGCCCAGTTGTAGTCAAGGCCTCCGGCAAGAGTGTACTCTCCGTTGTCCGAGTAGCCCCAGTAATCACCGTTGAACTGAATGTCATCGTTGATCCAGTACTTGAAGCCTCCGAACAAGGAGTTATCCTCGTCGTCGTATCCGGCAGGATTGTGGGCAACGCCCACGTACCAATCCCACCAGCCGCCGAGGTGTACATCGTGAAAGCCGACTACACCGTAGTACGTGGGGTCCATGTTCGTGCGCTGGTAGTTGCCGGTGATGCCCTCAACACCGACAGCCAACGACACTGGGAATCGACCCTCGTACTCGTCGAGGACCTTGTACTTGAGTGCGAACTCAACCGGGCCAGCCTTGCGGCTGATGCCCCAGCTCATCCCGAACTCGCAGTTATCGAACAGCGCACCGAACAGACGGTTGCCGATTCGACGACCGCGCGGGAAATCCTCGTTGTATCGAGCCCAAACGTCCCACTCAAACGTACCTTGCTCAAGCGTATCGGTCACGGGGATTATGTTGAGATCGGTAGTATTGGCCGCAAACGCGGCAGGGATCACGATGAAGCTCACGAGGATGGCCAAGGTAAATATCAGGGCGAGTCTCTTCACGTGGCTCCTCCTTATCGTGGTAGCTGTGATGAAGATGCCTGTGCCCTTGGATCGAACTTTAACCAACAGGCTCGCCCAAATCCCCATGGGTTTGCCTGATTAGTTCTGCCAGGGACCAGAATTAAATCACATAAAACCGGGTTTCGCAACTCTTTGCTCACCGGTAGTGGGTATTTGTATCGCATAAACACAGCACATGTCAAGCCCTGACGCCCCGGTATGCCGACTTTTGCTCCCGGGGTCCTGAAGCTGACTTAATATTATCAAGGCCGAGGACGCGTTTTTTGCCCGTGCGCCCGCGGGTTCGGCTCGACTGTTAGACCTTCAGAAGGCTTTCCGGAGGACTTTGAGCGACTGTCTTCTGGCATCGTCGATAAGCGATGCGCATTCGTGAACGTTTGTAGGCCTCGCGCCGTGACTCTCGTAGTCAATGAGGATGAGTTCCTCCCCGTCTCGACCCTGCCAGCCGTCCGGACCCGTTCTCATGGCCGACAGGTGCATCGATCTGATCAGGTAGGCCTGGTAGATGACATCCTGCGCGGTTCGCGGATGCTTCATCAGGCCGTGCCGTCCGATCGTGTTCCCGGCGATTATGCGCTTGACGCCTTCGCCGGCGAAGAGCTCCAGGGGCAGATTGAAAACGCCCCCGGCGTCGTAATAGGCTCCATCACCTATCTCCACCGGCGTAAAGACACCCGGAACCGCGCTGGCGGCGGCCAGGCATTTATCGAGCTTTCCCTTCGTGAATACGGCCAGCGACCCGTCGAAGAGGTTGAGCGCGGCTATCTTCAACCGGATCGGCAGGTCGGCGATGTCGATATCGCCCAGGTTCTTGCGCAGAAAACTCTCCATACGGCTTGTGGTGAATATCCCCCGTCGCTGGATTATGGAAGGCGCGATGATCCTGATCCATTTGAAGCCTTCGATGATTTCCCGGGTTTCCCGGGCGCTTTTTCCGGACGCCCAGAAAGCGCCCATGACCGCGCCGGAAGATGTCCCGGCAATCACTCCGGGCCGAATCCCGAGCTCTTCAAGGGTCTGGAACAGACCTATGTGCAGAAACCCCAGCCCGCCGCCGCCGGCGAGACACAATCCCAGTTCCGGGTCCGCTTTCAGGTCCTCAAACGCCATTTCTCGATGTCCTCCGTGCGCCCGTACGGCTTTCAATTCGGCGGGCGATAGTTGGCGAGGAAGGTCTCCAGACGTCTCAGGGTGGCTTCCTTGCCGACATAGTACAGGGTCTCGAACATCCCGGGAGTGGCAAGCACTCCGGTGATTACAAGCCTCAGAGGCTGTACAACCTGACCCAGCTTCAGGCTCCTGGATTCGATGTAGGCCCGGACCGCTCTGTCGAGTTCCTGAGGGGACCACTCTGCGTCGGCCAGCAGCTTTTTCAGCTCCCTGAGCGCATTGAACGCCTCGCCCGTCACCTTGGCTTTCCTCAGGTCCTCCTCACGATAGTGCTTCGGATCGACGAAGTAGAACTGGATCATCTGGGGGATTTCGCTCAGGACGGTAATCCTTTCGCGGTACAGGCCGATCAGACCCTTCAGCCATTCCCGGGTGCTTGGGTTGATGTCGGAAGGGTCGACGAACTCGCTGAGGAAGGGAAGGCAGACGTCATACAGGTCCTCATCGGTTTTCGCGCGTATGTATTTCCCGTTGAACCAGAGAAGCTTGTCCCTGTCGAAGCTCGCGGGGGAGCTGGAGACCTGCTCGAGGCTGAACAACTCCTCGAGCTCCTTGAGGGAGTATATCTCTCTGTCGGTGGCATCGTTCCAGCCGAGCCTGGCGAGGTAATTGACGAATGCGTCGGGCAGGAAGCCTTCCTCCTGGTAAGCCTTCACGCTGACTGCGCCGTGACGTTTGCTCATCCGGGTTCCGTCGGAGCCGTGGATGAGCGGTATGTGCGCGAAGTGCGGCGCCTTCAATCCCAGCGCCTCGTAGATGAGAATCTGTTTGGGCGTGTTCGATAGATGATCGTCGCCGCGGATCACATGCGTGATCTCCATGGTGGAGTCATCGACCACCACGACGAAGTTGTAGGTGGGATAGCCGTCTGCGCGGACGATTATGAAATCCTGCAGATCGTCGCGCCGGAACATGACCTCTCCCCGAATCAGGTCGCGCACAATGACAGGGGGGCCCGGCGAGATGCGGAATTTCAGGCTCTTCCCCTCGGGCGGAACGTCTTTCAGCTCCGACTGTCTGGCGGCGCAATGGCACTTGCCGGTTCCCACTTCGTCGCGCGGAGGGCACACGCAGTGATATGCCATTCCGGCCTCCAGCAGTTTTGTGGCAGCGTTGCGGTGGAGGTCGCGACGTGCGCTCTGGAGATAAGGGCCGTGATCGCCTCTCTCGCGAGAGAGGTCGGTGGGATGCTCCTCGTCCGGACCCTCGTCCCAGTGGATCCCCAGCCAGTTGAGGCCCTCCACGAGGTGGCGAAGGCTTTCCTCGGTGCTCCGGACCTGGTCGGTGTCTTCGATTCTCAGGATGAACCTGCCGCCGTATCTTCTGGCGAACAGGTAGTTGAAGAGAGCGGTACGTGCGCTGCCGATGTGGAGCTCGCCGGTCGGAGACGGGGCGAATCGCACCCTGGGCGCTGCTTGCGGCTTTTCCGGGTCAATAGCCATGTGGCCTGCTCGAATCCCCCGCCATGAAAGGCTTGCCGGATCGTATCACACGCGGTCCGATCGCGGCAATGCGCTTTTAAGGTCTGTTGAACAATCCCCTTTGTGGGGCGGGCTTTCCAGCCTGCCACCTCTCGGGACCGCACGAATAGCAGGCTGGAAAGCCTGCCCCACATGCGGGTACTCACCATTCGAGATTCACTCAACAGCCCCTTTTTAACTCGCCCGCCCATTGCATTTTCAACGTTCTCAAAGTATATAGCAAGCGTGTGCTTTTAGCGGCACACAATTCTGAAAAGCGGCGAAAAGGTCTTTCTGGGGGCTGACAATTGATCTACCTCGACTATGCTGCGACAAGCTGGCCGAAGCCTGCAGCCTGCATCCGAGCAATGGAGCATTTCATCACGGAGATCGGGTCGAACCCGGCCTACTCTCTTCACAGGCGCGCGCGTGTGGGTGACGACATTATCGAGCACGCGCGTCAGGACGTGGCCTGGATTCTTGGAGTCGAAAGATCGGATCACATCGCGTTCACGCTCAACGCGACGGAGGCCCTGAATCGAATCCTGTGGGGCCATGTGGAAAAGGGTTTCAGGATTCTTGCCAGCAATTTTGAACACGCATCGGTGACGCGACCACTCGCTGCGCTCAAGAAGATGCACGGGATAAGCGTGGAGCGAATCGGTCATCCGAAGACGGGCATCATCTCGGCAAACGACATCCACGAGGCATGTGAGAAGAAACCGGCGAACCTCCTCGTTTTCACGCATGCGTCCAACGTGACCGGGGCCATCCAGCCGGTCAGGGAGCTGGTCAAGGCTGCTCATGAGGACAATTGCGCGGTGCTTCTGGACACGGCCCAGACCGCGGGCGTTCTTCCGATAGAAGCGGACAAGTGGGGCGTCGATTACCTCGCGTTTTCCGGCCATAAACACTTATTGGGCCCGATGGGGGTGGGTGGATTCTATGTAGCGGACCCCGATCGACTGAAGCCGGTCGTAGTCGGATCGACAGGTTATTTCGACGACTGCGACGACATGCCGAGCACGATGCCGCATCGATTCGAGCCCGGTACACCGAACGCGCCCGGCATAGCGGGCTTGGGCGCAAGCTGCAAAGCATTGCGCGAAAAGGGGATCGCCAATATCCGTCACGAGCAGCAGGAGCTGACGAGGCGAGTGCTCGGCGCCTTCAGAGACACCCCTGCGGTGAGAGTGTACGGATCGGGCGACGCACGTAAGCGCGTCGGGGTGATCGGTTTCAACGTAGGCAAGCTGCATCCCGCGGAGGTCGGCGACCGACTCGATCAGAAATTCGACATAATGGTGCGGACCGGGGTGTGCTCGTGTCACTGGGCGAACGAGTTTACGGGGACGATGCCGGACGGGATGGTGAGGGCGAGCATGGGTTATTTCACGAAGGAAGAGGACGTGGATCTGCTGATCGAGGCGGTGGGGATGATCGCCGAGGAAGCGTGCAATCACGAATACGTGGATGCGTAGGAATCGAGCTGCTCCTCCGGGTGCGCCGCTTTTCCAAGCGGCATCATAAAGAAAAGAGCCGGCTGGAAAGCCGGCGGACCCGGCACTCTTGCCTTTCCGGTTTTTCTGGTGTATAAAAACCACAAGTGCCCCGAAAATATTGATGGCGGCGAACAGACAGGAAAATGCTCGCGTACACGCACAATATGGCTATGGAAATGCTCCATCCCGGCTGATAACGGGGCATACCGTGCTGTGCGTGCGCGCCCCGAATGTCGGGGCTTTCGTTTTTTTTTGATGACCTTTGAATCCCGGGAAGCGGGAGGTGTCTGCAATGACAGACGAACAAGGGATATTTGCGACCACCACTCCACTCTACTACGCCAACGCGCCGTTTCATCTGGGACACGCGTACTCCACCTATGTGTGCGACACGCTCACCCGCTTTCACAAGATGCTGGGAGACAGGACCTATTTCATCACGGGCTCGGACGAGCACGGGGAGAAGATCAAGCTGGCCGCCGAATCGCACGGCCTGACGCCGCTCGAGTGGACCGATCGCGTCGTCGACGCCGGCAAGGCCCTCTGGAAGCGCTGCGGCATCGAGTACGACTACTTCGTCCGCACGTCGCAGCATCAGCCGGACGATCATTACCGCGACGTGCAGCGATTCTTCAAGCGCATCTACGACCGGGGCGATATCTATCTCGGGGAGTACGAAGGGCTGTATTGCGTAGGCTGCGAGAAATACCTCACGGACAGGGATCTGGTCGGGGGCAAGTGCCCTGAGCACGACCAGGAGCCGGTCACGATGAAGGAGCCCTGTCTTTTCTTCAGGCTCAGCAAATGGGCTCCCGTTGTTCTCGCGATGATCGAGAAGGAGCCCCAGAGGGTCCGACCTGACAGCCGTCGCAACGAGATCCTCTCCAAGCTCAAGTCAGGAGTGGAAGACCTTGCTGTGAGCCGGACGAGGCTCGACTGGGGCATCCCGCTCGATGAGATCGCGGCGGGACATGTCTGCTACGTCTGGTTCGACGCGCTGCTGGGATACGCCACAGCCGCGGGTCTGGGGGCATACCTTGATGAGGTCGACGAGAAGGAGAAGAACGCTTCATACGAGATCCAGCCGACGAAATTCGGGACTTTCTGGCCGCACTGCGTTCACGTCACCGCGAAGGACATATTGTGGTTTCATACGGTGATCTGGCCGGCGATGCTGCTTGCAGCCGACCTGGTTCCCGGCGGAGATCCGAGCGCGCTCGTCACTTCCGGCACGTTCTCGCACGGCTATCTTCTCGAGCGCGGCAGGAAGATGAGCAAATCGGTCGGAAACATCCTCGATCCGTACCCATATCTTGAATTGCTCGGCAGCGACGCACTGAGGTTTTATCTGCTGAGAGAGGTCTCGTTCGGGGAGGACGGCAGCATCAGTCATGAATCCATCGCGGAGCGCACGAACGCGGACCTTGCGAACGACCTGGGGAATCTCGTGAATCGGACGCTGGCGATGATCGACAAGGACTGCGGGGGGTTGATTCCGCCGGAAGGGCCTCACAACTCGGAGCTGGTGGAGACGGCGAAGAACGCGCACGACGGGGCGGTGCAGGCGTTGAAGGAATTCGCGCCGCATCGCGCGCTCGACGCGATATGGGACCTCGTACGCCTGGCGAATCGAACCATCGAAGAGACCCGACCCTGGGAGCTGAGGAAGGCAGGCAATATCGACGCGCTCAATTCTTTCCTGTACGACCAGGCGCAGGTGCTTCACAATCTCGCCATACTTCTGCATCCGTTTCTCCCTGAGCTGACGCGGAAGATCTGGGATCAGCTCGGGCTTCCCGGTGAGGTAGCCAGGCATCGGTATCAAGACGGCGGCGGATGGGGCACAATCGATCCCGGCACGTGCATCAACCACGGCGAGCCGATTTTCCCCAGGATCGACATTGCACGATTCCTTGAGGAGGTCGCGAAATTGTCAGCAAAACGCGATATCGAACGGGAGGAGCTGGGGCAAAAACCTGTCGCAGCTCCGCGGGAGACATCCAAGCCATCAGCGAAGGTCCCCGAGATTCCCCAGCTCAAGGGCGAGATCACTTTCGAGGAGTTTCTTAAGCTCGACCTGAGGGTTGCGAAAGTGCTGTCCTGCGAACCGGTCAAGGGGACGGACAAGCTTCTGAAAATGCAGATCGATCTCGGGAGCGAGCAGAGGCAGATAGTCGCCGGGATCGCGAAGGTCTACAAACCCCAGGAACTGGTCGGCAAACTGATCGTGGTGGTCGTGAATCTGAAACCGGTGAAGCTGAAGGGCGAGGAATCGCGCGGAATGCTTCTTGCTACCGGCGACGACGGGGACATCACGCTGCTTGTGCCGGAAAAACCGGTGGATCCGGGCGAGACGGTGCATTAGGCGTGCGGGCGTCCGCTATCCGTTGCCCTGTTCATCCAGGGGTCCGAACCATTTCTGCAATTGCTGGGGATCGCCGAGCTCGTTTCTGAACAGGCGAAGCAGCCTTATAAAATCCTCTTCCGTAACTATGGAATTCTCGAAGGTGGTAGTCGTCTCCCAGTCATCGTGAAGGTCGACGAGGGTCTGGTAATAGCGTCTGAACTCCGCGTGCACGACCATGAAATCGGGCTGCATCACACCCCACAAGAGCAGGTCGAGTGCGCTCGCACGCTCGTCCGCGGTCTTCAACCGGGGCGCAAGGGTCATGAATGCGCCGTTTATCACGACCATTTCCTCGTCGGCAAGCTCAGGCTCGAGTTTGTCTCCCGCCGAAAAGACGAACACATTGAGAGTCGCGCGATAGAGGGCCAGAAGGTCGAGGGTCGCGCACTCGATTTTGCCCGAGCCGATCGCGCCGACCGCAGCAGCCCTGACCCTTGCCGCGGACTCTTTGTCGTTAAGCCATGTCGACAGTGGGGTATTGAGCATTGCTGCAAGTGCGGTGTAGCCAAGCTGCTTGCGCTCGCAGGTCATGTCGCCCGCGAGAGCTTCGGCCAACTGGACGGCGAACCGCTCGGACGGAGCGCGTCCGAGAGCGTCGGCGATCACCCAGGCCTCCTCGCCCTCTCCCATCGGACCCTGGGTGAAGCCGGTCATTATGAGCTTGTCTATCCCATCCATCTGGTCTGCTTTATATGGGAACATCCCTCCCCCGGCGAAAGCCCTCCAGGCGATGTCCCAGTACATCCATGAATGAAGCCCGGACACCTCTCCTCCCGCGCGGTACCCGGAGAGCGTCTCCATGATCGGGTCGTACGCCTCTGCCCGTCCGAGCTGGATGCTTCTGAGAGTGTACGCATGGGTGAGCCTTCCGTCCCAGAAAGACTGGTCGGGAACGAGGTCCTGCAGGTCCTCTATCCGGTCGTCCCAGTCGATGACCTCCTGAACGCCCGGCTTGCCCGAGGCGGCGACGGCCATATGAAGCCAGTCGCGCCATTCGGTGTCCTCGTCCACAGGAGCGCTTCCCACGGGGAACTCGCATATTTCGGGTCGATCGGTGTAGGCCTTTCCCAGGAGAATCAGGATCATCCCCGGAGCTTCGGGCCATTTCCCCAGGACATCCGACATGAACGCCCTGACGTACGCGTTCAGGGGACTGATGCCGTCAACAACGAGCACCGCGGCTGCGTCCCGCACGGGGGTGTCGGATATCAATGCGAGGAACTGATCGCGGTCGGGTTGAGTGACGCCCGAGGTCGCCTGCTCGGCGGCGAACGCCTTGAGGACGGCAAATTGTTCCGCTCCTTCCTTGAGACGCTTTTCGAAGTCGCGATCCACGTTCTGTTTTCCCTGCCAGACCCATGCCGCGTGAATCATGGGATGATACGAATAGGTCCAGGTCGATGCATCGGGATTGGCGGGATCGTATGGTCCGTACTTCTTGAGGAGGTCCTGGTAGATCGCCTGGACCTGGCTGCGGAAGTCGGGCTTGATCTCTTCCCTTGGGGGGCAACCTGTCGCGGACAGAAGCAGGATCAGACCGGAGGCGAATATCAACGCTCTATGCATCATAGGATTTTCTCCGTGGAAAAGCCTGGCGATTGGCACTAGGGTATCACATCCTTTTCTTACGATACACAGGGGCTTTGAAAGGCTCGCGTCAGACCTCACCCCCTGGCCCCCCTCTCCACAATCCAGACCTCACCCCCCTTCCCCCCTCTCCATCCGCCGTGGCGGATGGAGAGGGGGGCTAGGGGGTGAGGGGGGGAACGGGGGGTGAGGTGGAGAGTCAAATGCCGGATGCACCCCGATGGTCGCGTGCTTGATTTTTGGACCCCATTTGTGTATCCATTGCGCGTTGTGCATGATCCGGGGCAGTTTTTCCCCGGCAATTGGTGTTTGCATTCCTCAAAGCTGCACCTTTTACGAATCACGATCTCGAGGGGAGTACCGATGCCACCAACAGAAGTCATCTCAGAGCCTATGAACTGGACCTACATGTGGATCATCCTGGGCTGCTCGGTCCTTGGACTGGCAATAGCCTGGATGCTCAAGGGCTGGGTCATGAAGCAGGAGATGGGCCAGGAAAGCATGAAGAAGATCTCGGATGCGATCCGGGAAGGGGCGGAGGCTTTTCTGAAGAGGCAGAACGCGACGATCATATGGCTGGCCGCGGTTTTGACCGCGGTGCTGTTCGTGATGTACGCGTTTGTCCGGACGCCGAGGCCTGATTTCGACCCGGTTAAGGACCCGATCATGCTGGGGGCCGCGATCGCGGGGTCATTTATCTTCGGGGCGCTGTGCTCGGTGTTCGCAGGATACATCGGCATGTACGTGAGTATCCGGGCGAACATCCGGGTGGCCACGGCGGCCCTGACAAGCCTCAACAGGGCGTTGCAGATCGCGCTGAGGGGCGGGGCGGTCTCGGGGATATTCGTGGTGGCGGTAAGCCTCCTCGGAGTGGGACTCCTCTACACGCTGGTCGAGCTGTCCGGGATCACGAAGGCGCAGCACATACCGTTCCTGATTGTCGGTTACGGATTCGGCGCAAGCTTCGTCGCGCTTTTCGCGCAGCTCGGCGGTGGAATCTACACGAAGGCTGCCGATGTGGGCGCGGACCTGGTGGGCAAAGTTGAGGCGGGAATTCCTGAGGATGACCCGAGGAACCCCGCGGTAATAGCGGACCTGGTTGGGGACAATGTCGGCGACTGCGCGGGCCGCGGCGCCGACCTGTTCGAATCGACGGCGGCGGAGAACATAGGCGCCATGATCCTCGGCGCATCGCTGGCGGTTTCGGCGCACGAGCAGGGCTACGCGTTCGCGGCCGGGATGATCGGCGTGATGATGTTCCCTCTCATCGCCCGAGCGTTCGGAATCATCGCCGCGATCATCGGAGTCGTAGTAGTGAGCACGCCGGAAGACGGTGATCCCATGGCGGCCCTCAATAAGGGCTACGCAGTCGCGGTTGTCCTTGCGATGGTCGCGTTCGGCGTAATCACATACTGGCTCCTGAGCGTAAAAGACTACCCACAGGCGTGGTGGCATTTCTTCCTCTGCGGGATCATCGGAGTGCTGACCAGCGTCGCCTTTGTCTGGATCACGCAGTATTACACGGAGCACAAGTACCGACCGGTGAAAGAGATCGCGGAATCATCCACGACTGGTCCTGCGACGAACATAATTTCGGGTATCGCGGTGGGATTCGAGTGCACGGCCATCCCGACGGTGGTGATGGGTGTCGCCATCCTCACGAGCTATTATCTCGGGCGCTCCGCGTTCCCGGCTGAAGCGATTGAGAAAGGTGTGAACGCCGGGCTGTTCGGGACCGGGGTCGCGACGATGGGAATGCTGGCGACGGCGGCCTACATCCTGGCCATGGACACGTTCGGACCGATCGCCGACAACGCAGGCGGCATAATCGAGATGAGCAAGCAGCCCATGGAAATCCGCAAGAAGACGGACCGGCTCGACGCGGTGGGCAACACGACCAAGGCCCTGACGAAGGGATACGCGATCGGGTCCGCGGCGCTTGCGGCTTTCCTTCTGTTCTCCGCCTACATGGAGGAAGTCGGAAATTACGCGAAAGGCCAGATCCAGCAGCAGCACCTGGCCTGGCCCGTTGTCGATCTGAGCAAGCCGGAGGTTTTCGTCGGAGGATTGCTTGGCGCAATGCTTGTGTTCCTTTTCTCGTCACTGGCAATCCGTGCGGTCGGCAGGACCGCCAAATCGGTTATCGAGGAAGTGCGGCGGCAGTTCGCGAAGCTCCCGCGTGTAAACGACATCATCCAGTTCACCGACGATTTCAAGCCGGATTACGGCACCTGCGTGGATCTGGTGACCCGGAATGCTCTCAAGGCGATGATCGCGCCGGGGCTTCTTGCGGTCCTTATGCCCATCACTGTCGGACTTGTCTTCCGCATTTTCATCGTACTCAAGGGCGATCCCCTGATCGCCGCGGAATCGGTCGCGGCGCTGCTAATGGTCGGGACCATCACGGGAATCCTCATGGCGACCTTCCTGAACAACGGCGGCGGGGCATGGGACAACGCGAAGAAGTACATCGAGGCGGGCGCGTACGGCGGCAAGTATCTGAAGGACGCACAGGGCAACGAGATCAAGAACCCCACTCACGCTGCCGCGGTAGTGGGAGACACCGTCGGGGATCCGTTCAAGGACACCGCGGGTCCGAGTCTGCACGTGCTGATCAAGTTGCTCAGCACGGTGACTCTGGTACTCGCGCCATTGTTCATATAGTTTCTATGTCAGAATGCACGATGGCTGACGCCCTCGGTTACACCCTTGCTTACGCGCGGGTTTCGGATCGGGGGGTCCATGTCCGAAGCGCGACCGTGAGGGAGCGCGTACCCGACGGCGTCAGCCCTCGGCGATCCGAAGCGCGACCGTGAGGGAGCGCGTACCCGACGGCGTCAGCCCTCGGAGCAATCGATGAAAAAGCCCACCATCTCAGGTGAGCTTGTTGTTGTCATAATGATGACCGAAAAGGGCTAGTTCGACGCGGTGTACGGGTGACCGCTGCGGGTGACCCTGTACCCGCGCTCCACGGTGTCGACGTGGTAGTAGTCGAAAGTGCCGAGCTCGAAATAGTCGATCTTGCCGGTGAATTCATTCCTCTTTGCCTTGTAGTGGCATCCGTAGCTGCATGAGAAACCGACGATCTTGCCGTCCTTGCTTTCCACACGGACCTGCCCGCACTTGCAGCCGGGGGTCGGGCAGTGGTCGATAAGGAAAAGCTCCCTGAGCTCGGACTTCTCTTCCTTTCGTGTAATGTCGGCCTTCAGATTCTGTACTGATTCCTTTGAATTCGGCTTCTCCATCTCGATTGCCTCCCTTCCGAAAAACACTCCGGGTTACCTCTCGTTTCCTCTTCGTCAGTTCTAAACTAAACTTACACTGTCGACACAGATTCAGAAACATCCACTTGGCGGCGTATTCTTGGGTACCAGTTCACCGGGGGCTGCCATGCCCACTCGATTCAACCGACACCGGTCGATTTGCCGGTGACGGCCTGTTACCACTTGTTGCCTGCTGGAAGCGTTCCGGGATACCCGGTTGTTGAGTTTCAGCCCTGCTGACAGCCCTTTTTCAGTACCAATCCGTGTAGATTTCCCCCACCGGGTTGAACTTCATGTCACGCACGCTCTCGGGGTCCTCAAAGCGCGGTTCGAGGAATTTCTCGAGCTTGTAGTAGACGACATCGCCTGTAAACACGTTGCGCTTGGCGGAGAACTCGCAGCCCAACTGACATGAGAAACCGACAATGAGCCCATCCTCATACCGGGGGGTCAGTCTTCCGCACTTGCATCCCGGTGTCGGACACATCTCCAATGTGAACTCCTCAAGCTCGCCGGCATCGAGACCATCCGCGGTGGTCTGCTTCTTTTTCATGAACTCATCGAAAGTCGGATACTCCTTCATCCTAATCCCCCACAAGGTGGCGATTCTCACGCCCCACCGTCCTGAGCCTGTCAGGCTATAACCAATCCGCTGACCCTGTTCTCGGGCTGTTTCCTATACTCAATGTATCAGTAATCTCTGATTTGTCAAGACCCCGGACACAGAATCCCTTAATCGTAATCAAGTGTCCGGGACACTCCATCGGAAAGTCCCTTCACCAGTTCCACCCCCACGACGGCGATCCGTCCCACGTGTCATCATCGGTAAGTTGAACCGAGTCTTCAGTCTTCCAGGAGAACACAAACAGCTCCGTGTCTCCCGCGGAATCGGCGCTGTAGACAAAGGAGAGACCATCAGGAGAGAACGAGGGATGCGATTCCGACACGCCGGTGTCCAGGCGGTAGAGAATCTCCTCGGTATCGGGATTCGCGACATAGATGTCGGTTTCGTACTCGGGATTATGGTCCCTGCTGGACGCGTACACTATCAGGTAGGAGCCGTCGATTTTCACTGGGCTCCAGCTGGGGTTCTCGTCGACGCCGGGAGCATCCAGGATCTTGGTGAACTCGCCGGAATCGACATTGTAAATCCAGAGCGATGTCTGCGGGGGGTCGACGATCCACTTTCCGAGGGTCATGGCTATTCGCTTGCCGTCGGGACTCCATCGGGGATTGCTGACGGTGTCGGGAGCAGTGGCGATGAAGGTTCGGTCGGAGCCGTCATATTTCATCGAGTACAGATCGAAGGTCTGGCCCCACTGAGCACCGGAGGCCACGAGCAGATGCTCCCCGTCGGGATGGAAATCCGCCGTGCCGTCGTACACACCTGCCGGCGAGGCGGTCCACGACCCGCCTCCGATCTCATAGACATCGACCTTGCTGGCGTACGGCGTGGGGCAGAAAGTCAGAAGCATGTGCGTGCCCGCAGGATTTATCCGGGGCTCCATGAAGATCGCGCCGACACCGACGAACGGTGTAAGCTGCGTTTCCTGCATTGTGTCAAGGTCCAGGAGGAAGACATTCAAGGCGCCGGGAAAGCCATCCGGGTCCGGTGGTCCGGGCGCGGTGAAAACCATCTCGCCGACAAGCTGGGGCTCCTGGGTGTCCGCGACGGGTATCCAAACAAGCTGGTACATGTGATTGATGTCGCCGAGCCAGTAGTCATAGGCGGTGTCAACAACCCTGAGGAGAGCCGGATAAGAGCCATGAGCGGTGCCGAGCTCGTTCGTGAGAGGGAACTCGACTGACAAGTAGTATCCGTCGGTCCCGATGCTTTCGCAGTCAATCTTGCTTGCGCTCACGGTCCCGTTCCAGAGATCGGGACATTCGAGTAGAGCCGACTCGATATCGGTACAGGCCTGCATGTCGATCAGGCCAGCCTTTCCGGTGTCGGCACTGCCCACAGTCTCGGTGAGCGTGCCCATTAAACTCCAGCCGATAGAGATCGGCTCGAGAGCGTTGGCGCTGACGGGAAAATCGGTCAGGATATCGAGCGGTGGATCAACGAGTGGCGGCTCCCAGCTCGCGTCTATCGCGTATCCGAACCTTATCGGTCCGGGAATGAGCTTGAAATGAAGGACCTGAGAAATCGACCCTCCCGCCGGGAAGTGACGTCTGGGATACTCGGAATATTCGATATAGGGATTCACCGTTGAGGTGAAATCGCCCGGGGACGCCAGGTTTCCCTGGGAATACTCCAGTATTTTGAATGGGCCGCTTCCGGGGGGAAATTCGAGCGTGTTCCAGAGGCGCGTATAGCCGTCCGGGACGGCCAGGGTGAAATCGCCCGTCGCCGGATCGGTCAAGCCGGGCGGCACAGGGACACGGGCGTCGAGACTGGGGAAGTAGAGGCTTCCATCGCTTATCACGATCGCTCGGACGTCGAATCCTGTGAACCTTTCCAATCCCGGGAAAGGATGCTTCAGGACAATCTCCACCTTGAGCGTCTGGTTCACCTGGTCGACCTCCAGACCTTGCAGCGTCACACAGTCCTTGCAGGGGTTGACCTCGAGGAACCGTCTGGCGTTCAGGTGGATTTCCGCGCCTCTCATGGGGACAAGCTCGAGGGAATCGTGGGTTGCGGGGATGAAACCCAGCCAGAATCCCCACAATTGGTGACCGCCCGATGAGTCGATATGGCGGCTCGCGACATCCGTCGCCGGAGGAGACGCTGGAACGACCGCATCGTGCGGTCCCGCGCACGCATTGATCATCAGCAACGCAAGTACGATGAACGGCGTCAACCGAACCCTGGTTTTCAGAAGGACCATTCCGCGACCTCCGATGCCTTTCTCAGCGCCGAAATCCCCGACAAAGGCACTCGATGTACAGTTTACATCATAAATCACGAAAGGTGAACCTCACCCCTGCGCCCCTCTCCACCTCACCCCCCCTTCCCCCCCTCTCCATCCGCCGCGGCGGATGGAGAGGGGGGGAAGGGGGGGTGAGGTCTTGGGTTTCAGGTCACCAGTTGCCATCTTCGCTGGGGTAGCATGCGCCTCCGGCGCATGGTTCTTCTCCGGTTTCCGATCAAGAAAGAACCACGCGCAGGATGCGCGTGCTACAGTTGCGACGAAGAGCCTGGATTGCAGGTCACCAGTTGCCATCTGGGCTGGGGCAAAGTACTATCATGTTCGGTCAATTCCCCCGTAAGGAAGGATGAGCAAGATGAACAATGAGAACGAAATCATGGAAGAGGAGAGCGAATCTCCGGGCGATCTGACGGTGCTTGTCAAGGACGCGGCGGTGAGGACGGTCGCGGGCGACCTGGTGATGCTGAAAGACTCCGCAGCATTGAGTGCATCCGCGGACTGGGTGCAGATGGAGAGCTCGGCTGCGCTGGTGGTCCAGGCCGAGATGGTGGATGCCAACAACTCAACGATTTTCCTTGCCCTGACGCAGAAGCTGGGCGGAGAATGCAGGCCGGTTTTCACGCCTCTGACCGCAGCGGCCTTCGGAGCCGCTTTCGGCGGGGCTATCATCCTGTTCTCGCTCTTTTTCCGCAGAGGTCGAGGCTAGCGACGCGGTTGCGATTGCGACCCGCGCCGTGTAAAATTCAATTCCCCATCAGGCGGATTGGAGTTGATGAGCGATGACGGGAAGTCCAAACGAATCCGAGGAGAAATGGGCTCCGCCGGTGGAGCCAACCAAATCGGTCCCGGCCGACATCCCGTCGGCCGATCCCGTGGCGATGGCCCAGGAATGCACGCAGATAGTCGAGGGCGAATTCGTGAAGATGCACCAGTCGGCTGCGTTCAGCGTGCTTGCGGACGATGCGGAGATGAACGAATCTGCAGCGTTTATCGTAAGGGCCGAGGAAGTCCGGATAGTGGACTCGGTCACATTCATCCTGTCCGCGGGAGAGGTAAAGGGGAACGTCACAACGATTTTCACACCGCTGACCGCGGCAATTGTGGGCGTCGCGATCATCGCCGGCATGTGGCTGATCCGTCCGCGAAGGTGATTCCCGGCGGCGACTGGTCAGTGTTCCAGCTGGGGAAAAGAAGCCATAATATGCGCTGGAATCCGGAGTTCGCTTGGACTCCGGAGAGGAGGAACCCATGGACTCAGGACGATCTCTGATCAAACTGTTCAGGGCTGCAGGTCTGACTCTTGCCCTGATCGCAATAGCGGTCGCCTGGCCGGCTTCCGCACAGGCCCAGGGGGAGGCGGATCACGACTCGGCATACTACACGGCCATGTCCGGCAGTTATCTTATGTCGGGGCAATACGAGCTGGCCATAGAGATGTGCAACAATGCAATCGAGCTCGATCCGAACAACGCCGACGCCTACATCAACAGGGGAGCAGCCTACTCTCTCCTGGACAAGTGGGACGAAGCCATAAGCGACTGCAGCAGGGCCATCGAGCTCGATCCGGACATCGCCTTAGCTTACGTCAACCGAGGGAACGCCTACCTGAATCTGGACGAATACGAACGGGCTCTCGAGGACTGCAACAAAGCCATCGAGCTCGATGGGCAGTGCGCGGACGCCTACCACAACCGGGGTGTCGCCTATGCCGGACTGGACGAGTATGCCCTGGCCGTGGAGGACTACAGCAGGGCTCTGCAGATCAACCCTGGTTACGCCGACACATGGGCAAGCCGTGGGGACGCCTACTTGCGGCAGGGCAAGTACGACGAAGCCATAAGCGATTACAGCAGGTCTATTGAGGTGGATCCGAGCTACGCCGGAGCCTATCTCAACAGGGGAGCCACCTACCTGGCTTTGGACAAGTACGCTGAAGCCATAAGCGATTTTGAGAAGCTGATCGAGCTCGATCCGGACTTTGCCCCGGCGTACAGCAACCGGGGTAACGTGTTTTACGAGCAAGGCGACTACGATCGAGCGATAGAGGACTGCAGCAAGGCGATCGAACTCGATCCGCTGTGTATCGAGGCATACAACAACCGTGGGATCGCCTACGAGGGTAGAGGCGAGGACGACGCGGCCATAGGCGATTACAACAGGGCTATCGAAATCGAACCCGGCTATGCCAAGGCCTATGTCAACCGCGGGACGGTGTACGGGAAGCAGGGGCGGTGGGACGAAGCGCTAAGCGACTTCAGCAGGGCGATCGAGCTCAATCCGAACTACACCGACGCGTACATAATTCGAGCACTCACGTATTATTCTCGGGGCAGGTACGACGAAGCCATAAGCGATTACGGCAAAGCAATCGAGCTTGGTGGGGACTCAGCCGCGCTCTACAGCTCGCGAGGGCTTGCCTATGGCTATCAGGGCAAATACGACGAAGCGATAAGCGATTTCAGCAAAGCAATCGAGCTCGATCCGAACAGCGCCGCGGCCTACGACAATCGGGGGCTCGCTTACTGCGAAAAGGGCGATTACGGCGCGGCCGCCAGGGATTGCAGCAGGGCGGTAGAGCTCGATCCGGACTTGACCTCAGCCTACAACAACCGGGGGCTCGCCTATTACCGTTGCGGCAAGTACAACGAAGCAATAGGCGATTACTGCAAGGCGATAGAGATCGACCCGAACTACGCCACCGGGTACTACAACCGGGGGCTGTGCTATGCGTCCAAGGGCGAACTCGACAAAGCCATAACCGATTTCGACAAGGCTATCGAGCTCGAACCGAATTATGCCGATGCATACAGCGACCGTGGACAGGCCTTTTTCTACCAGGGTGCTTACGACAAGGCCATAAGCGATTTCGGCAAGGTCATCGAACTCGTTCCGGACCATATCTTCGCGTACTTTAACCGGGGGATGACTTACTTCACGAAAGGCGAATACGAGAAAGCTATTGAGGATTTTCAGAAGGCGCTGGAGATATATCCGGAGTTCGATCGGGCTCAGGAGATGCTCGACAAGGCCAGGGAGAAGCTTGAATAGCGCTGGATGGTCGCTGAAAACACGAGGGACCCCTGAACGGGGTCCCTTTGATTTCACAGTTCACAAAGGAGGTCTACTTAATAGGATGGAGGTGGAGCGAGGCGACGAACCTTGACGGCCTGCATACCCTTGGCCGTCTCGATCATGTCGAATTCGACACGTTCGTTCTCCTCAAGGGTCTTGAAGCCGTCGCCTTCGATAGCGCTGTAGTGGACGAAGACATCACTGTCGCCCTCACGCTCTATGAAGCCGTAGCCCTTGTCCTTGTTGAACCATTTGACTTTGCCGTTCGGCATACCAACAGACCTCCTTTCACAGACAGGACAACTGCGGTCGCTTACTTCTCCCGGAAACGCCGATTTAGATCTCGCCCGCAGGGGAAATCTATTTCTGGAGATATCCGGTGTAAATGCCGGGCTTCGACAATTACTTAAAGCCCGCTGTGCCCCTTGTTGATGGGAGAATGTTAGCACTCGAAGCCGGTCTGAGTCAACATGTTCGCACGCGATTTATGCGACAGTTCGGAAACGCCGGGAAACGCCGGTAGCAGCTACCAGCATGATTAGCCCCCCTGTGGTCCCCCCCAAGGGGGGGACG
>CAYGZQ010000007.1:0-22972 GCA_964354375.1 uncultured Planctomycetota bacterium
CGCTCTGGGCGGGGCGGTTGAGCCGCAGCCGGTCGAGGGCGGACAGATTCTCGTGCTGCCTCCGGGCGCGAAACCGTCCAGCGCCTGCGTCACCAACAACCGGGTCCGCGACAGGATCGCCGAGCTTCAGGGCACGGTCAGAGCCACGCTCTTTTTCCTTGACAGATACGCTGCCGATCCCGCTCTCAGGGGTTGGACAACGATGACTGGCGGCGCGGTGCTTGTTTTGCGGAGAAATCATGAGCTTCAGAAGGATATTCTGAGCGCGTGCGAGGCGCTTGAATCGGACAAGGTGCCCATCCTCGCCGCTTTGCTCATTGACTGAGTCTGTTAGACAAACCTGTATCCGGGAGCCTGCGAAATGTCTCGCCCTCTGTACATAGCGATGCTGATATTCCTGATGGGAGGTCCGCTCCTTCCGGGAGCCCTCCTCGCGCAAGAAGAAGATTCGGGGATCCCCATCGAGAGTGCTCAGCCGAATCCCGCGGAAACGATCACGTTCGAGGGCACGGAGGATTCGAGCCTGTTCGTTGGGTTCTATCGACTGAATCCCGGCGACACGATCCACGTCGAGATCATCGCCGACACGATTCGCGGGTTCGATCCGATGATCGACGATGAGGGCTTCATCGCGATACCGGTTATCGGACGCGTGCAAGTGGCGGACCTGACCGTGACCGAGGCACGTCAGGCTCTGCAGGACCTCGTCGACCAGTACTACGTGAGGGCATGGGTGACATGCCGCGTGGTTCAGATCGCGCGCGTGAAATTTTATGTTTACGGCGACATTTCCCGGCCGGGATTCTATACGGCAAGCGGGGCAACGACATTCTTTGATTTTCTGCAGCGTTTCGGGCTGGCCGGGAAAGAGGACCACAGGAGGATCGTCCATGTCAGGGGACAGCGATCCACCGCTCTGCCGGAGCCGGTGGATCTCATCGGCGAGCCCCGGGAGCCGTCGAGCGTGCTTATCGACAGGTCCATTGAGCTCTGGGAGTCGGGTCAGACCGACCAGATCGACCCCCGCGTAACGATCACCGATCCCCTCGATTTCACCATGCAGGGCGAAATCGAGCAGAGAAATTTCTACCTGGAATACGGCGATGTAATCTACGTACCCGATCCGGGAGTGCTCGTCAGCATCGAAGGTTTCCGACGCCAGGGACAGTACGAGGTGCTTCCCGGCGAGACATGGGCGGACCTCATCAGGCTGGCGGGTCAGCCGGGTCTGACACGCGACGACGCGAACATCATCCTGGAGCGTCACGACGCGGACGGCAACCTGGTTCAGCTTTACTACAACCTGAACCGTCTCAGCGATGAACAGCTCGCGACAATTACTCTGCAGAACCAGGACCGCCTGATCGCGGTACCCTACGAGACCAACATCTATGTGATTGGAGAAGTGAACGAAGCCGGGGCTTTCCCATACACGGCCGGCCTGAATGCGTTTGACTATCTTGCGATGGCCGCCGGGCCCACGCCCCAGGCTCACCTGAGGTTTGCCGTCATAGTCCGGCCGCCGGAGGGCTTGTCCGCCTCCCTCGAGGACTCGACTCTATATTCGGTCGACCTGGGCGAGACCCTTGTAAGCGGTTCGGCCCCCTCCCCTGTCGCAATGCAGCCCGGGGACATTCTGTTCATACCGAATTTCGGGACAGAAATCTCGATCAGCACAGTCTTGAACGGCCTCAGCGTGCTCGTCAACGCGGTCAGGCTGTTTTAGTCTCAGATGCCGCTTGGAAAAGCGGCGTACCCGCTTTCCATCACCCTTGAATCGATTGCCGGATGCACCCTTCTGCCCTGTATGTCTGACAAACGGCGTGTCTGTCGGTATAATTCGGGTGTGACCGAGAGGTGAAATCCGCATGAAGAGAATCTGCGTGCTGGGACTTGGATATATCGGCCTCCCCACGGCAAGCCTGTTTGCGACCCACGGACATAAGGTGCTGGGAGTCGATGTCAGCGAGCGGGTGGTCGAGACGATCAATGCGGGCGAGATCCACATCGAGGAGCCGGGCCTCTACACTCTTGCGCAGGCTGCGGTTCGGTCGGGAAACCTGCACGCGAGCAGATCGCCGGAGCCCTGCGACATCTACATGATCTGCGTTCCCACGCCTCTCACAAGCGAGAAAGCCTGCGACCTTCACTTCGTCAAGGACGCGGCGGCGAGCATTGTGCCGCTTCTGAAAAAGGGCGACCTCGT
This sequence comes from uncultured Planctomycetota bacterium, assembly GCA_964354375.1. Classification (GTDB taxonomy): domain Bacteria; phylum JAJVIF01; class JAJVIF01; order JAPKYR01; family JAPKYR01; genus CAYGZQ01. The sequence continues at coordinate 2,207 of CAYGZQ010000007.1, forward strand.
GATCCTCGAATCGACCTCCCCCCCCGGCACGTGCCGCGACATCCTCGTTCCTATGCTGGCCGGGACCGGCTTGAAGATCGGCGAGGATGTCCATCTGGCCCATTGCCCGGAACGGGTTCTTCCGGGAAGAATCCTCAAGGAGTTGATACAGAACGCCAGGATAATTGGAGGCATCACGCCTCAGTCCGCCAGGGTGACCGAGGATCTGTATCGCGGGATCGTGGAAGGTCCCATTTATCTCACCGACTGCACGACCGCCGAGCTTGCGAAGATCATGGAGAACACGTATCGCGACGTGAACATCGCGCTTGCGAACGAGCTCGGACACATCTGCGAGAGGCTGGGGGTGTCGGCATGGGAGGTCATCGAGCTCGCCAATAAACACCCTCGAGTGAACCTGCATCGCCCCGGCCCGGGAGTGGGCGGTCACTGCATCTCCGTCGATCCGTGGTTCCTTGTCGAGAAATTCCCCGACGAAGCGAAGATGATTCATCTGGCACGGCGGATCAACGACTCCCAACCCGAGTATGTCGTGGAGAAGCTCGAAGGAATCCTGCGGAGAATCCCGGATTCGAAACCGAGGGTCGCGCTTTTCGGCGTAAGCTACAAGGGGAACATCGACGATACCCGCGAGTCGCCCGCACTCGAGATCATCTCACTGCTGAAGGACAAGGTCGATCTGAGGGTGTACGACCCTCACGTCAAGGGCGGCGTGGGTCACGAGCTGGTCGGCCTCGAGGAAGCGGTGACGGGAGCTGATGCGCTCGTTGTCCTGGCGGATCACGCCGACTTCCGGTTCCTCGATCCTGAAGAGGTGGGTAAGCGCATGAGAAGCAGGATACTCATGGACACAAGGAATTTTCTCGACCCGGAGCGTTTCAGGAATGCCGGGTTCGAGGTGCATACCATCGGGTCGGGCAAGGCGGACGAGACGGTTCTCCTGGGGAGAGACAGCGCGACATGAGACAACTGTTCATCAGGAAAGGACAAGTCGAGATTCAGGAAGTCGGTGCGCCGACGGTGGTGCCGGGATTCGTGCTGATCCGGACGGTGGCAAGCTGCATCTCGGCCGGGACGGAGATGGCGACGGTGGAGTCGTCGAGCGAGAGTCTCTTCGAGAAAGCTCGTCGCAAGCCGGACCTGATCAAGCGCGGACTCGACATGCTGGTCACGCAGGGCCTCGCGCGTACCGTCGAGGCGGTCCGCGGGCGGCAGGCGACCGGGATTCCGTCGGGATATTCGCTTGCCGGGAGGGTTATCGAGGTCGGCAGGGGGGTGGACGACATCAAGCCGGGTCAGAGAGTGGCTGCGGCAGGAGCGGCGTACGCGAATCACGCGGAGGTGGTCTGCGTTCCGAGGAATCTTGTCGTCCCGATTCCGGACAACGTTTCATTCGAGCACGCGGCGGCCGTGACGCTTGGCGCGATTGCCATGCAGGGTCTAAGGCGCGCGAATCCCGCCCTCGGCGAATGCGCGGCTGTAATCGGCCTCGGCCTGCTGGGACAGATAACCATCCAGCTTCTGAAAGCTTCCGGAATTCGGATAATCGGATTCGATATCGACCCCGTGCGGGTCTCGGAGGGAAAAGAGATCGGCTGCGACATGGCCATCAACGCGGGCCTGACCGACCCGATCATGGAGGCGCTGAAATTTTCCGGCGGACTTGGCGTCGATTTCGCAATCATCACGGCCGCGACCCGCGCAAACGCCCCAATCAACCAGGCCATCGACATGTGCAGAAAAAAGGGTCGAGTCGTGGTGGTCGGCGACGTGGGCCTTTCCATCGATCGCAGCAAGCTCTATCCCAAGGAGCTGGACGTCCTCATGTCAACGTCGTACGGGCCGGGACGGTACGATCCGGAGTACGAGGAAGACGGACACGACTATCCGCTCGGATATGTCCGCTGGACCGAAAACCGCAACATGCTGGAGTTCATCGCGCTTCTGTCGGAAGGGAAAGTGGACATGGGTCCGCTGATCACGGCCACATGTCCGCTGGAGAGCGCCGCCGATGCGTACGAGGCGCTGACAATCGAGGAAAGGCGTCCGCTGCTCGTGCTGCTGACCTATCCGGACAAGCCGGACGAGGACGTTCTCAGACGAACGATCACGAACATAGCCGATCCCGCACCAAAGAAGGAGGGCGTCCTGAACGTCGGGATCATCGGAGCCGGGAATTTCGCAACGAGCGTGCACCTGCCGAACCTTCTCAGAATGGAGGATCGGTTCCGGATTCACACGGTCTGCGACATCCATCCTCCCACCGCACTCCAGGGTGCGTCGCGGTTCAACGCCATCAAACATTCATCGGACGCCGAGGAGACCATAGAGGACCCGGAGATCGACATCGTGATGATCGCGACCCGTCACGATCAGCACGCTCCCCTCGCGGCCCTGGCGTGCGAGAACGGCAAGGCCGTGTTCTGTGAGAAGCCCATGGGGGTCAGTCGCGACGAGGTCATTGCGCTGGTTAAGCTTTTGAAGGAGAAAGGCACTCCCTACCTGGTCGGCTTCAATCGTCGCTTCAGCCCTGCGGCGAGAAAAATCCGCGAGAGCACTCTCGAGAGGAATCATCCGCTCGTGATTGTCTACACGGTGAACGCGGGATTTCTTCCGGAGGACCACTGGACACACGGTCCGGCGGGCGGCGGACGGATCGTGGGCGAGGGTTGCCACATGATCGATGTCTGCACCTACCTCACCGGCTCAACCCTCACCTACCTGGAGGCAACGTCGATCGGCGACTCCGGAAAGGGCTCGCACCGGTATTTCCAGCACGACAATGTGCAGCTTGCGCTGACCTATGCGGACGGATCGATCGCGCATGTCACGTACACCGCGATGGGTGCGCCGGGACATCCGAAGGAGAGAGTGGAGGTGTACGGCGGCGGCTGGGTGTTCACGATCGAAGACTACAAGCGCCTTGTGGTCGAGGGCCCCAAATCATACGTGATCGAGTATCGAGGACCGGAAAAGGGCCATTGGGAAGAGCTGGTCGAATTTTCCAACTGGCTGAGAGGCGAAGCCCCGCCGCCCATCGAGCTTGCAAGCCAGCTCGAGACAACGCTCGCGACTTTCGCAGCGTACGAGCAGATAGGATTTTCTCCCCGCGCCTCTCAGCTATAATTGCGCGAGACAATGTCGGATCCCGAGAGCAATTCACTGGACAGGATCGCCGCGCTTGTCGTAGCGGGCGTCGCGTCCTTTCTCACGCCGTTCATGGGATCCTCGATCAATGTCGCCCTTCCCTCGATCGTTGAAGAGTTCTCGATGAACGCGGTCATGATGAGCTGGGTCGCGACATCGTACCTGCTGGCCGCGGCGATGTTCCTGGTGCCGTTCGGCAAGATCGCCGACATCTACGGGAGAAGGAAGATTTTCATTTATGGAATATCCGTCTACACCGTGTCCTCTCTTCTGCTGGGAATGTCGAACTCCACCGGGATGCTGATCGGTCTTCGCGTTGTGCAGGGAATCGGGGGGGCGATGATTTTCGGCACGGCGGTCGCGATCCTCACATCAATTTTTCCGCCGGGAGAGCGTGGAAAGGCGCTGGGGATCAACACGGCCGCCACGTATCTCGGGCTGTCGCTCGGACCGTACCTCGGCGGCTTGCTCACTGAACATCTCGGCTGGAGAAGCCTCTTTCTCGCCAACGTGCCTCTGGGCATCATTGTGATTGTGCTGGTTCTCCTCATGCTCCGGGGGGAGTGGAAGGGAGCGAAGGGGGACAAGTTCGACCTCACCGGATCCGTGCTCTATGGCCTTTCGCTTGTGGCGATAATGCTTGGCTTCCCCAGGCTGCCCGAGATATGGGGCATATCGCTGCTGGTTGCCGGCCTGATCGGAATCGCCGCGTTTGTCTACTGGGAATCCGCGATCGAGCACCCGGTTCTGAATATGAATCTTTTCAGGAACAACACTGTTTTCGCATTCTCCAATATGGCTGCATTTATCAACTACAGCGCTACCTTCGCGGTCACTTTCCTTCTGAGCCTTTACCTGCAGTACGTCAAGGGATTCAGCCCGGAGACAGCGGGTCTGATCCTGGTCTCACAGCCCGTTGTGATGACGGTATTCTCGCCGGCCGCGGGATGGCTCTCGGATCGGCTCGAGGCCCGGATAGTCGCCTCCGCCGGCATGGCCCTCATGGTAGTGGGACTTGCGCTCCTTTCGCTCGTCGGCACAGGTACGTCGACAGCTTTCATCGCAGTGTGCCTCGTGATCCTCGGCTTCGGCTACGCCTTGTTTTCATCGCCGAACACGAACGCTGTGATGAGCTCGGTTGAGAAGACATTCTTCGGGGTAGCCGCCGCGACGCTCGCGACGATGCGGCTGGTCGGACAGACGCTGTCCATGGGAATTGCCACGCTCATAATGGCGGTGTATATCGGGAACGCGCAGATCGAGCCCTCGAACCATCCTCAATTCCTGGCCGGTATGAAAACCGCGCTGATTGTCTTCTGCGTCCTTTGTTTCATAGGGATGTTCGCGTCGCTCGCCAGAGGCAGGACCCACTTGAAGGTTCAGCCCTCGGACTGAGAGAGGCATGTTTCCTTCCCTGCGTTTTCCCGCACCTTGCGCGGCATAACCCACCCTCGTATGATGTGCCCGTTCATGTGCGGCATAGCAGGCATACTCAGTTATTCCGGACGGAATCTCGAAATCCGCCCTTCCGATCTCGAACGCATGGCCGACGCCATTATTCACAGGGGGCCGGACAGCAGGGGCATCTGGACATCGGACGCGGGCGATGTCGGCTTTGCGCACACCCGCCTCGCGATCATCGATCTCAGCGCGGCCGGCGCGCAGCCGATGCATTCGCAGTGCAAGCGATACCACATCGTCTTCAACGGCGAAATCTACAACCATCTCTCGATTCGAAGACGTCTTGAGCATCTCGGACACTGGTTCATCGGACGTTCCGACACCGAGACCCTCCTCCATGCCCTCATGCAGTGGGGCATAGACGCTGTCGACAGGCTCGAGGGCATGTTCGCGTTCTGCTTCTTCGATGAGAAATTGAAACGGGCCTGGCTCGTCCGCGACCGCATCGGCGTAAAGCCGCTCTACTATTCCTTCCGGAACGGCGCCTGCCTCTTCGCAAGCGAGATCAAGGCCCTTGTATCTCACCCGGATATCAGCGCCGAGATCGATCCCCTCGCCTGCTACCACTACCTGACCTTTCTGACCACGCCCGCGCCGCAGACGATGTTCAAGGGGATCAGGAAAATCCCCGCCGGTCACTACATCGAGATTCAGTTCGCGGGCGAAAACAGTCCCGCCGCGATCACCGGAACGCAATGGTGGGACGCGATCGGCCGGAATCCCGATGACGGCAAATACGACGACGAAGAATGGGTCAGGGGCGAAGTTCAGCGGCTGCTCGGTGAGTCAATCGAAAAGCGCATGATGTCGGACGTACCGTTCGGCGTTTTTCTGTCGGGTGGAATCGATTCGAGCACAAACGTGGCCCTGATGGCCCGGCTGACGGATCAACCGGTCAGGACCTTCACCGTCGGCTTCAAAGACCGTCCGGACTACAACGAGCTCGACTATGCCCGCAAGATCCATGAGCTTTTCAAAACCGAGCATCATGAGATTCTGATCACAGAGGATGACACTCTCGATTATCTCGAGCGGCTCGTTGTCACGCAGGACGAGCCACTCGCCGACTGGGTTTGCGTGCCGCTCTATTTCGTGAGCAAACTGGCGAGAGAGAGCGGGACCATAGTGGTGCAGATCGGGGAGGGATCGGACGAGCTGTTCTGCGGCTACGATGAGTACATGAGGACCTTCAAGTGGTTGAGAAAATACTGGCGGCCCCTGGTATCGATGCCGAAATCGGTCCGCGCGATGGTTTATGGGTTAACTTTTCTCCTGGAGAGGATGGACGATCGATGGCGGGGGCGTAAGGAGCGCGTGTATCGGGCATGGAAGGATCGCGAGCTTTTCTGGGGCGGCGCGATCTGCTACCCGGAGGGCTTCAAGAACGAGATAGTCAGGGACCGCGAATCCTGGCGGCGTCGAGCGCTGGCCGACGATGTCCTCGACGATCCCGTCGGATGGCTCCCAGAGGGTTTCCGGGCGCTCGACAGCTTCGGCGTCGTGAGCGAGTACCTGGCGAAATTCGACGCCGAAGAACGATCCCCCGATTATCTCAAACGCATGATCTATCTTGAGCTGAAGCTTCGCCTCGTGGAGCTGCTCCTCATGAGGGTGGACAAGGTAACGATGTCGAACTCCATCGAGGCGAGGGTGCCGTTCCTCGACCACAAGCTGGTCGAGTTCAGCATGAATATTCCCCAATCGTTGAAGATCAGTAACGATGTCCCGAAGTACATTCTCAAGGAGTCCGTACGCGGACTGATTCCCGACGAGAACATCGATCGACCGAAAATGGGATTCGATGCGCCGGTGCGCGAATGGCTGAAGGGTCCCCTCGGAGACAAGGTGGAGGCAACCTTCAGGACAACGAAGCTGCGAAATGAAGGACTTATCGATTTCGACAAGGGAATCGATCTTCTGAACGACCATCGTCACAAGGAGCGGGACTACTCGTTCAACATATGGTCGCTGTTCAACCTGGCTCTCTGGTACGACGCCTGGATCGACGGACCTGTCTCCTCACGCACTCAGGAGGCCCCTAAGTGAGCTTCCTGAAGCAGACAGTAATCACCTTCCTGGCAAAGGGCGGACTTCTTCTTGCGTCCCTGGCATTCAACATATTGCTCGCGCATAAACTGGGGGCGGGCGGAGTGGGCATTGTAGGCACGCTCCAGGCTTTCACCGTGATCGCGGTGCAGATCGGATATCTCGGACTTGATCGCGGCGGTATCTATTACATCGGGCTGGACAGAGAACGCGCGTCGGCCATCGCCGGAACGATGGTGGTCACGGGCGTGGCGATGTCCGTCATCCTTTTCGGCGGATTCATCGCAGCCGCACTGCTTTTCCCATCGATCCTGGGTAAGATCGATTTCGGGCTATACCTGATAATGCTCGTTTCGATCGCGCCTCTGCTGATTTCCCTGTTCGCGCAGAGTCTCCTTCTCGCCTACCAGAGAATCGTCGCGTACAACATGATCGAGCTTGCGATACGGGTCGCGGTGCTTATCGCGGCAATTGTCGCGTTTGCAACACTGAGCAAGACAAGCTGGGTACTGGCGGCGGTCTGGCTAACGGTCGGGTCCGCGTTCGCCATGGGGATCGTCAATGGAGGGTTCGCCTGGTTCTCTTCACCGTTCCGGCTGAGGATCGACTGGAAGACGTTCAAGGACATGTTCGGGTACAGCTGGAAGAATTACGTATCCGCGCTGATGGTCTTTCTCATTGTGCGGACCGATATCCTGTTCCTGAATTTCTACCGCACTCAGGCGGAGGCGGGTATCTACAAGCAGGTCGTCTGGATCAACGACATTCTGCTGATGATCCCGATAACTCTTGCGATGCTGTTGTTCCCGAAGCTCATGCAGGAGGGCGCGTCTGAGGAGACGGGTCTCGACGAGCGCGGCCGTTTCACGATGCTTCTTGCGAGGCTTGTGGGGTTTGTGCTGAGAATCTTCTGGGTTCTGGGTGCGATATTCGGAATCTGGTTTCTGGGGATTTTCGGCGATGAATTCGTCGGGGGCTACGGGCCGTTGCTCATTCTGCTCGCCGGGACGGTCTTTCTTGGCATTCAGGCCATGCTGAGAGTGGAGCTTTTCCGACGCGGGCTGCCGGTGTTCGTAGTCGTCTACTCGACCGCCGGATTGATCGTCAAGGTGATCGGCAACGTTGTTCTCGTGCCGAAGTACGGGATGTACGGAGCGGCGTGGAGCTCGCTGGCCACGCATTTCTTGTTCATGGTTCTGCCGCTTTGGTACTGCGTGAAGTACTACGGTTACAGCGTGTCGGCGACGCTGTTCATGCGTGACCGCGATCTAAAAATATTCTGGGACCGCCTTATGCAGGCTCAGCGGCGCGGGGAGAAAACGCTGCCGGAACCTCAAGACCGTCTATGAGGGGCATGGCTGAGGTAATTCGGACGCGACCGTGGCGTCACAGAAGAGCTTGTCAGCCTCTTCGCGAAGCCTATTTTCGGCCATCTCCAAATAGTGGCTGTCGATCTCAACACCGATACTATTCCTGCCGCAGCTCATCGCAGCAACCATAGTGGTACCGGTTCCAACAAATGGGTCTAGCACCGTATCTCCCTCAAAAGAGAACATACGCACCAACCGATAAGCAAGCTCAAACGGGAATGGCGCAGGATGTTCCCGGGTCGAAGCTCCTCCTAAGCGCCAAATCTGCTGGAACCACTGCTCGTACTCGGTCTTGCTTATCCTGCTAAGCTCCCGTTGCCTTTCCGTCGGCTTTCGATACCCCCCCGGCTTCCGCTGCATAAGTATGAACTCGATGTCATTTTTGATGATCGCATTCGGCTCGTATGGCTTTCCAAGGAACTTCATCCCATTGTCGACTTCGTAATTCGCATTGGATATCTTATGCCAGATAATGGGATTGAGATTGTCAAAACCGAGCCTCCGGCAGATCACGCAGATGTCCGCATGAAGAGGCATAACCAGATGTCTGCCGTAGCTGCGACGCGACAGACAGACGTCACCCACGACACAGACGAGCCTTCCCCCGGGAACCAGCACACGGAGGACCTCACCGCAGACCTTGGACAACGCATCCAGGAATTCTTCATAGTCCTTGATGTGCCCCAGTTGCCGCGGATGCTCGTTGTAGCGCTTCAGAGTCCAGTAAGGGGGCGAGGTGACAACCAGATGCACCGATTCATTCTCCAGAAACCCCAGGTCCCTGGCATCACCGGAAATCAGTCTATGATGAGTAGCCTTAGACATCTCTCACTTCATGATACCAAATTTCGACAAGAGCAGGCGAACTGCTGACTCTATGCTTTCTTCTGAAACGTCGGCAAACAGGATCAAATCGACGCTGCTGCTTTGTAGACGGCTCACCACATTGGCATGCTCCGATGTAAATGGATAATATATGACCGCGGCGAACTTCGCCCCAGGGAATACCGCTTTCAAGTGAGCGCCCTTGTTGACTATCTCGTCGCACCGTTTATGAATATCACGCCTCGCTTCGATTCGCTTAATGTCAATCCCAAATCTTATAGCCTCTCCTGCCGGCGGGCTGGCAGCATCGACCTCAAACTCGTCTCCCCCTGAAACGAATCTCCTTTTCTTGAATTTCACCGCCGCAAGTCGGCTCAGGGCACTTGTGACTCGTTTCTCCCACTGCCCTTTCAGCTTTCTCACCTCCTTGCTGATGAACTCAGCCCTGTCTAACTGGACAATCGCCGGCACTTCAAGCTCCGGCGGCAGGAAACTCTTGAGGTACCCTGCCAATACCAGCGCTGAATCCTTCTGGAGTCTGGGTCTGTACGTGTTGAGCCCTTTGATACCCAGGTCTCGCTCAATCGCCCTGGCTGCCACGTTACACACCGTGATAATCGGCTTCAGTAGAATCGGATGCTGAAACAAGATGTCTGCAAGCATTTCAGCGCTTACGTCCTCGAACCTGATGACTTCCACACTCTTTAACGACACCACAGGGCCAAAAGCTGACACCAGTTCGGCGGAAATCCTGCCGGACCTTTCGGTCGCCGCGTCCTCCACCCAGCCGCGGTAATCACGTTGGTTATCGAATTCTTGCGTCATCGCGGTCTTCCTTGTCCCCCGAGCCTACACTTCCACCGGAGCGCCTTTTTCGCGGACCGGGACCTCCTTGATGCACGCCGCGACAATGTCATCCGCCTGGATTCCCTCGGCCTCGCCCTCGAAGTTGAGGATGATGCGGTGACGCAGGGCGGGCATTGCGACTTTCCTGATATCGTCGAACGCCACGTTGAACCGTCCGCTGAGAAGAGCTTCAACCTTCGCTGCCAGGACCAATGTCTGAGCGCCTCTGGGGCTTGCTCCGATCCGGACATATTTCTTGACTATCGACGGGCAGCCCTCGATCTCCGAGTGCGTCGCGTTGTTCAGCCTGACTGCGTAATGGGTTACGTGATGAGCGATCGGGACCTTCCTGACAAGCTGCTTCATCGCGTTCACGCGAGCACCATCGATGACTTTCTTCGGGTCCGGCACGACCGTGCCCGTGGTTCGATCCAGGATCTCGGCAAGATCGTCCGCGGGCGGGAACGGAACCATGATCTTGAAGAGAAAGCGGTCGAGCTGCGCTTCAGGCAGGGGGTACGTGCCCTCCATCTCCAGAGGATTCTGGGTGGCAAGAGTGAAGAACGGTTTGTCGAGATCGTGCGTGGTTCCTGCCGCCGTGACATGCCTCTCCTGCATCGCCTCCAGAAGGGCCGACTGCGTCTTCGGCGTTGCGCGGTTGATCTCGTCTGAGAGCAGAATGTTCGTGAAGACCGGACCTCTCTGGAACTGAAAGTACTTACTGCCGTCCGTGTGCTCCATGATGATGTTGGTGCCCACGATGTCGGCGGGCATGAGGTCGGGGGTGAACTGGATTCTGCGGAATTGCAGATCCATGACCCTGGCCAGGGTGCTGATGAGCAGGGTCTTTCCGAGCCCCGGCACGCCCTCCAGAAGCGCGTGGCCGTCCGCCATGATCGTCATCAGCGTTGCCTTGACCACTTCATCCTGTCCCACAATCACCTTGTGGACTTCGGTAGTGGTTTTCTGGAAATCGGCCTTGAACGCGTCGACCTCGGCCTGGGGGATCGCCGTTTCGAGATGTGTGTCAGCCATTTCTTCCTCTCCATTCCTGCGTCCCGGCTGATACATCCGGAACGCCTGCACGATAAATTCGATGATAGAATCCGACGGGGCGACGCGATCGTACCGCTGCCCCGCTCCTCAGGGAATTAGACTGTCCTGTCCTTCGTTTCGTTCACCTTCGACGACCAATGCACTCCCACGACCTCTTTTTCCTCATCGAGGTAACAGAGCTCGCTCCTCATTTTTCTGAGCTTCCTCAAATCCAGCTTGCGCACGATCGCGCTCTCGCGCATCTCGGGCGAGTTCAGCGCCTCACCCGCAGGGCCCACAATCATTGAGTGTCCCGGAAAAAATATCCCGTTCTGGTTGGCGAGCCCGTTCGCCCCGACAACATAGACCTGGTTTTCAATCGCCCTTGCGCGAAGCAGGGTTTCCCAGTGGTTTATCCTCTCTTCGGGCCACAGCGCCGGAACAAGGATAATCTCGCAGCCCGATCGGGCCAGCGCGCGGATCAGTGCAGGGAAACGGATGTCGTAGCATATGACCACACCGACCCCCACCGCCTTGACCTCCGCCGCTTCGAGCGTTGTCCCCGCTTCGAAAATCGCCTCCTCCCCCATCGGAGGGAAAAGATGGATTTTTGAGTATTCCAGAGTTATTTCGCCGGTCGGGTCGATCAGAAGGGAGGTGTTTCTGAGACCGTTCTTGCCCTTGAGAGCGAGGGTCCCCGCGAGAAGGTAGCTCTGAGTTTCGGCGCAGAATTCCCTGAGCGCCTCGATGCTCGGACCGTTTGGGCTCTCGGCAAGATTCGTGCTCGATTGATCCGTCGGGCTGACCAGCCCTGTCGCCCAGAGCTCCGACAGCACGAACAGGTCGACCTGCTGGTCGGCGCATCTGTGAAGCATGTCGAGGGTGGCGAGCAGGTTCCCTGCGGGATCGTGGGGCGTTATCTCGCGCTGGATAAGCGCGACTGTGAGCGAATCGGTCATCTGGGCGACCCATTATACATGAGACGGTCGGTGTGCAGGACGGTCAGCAGCCACTTTTCGAGGACGAAAGGACCTGTCCGCCCTCTCCGATTGCGACAAAGCCGTTATGCTATAATCGCGTCTGCCGCCGGATAGTAGCGGCGGCGACCTCTAATGGACTCGATCGCACCTCAGAGAACACCGGTTCTTGTCACCGGCGGCGCAGGATTCATCGGCAGCCACCTTGTCGATTTTCTCCTGGAGCGCGGGCACAGGGTCTTCATACTTGACGACCTTTCGACCGGCACTATCGAGAACATCAGGCATCTCCTTGAGAACCCGATGTGCATCTTCGTCGAGGGCACGATCCTGAACAAGAGCCTGATCGACGATCTCGTGGGCAACACCAAGCTCGTGTTCCATCTCGCGGCGGTTGTCGGCGTGCAGAACGTGGTCTCCGAGCCCCGACGCGGGATCGAGGTGAATGTGAGCGGAACCGGGAACGTCCTGGCGTCCGCGTGGAAACACAATACCCGCGTCGTGCTGGCGTCTTCATCGGAGGTCTACGGAGTCTCCCGGGACATCCCGTTCAAAGAGGACGGCGACCGGGTCCTGGGTCCGACCGACGTTCAGCGGTGGAGCTACGCGACTAGCAAGGCGCTGGACGAGCACCTGGGATTCTCGTACGCTTCGGACGGCCTTCCGGTTACGGCGGTGCGGTATTTCAACGCGTACGGACCGAGGATTGACGAGAAGGGCTACGGGTCCGTGATCGCGAGGTTCATGGCGCAGGCGTTCCGCGGCGAGAGCCTCACGATTTACGGCGACGGGAACCAGACCCGCTCGTTCACGTATGTCACCGACACCGTCCAGGGCACATATCTTGCCGGAGTGCATCCTGCGGCAATCGGTCAGGCCTTTAACATCGGCTCCGGCACCGAGACATCCATCCGGCAGCTCGCGCATGAAATATGCAGGCAGATCGGCTGCGATCCCGTCTTTGAATTCATCCCGTTCGAAGATGCGTACGGTCCCGCGTTTCAGGATATCTACAGGCGCGTTCCCTCCATCGAGAAAGCAAGGACCCTCCTTGGGTTCGAGCCGACATGCTCACTGCCTGATGGCCTCGAAAAGACCATTGCATGGGCGCGCGAAAATTATCACTCCGCCAACAGCTCCCACTTATAGATCGAAGTGATGGCAATGGAAACATCAACTGCAATCCGGGAAAATGCCACCGCCCTCAAATTGCTGGAGAAGATCGACAATCGCTCCGCTGTGATTGCGGTGGTCGGCGTAGGCTACGTGGGACTCCCGCTCGGGGTGCACTTCGCCGAAGCCGGGTTTCGGGTGATCGGATACGATGTCAGCGGCGACACGGTCTCCAGGCTCAACAGCGGGGCGAGCCACATCAAGGACATCACGTCCGAGCGCGTAAAACCGCTCGTGGAGTCGGGGAAATTCCGGGCCTCGACCGATGAGCGCGTCCTCTCCGACTGTGACATCGTCTTCATCTGCGTGCCCACACCGTTCACGATCAACAAGACTCCCGACATCTCTTTCATAGAGAAAGCGACGCAATCGATCGCAAGACACGTTCATCCCGGCATGCTGGTCATCCTCGAGAGCACAACCTACCCCGGGACGACGATCGAGGTCGTCAAGCCGCCGATGGATGCGCTGGGGCTGGTCGAGGGCAAGGACTATTTTCTCGTCTTCTCGCCCGAGCGCGTCGATCCGGGCAACACGAAATACACGATCGCCAACACGCCAAAAGTCGTTGGCGGTGTGAGCCCGGTCTCCACGGAGCTCTGCGCGCGGCTATACGCGAAAATCGTCGGCGAGGACAAGGTCGTGCAGGTCTCATCGCCCACGGTCGCGGAGATGGTCAAGCTTCTCGAAAACACGTTTCGCGCAGTGAACATCGCGCTCGTCTTCGAGCTCACTTTTCTTTGCCACAGGATGGGGATAAATCTCTGGGAGGTCATACAGGCCGCATCTACAAAGCCCTTCGGATTCATGCCCTTCTACCCGTCCCCCGGTGTCGGCGGGCACTGCATACCCGTCGACCCGTACTACCTCTACTGGAAGGGCCGCGAGTACGATTTTCACACCCGATTCATCGAGCTCGCCGCCGAGACAAACCTCCGCATGCCGGACTGGGTGATCCAGAGGATCACAAGGGTCCTGAACCGTGCGGGGATATCGGTCAGCGGCGCGAAAATCCTCGCGCTCGGCGCCACGTTCAAGCCGGACTGCGATGACGCACGCAATTCCCCGGCGATGAGAGTGATCGAGCTACTCCTGCACCACGACGCGGACATGTCATACAACGATCCGTTCGTGAGCCGCATAGAGCTCGGCCGCAGGAAGGCCGACTATGCTCCCGTGCTCGATCGTCCCGTCTCTCTCGACTCGGTCGAGCTTACCGACGATATCGTTGAGAACGCAGACCTGGTCCTGTGCCTCGTCAATCATTCCTCCTACGACTGGAAGCGAATAATCGGTAAAAGCAGCCGGTTCTTCGACACCCGTGGCGTCTCAATAGCTCTTCCGGAGTTTTCCGACAGGGTAACCCTCCTGTAGAGGGGAGACGGCATGGGCAAGGCAATCTCCCATCAGCTGACTCTGGGCCCATGCAAGCTCAGCGTAGATGTCGTTCTCTCGCAGCCCGTTTTCGAATTCACCGATTACTCAACCGACATCACGTGGCTGTCGGGACGGGTGTTTCTTGTCGCTGCCGGGGTGGAGGGATCCCGACTCTCCCGCATCTCGATACAGTACGCCACCATCGATGTGACGCGGGACAGCATAATGCTCTCAGGGAATATTGACTCCATCGAGGTCGGTCTTCATTTCACGTTGAGCGACACCCCGGTTCGTCTCGACCTCTCGGTCAGCCTTTCGAAGCCGATCCGATGTCCCGACGACTACCTGGTCTTTCGCCTGGGCCCGACATGGACGCCCCCGGAGTCGTGGTGGAAATACTGGTCATACTGGCGCATGGTGAAATTGACGGACGAGACCGATCAGAGCGACGAGCTCCCCGGATTAACTGGCGAGAAGTTCAGTTCCGTGCTGGAACGTCTGGCGAAGGACGGGAGGCATATTGCCGGAATGCCGGCGACTGCGGATGAGGAGGTCGACGCGACCGGCTGGATATTCAGCGACGAGCGCAGGTTTCTGATAATGCTGAGAGAGCCCGGCGATGAGAGTGCGATTTGCCCGCTCGATCTGTTGCTTCACCATAGACCGCCGACGTTCATCATGGGAGGCGTCGGACCGAACGAGTCGCATGCATCAACGGTTTTCATCCCCGGAAAGGGCGGCTGGACCGAGGCATTCGATCTGTACCGTCGCTATCTTTCGACCGGTAGCGCGGATGACTGACCCGCATCAGTTCATTGTGGCGCCCGTATGCCCGCTCTGGCTCTTCGTGGCGCCCATATGCCCGCTCTGGCTCTTTGTGGCGCCCATATGCCCGCTCTGGCTCTTTGTGGCGCCCATATGCCCGCTCTTGCTCTTGTGGCGCCCATATGCCCGCTCTTGCGGGCAGATGGGTGCCTCATCTTACGGACAATCCCTCTCTACGACATAATCTGCGGAACTACAGCCAGTCCGCGACCAGTACGTGAAGCCCATCCTGATCGTCGATGAAACTCATGTCCCCCGCTCCGGGCTGGAAGCTCGTGTAGGCCGGGTTGAACGTCTGGCTGACCCCGTCAGTGATCGCGTAGCACTCGTTCGGAATCGAGAAAAGCTGGTTTGTCGTCGACGTGTCCAGCCTTTCGATCGTGCTTCCCAGCGCGTCGAGTATGTCGTTCCCCCACTGGATCTGCAGGCCCGAATCGTTGTATTCCTGCGTGAGGACGATTCTTCCGCCGTCAACGAGGAATGCCTTCAGTGTGTCGAATTCCTCCTGGCTGAAGAACGCCGCGGGATTCTGCCCCGGCAGGCAGATGAAAATGATGCGGCATCCCGTCGTGTCGATGGGCTCCTCGTTCGTGTCCACAAGAGTAAAGCCCTCGCCCTCGACAATCCCCTTGATCTTGTCATTGATGGGCGAATTGTTGTGAGTTCCGCCGTGACCCGTGTAGTACTTGACTATCGTGTTCTGCGAATTGGGTCCGCCCAGGTCGAAGTTGATGATGTTGCGGAACAGCTGCGTATTGTCCGCCTGCTCCACGTAGCCGTCCACGAAGATGTTCCCGTCGCCGGTGCAGAGAAGATTCGGGCCCTTGGCGCACGGGTCATCGGCGAGAACATTGATTATCAGTGGAGTATCCAGATTGTCGGACGCGCCATCGTCATCGGTCACTCTCAACTGGACCTCGTATGTCCCCGGATCGTTGAACACATGCGGCACGATGTCGGGTGTGACGATCGAGTATTCATACGAGCCGTCATTTTCGATGTCCCACTCGTACGAGACAATGAACCCGTCTGGATCGAAGGAAAGCGACGGATCCAGATTCACCTGGAGCGGTGGATATCCCTCGACGGGATTGGTCATAGACGCGTCTGCGACCGGCGGCAGATTCTGCTGAGGCGCAAAGGGACTTATCTGTGCCTCCCAGACCGTGAAAGCGGCAAGGATCGCGCTCTCGGGGTAATCGAACCCGGTCACGTCAGGAAGCTGCACCGAATAGTCCGTCGGGCTCGCGCTCGTGACGATTATGAGAAGATATTGTCCGAAGACATCGTCGGGAGTGACGTTGGCGATCGTGCACTGCGCCAGAGTCATCGATGGATTCATCGGCTCATACGCTATCAGGCCTGTGTCCATCAGATTCACGACACCATCGAACAGTGTCGGCGATTCCGCGTACACGCCGCCGATCTGGCTTACCGGACCGTCCATGCTGCCGATCCCCTGCCAGTCGGTTATCTGCAGGTCGAAGACAAGATCGCCGCCGTATGTCGATTCGTCCTCGTAATATGCCCAGCTTCCATCGTCGCTCACCGATATCTGGACCGCCTCGGCGCGATTCGCGGTCAGGGGAAAATCCTCGGTCGGAGCGGGAGGCGGATACTGACCGTTCGGACCCCAGTAGCTCGATGTTATCGCGTACTTGAATCGATAGTCGGGTTTGGGGCCGTTGGACGGGAACTGGATGATGTATCGCCTGATGTTGACACCGGGATCGACCGTATCGAAGCTTCCGCGATCGGTCATCGAGAGATGTTCGAGGTCGAAGGGATCCTCCGCTTCGAGACCGTCGGCGAAATATTTGAACGGATTCAAAGTGCAGGTCGACATGAACGGATGCACGGCCTTGTTGCCCTCGGTGTAACCGAAAATGGTGTTGTAGGTCGTGAACTCGACCTGGTTCCACCATCGCGTGTAACCATCGGGGTTGAGGAGCCTTGCCTGGCTCTCCGACGGCCACGCCAGAGCGGGATCCCACGAACTTGTGTACCCGCCCTCCGCAGGCATGAAGACACCCATCACGTCGAAGCCCCGGAGATTCGTCGCGGGAAACGGATGCTTGATCCTGACGTCCAGAACGACATAGCCGGTCGCGAAATCGGTCCCCGGCTCTATGGAGATCGTCAGAAGGTCGATCGGTGCGAGCGGCGGCTGCAGGAATTTCGTAACGTTCGCCTCGAAAGTCGCGCCGCGGATCGGCACAATCTCGACCGACTCGCTCAAAGGATCAACGGCGATGTCATACAAGCCCCAGCAGAACTCACCTGATCGCGATTGCGGATCGACCGCGCCCGACACAGCCGGGCCCGGGGAACCGGGGGCGATCGGCGTGCCCGTCCCGCCGCATCCGGCCAGAGTGAACAAAAGAAACCCCGCAATAAGCGTCACTGGGAAGATGTAACCGCTGCGCATGGAAAGCCTCCGTGAATGCCCTGGTGCATACAGATTACAGCCTATTTTCGCTGCCCGCAATTATTGGATGCCGGAATCTCGATTAATCATATGAATGGACCGAGCAAGCCCCCCGACATTCGGCGCTTTTGGCCTTGTTTTGTCGCTAATTTACTATAGAATTGAAACGAAAAAGCCTCTCATTTTATACAGGCCGAAAAGTACGGAGGTTGGTCAAATGCCAGGTCGGTGCCTCTTCGCCACTCTCATTCTGTGCGCTCTTCTCGCCCTTTCAGCATGCGCATCCGGTGGGAATCCCATCGCCCCGTCTCCCGCCGACGCCAACTGCGACAGGATCGCGTCCGCTCAGCTCTGGGGATACTGGGACGTGACAATCGACCCATCGAACGGGTCGGTCGAGATCATTCCTCTGCGATCAGCGCAGTTCGCGGCCAACGTGACCGTGTTTCTCCAGCCGCCGCTGGGTTCGACCGCAAACATGGGAATCAAGGTCATCGATATAAGCCAATTCCTCACGGAGGGCCTTATCGATGTGGACGTGACCCTGCATCATCCGTTTCCCGGACTGGACATGTACACCGGCTTCGATGTCATGGGGGTTTTCATCCACAACGGCGACAAGGCCGGGGTCTATGACACGACAGTCAACCGCGCGACCGGCGACGGCACTGCGCTTCTTCTGAACGCCGATGGATACACGCGATGGTACAATCCCGTGGAATTCACCGCGCATAACATCGTCGGGTTCGTGGAGGGCGCCCTGGGCACAAAGGGAGCCAACTTCAGCGCGACCGTGAATCCATACAAGTACTTTTGCGACGGGCTGAGCGAAGAGGATAACCTCACGGCATTCCTGCACGATCCGGCCAATGTCGCCCGACGCGGTACGTTCACTCCGACGGTCAACAAGCGACGGTACGAGCTCAAGTTCCCTATGGTCGGCGGTTCCCCCGAGCTGAAATTCCAGTATGCGGTGGTCGCCAACTGGGAGCCTCCGCAGGGTGAGCTGCCCTGGGACATCCCCGGCGACTTTCCCATCTCGGCGAATCGCGCCGAGCCGTTCCACCTGGATGTAACCGACAACGGAAGCAGCCTCTGGTACAAAGACAGCGCCGGAGGCGGAATCGCAAGGTTCCGTGCCGAGCTTTTCGACTGGGGCGTGCTCGCAAACCCGCAAGGCATCGTTGGCGAAATCAGCAAGATCATTTTGGAATCGGACGACGTGACCATTCCGGGCGGCTACCTGACCATGACTCCATCGGAGTTCTTCGCAACCGCCGATCCGGGCACCGACGTTTCAAGCGTTGCAACGGTGGAGATCGAGGGATTCGAGCCGCTTCATTCCGGCGAGGCTCAATTCCTGATCACGATCGAGAGCTCTGCGCCGACAACGTACGACCAGGGCTTCTCCGTTCCCGTACCCGACGCGCCGCTGGCGAGCTACTCTCTCTTCACCCTGCCGGTTCTCGATGAGAATCCCTGCGTGCCGCCGGTCGTGTCGCTTGTCGCGCCGGACACCGGCCTTGCGAGCCATGACATCGAATTCGACGCCACCGGAACCACGGGCACACCCCCGCTCACTTTCCAATGGGACTGGGACGGCGACGGGACATACGATGAGGATACCGACACAGGCCTCGTCGCTCACGAATTCCCTCCCGGAGTGTGGAATGTCGGGCTCAGAGTGTCAAATGCATGCGGCGAGGATGTCCTGACACCGCCTCACCAGATCACTATTACGTGTCCCGATGAGGTCTACGACACTCTCCTCGGGGTCGTGAACTGCCAGGGGAATTTCACGAATCTGAGACAGGACGGCACCGCATTTCTCCCCGACGGACGTATCCTCGTCAAGGCAGCAGATCAGCTCGTGGCCTACGAGGTCACCACTCCCGGCAATATCGCGGGACAGGTGATTATCAGCGACATGGCGAACGCGGGAACTACCCCCGGAGGCTACCCCCACTATCTGGGGAACCTTGACTACGACGAAGCCCTCAGCCGACTGGTTTACTCAACTTTGTACGGTGACAACGAACGAGTGACGGTGTATGAATCCAACGGGACATACGTGACGGATTTCGTGGTCCCCGGAACCGGCGGGGAAATCGACGGCATAGACACCGACAGCGACGGCAGCATCTGGTGCGTCTACCATACGCCCGGCGGCGCAACAGGCACCAACACTCTCACACACTGGGACTGGAATTCGGGCACCGGCCACTACGAGCAGGTTGCCGCCGACACTTTTGACTGCACCTTCGTCGCAGGCGGCGCGAGAGGCATCTATGACATCGCCGTGATTCCTGAAGCCCAGCGGCTCTATATTCTCCACCAGGACGCCTACCCGTGGCAGGGCGCGGTCTATGTCATTGACATCTCGACCTCGCCTCCCACCCATATGTCATCGTTGTCCAAGAACCAGATTTTCTCCTGGGGGAACTACGATCATGCGGCCTCGATCTCCGACTTCAACAAGTGGGAGGGCGCGTCAATAGAAGTCGACCACGGCGATGGCACGGCTGAGACTTGCCGCCTGATCGTCCAGATGTGTTTCCAGACAAACGGGAACGGCATAGGTTTTATGAAATTCGATGCCGATCTGAACGAGCTCGACCACTATCGCATAGCTGGAACAAGGCTCGAATCGGCGGCGATACGTCCCGGCGACAGTCTGTCCGACAGGCTTCTCGTGATGCCGACATGGTCTCTTGATGTATGCAATCTGTACGTCTACAGCGCGCCTGCCGGATGGTAGCGTGGACCCGGTTCTGACCACCCCCTATCGCAAGTTCATCCATGGACCTTGCGCAGTGAGTGTATTGTGTGGTATAAATCTCCGGCCTTGGTTTCTGCGAGGCGAGGTTTTGTTATGAGTAGAGTCTGTTCGATTACAGGAAAGCGGCCGAGCACCGGCAACCAGATCAGCCACTCCCAGCGCCACACGAAGCGGCGATGGATTCCGAACGTGAAGAAGAAGAAGATCATGGTCGACGGCAGGCCGGTCAAGATCAAGTTGAGCATGCGCGCTCTGCGCACGCTGGAGAAGAAGGGTCTTCTGAAGTAGCGTGTATCTCAAAGCCCAGCAGGTTGATTCAACCGGGTCGCAAAACCCGGTTTTTTCTTTTGTCCGGTAGCTGCTACCTTTTTCGTCTTCGAAAAAGTAGCTGCTACCGGAGATGCAATGCCCCCCTGAAGTCCCCCCCCCAAGGGGGGGACGGCTAAGAGACCGACTTGATTACATGCCTGTGTGCCC
>CAYGZQ010000007.1:23072-28352 GCA_964354375.1 uncultured Planctomycetota bacterium
CCCCCTGTAGTCCCCCCCAAGGGGGGGACGGCTAAGAGACCGACTTGATTACATGTCTGTGTGCCCCCCCTGTAGTCCCCCCCCAAGGGGGGGACGGCTAAGAGACCGATTTTGTTACACGCCTTTATACGCGGAGCATTCAGAAGAAACCGTCCCCCCCCTTGGGGGGGACTACAGGAGGGGTATCGACAGGCGCTTGCCTACCCTGCTGAAACCCGCTAAACTCCACTGAGCCATGCGTGTCGCGATGTATTACCGCAATGACGATGTTCGCATCGAGGACCTTCCGGTCCCCGAAATCCGGCATGGGGAGATGCTCCTCAAGGTCATGGCGGTCGGAATTTGCGGGTCCGATGTGCACGAGTTTTATCGCGTTCATCAGGCGCCATTGGTACTCGGGCATGAGCTTGCGGGGATAGTTGAGAAGGTCGGAGAGGGTGTCACGGACTACAAGCCCGGCGACCGGCTGTTCATCTTCCATCATGTGCCCTGCGGGGCATGTCCGAGATGCGTCAACGGTCACGAGACCGCCTGCGACACATTCAAAAAGGTCCATTTCTTTCCCGGCGGTTTCGCCGAGTACGTGCGAGTCCATCCTCTGCAAGTCAGGCTCGGGGCGATCCCGATGCCGGATGAAATGGAGTTCGAGGTCGCCGCGTTCGGCGAGCCGGTAGGATGCTGCGTGCGCGGACAGCGCCTCGGCGGTGTCGCTCCCGGCAAGAAAGTGCTGATCATCGGGTCCGGCATCGCGGGAGTGATGCATATTCAACTGGCAAAAATCTTCGGCGCGAGCCTGGTTGTGGCGTCCGATATCCATCCATATCGCAAAGCCGCAGCCAAGAGGTTCGGCGCGGATGAGGTTCTGGACGGAAGCGATGACATCGCCGCGAGATTCAGAGAGTTGAATGACGGCTGGGGAGCCGATGTCGTGATCCTTAACGCAATGGCCCCGTCCGCTGTCCGGCAGGCCATGGACGCCGTCGAAAAGGGCGGCACCATCCTCGTCTTCGGACTCGGCGGACCCGACCAGACCATGAACGTCCCCCTGGGCAGATTCCTCGCCGGCGAGATTTCCGTCATCACTTCATACTCGGGCGCGCCCGAGGACTCACATAGAGGGTTTGACCTCATCAAGTCCGGACAGATCGATGTAAAAGACATGATCACCCACCGGCTTCCGCTGGAGGAAGTTCAGGAGGGATTCCGGCTGACCGCTTCTGCGGGCGAATCGCTGAAGGTCATGCTCTATCCGCACGGTTTGCCGAAGTAGCCATACGGACCGGGAATCTGGAGGAGAATTATGAACTGGGGACTCAAGAATCGACTGAGCAGGATAATCAAACCGGAAGACAATCGCTGCCTGATGCTTGCCATCGATCACGGCTACTTCCTGGGGCCTGTGAAGGGGCTCGAGAATCCGAAAGAGACAATCCCGCCCCTTATGCCCTACGCCGACGCGCTGATGCTCACGCGGGGCCTTCTCAGAAACTGCATCCCGCCCGAGAGCAATGTGCCGGTCGTGCTGCGAGTCTCCGGCGCGACATCGATCGAGCGCGACGAGCTTCCCGACGAGGGTCTGACCGTCGCGTTCGAGGACGCAGTGCGTCTGAATGTCTCCGCGATAACCCTCTCGATCTTCGTCGGCACTCCATACGAGCGCCAGACTCTGATGGCTCTTTCCGAGCTGGTCGATCTTGGCGAGGAATACGGCATCCCGGTGCTTGCGGTGACTGCCGTCGGGCGCGAGCTTGGGCAGAAGGACGCGCGTTATTTCTCGCTCGCATGCCGGATCGCAGCCGAGCAGGGTGCGCATTTCGTCAAGACCTATTTCTGCGACGATTTCGAGAAGGTGACGTCGAGCTGCATGATCCCGGTCGTGATCGCAGGCGGGAAGAAGATCGATTCCGAGATGGATGTCTTCGAGATGGCTCACCAGGCCATACAGCAGGGAGCGGTCGGATGCGACTTCGGCAGGAATATCTTCCAGAACCCGCATCCGGTCGCGATGATCAGGGCGCTGCGCTCAATCGTCCACGAAGGCAAGACTCCGAAACAAGCACTGGAGATGTACAAGACGCAGAGCAAATAGCTTCGCAAACGCTACCTCCTGCCCCTCTTGTAGTGCCTCCTGATAAGCCGGGCGACCTGCGCCACCTCCCATTGCTCTGCGCGTTTGAGGTGGGGGAAGCGCTCCTCGAATTCGAGAAAAGCCTTGCTGTGCACCTTGCGGCGGCCGTTGGAGCCGTTCTCCGGGGGCGACGCCTGGTGGCAGAGCTCATGCCACACGATATGGTCCACGATGAAAGCAGGCACGTCGGGCGCGTCCAGGATCGCGTTCACCAGGATCAGCGGACCCTCCGGCGTGTCCCTGTGAGTGCCCCACGTTATGCCTCGCCTGCCGACCCTCACCGGCGACCATCCGACTTTCGGCAGCGGTCTCAGCGGGCGGTCGAGCAGCGGAAGAAGCCGCCCGATAGTCTTGTCAAGATCGTGGAAAAGGCCCCTCGCAGGCCTGACCACGAGCCTGCTCTTGCCCTCTCCCAGCTCCCTGGGGAAAAATCGGTCGATGAAACGCTCGAACCGCTCGCGATCCCTCGACCCGGCTCGGCCGCTCATCACGTTCGCAAGGGATATGAGGTCCAGCTCGGTCGCGCGCTGATAGATTCTGTGCAGATTCAGTACGCCGTTCTTGCCGACCGACGCCATCACGCGACGGTTGGTTTTCCAGCGCACGACCCTGACCTTCAGGCCATGTTCCCGCGCCAGCCTCAGCGCCGTGTCTTCCACCTTTCGAATTCTGGAAATCGAGGGCTGCGGAAAACCGTTGCGGGTCTCAAACAAATCCAACTGCTCAGGGCACTCCTTCATGGCGCGGAGATATTAGTCCACCTCAGGCCCGCTGGCAATCGAAAGCCGGGCCTCCGGGGCGATTTTTCCGGGACATTTTGCCCCGGAAAACACCCTCCCGGAAACGGGCGGCCGATTCCGCCGAAATATGCCGTCCCAGCCATCCGGCCCTTGTTTTAAGGGGGGTATATGAGTACCTTTTAGAAGCCCCCGAACCGAACGGGGGCTTGACATGAACAAGTTCGATTTTCTCCCCCAGGAACGGGTCGCCACCGGCAAGCCGTTGGACAGGGATTTGGCGCTTGCGGTCGCGAGCGATCCGCGCCTTCACGCGCTCGTGCGGGCGGCGGACAAGTATCTCGACGCAATCGGCTACACCGAGCACGGTCCCCGTCATACCCAGCTTGTCGCCAAGCGCGCCCGGAAGGTGGCGCTCGACCTCGGCCACGCGCCCAGGGTCGCCGAGCGTGCCTTTCTCGCCGGGCTTACCCACGACATCGGCAACGCGCTCGGCAGACACTCCCACGGAGTGTCATCGGCAATGCTCATTTATCCCATTTTGGTCGATCATGGCATTGACTACGATGACATCACGGCCGTCCTAATGGCTGTCAGCAACCATGAGGAGGATTTCGGCATCCCGGTTGACGAAACCGGCGCGTGCATGGTGATAGCCGACAAAACCGACGTCCACAGATCGCGCGTGCGGTATCCCGATCCCACAACCCAGGATATCCATGACAGGGTCAACTTGGCCACGAAAAAATGCACCCTCACAGCCGACGCCAGGGAGCGTCTGATAAAGCTGGATGTTGTGATCGACACTGCTATCGCCAGCGTGATGGAGTATTTCGAGATATTCACGTCGCGCATGGTTATGGTGCGACGCGCGTCGCGCCTTCTGGGCTGCCGATTCCTGCTCGTCATAAACGGGGTAGAGCTCTCTTAGAAACAATCAGGTACGCGACAGCCGGCTAGCCCTAAAACGCAAGCCCACCTGCTATTCTTCAGGTGGGCCAGGGTCTTAGAGAGTAAGGTTTCTGTTTTCCAGCAGATTCTCTCTCTCTGCCACTTCCCCATGCAAACCCGATGCCATGATACCGGTACGCTTATTCCCCGTTTCACTCCCATTAAGTTTCGCGTCATGAAGCGCCCATCAAATCCGGTACGGAGAAAAATCAGGTTCAACAGGACACGAAGGTCCGGCGAACCGTCCCGCAGGATTGGAACCGTCCCGGATTTTCCCATGCCGGACATACTGTCCCCTCCCGCTGGACACTGCGCCAAGCCTTAGTTAATATTGGGGTGACGTAGGAATGCTGTAGGTTGACATTTCCCGGATCTGGTTTCGTTTGCGTGGTGGACAGGGTCAAGTAATCACTACCGGGGCGGTGATCTGATGGCTGACCTGCTTCGCATCCTGAAGGCAATGGCGGATCCGACCCGTCTGCGGCTGCTGGCTATCCTCGACACCGAGGAGCTGTCGGTCAACGAGCTGGTCCGGGTCATGGGCATGGGGCAGTCCAGAATATCGAGGCACCTTGCCGTACTCAAGGACGCGGGACTCCTGGCTCAACGCCGGGAGGGCACGTGGTCCTACTACTCGATTCCCCCCACAGTTGAAGACAGAGGGCTTCTCCAGACCTTCCGGGACAGCGCCACATATCGGAACGCGATCGACGGCGACAGTCCGCGCATTAAGAAGGTTCTGGAGGACCGCCGGGCACAATCTCTCCATTTCTTCGAGAAAGTGGCTGAGGACTGGGACGACATCCGTGCCGAGTATTTCGGGCTGAGGGTCCGCAACCGAGCGCTCGCCGGACTGGTGCCGTCGAAGTGGACCGTGGCCGATGTCGGCTGCGGAACCGGATTTCTCCTGCTTGCCGTCGCGCCTCTGGTCAAAAAGGCCATCGGCATCGACAACTCCCCGGAGATGCTCAGAGTGGCTCGTCGAAAGGCGAAGGAACGCGGTCTGAAGAACATCGAGTTTGTCCAGGCCGACATGGACGCGGTTCCTCTGAAGGACGGGACTCTTGACGGCCTGACCGCGAGCATGGTTCTGCACCATGCGTCGGACCCTGCGAAGACCGCCAAGGAATGGGCGCGCCTCATTACCCCGGGGGGCAAAATATCGGTCGTCGAACTCGAGAGACATCAGTACGAGTGGCTTCGCGAAGAGATGGCCGACGTGTGGCTCGGATTCGATCCGAAGGAACTGAAAAGCTACTTCAAGAACGCCGGCTTCGACGATATCCGGGTCGAGAAGGTCGAGGAAGAATGCTCGACCGCCGACATGGGCGCAAGAAAAACCGCCAACGTGGGCATCCTCCTCCTCACCGCCGTCCGCAAGAGCTGAGATTTGCAGATCGGCGCATCCGTGCCGCTTCTACGGCAGGTGGCGCCCGTACGTCTGCCACGAGTTCTTCGAGTGGC
>CAYGZQ010000007.1:28452-94597 GCA_964354375.1 uncultured Planctomycetota bacterium
GGACGGACGGGTGTCTCAGCTTGTGAAGAACGAGTCACCCATCCGCCCCCGCCTCCGCGGGGGTAGGTGGCGCCCGTACGTCTGCCACGAGTTCTTCGAGTGGCGGACGGACGGGTGTCTCAGCTTGTGAAGAACGAGTCACCCATCCGCCCCCGCCTCGGCGGGAGCGTATGGGCGCCACAGAAGAAACCACGGAGGATCTTGACGAACGATCGCGGATGGACTACAATAGCTTTGTTCAATCAATCGTGATGGATTGATTATTTTGATGCCTAGCCGTAACGAAAATCCATTCCGGGCGGTGAGAGACGCCGATTCCACATCTGCCCCGTCTCTTCCCCGACGACGTCCCTCCTTCTGGGAGTGCTCCGGCACCTACACCTAGTCTGGCCTTTGAAACAGGTTTGGGGTAGAATGCGTCACCCGTGCCTGCACGATGTGTTTCCTTGCTGTTCTTTTGACCGAGAAAGGTTGGAGACTACGATGCCCGATATTGCCGATCCTAAACTTGCCGATCAGGGTCTGAACCGTATCGAATACGCCTGGACCGAGATGCCGGTGCTGAGAAGCATCTGCGAGCGGTTCGAGGATGAGAAACCCCTCAAGGGACTTGTTCTCGCGCCCTGCCTTCATGTAACAACGGAGACCGCCAATCTGATGCGCACGCTCAAGGCAGGCGGAGCCGAAATACACCTGTGCGCGTCCAATCCGCTTTCCACGCAGGACGACACTGCCGCCGCGCTGGTCCGCCATCTCGGGGTCGATGTTCACGCGGTGCACGGCGCGGATCGCGACCTCTACTACAAGCACATAAACTCGTGCATCGATTTCGGACCGCACATCACGATGGACGACGGATGCGACCTGGTCACGACGCTGATCCAGAGTCGCAAGGAGATGCTGGACGGGGTCATCGGCGGGACGGAGGAGACGACCACGGGAGTCATCCGGCTTCGCGCGATGGCGCGGGACGGAGTGCTTCCCGTCCCCATCATCGCCGTCAACGATGCCGAGACAAAACATCTGTTCGACAACCGCTACGGAACCGGCCAGTCGACGTGCGACGGCATCATCCGGGCGACCAACATTCTTCTGGCCGGTAAGAACTTCGTGATCGCCGGTTACGGATGGTGCGGTCGGGGGCTTGCGATGCGTGCGGACGGGCAGGGCGCTCATGTCATCGTCACGGAAATCAATCCGGTCAAGGCGCTGCAGGCGGTCATGGACGGCTACAGGGTCATGACCATGGCCGAGGCCGCCCCGATCGGCGACATCTTCGTCACCGTCACCGGCGACATCAACGTCATCCGTCGCGAGCACATGGAGATGATGCACGACGGCGCCATCCTCGCCAACTCCGGTCACTTCGACTGCGAAATCGCGCTCAAGTCGCTCGAGGACATGGCGGCTCAGAAAAAACGTATCCGTCCGAACCTCGACATGTACACCATGCCGGACGGTCGCAGGCTGTTCCTCGCCGGAGAGGGTCGATTGGTCAATCTCGCCGCCGCGGAGGGACATCCCGCAAGCGTCATGGACATGAGCTTCGCCAACCAGGCGCTCTGCGCGGAGTAGCTCAAGGACCACGCTCGCGAGCTGAGCACCGAGGTCTACCCCGTGCCCGAGTACATCGACCATCAGGTCGCTGAGCTGAAGCTGGCCGCGATGGGGGTCACGATCGACCAGCTCACACCCGAGCAGATCGAGTACCTCTCCAGCTGGCAGGAAGGGACCTAGATTTCGACAAAGCGCAGGACTCCCGGTGGCTGACGCCGCCGGTTACGCACTCGCTTACGCTCGTGCTTCGGAATTGGTGTGCAACAATACAGGTCGGAAGCGCGAGCGTAAGCGAGTGCGTAACCGACGGCGTAAGCCATCGGCTCCCGAAGCGCCCAGCAGGGCAGCGGGCATCCAACCTGATGACCCCTTTCATAACACCATTTCCCCCTTTATGATGGTACAATCTCCTCTCCTTGAAAGGAGGCGTTTGAGATTTTTCGCAAGCTTCCGTTGAAAATAACGATCCTGCTCGCGTTCTTCGGGTTCGCTTACGGGATCGGCAACATGGTCACGCCGGAGATGTACCGGGAGATGTCGCCGGGGAAGCTCGGCTATGTTTTCGTCCCGGACGACGATACGTTTGTCAAGACAAACCACTATCTCGAGATTCGGTTCGTCCAGATGGGGCCTGAAGCGCCTCTTGCGGCCACAGCATGGATAAGCCGGTCGCCCGACGAAGCTCCTCAGGCGCTTGAGTTCGAGCCCGCGATCTACCGGGGCAAGGAAACCGACAAGTGGTTCGCCATCCTGCCGCCGCTCGACAAGATAGGCTCTCGATGGTTCTACTACATCATGATCGAGACCAGTGAAGGCCGGACAATCGAAATCTGGAAGTCCATGAACCGGCTCGAGAAGCTGTTTTCCGGATTCGAAAAGGACCGGCAGCTTTTCTGGACCACGTACGAGGGCAACGTCGTGCGCGACATGCCCTACGGCAAGGCTGCGCTGGTGACCCACATAGTGTTCTCGTTCGGCGCGCTTCTCTTTCTGTTCCACACGCTCTACTACGCGCTCTCCATTCTGGACAAGCCCGGCTCTCTCGCTTTCATCAAGTGCTTCAGATCGTCATTCTGGGCGCTCCTGATTTTTGCAGTCGGGGCCATTGTCCTGGGAATCCCAATCACGTGGTACACATTCGGTGTCGGATTCAGCCCGTGGCCCACGCAGGGACTGACATCGCTCGGCGACATAACCGACACCAAGAGCTCCTGGCTCGTCGTCTGGTGGACCGTTCTGCTCATCAGGTATTTCCGAACCTACAGGGGAGCGCTCGGGGCGGAAATCGAGCCCGCGAAAACAAGAGCGTTCGCGATCTGGACAATCGTCGCCCTTCTGGTCACAGTCTTCGTGTTCCTCATCCCGCATAGCCAGTTTTTGCAGTCGAGCTGACCTCACCCCCTTGCCCCCTCTCCATCCGCCGCGGCGGATGGAGAGGGGGCAAGGGGGTGAGGCAGAGGGGGCCGGGGGGTGAGGTCGGGACTTCTCCCATTTCGCGTGCGATACTATTAGTGTATGGATTGGCCCTCCGATACCGAGAACTCCGGGTACTATGCGTTTGAGCCGGAGAGGTTTCTTATCCCGCCGATGGAGGGGTTTCTTCGGCGCATTTTCGCAGCCCGCTGGGGGATGATACTGGTCAGCGGCCCCGAAGCCATGAACCTTCCGGTGATTCTGAATTTCCTGGCCAACTTCGCGCTCCAGCAGGTTTACTACAGCGAGTTCTCGGCGCAGAAGGCAGATTTCCAGGATCTCGAAAGCGAGAGAAGAAGACTGAGGACCATCGAAGAGGTCCTCGAGGAAGCTCGCGAGGCGGTTTCCCGGTCCGGCAAGGAAGAGGGCGAGACGGGCGAATACTCCGGACACATTCCGCGCAATTCGGATGTGGTTTTCATCTCCGACCTGAGACCCGAGCTGGTGTCCGACAGTGTGGCTACGTCGCTCGGGGGCAGGCTTGTGGTGTCGGGCATCCGATCAGAGGGGAGTTTCCCGGCCCTCAGAGCGTTCAAGGACCTTCTCGGCAGCGATCATCTCGTCGCCGCGAGTCTCATGGGAATCATCGGCCTCAACGTGGTGTCGAGGATCTGCCCCGAGTGCAAGGTGGAAGTTGAGTACGATCTGGACGATGAGGATTGTTTCCTGATCGGGATGCACAGGAAGAAGCTGCAGGGTTTCAGGGGAATGGGCTGCGAGTCGTGTCAGGGCTCGGGATACATGGGGAAGATACTCATCCACGAGGGTTTCGAGATGAGCCCGAAGCTGCGTAACGGCCTTCTTGAGTCGCTGCCGCTAAGGCAGCTCAGGATACTCGCGAAGCAGGAGGGCATGAGGACGCTTCTGGACGCCACGTGGGATCTGGCCGACGCGGGCGAGACAACGCTTGACGAGGTGATTCGCATTGCCGATGTCACCGACCCCGGCGGGATCGAACTCGCCGACCTGTGACCAGATGGATCGCTTGAAATGTGCAGGCCCGATTTTGCCTGCTTTCGAGTATAATTAGATGTGGAAGTTGAGCTGTAGCTGTACCGTATTTCGATCGTCAGTCTCATTTCCCGCTACCCAATCTGGATTCGGCAACTAGACAGTGGCCGGCGCTTTCACGATGTTCCTTCGCGTGCCAGCCACGTTGCATAATGAGATTCAGAGAATCCGGGGAGCAGAAGATGAGACCTTCAGACAAGCCAAACCGCCGCCCCCTTTCGTCGCCCAGACGCCTCGCTCTGCTGGCGACCGCGATATGCCTGTGGATATCCACTCTCTCGATCGTCCTTAACCATGAAATCGCGGTCGAATGGCTTCCCGCCACCGCCCCACGTGTCGCTCCCGACGGCGTTGTCTACCAGAGCACGGACTACTCATGCGGTCCTGCGAGCCTTGCCACTCTCTTCGGGCACTACAACATCGTAAAGAGTGAGCGGGAGTGGGCGGAGGTCGCCGGCACAAACCTGTCTGTGGGCACGCGACTGAGCGGGCTGAAGAAGGCGGCGGAGAGCATGGGATTCGAGCCGGTCGCTCTGAATCCCACATTCGATCAGCTCGACCTGATCTGCCGGCCGTCCATTCTCTTCCAGTCAAAGGACTACCACCTCGTCACGTTCTGGGGAATGGACCGACAGGGCTGCGCGATCATACGCGATCCCGCGCTGGGACGCACTCGATGGGGTCCGGCTGAGTACGCCGCTTTTACGCCTTCCAGGCCCGATCTCCTCGTGTTCTATCCCGGTCGCGTGCCTACGTGCGGACCCGAAAGCTCCAGCATGGAAATCGGCAGAATCCAGAATATGCTTTCTGCGCTGGGTTACTACAAGGGCAAGGTCGACTGCGCATGGACAGACCGCCTTGCCGCAGCCGTCGCTTCCTTCCAGAGCGACATGCGTCTCGATCCCACCGGAATCGTCGACGCTCCCACGGACATCTACCTCGAAGGCGCCTGGCGTCTCGTGACGAACGGGCCCATCGAGCCGTTCATGAGGATCGACTGCACCAATGAACCGACGCATCGGCCGGTAGCCATCCTGACCCGCCTCTCACCCTCCGAATAAGCAGCGGCTCCCCCCGAGTGCGCCGGCTTTCCAGCCGGCATTCGTTTGCATCCAACGGTGCGTTTTACGCTATAATTCGGCGACTTGAGCGAGAACGCCACAAAGCCCCTGGTCTGTGTTCCCACCTTCAACGAGCGCGAGAACATCTCGAAGCTGATTGGCTGCATATTCGATGCGATCCCGTTTGCCGAGATCATGATAGTCGACGACGGCTCGCCGGACGGCACCGGCGCTATTGTCGACGAGATGGCGTCGAAAAATCCGCACATTCATTGCATCCATCGCGCGGGCAAGATGGGGCTTGGGACCGCCTACATCGCCGCCTTCAAATGGGCCCTCGAGCGCGACTACACCCATTGCTTCGAGATGGACGCCGATTTCAGCCACGACCCGAAGGATCTGCCGAGACTCCTCGACGCAACGAAGGAATTCGACATCGCGATCGGGTCGAGGTTCTATGCGGGGAAGCTCTCGATAGTCAACTGGCCGCTGTCAAGGCTCATCCTGTCGCTCGCCGCCACCGTCTACGCCCGGGTGATCACCGGCTTGAGGCTGTGGGACTGCACGACCGGCTTCAAGTGCTTCCGACGGAAGGTGCTCGAACACCTGCCCCTCGATAAGGTGAAAAGCGAGGGCTACTCGTTCCAGATCGAGATGAATTTCCGCGCGACCAGAATGGGCTTCAAGGTGGGCGAGATACCGATCGTCTTCACCGACCGCACCCAGGGTGGCAGCAAGATGTCGAAGAGGATCGTCTTCGAAGCGATCTGGCGGGTATGGCAGCTTCGATGGGCCGGGGCTATGGAGGATTTGGGCTGCCTGCTAAGGGGAAAGCGTCGCCCCAGACCGGGCAGAGCACAGGGTTAGCCTAATCCGAACGCGGCTTCGCCTTATTAGCGACTTCCACTATCTGATCAAGCACCTCTCCGATCTCAGGGTCAACCAGCTCGTCCGGAACATGTCTGGCCAGTTGATGATAGTGACTCTTGCTCATCAGATTCGGCATGTTGAGCTTCTGGAAGAAGAAAGGAAACAGTATGTCCAGGAAATCGTCGCTCGCCTTCTTGTCGATCCACCAGGCGCTTGTCGGGTCGCGGAGCGCAAACGGGGGAACCACCTCTTCAATCGCCTCTCTCATCGCATTCTGACACTCGGTCATTTCTGACTCCGCAAACAGTGGACCAAGCGATCGCTTCTGGCCAAACTCCCCGGCGTACGATAACAGGGTTTCTCCCTGGCAAAGATAGTTTTCAATTTCTCTGCGTCTCCACATATGTTCCGGCAATTCCTCCCGGTCCAGCGGTTCCTTGTCAGTGCGGTCAGTCAAAATAAAGCCGACAAGGTCTCTCTTGGCCTCACGCAGCCCGCTGAAGTGCGCTCTGGCCTTGGAGGGAGAATTGCCGACATAGTACACAAACGGCCGTTCCAGCTTATCCTTCGCCGGATGGCGCAGCTTCTCGGCAAAAGCTCTTAGAATGGCCAGATCGCTGGAACCTTCCAGATATAGAACCCACCCGGTCTGCTCAGCCTGATAGTACTGGTCGAAACCTATTTCGCGCAGAGATTTCAGTAGCTGGCTCCCCCGATCGTCAATCCTGTGAGGCGGCCCCACGAACGCCACAACCATATCCCTCCCGGCAGCCTCGGTGAGGACAACCTCAGAGTGACTGGCTGCAATGACTTGGCTCCCCGATGACCGAGCCGTCTCAGTAAGGATCTGGTAAATCTGTCTCTGGCGCAGGATTTCCAGATGTGCATCAGGCTCGTCGAGAAGAAGAACAGCTCCCGGATTGGCCGTCATGAAGGCCATCAGCAAAAGGGTTTGCTGAAGGCCGCGACCTGATGACGACAGGTCGAGAGTGACGCCTTTGAGTGTTTCATAGGTCATGATGATTTCATGCCTCTCGGTGACGACTGGGGAGTTCAACTGTACACCAAAGAGTCCTCTAATCCTGCCACTGACGAAATCCCATTTGTCCTTTCCCGATTCACCGGAGTAAAGCTGATAGCAGAGATTCCTCAGGACCTCCGCGGTGCGGCCCTGGTCAATCAGGAACCGGATTTCTCCTTTCTGCTTGACAAACTCGCGATCCGCCAGTCCGGACATCGGTGGGAGAAACGCCAGCTCGGTTCCGATCGCGGGTTTAGGTATGGGTATTCGCTTCGGTTTCTTGCTTTCGTCGAGCCTCAAGGGCCGACAGTAAATCGATTCTACGTTGGCAAAGTCAAACTCCAATCCGCAGTCCCACGGCATCGACTCGCTCAGGCTCACCCCTGAGACAATGATGTCTATCCTCACCTTTCTCGGCTTTTCATCTTTATCCCTTGGTTTTGCGAATAGATGCAGATCACGCCAGATGAGTTTCGCATCCGGAATCGGCAGGGCAGTGAGATCCTGTCTATTGATGGCTACTCCCGGCCTTTCCTTTGATGATTCGTCAGAGCCATGTTTCTCGATCCACTTCTTCAACCCAATATCCCAAAGAGCCAAAGCCTGAAGAGCGGTTGTCTTTCCGGAGTCATTGGGGCCGATGAAGACAACAGCATCGCCAAGCTCGATCGTCACATCGCCGAATCGTTTGAAGTTCTTGACGCGCAGTTCAGTAAGCATGGCTTATCACGCTGGTTTGGGTTCACTCACTCCCCAAACCGTTTCCAGTTCAAGGGTACATAATCGACCCGGCGATGTCACCGCACCGTACTTAGCCGAGGTTTATGTTAAATCCCTTCGAGCCTGAGCCGCGTTCGAACGGCAGGAAGGGCGTCAGTCGACCCGCCAGGCCCGGCATGGTCATGTGCTGAATCCATACCTTGCCGGGGCCGGTCAGCCTCGCCAGGAAAATACCCTCGCCACCGAGAAATATGTTTTTGAATCCTTTCTGAAGCTTGATGTCGTAGGTCACGCTTGCCTCGAAACACGCGATATGCCCCGTGTCGATGAGAAGGCTCTGGCCGGGCTGAAGATCCCGGGTGGTCAGCTCGCCGTCGATCTCCAGGAACACCAGGCCCGGACCGGTGAGCTTCTGCAAAACCAGGCCCTCGCCGCCGAAGAAAGCCGCCCCCGCTCCCCGCCATTCCATCGCGAGGTCCACCTCCTCCTGTCCGACCAGGAAACTTCCGCGCTGCGCGATGATCGCTTCTCCCGCCTTCAGCTCGAACGGGAGTATCTTGCCGGGGAAGCTCGATGCAAACGCGACAGTGCCGGGCGCATTCTCGGCTTTGAAGTAGTTGAGGAAAAGGCTTTCGCCCTGTATGGCGCGACTGGCGGCCTTCAGAAAAGTGTCCAGCGCGCCCTTGCTCTCTTTCCCTTTTTGAATGGACGTTTCCATTTCTATCGAGGCGTCCATCCAGACCATCCCTCCCGTCTCGGAGAACACTCGCTCCCCCTGGGGGAGGTCGATCTCCACTGTCTGCAGAATCTCGCCCGCAATACGGTAGACGAGCGGTTTGGGCTGGGCCGGTGCGACAGACGCCTCCTGGGCTCCTCCCGTCTTCGCCCCGCATTCCGGGCAGAACTTCGCGTTGTCATTCAGTTGCTTTCCGCAGTTTGGACAGAACATGCCGTTGTTAATCCTCCGATGTAGAGTTTATCAGCCGAAGCCCAAAAAGCTCCGGCATACTAGACCAGTTTCGTTCCGCATTTGTTGCAGAATTTCTCCTCCGGGTCGACTTGATCGCCGCATTTCGGACAGAAGTTCGGCTTGGCTTCCCCAATGGACGGCATCTCGGGAGCGGCTTTCTCCTCCACCGCTTTCGGATGTCGCCTGCCCGCAAGCACAGCAACAAGTATCACCACGCCCGCAAGCAGAACCAGTATCACCCACCAATACAGGATCACGAATTTGATAATCAGCACCAGGACAATCGACAGCACAAGGCTTATGACACCTATCACGAATCTCAGCCCGCCACCGACGAAAGGCACGTACTTCAGCAGAAACAGAAGCGGTCCGATTATCAGGTTGAAGCCGAGGAAGAACAGAATCACACTCAACGCAGTCAGACCCCACTTGGCGGCGCTTTCGCTTGCCGCCAGATCGGCCACGAGCTCATCGGCGCTCTTGTCGGTGATGATGAACGGCGTCCCCGACGAAATCCTGTCGCTGACCATCTCTCCCACCACGACCAGGTCGCCGACATCCTCAATCGGCAGATACTCGACAAGAAGCCATCGCGACCCGAGAGTCTCCGGACCCTTGTCCTGGCAACTCTCGAACCTCGTCAGCCTCAGGTCGGATTCCCTGGGAAGGACCTCGATCTCGCCGAGCATGAATGAAGAGGCAGCCTGGGTCTGTTCATCGAGGACCTGCCAGTCCTGGACCATGTACTGCTCCTCGACCGTTTCCTGGACTTCCTGACCGTTGACGGTGCGCGTCACAGTCTTCTGCCTTGTCTCCGGGTGCTCCCTGAACTCCTTGAGGGCCGTGTGATACCAGAAGACATCCTCTTTCGCATTGATTTCCTTGCACGCGATGTCGAAAGGCATCACCTCGACATTCTCGGGTTTCCCGTGGACCTTCAGCAGGCCGGTCTGTCCTTTGGCCTCGGCAGCGGTGAGAAGCGGCAGCGCATCGAGGGTCTTGCTGTGCTCTGCAACCCCTCTCACCGAGCACCACGCCGGAACAAAGGCCAGAGCGAACAGGATAAATCCGAGGAACATGCCTCCGATCGAGTCCATACATCCCTGCTTGGTGTCGCGGAAGCCTTTCGCCAGTGGATTCGCGCTCCCGAGCACTTTTCTGGACACTACGCGGGAACCGATGAATCTCTCTCTTGGGCTCATTTCGACCCCCTTCCCTCCGGCACCGGGCCGGATGGGCGACAGTTTGTGATTGACAGCCGAAAAAACTCAATATCCCGACACATACACTTCGTCGATCTGCCAGCCCGCTCTGGAAGCTCCCAGCGAGCCGACAGCAGCGGCGAACGCGAGACGGAAACCGTCCGGATTCCCCACCCATGCCGGGTCCAGGTTGCACACCGTAAGCCTCATAAACTTGGGATTCGAATCGTTGCAGAAAGCCGGCATTCCTATAAGCTCGTTGTTCCCAAGGATCACGCAGTCATACTCATTAAACCCACCGTCAAGGTCTGCCGGAAGCTCGCCCCACAGGAAGTCGGTCAGGTAGTCCTTCCCGTTGACGATATGCACGTTCCCGCCGTCCTGGCAGAACCCCGTAAGTCCGTAATCGTCGAACTCGTAAGAATGTGTGAAGACAAGTTGCAGGGTTGTGAATCCGGGAGGCACGAAGATAGGAGGCGAGAACAGCACCGAATGCGTCAGAAGATCGTATTTGTACGTGCTTCCCGAGAACAACGGACCACGACCCACAAGGTTCGGATTCTGGTGCCATCCTATATACCAGCTTGAGGATCCCCCGGAGTCGAAATCCTTGATCCAATCGTTCCTGTCATAGTCGGTCGCGCTGAACTCCCAATCGGCATGAAACAATGCGCCGCCTCCGACGCACCATTCGCTTCGCACTTCCGGCAGATGGAATGCGTCTTGGGCCACTACCGGGATCCAGTAGCGATTGACGTTTTCGTCGAGATAGCCCAGCTCGGAGCCGACAATGTCCTCGACCTTGAACGAGATCGAATCGCCGGACACGTCGCCATAATAAACGTCCTCCACCCGCCGCCCGGGAGAACGGTAATCCCAAAGGTACCACTGGTAATAGACTCGATCGCCGTCGGGATCCTCGGCGGGAAGCTGCAAAGTAACCTGCTGACTCCAGCCCGGCGTCAGGTTCCCACCCTCGATCTCGTCCACCGTCGGCGGATCATTGGGCTGGTCGTCAAGGATGTACACCGAGACATCGTCGATCATCCAGCCCCTCGCGTTCGGGAAGTCCTGATTCAAGGCCGTGCTTGCCGCGAAACTGACCCTGATATCGTGTCCGGCAAATAGTGGATCGATTCTGGCTACACTGGTCGTCAGGGTATGATGGGTGCCCGAAAAAACGTCCTGGTTCAGAAGCTTGTTCTGGGTGCCCTCATATATGGGCTTCGCCCAGTACTCCCTTCCGGCTTTGATATTGGCCGGCGTGATGCCATGGGAGAGTATCTCGCCGGCCTCGGTGATCTTTACGTTTCCGCCGCTGTAGGCCTGCCAGTAGTTGGGGCTCGCGCTACCGTAAATTTGCCCGAAGTCGAAAGAATGCCTGAAGACGACTATTCCCTGGGTCATTGCGGACGGCAGATGGATTGCCGGGCTGACGAGAATGTCGGACGACCCGTAATCATAATCGGTGTTCGCTGCGCCGAACTTCCGACCGGTCCCATCGAGCGTATCGTCCGTCACGGCGTCGTCGGTCCATCTCGACGGTCCCTCGCCTTCCAGAGTCGCCCAGCCGATGTTGTCGCCTTTGTCTGCATCGTCCATGCTTGCATGAAAAATCTGGCCATTGACCCACACCGTATACGGATCGGCATTCACAGAAGCGTTGTAACCGTCGTCCACCTTGCACTTGATCAGCCACTCGCCCTCCTGAATGCCCGTGGAACTGAAAATCACATCAATCGTCCCATCTTTGTTGCCCTCTCCCAGATCGACCGTGAGTATCCCCTCGGGATGCACCACTTTCCAGTTGTATTTGAGCGGAAGAACGCTGTCGACCTTGACCTGGTATGTCACCTCATGCTTGTTTCGCGGATAGAGAGGTCCGGAAATCCCCTCGGTGATAACCGGCGGCTCGGGCTGCACATGGGGCACAAGCTCGAGCTGGTACTGCACCATCTCGGTTTCGTTCAACGTGATGACACGGATGAAATACTGTCCGACATCGCAGACAAGCGACGTATCCAGGCTGCCGACTCCCCCGATCACTTCCGCCTGCGCGATTTTCGTCTCGGACGCATCATAGATCGTGACAAAGGTCTGCGGGGACGTGGTGTAGAGGTTCACCATCCCCTGCTCCCAGACCTCGGACCCGTTTTGAAATGAATAATAGTCCTTGTAGTCGGTCAGGCTGCCCCCAAGGCGGCATAACGATCCCTGTGCGACGTCCATCCACTCCAGCGCCTCCGCATCGTCGATCCCGTTGTTCTCATCCGCGACGCATTCCAGCTTGGGGACGTTGATTATCAGTTCCTGAAAAGCGCTGACCGGCTCGTCAGGAGCCTCGGGAAGTCCCGTGTTGTACTTCAGCCCATCGTTGGAGCCCACTCGAATCAGCACCAGATGGTCGCCGTCGTGATTGGGAATCGCCTTGCCGCTAAGGTCTATCCGATACCGGGCCTTCGTGCCGTCATCGGATACGAAATTCATCGTCTGGCCTCCCGAAAACAACTCGGGCGCAAATATTCTGACCGTATCGACTTCCGCCGCGACATTCCCGTTCGCCTTCCCCTGCCAGTCGTAAACATCAGCGTTTATGACAAGCTGTCCCTTGCCTCCCACTCCCTCCTCAAAACATAGCGTGT
The DNA here is from genome assembly GCA_964354375.1 of uncultured Planctomycetota bacterium. Lineage (GTDB taxonomy): Bacteria > JAJVIF01 > JAJVIF01 > JAPKYR01 > JAPKYR01 > CAYGZQ01. The sequence continues at coordinate 40,980 of CAYGZQ010000007.1, forward strand.
TCAATTCGACATGGGCGTCGACATGATACGGTTCCGACTGATTAGCCTCGATCGGGAAATCGTCGGGGATTTCCTGCGGGGGAAACGGATCGGGATAATCCCAGCATGCGTCGACGGCATAGTTGAACACGGCCGGACAATCAGTGGCTTGTGGAGGCTTGACTCTGTATCGTCGCTTGCATGTGGTGCCGACGTACGACACTCCGCGACCGAGGTCATCATCGAGCGGGACATTCGCCATGCTCGTCACGGGCTGATACTTGTCGAGGTAGTCGCAGAAGTACTTGTAGGGATTCACGGTGGCGGTCAGCAACTCTGTATCCTGGGTGCCTAGCTCACCGGGCACGTAGCCGTTCAAACCCGAGCCTGTAAACTCCCTGGGGTTCCACCAGCGCGTGTACCCGTCCGCATTCAGAAGCCTCCATTCGTCAACGTCCGATACGACAAGATTGCCGATCTGCAGGCTGCCCGGCGTCATGAGAATCCCCTTGGCGTCGAAGCCGTACAAACTCGGGCTGTCCGGATACGGATGCGTAAAGGTGAAATCCAGCGCGAAGATCTTGTTGGGAATGTCGCTTGCCTGCCAGTCAAACCAGATGCCCACGCAGTCATAAGTGTTCAGAGGCTCCACCAGGTTGACATGGAATCCGGCCGACCTCAGCGGCGTCATCTCGACCGTCAGATTTTCGGTGTCAAGCCTTACCTCCCACAGTCCGAGGAGACGATGATGCGTCCCGCTCTCGTCGCGACCGGCAGGGAAGCTCAACGAAGGACTCGACGGATCTCCGCGATCCGATCCTGAGCAGCCTGCCCCGACGCACCACGCAACCGCCGCCATCACCAGGATGCATGCCGACCAAACGGCTCTTCGCTTGACCATCTCGACTCACCTCCGCATGCGATTCGGACTTGAACTCGGTCACTCCACCCCGTAAAGAACGACCTCATCAATCAGCCACCCTCTGCGTGGCACACCGGACAGGCTTGAGGACGCCGCGAATCCGACGCGAATGCTCATCGGGTCCGCCAGCCACAAAGGATCAAGATACGCGTAGGAGATCCTCATTGCAGCCGGGGCCTCGTCGTTACAGAAGGCATCCTGACCGCCAAGCAGACCACCCGACTCAAGCTGGCAATCATACGGGAAGCCTATGTCCATCTGTTCCGGGGGGTCGAACCAATGGAAATCGGTCAGGTAGTTGTCAGCCTCGACAACGTGCACGTTCCCGCCGTCATGGCACTCCGAGACCACATCATCATCGTAGAACTGGTAGTAATGGGCGAACCCGATCATCGCTTCGCTGAATCCGGGAGGGATGAAAATCGGGGGAGTGAAAAGCACTGCGTGATCGTCAGTCGTGTAATCGGTGTCCGCATCGGCGAACTTGTACCCACACCCGCCGAGCACCGAATCCGTCACGCTCGCACCGTGCCATGTCGAGTCGCTGCCTTCGTCGAACGCGGTATCCCACTCGGCCTTATCGTAATACGGAGTCGGGTCATCGGGATCAAACCAGAAGAGAATCCCGTTGCCCACCGTCCACGCTTCCCTCTTTATTCCCTCATGATATCCGTCTGTTACCGACACGCTGACTCGGAATCGATTGCTGTAGCCACCGGTCACGAGATCGCTGATGACGAAGTCAAGAGCGGGGGCGATCGGATCGTAGTAGATGTTCCTCACTCGAACGCCGGGATACCGGAAATCCCACAGCGACCAGGTTCTGTAAATTGCGTCCCCGTCCGGATCGGACGCCGCCATCGCGTAATGAAGAGGATCATCCATATGGGGCGCAAGGTCCCCGCCTTCCAGCGGTCCGGCATCGGGTTCCTGATTGGGAGCATCTCCCTCGACATATACCGCGACATCGTCGATCAGCCAGCCGCGGTAGTTTGAGTATTCATGTCCGGTTGTCACGGCAAAGCCGATGTAGATATCGTTTCCGGCCATTGCCGGAGGAATGCTCGCGGCGGAGACGGTGAGTCTGAACGGATCGGAAGCCTCATTCGACCGGTAGCAGAACGCCTGCTGGTCCTCCATCAGGGTATCGCCCTGGATCAGCTGGGACCAGCATGGCATCCCTCCCGTAATCTCGGCCGGCAGAACGTCGTAGGACGGGAGCTCGGGCGCCTCCGTTATCTTCACATTGCCTCCGTCGTATCCCTCCCAGAACTCGTACCCCGGCCTCGTCTTGGCAATGTCGAGGTCGTACGAGTGACGGAAAGCGATAATCCCGTGACCCATCCCGCTCGGAAGACTCACGGGCGGGCTCACAAGGATGTCGGACGAATTGTTCGTGTAATTAGTATTCGCCTCTCCAAACTTTCGACCTTCGCCCTGAAGCAGGGTGTCCGAGGTGGCCAACAGGGTCCACGCCGTGGTTCCAGCCTGCCCCACATGGGTCCAGCCCGCATTGTCTCCAGTCGTGTCATCGTTCAAATCAGCATGGAAAATCTGACCGTTAACCCAGACATGGTATGGGTCGGCCGAGACCGGTCCCCCCACCCCGTTCGTGACTTCACAACGGATCTCTGCTTCCCCCAGGATACAGAAATCCGAGAACTTGACCTCCAGATGACCGTTGCCGTCGCCCGGATCGGGTCCGAACACCACAAAACCCGAGTCCACGATAGTCCAGCCATACGTCACCGGCCAGACTGAATCAACCCCGATTTCGTACAGGGTGTTCTGTGCGCATCGGGGATACTTGTATCCGCTGATTTGGCTCACGATCACCGGCGCTGAGACGTCCTGAGCGTTCCCCTTGAGATCGACGTAGTAGTAGATCGTGTCCACTTCGTTCATTGTCAGAACGCGGAGATAATAGGTCCCCGGCATCAGGTAAAGCGCGCCGAGATCGATCTGGGCCTTCCCGCCGGAAATCTCCGATTGCGTCAGCTTCGTATGGGTCGAATCGAACACGCTCAGGAAGACCATGTTCGACCAGGCATAGAGCGTGGCTGATCCTGTAAGCCCCTTGTCTACCGGAATTTCGAAGGAGTAGTAGTCGCTGTAGTCGATCAGCTCTCCGCCAGGGCGGCAGAGAGTCCCGTAGGCGGAGTCGATGAGATCGAACGGTTCCGCAGTGGCAAAAGTGTTGTTTCCGTCCGGGCCGCATTCGAGTTCCTCGACATTGACCCAGAGCACCTGGTAGGCGCTTAACGGCTGGTCCGGAGCTCCCGGCGCAAATGAGTTGTACTTCAGGCCGTCGTTCGATCCGACCCGGAATATCACCTGATGCTCACCTGAGCGCGCGGGGTTCACGATTCCGCTCAGATCAACGGAATAGACCGCCTTGACTCCCGTGTCCTGCACAAGGCTCATGGTCTGCCCCCCGCTGAAAAGCTCGGGAGCGAAAACCCGCACCGTGCTGACCTGGTCCGCGATGTTCCCGAGCGCCTGACCCTGCCAGTCGTACACTTCGAGCGTCAACAGGAGATTTCCACCGCCACCGGTCCCCGCATCGAATCCCAGCGTGTTCACATCGGCTCTCGGAAGCAAATGGAACGCCTCCGGCTGGTTAGCCTCCATTGGGAAATCATCCGGAATTTCTCCGGGTGGATTCGGCACCGGCGGCGCCCATGATGCGTCCACTGCGTAGTTGAAGATGACCTGGGGACCGGGGGACATCTGGAACCAGATGAAGTACCTTCTCGTGTTCGACGATCCGGCCGTGAACACCCCCCTGCCCTCGTCATCGTCCAGACCGACAAATTCGATCAGCTCTTCGATTGGCTGCTTAAACCCGAGGTAATCGCAGAAATATTGGTACGGATTCACGGTCGCAGTCAACAGGCCCGTGTTCGCGGTTCCCAGATTGCCCGGGATATATCGCATCATTCCCGACCCGTGGAACTCTGTCGGGTTCCACCATCTCGTATACCCGTCGGCACTTGTCAGGCGTGTCTCGGTCGGTCCTGCGAACACAAGATTCCCAACTACCTGGGTGCCGGGAGTAATCATGATGCCCTTCACGTCGAAACCCGCAAGCTGCGGGCTCGTTGCGAAAGGATGGGTCAGCGTCACGTCCACCGTGAACTTGCCCATCGCCGGGTCGCTGGCCGGGAGGTCGATAACCGCAGCCACTCCCATGGTCGAGTTGAGTATCCCCACGACATTCATGTGGAACGCGCTGTTCCTGAGCGGGATCATCTCTACCGTCATCTTGTCGCGATCCAGTATCGCCTCCCAGTATCCCCACAGCCCGTGCGCCGCGCCCTTCGAAGAAGAAGCCGCGGCTTGAGTCAGTGCCTGCGAATCAACGCTCGTCTCCCCGGAAGCTCCCGGGGCAACCGGAATGTCGCCGGAACATCCCGCGGCAAGAAACACCGTGGCAAGAGCGAGGAAGGGAAGAGTACTACGCGTCCAGAGAATCAGCCGTTTCATTCCGCAACACTCCTTTGCATTCGAATTGTTTCACTAGCCGACCGCACGCGAACACCCGTTGCCTTGAGCCTGTTAACGAAACACAATAATAAGGTATAAGGTTTTGTGCCGTCAAACATCGACACACCGCGGCTTCGTCAGACGGCCAGGTACATCACGAGAAGCTGGGCCGCGGCCATAAGCACAGACAGCGTCCCGAGTACGATCACAAGCGGGTACAGGCTCAGCGTCCCGTACTTCCGCAAGGCCTTACGCATCATGACCCCGATGATCGACACAATCAGCAGGAGGATATGGTAGCCCATCATGGTCCGCGCGAAATCGTCCATCGGGATCCACATGCCGGTCCTGAGCCGGGCGACCATCTGCCAGGCCATCGCCCAGACTCCCAGCGTCACGATGAAAAGAAAAATCCCGGTGAATCTAAACAGGATCAAGTAGCCGTACGGTATCGCAGGCTCAGGAATCTCGCTTATTACTGGATCATCTATCGGACCAAACATCTCGCTTTCTGTAGAACGGATACTCACAAGATCACTTCGCCACGTCGGCGGGATGAGTGATCTTCCCCCTCACGGCCGTCGCAGCGGCAACCTCCGGTCCCGCCAGGTACACCTTGCTGTCGCGGTGACCCATCCTGCCTTTGAAATTCCTGTTCGATGTACTCAGGCAGACATCCCCCGGACCCAGGACTCCGCCATATCCGCCCAGGCATGGTCCGCAGCTCGGCGTTCCGACCGCCCCGCCCGCATCGACGATTCTCCCGATTATCCCCTCGTTCAACGCCTCTCTGAAGACCTCCTGCGTGGCCGGCGTCACCAGAACCATCGTATGATTGTCGAACGAATTGTTCCCAAGCACGCGGGCAAATCTGCGCAGGTCCTCAAGCGACCCGTTCGCGCAGCTCCCCAGGAAAACCTGATCGACCCTCACACCCTCCACTTCTCTCACGGGGTGAACGTCGGCAGGATTGTCGGGCACCGCCACCATAGGCTCGAGCTCCGAGATATTGAACGAGTGAACTCTGACATACGATGCGTCGGCATCGGGAAGCACGGGCTCGCACGGACCGTCCACGCGTCCGGAAAGCCACGACAGCACCTTCTCGTCTGGAGGGATCACCACGGTGCACGCTCCGGTCTCAGCCGACATGTTGGCGATCGTGATTCTGTCGGCAACCGACAGGTGCTCGAAAGCGCCACCCTCATACTCAAGCGCCTCGTTCATCGCACCTTCCTTGCCGAGCGAACCCACCACGCTCAGGGCGATGTCCTTTCCGCCGATGAACCGCCTCGGTTGGCCGTCAAGGACGATCTTTCTTGATTTCGGCACTTCGAGCCAGAACTCCCCGAGTGCCCACAGAGCTGCGAGATCAGTTGCCCCGACACCGTAGCCCACGGCCCCCAGGGCGCCCACGGTGATTGTGTGGCTGTCCGCGCCTGCAATGAGCATTCCCGGCCGGACCAACCCCTTTTCCAACAGCAAAATGTGGCAGATGCCGCCCCATCCCACCTCATAGTAGTGTCCGACATCCATTTCCCTGGCGAATTCGCGCATCGACCGACTGAGCGTGGCCGATTGGATATCCTTCGCAGGCTGGAAATGATCCTGGACCAGAACAACCTTGTCGGGATCGCGCACTTTCCCGATTCCGATCTGCCGAAAGACATTTATCGCGTGGGGGGCGGTGAGATCGTGACCCATGATCAGGTCGGGTCGGCAAGTCAGGACATCGCCGGCTCTGGCGGAGTCGACATCCGCGTGTCCCGCCAGCACTTTCTCTGTTATCGTCTGCCCCATCGTCCCGGGTGATTCGAGTACTCTACCCTAAGAGGTCATGCAAGAGCAATCCCCCCCCATCTCAGCGGGCGCATCCCGCAAACGACTCGCTGAAATTCACGAACACCCCCGCCAGGCACCAGGCCCAGAACAGCGCAGTGTCCAGCCGACTCCACCTGCCGACCCTCCTTGACGACTCCGCCCCGATGACCGCCATGCTCCCAAGCGGCACAATCAGAAACAAGTGATAGAAATCGTGACCCGGAACCCAGAAGCTTAGAAATATCATAAGCGGCAGCACCCACAGAACGCACAGCCCGAACCACCATCGCAGCATCGGAGCCATTTTCCTCAAATTCAGAATGCCCGTCAGCCAGATCGTCGGAAGAACAATAGCGAATCCGCTGAACCAGACGCTCCGGAACAGAAGCCGGTCCGTGCGCACACCTCCGAAATAGAAACCGAGGAATGTCCTGAGATTCGTCGCGAATCCGTCCCAGGCCGATTGCGCCCAGTACTCTCTCTGATGGGCATAGAGCGTCGCGTATTTGATCAGCCCTGGAAATGTGAACTCGCCGGTCGGACCCAGCGCAAGCGCCGCAACGATGACATAGACAAGTACAGGCGCTCCGAGCGCGATCGCGGTCATGCCCCCGAACCAGCCCGCAGAAATCCCTCGCCCCTCCCTTTTCATTGCGACCATCAGCATCAGGACCCAAACCAGGATGAAAGGAACTATGATGCTCACGATCTGATGGAACAGGATAGCGACTGCAAGCCAAAGCCCTGCCCGAATGAGAAAAGCCGGCTTGCCGTTCGATGCGAAAGCGAGAATCGCGCCCGAGGCGACCGCGAGCAGCATCACGGCGGTCGGGTACTGAGCGCCGTCCGTTGCGTACCGGAAAAAAGTGACACTGGTCGCGAGGAACACGCACCAGGGCAGTGGGAACGGACTTCCCGGCACGAGTCGAATCAGAAGCCGGTACAGCAGAAATACCGTGGCGGCGCACACGAGTGCGTTCCACCACTGCAGGAAGGTGATTGCGCCGAGCTGGGGGACCGCCTGTCGCAACAGACGGAAAATGGCCGCTGTAACCGGCAGATAGAACAGATGATGCGGGTTCCACAGCACCCACCATCCCGCGCTGCGCTCCCGCTCTCCAAGTCCCCGAAGCTCTTCCGTCGAAAGCCGTGGACTCACCGGCATAGATGGAGGCGGCACCGTCACGTAGAACGGGGTTCCCTCGGCGGATGCGTAATTGTGAAGATAAATCGCCCAGCCCTGAGCATCGCCGTTCGGAATCTTCGCATTGGGACACGCAAGGTAGACGACCAGGCATACGAAGCCGAGTATCCAGCCGACCAGATACTCGCGTCTCGACGGCGATCTCTGAAGTGCGCTTTCCTCCATTAGCGGTCGGGACAAGACTAACCCAGCCGGAAAGCAGGCGCAACAGAAGAATCACCGCAAGGGCGCCAAGAACACCAGGGACACCAAGAAGACGGACAAAATGAACCTTAACAGCAGGAAAATATCTCTGAATGGGGACGAGAGGCGGCCTCATACCAGGAATCGTCGCCCGAAAGGTTGATACCCAGGCTCGCAAGCAATAGAATACCGATTCCGTTTGCTTCAGATGTCTGATTCTCACAACATGTACAGGCTCAACTCCCGGATTGCGAGGTCCAGCGACGGATGTCCGGCGCATCCGTCCCACTCCCAGTATCACCTTCTCAGGCTGCTCATCGGTAGTCTTCTCGGCGGCTGGAGCGCGATGCTGGTGTTCATGCTCCTGGGATTCCTGGGATCGATCGAGTTCACCCGGTCGGGGGGGCTGGCGATGCAGTGGGTATTCGTCGGGGGATCCGTGCTCGGCATCCTGCTCGGCCTGATCTTCTCGATAATCGCTGCCGTGCTGGTCAACATGATCCCGCCGCTCGGCAGAATCCTTCACCCGCTTGCGCTGGTAAGGGCAGGTTTCATTCTGGTAATCGTCTGGCCTCTTGCTGCCCTGGCTCCCTGGCCGTACACATCTCTCGGTTTCGTACTGGCCCCGTTCGTCGCCATACTCCTGGCCTGGCTCGGCCTGAGGGGCAACCTTCACGCCGAGCTTGTGCCGCACTCCTCGATCGGACGGCTCCTTGGTACATCCGTCGGACCGTTCCTCGCCCTTGCGCTCGCTCTGTTCATCCTCATCCCGATGGTCAACCGCGGCTTCGGCAATCCGCACCAACCCAGGCTGGTTATCATCGCTGTCGACGGTGTCGACGGTCAGCTCCTGAACCAATTCGTGCATGCCGAAGATTCCGACAAGTATGCGAACCTCAGACAGATGGCCGACGAGGGCGGCCTCGGAATAGTCGGAGCCGTTCAGCCCCTCGTACCCACTCGCATGTGGGCGGACCTCATGACCGGCACCGACGCCGAGACTCACGGAATCTTCGACATCCACAGCACGTCCGCCGACTTCAAGGGCATGCCGATATGGGAGATTCTCTCGGAACACGACTACAGGGTCGGCCTGTTCCAGGTTGCCCCTCCGCATGAGAAATGGTCGGACGCCGAATTCGACATTGCCGCGCCGGGCACGTTCGAGGCGCGAACCGATCCTCTGGCTCTCGTCCTCGAAAACGTCAGGGCGGCCGGTCGAGGCGAGGGCCGCCCGAATCCCCTGCAGGCACTCTACCTCGCGTGCCTTCTTGCCAGACACGGCGTAACGCTCGAAACGATCGCCGACCTGGCAAGGGAGTATCTCCTCGAGCTTGCCACCCGACCGTCGCCGCGTCTCACGTACCAGGCTCGCAAGCTTCTCGAGTTCAGAATCGAAACCGACTGCGCTCTCGCCCTTTTGAGACAGCATCCCGTGGATGCGGCGATCCTCCGTTTCGACAGTCTCGGACCCCTGTTCTTCACGTACTGGCGATACTCGAAGGCAAACGAGTTCGGTCCGCCGCCGGAGGATGTCGACGCTTCGGTTCTTGCGGGGCTCGGACAGGTCCTGCCGGACGCTTATGTGCAGCTCGACGGCCTCGTTCGGAGGCTTGAGACATTTCGCGGCCCCGGGACTTATTTCGCCGTTGTCTCCAACCACGGAATGAGGTCCGCCACCGATCGCAGACGCCTGGATCTCCAACTGTCCCCGGATCGGCTCATCCGGGCCTGCGGCTGGGAGGGTCGAGTCGTGGGAGACTCGGGCGGCGATGCCGTCTACTTTCGGCTCAGGGAGCCGTCGACCGATTCGGACCCGCTTATCGAGCTTGAGGACCTGCTGAGGACCGCCGAATGGTCCGCCGGAGTCGACAATTATTCCGGAAGCAGAGGCATGCGAAATCTCCTGACCACCAACCGGCGTGAGAACTACCTCGAGGTCACCATCACCTTCTCCCATGATCTGACGCGCGAGTCATGGGTCACTATGGGCGCCTGGTCGGGACCGCTTGGGGATATCCTGCTTCCGGGCGAGCCGATGAGCGGACTTGTCTCCGGCACCGGCGTTTTTCTTGTATCCGGTCCGAGTTTCAAACCGGACGCGGTCGCAAACAGCCCTGCCCTCTTCGACATAGCGCCGACCCTGCTGCATGCGCTGGGCATTGAGATTTCCCGGGAGCTCCTCGGCCGCGTGATGGATGAGATGTTCGATTCTGTATGGCTCAGCAAGCATCCGGTCAGGTTCATCGACAGTTACCATCCGCCCCGGCCTGCAGAACCCGAGCCGGGCCTCCAGCCGTCGACCCAGCCTCCCGAGGCGTTTCAGTATTCCGTCCCCGAGCCCCAGACCCCCGAGGAAATCCACTACTCCCCCCCGGCGCCTGTTGATTTGTAGTTATGTAGCCCGGCATTTCCTTTGCCGGGTTTGCCTGTATTCTATTCCCGTCCCGGCATTTCCAGAGGCTATCTCGAAACTCAGTGAACTGGTGACAAAGGAGTTGCATCGGGAGGGCGAGGCTCCTGCCGAGCCGCACTATCCCAGCGGTTACGGCTCAGCGAGAGCTTCGCCCTCCCGAATCTGGCGGAACGTTGGGAGTTTTAAGCCAGCCTCTTCCTTTGCCGGGTTTGCCTGTATTCTATTCCCGTCCCGGCATTTCCAGAGGCTATCTCGAAACTCAGTGAACTGGTGACAAAGGAGTTGCATCGGGAGGGCGAGGCTCCTGCCGAGCCGCACTATCCCAGCGGTTACGGCTCAGCGAGAGCTTCGCCCTCCCGAATCTGGCGGAACGTTGGGAGTTTTAAGCCAGCCTCTTCCTTTGCCGGGTTTGCCTGCATTCTATGCCCGGCAAAGGAGATGCCGGGCTACTCGCTCAGCCCATGGCGAGACCGAACACGGCGGCGAAGATCGGACCGTCCGGTTCAATGCTGAACCAGACGTGTATTTGGTAGTGTTCAGGGTCCACATCGATGCAGGCAGGATAGCCTGGGATATCAAGCAGGCCGGCCCAGGACGCGCCTGTCTGATCGAAAGTCTCGATGCTCCATGTGGCGGCGCCCTGTTCCAGGACAACAACCCAGTTGTACGCGCCGTAACCGCCCTTGCTGGTCGGCATAACGGCGATGTCCCTGGGGGTTCCGTGGAATTCGTTGACGGTAGTAAACGGCAGATTCAGCAGCCCTGTGTTGTCGGTTGATACAACGCCGAAGCATTCCAGCGCAGGAGGTTCGGTTTCCATGAACCAGCAAATCAGGTCCATTGAGCCTGAGACGCCCTGAGGGTCGGAGTCCAGCGCGAACCTGTCAAGATGCTCGATATCCACTTTGCCGTCGCCCGGTCCCGCCGGCACAAGGGACCCGCTGATATAGTCGACATCGCCGCTGAACGGGTTGCCCGTGAAGCCATACTGATAAACTCCCAGGATCACCGTGACCTCGGGATCCGGCTCCACGCCGGCGTCGGGATCGTTCACCTGGATCCAGTATATCTTTGCGTTCTTGACGCTGTCGGCCCAGTTCGCGGCTGTGTCGACGAACCGGAAATACCCCAGTGTCGGATCCGGCATCCCTATCTGCATCGGCAACTGGCCGCTTTGGCTGTAGACCTCATTGAAGAAGAAGGCGTAGTCGCGCTTCAGACCGCCGAGGAATGTCGGCGACTTCGCAGCAGAGATAGTGGATGCGACAAACTGTCCAAACGGGCAAAGCTCGAACCTGCCTAGTGTTTCGGGCGCCCCGTACAGGTCCAGTTCCGTGTACCCGAAGAAACCTCCCAGCGTCGTCGCATGAACGGCGCTCTGGTAGTCAAGATCGTACTTGTACAGCATGTAATCGTCGGCAAAGAAATACACTCCCTCCATCGAGCCTCCTCCCACGACCGAGATCTCCTTCAACACAGTCTCAGGCTGCGTCGGCAGGATTTTGGCGGTCACGAGATCCCATTTCAAAGGAGGCACCCAGCTCACCAGCGTCTGGAAGCGATGATAAGCGCCGACAACAGCACCGGACGGACCGAAGAACATGGAGTAACCGTCCTGAGTGTACTTTTCATAAGTCTCGACAGTGATCAGGCATTCCTTGATACCGTCGGACTCCAAAGCGTCGGGCGCAATCTCAGCCGTGTACGTAGAGTACACCGGATCGTCCGGTCCGCCGCCGCTTCCCGACACGACAGCCGCAGTGACCGGCGAACCGACTATACCCGGCGCGTCAATCACCACCCGCTCAATCTCATCGGGGCGCCACGTGTACACGTTGATGTCCAGGGAGAGTTTCCCGCCCGTTCCGAGACCTTCCAGCCAGTACAGCGTGTTTTCCTTCTCGATGACCTCGACAGCGTAGCCCTCGGGCGCGTTGGCGGCCGTAGGGAAGTCGTCAGGTACGGTCGGATTGTCCATGGTGCTCGGGGGCGCCCAGCATGCATCGATCGCGTACTGAAACCGAAGCCAGTCAGCCGGATCGTCGCCGAAGCTGATTTCGTAGTGGCGACGATTCGAGGAACCCGCGGAGAAGGCTCCCCTTCCCCCATTCGGCACGGTTGTGACGGGATCGTTCAGGCCCAGGCCGTCCGCGAAATACTTGTATCCGTTCACCGTCGAAGTGAAAACCCCCGCTCCGCCTTTCGAGCCAATGAGACCCTGCTTGAAGCCGAAAATCCCCGTGCCGGGGAACTCCTTCGGATTCCACCAACGAGTCAACCCGTCCGGATTCAGAAGCCTCGGCTCGCTGTAGGAGGGGAAGATGAGCGAGATATCGCCGAACGGCAGGTCCGATCCCGGCGTCAGGACAATTCCGCGAACATCGAATCCGGAATACTGATCCATGCCCGGAAACGGATGGTTGAGAATGACATCCACGCCGACGTAGTTCTGGGACTGGTTGATTACGAGCGTCCCCGAATCGAAGGTGAGTCCGGACAGAGCCGGGGGCTCCAGAAACCCCAGGGCGTTGAGATGAAAATCCGCCCCCCTGACCGGCAGCACCTCGATCCTGCCGACGCTTTTCTGTATCGCGATGTCCCAGAGTCCCCAGAGGCATCTGCTTGGTGACGCCGTGACCGACGCAGCGGCATCGGGCGAAACCGGGCTGCCGTTGTGCGGAGCGACGGCGTCACCCGACCCGCATCCGAGCAGGTACGCGCTCAGGAAAACGGCTGCAACCCATATTGAGTGTCCAGGCTTTATAGACATAGTCATTTTTGGCTGCCCCCGGGACCGCGTAATCCGCCCGAGTATATAGATACGCTTGCCCCGCCTCTGCTTAGAATTCCCGGGAACCGTCTCTCCGATTGATGTCAAAGAGACTACCCGGTCCGTACGCCGGCGTCAACCATCCAGGCCGTTCCCGGGGGACGGACAGTACCCAACGCCCTTGTCCTTAATCGGGTTATAAGGCATTATATCAGGTTTAATTGGACGGCGGCAATCACGAAACTGGGTCCACAGCTATAATCATCTATCAATGCCTATCAATTGATAGTTTACAAGCGAAACTTGAATGTATAAGTCTTTTTGGCGCAGAATTCACCCGAAAAAACGCAGGGCGAAACATCGTCGCGGCCCGCTCCCAATGCACGATATGCCTGGTTGCGGATACGAATGCCTCCCGTCCCGGCGGGAAGTGCCCTTGACTGAGAACACGCGACATAGTAAATGATTACTGACTATTCGGATTGCCTGCACTAACAGTCTAATCTTCAAAGACTGGGAAGGGGAGAGAAATGAAGGGGCAACGCGTCACCGTCACCGAGGTGGATGATCTTTCATCCGCCCGCGACTCCAGCCGCTTGGGCTCCGGGACCCAACCGCGTGAATCATGGCGCGGTTTTTTAGTGGGCTCGGAAAGCCCGGAGCCGACCGAGGAGGACGAGGTCATCTGGAACATGCCGCCCACATACCCCTTTGACGGCGAAGACCCGAAGGAGAACTCCGGCTTCATTTCATAGCCGGGAAACTCTGAAATTCGACGGGCCTGTCACAAGGGGGACCTCCCGCCTCGAACTGCTGATCGGAGAAGTCGCAAGTCTCCAGCTCGTATCCGGACCGGGGACCGGCGAACCCGTCAAGAGCATCTCGCCCAGGATATTTTAATTAATATCAGTACTGTGTAAATTGCATTGAATCTGATTAAGTCCAGACGTAAATGCAATGATTAAAGTCCGATTGACTCCGAATGGAGCATCGGTACTGATACTTATTGTGTAGATGTCTGAAGACGCCGGGGCATACTTGGGGTTGCGACTGAAAGGCCGCTACCTTATTGAGGATCACATCGGCAGTGGTCTGTCCGCGCACGCATTCCGCGCATACGACACCCTGCTGCAGGGACGTGTCGTGGTCAAGATAATCAAGAGCTCCATCGCAGACGTCGCCATCGATCTCGGGGAGAAATGGAAGGAGGAGAGCCGCAAGGCCATGCAGGTCCGCGGACACCCTCATATCGCCAGCATCCTCGACCTCGGCGAAGAGACGTTGGCAGTGAGCGACAAGCCCGAGAACGTTCACTTCATCGTCACCGAATTCATAGAGGGCAAGACCCTAAGAGACCTCGCGGGCGATCGCAGCCCTCTCGATCCTCCGACCATCTTCGCAATCTCGCACCAGCTTCTAAGCACTCTCGACTTCCTGCAGGCCAGGAAACTCTCGCACGGCGACCTCCACGCCGGCAACATCATGGTCTCCCAGACCGGCGGCAACAGGCCGTTCATCAAGATCATCGATTTCGGCCTGGCCTCCAACACGCTTGTCCCGCGAAACCGGGAAAAGGACATACATTTCGCGCTCGGCCAGCTCGAGCATCTGTGCAAGAAGGCGCTTGCAGTCGAGAAAGAGGAGCACACGCGCGCGGTCCTGGAGAGCTTCGCCGCGCAGCTCAAGAAGGCGCAGAACTTCATTCCGAGCGGACGCATGCGCATCGCAGACCTTGTCGCGGAGGTCGAGACCCTGCAGCAGGAGCTGGCCAAGGGAGCGGTCCCCGGTGCGAAGGCTGTAACCGACGGCGAAGGCCCGCGCCGGCGGATCGACGTCACGAGGCGCACGCACTTCGTGGGACGCAAGAACGAGGTCGAACGCCTGTACCAGCTTACCTCCAACGCTTTCCTGTCGAAGCAGGGCGCGCTTATGTTTGTCTCGGGAGAGGCCGGTGTGGGCAAGACCCGCCTGGTGGATGAAGTGCTCGGACGGATAGCCACCGAGAGAACGCGTCACCTGCTCCTCTACAACCGATGCAAGCAGGCTCCCAATCTGCCCCACGCCGCTCTGTTCGAAGCGGTGACCGATTTTCTGGACGAGATCCCGGGGGGTACCGACGAGGAGAAATTGTCGGTCGTTCTCGGATCGAGCCACAACATCGTGAGGCCTTTCGCGAGTCTGATAGCGGACTACCGTGCGATCAGCGGCATGAATCCGTCCAGAGACCCCGAAATCTCCTCGTCCGGGAACGCAGCGCACCTGTTCAGCGGATTCCTCACGCAGGCCGCCCTGAACACGCCGGTGGTTCTTTTCCTCGACGATCTCCACTGGGCCGATGCCGCGACGCTGGAATTCCTTGATTTTTTCGCTGCACGCATCCACGATTCGCCCATCGTAGTGTTCGCCACTCATCGACCCGAAGAGCTGGCGGGCGGCCGTGACGGGAAACCTCATCCGCTCGACATCCTGCTGGCCAAGCTCGACAGCAACGTCTCCACCAGGACAATCGAGCTCGGGGGGCTGGAGCGGGAGGAAGTGGACGAGATACTGAGCAATCTCTACACGTTTGTGCGTCCGGACGATTTCACCGCTCTGTCGGAGTCGGTCCGGAAGATGGCGGGCGGCAATCCCTTTTATCTCTTCGAGATCACCGGCCTGATGGAGGACGAGAAGATCCTGGTCGAGCGCGGCGAAAACAACTGGATTCTGGACGGGGACCTCGCGGAATTCGCGGTTCCGGACTCGATCAACAGCCTCATCCACCGCAGGGTCGACAGGCTCAGCCTGAACGAGATTCTGCTGCTGCGCGCCGCAGCCCTGCAGGGCGACAGTTTCGATATAAACCTTCTTGAGCGCATGTTCACCCCGCCGGACGAGAATCTGTCGGATATCATTGAAAACCTCCTCAAGCGTCACGGGCTAATCCAGCAGAGAGAGCCCGTCCATTTCGCGTTCAGCCACCACCAGGTCAGAAGGGCCATCCTGAGAGGCATTCCGCAGGACGATGTGGCTCGCGGACATCACGACATCGCACGCCTGCTCCAGCAGATGGCCGAGGAGAACCAGACGGCGGTCCCGAACTACCTGATCGCCCACCACCTCTCGCTCGCGGGAGAGAATACGGCGGCCGCCGAAAACTTCCATGCCGCAGGGAAGCGCGCGCTCAAGGCTCAGCAGTTCCACCTTGCGCTCGATCACCTGCGTCACGCGGCCGATCTCCTGGGCCCCTCCGATATGGAGACCGTCCTCGGCATCAACGTCACCCTGGACCTGCTCGAAGCGGTCAAGCCCCTGGGTGAGCGCAAACTCCACGAGATGGCCGTGCACCAGCTGCAGGCGATCGCCGGCCACACCGGACGTCCCGACCTTCAGCTCAGGTCCATGCTCGAAGAGTGCATCTACCTCAGGATGATCAGCGAGAACGAGAAATCGCTGCAGGTGGCGCTGAGTCTCCTCGAACTGGCCAGGAAAAAAGAGGACGAGCAGACCGAGGCGGTGGCCCTTAAGGAAGCGGGCACTACGAGCTACCTGATGGGCAACATGGAGACCGCGGAGGAATACTTCCATCTCGCCGCGGGCATCCTCGCCAGCACCGGCGACCGCGCTCAGCTCGCGCGCGTCTACAACAACCTCGGGCTCGTCTGCAGAAACACCATGCGGCAGAGCGAGATGATCCGCTACTTCCGCCGCGCCCTCGACATCTTCCGCGAGATCGACGACAGCATCGGGCAGCGTTTCCCACTGGGCAACCTCGGGATCGTCTACTTCGAGCGAGGAGAGTACGAGCGCGCATTCGAGTGCTTTTCGGCGCTCAAGGCGTCCATGGGCGACCGCGCCGACCTCATGATGGAGGCCAAGGTCGATTTCTCCATCGGGGAGATCTACCTCGAGGTCGGCCTGCTCGACAAGGCTCGCGAGTCCTGCGAGCACGCGCTCGAGACCTTCATGACCATCGGCAACCGTCAGGGAGAGAGCGAAGTCCTCGGCACCCTCGGCGGCATTCATCTCGCCAAGGGCGATATCCAGATCGCCAGGGAGTACTTCGAGCGATCCATGGAAGTCAAGAAAGTCATCGGGAACATGGTAGGAATGCTGCACTCGCAGATCACGCTTGCGAGGATCGCCAACATGGAGGGACGTCACGACGAGGGTCTGAGACTCGCCGAGGAGGTTCTGGAGAACGCACGCAAGAGAAACCAGCGCTCAATCGAACTCGAGTGCCTCACGGAGATCATGGTTGCGAAGGCCCAGATCGAAAACCCAGTCAAAGCCCTGGATGTCCTCAGCGCAAACGAGGACCCCTCGAACCTGAACGCGGGCGTATCCTCGGCACTCATATCGTTCGCCTACAAGGTCGGCGAGCTCGCATTCCAGGCGGGCGACGAGAGCCGCGCGCTCAGGTACATCGGCCTGTCGGGCAAGATCGTCGAGGGTATCCTCGAGAGCATCACCGAGCCCGAGTGGCGTTCCGCATACGAAAAGAAACGGGAGCGCATCCTGGAGACATATCGGCGTCTCAAGCCCGCCATCGCGGAAACGTAGCCGCCCCGAAAAAATCCTGCCCTTCCTTGCGAATCACGTTCCGTTTCTGGTAACACTGCACCGGTGCTAAACCTGGAAGCTCAGCCGAACCAGTCCGTTTTCAGCTCCGTCGTTCGATCGCCGCGCCTGATCCTTCGACCATACTCCGAAGTGCGCGATCTCGAAGATATCGCCTCGATGCTCGCCGATCCTCGAAACGCGGACGCCATCGGGGTATCACCCGGTGCATTTTCAGTCGAGAGAGTTCGACAATCCAAGCGGGCTCGCGCAGACTCAGGTGTCGCCGGAGACTGGACCGTCTTTTTTCCCGCAAACGATGCGGAGCGTTTCGTCGGGGAAGCGAGAATCGCTGACTGGGACTCACTGAATCACATCAGGGAAATCTTCGCCTCGATCCACCCAGCGTATGGCGGCAAGGGCTTAGGAGTCGAGGCCGTCTCCGCTCTCATGGAACACATTTTCCGTACGGACCAGATTGCCACGGTCAGGGTCCAGACCCTGGAAAGCAATCTGAAGGCGCTGAGACTGACGGGGAAGCTCGGTTTCAGGGAATCGGGCAGACGAATCGTGCTTCCCGATCCCGTCCGCGGATTCAAGGGCGGGACGGCTGTCTTCCTCGAGTGCAGATCCCACCAATTCAGACTTCCAACCGAAGGCACAGAAAAAACCCGGCTTTGAAACCGGGTTACGTTGAACTCTTTATTGAATCGGCAGTCCAAGGATCTCAACGCATCATCTGAATTTCGCCAGCATGATCAGCAGGTCGTTGGATCCCGCATTACCCTCGCCCGCGACCTTGCCGGCTATCGAGTCGGCCGCCTCCTTGCTGGCCGTGTCCTCGCCGAGCAGGAACTGCGCCAGGCTCTTGGCGGCGATCAGGTCGACCTCATTGATGTCATCGTGGATCTGGCTCGAATCGTAGTAGCCGGGCTCCGCGATGACCTTGTTCAACAGGTCGAGCGCCGTCTGCGCATCGCCCTTGCCCAGCGCGATCCCCGCAAGCCCCACGCAGGCGTCATAGTTGTTATACCCGCCGAAGAGGCTCTGGTCGAAATGGACCTTTCCTTCCTGATGATTGCCCTTGCCTCTCGAGAAGCACCATCCGAGCCCGTTCTCAGCCGACAGAACGCCCTGCGTGAGAAGCGTGTTCTGGTTTTCCTCGCCCTCGATGTATCGCATGTAGGGCAGCCAGACCTGTCCCGACCTGGCATCGTTCGCCTGTGTGTTGAACACGCGGATGGCCGAATCATAGTCACCGCTCTGGTACTCGATCCAGGCGACCATGTTCTGAGCATTCAGGAGAGTGAACGTTCCGAGCTGTCTCGAGCCGTGGATGACCTCCACCTGCTCATCGAGCCTGTAACGGTAGCCTGCCGCGGGGTTCGCGAACGAGATTCGCATCGTGTAGTCGCCGGTCGGAGCATGGATGATGAAATTGCCCCACCGGTCGGGATAGTTGACCGCCGGGTTCCCCGTAAGCGTCACCATCACAGCCTCGCCGCCGAGCGGATTGCCGAAACCGTCCACCACCCGACCCATCAGCGTGCCGCTCGATCCCCCCTCGCACGCGACAAGCCCGAGAAGCATGGCTATGAGTCCTGCAAAGGCTATGTTTCGCATATTCCAGTCCTTTCGATTACGAGTCGAATATCTCCCGAGCTTCACTTGACGCCCCCGGCGCCATCCGCCAGCACGTAGAGAGCGGTGACGGGGGCAACCGGCGCGCCGCCCGACATCCCCATCACAGTCACGCTCACATTGCCCATCGCCCCGGGCGTGAATCGACCCATATAGAAACCGGGGCGGCCCTCGACTTCCTCGAATACTATCGTCCCGTTAAGCGATGAATCTCGCATCGACCACGTCGCAGTCGGGGGGCTATCGAGGGGCACGAACGACTTGACCATCACGAGGACCTCGCCCGCGAATATCGGGCTTGCCGTCACTCCCACCTGGAGATAGGAATTCGCAGATGTGCCGGATTGACTGAGCGCGCCGGCAGCGTTCAATATGCCGTACCCGTAGAAATCGTTTACGCCATTGTCGTTTTCATCCGGACCCGCCATCGGTATCGCAGTTAACTCGATTCTCGCTCGCACATCGTCCGGGGTCAAATAGGGATAATGACTGAGAATGAGCGCAGCCACGCCGGTAACCATCGGTGTGGCGAAACTGGTGCCGCTCGCAAGTCCGTACGGGGGACCTTCGCCGGTGTACAGATAGACTTCTCCCTCGGGCACGGTCGTCACAATATCCACACCCGGAGCCATAATGCTCAGAATATCCTCACCGTAGTTTGAGAACACGGCTTTCAGGCCGTTGTTGGCGACAGCCCCGACCCCGATGACCTCCGGAAGGGCGGCCGGATAGTAAAGGCTTTGACGGTCGATGGCAGGATCCCCGGTTTTCTTGTAGTACTGACCGGGATTCGCGTTGCCCGCTGCGGCCACGATCACAATGCCCGCGTCGTGGGCGTCGGTCACCGCCTCCTCCTCGATACTCATAGTACCCACTCCGCCGATTGAGAGGTTGATGACATCGCAGCCCGCCACTCGGGCCTCGTCGATCCCCTCGACCTCATCGAAAATATCGCAGTCCAGAAGCGGGCCCCCACAAGCCCGGATCGGAAGCATCCTGATGTTCCAGTTTACCCCGGCGACCCCCACACCGTTGTTCCCGACCCCGCCGATAACTCCGCACACGGCAGTGCCGTGACCGCTGTCGTCCTTCACAATGTCGGGCCATTCGGGTCCTTCCCTGACATTGATGCCGGGAAGAACCAGGTTGGGGATGAGATCGGGATGCGTGGTGTCGACACCGGTATCGATCACACCCACGAGAACACTCGCCGACCCAGTCTCGACATCCCACGCTCCGGGCACCTGCGCGACCAGCAGCTCTTCCTTCTGCAGCGAGTAGTACGGATCGTTGGGGACCCGCGATGCGCTCCGGCGATAGTTCGGATAAACCTCGGCGATGTTTGAAAAACCTCTCAGGCGCGTGATGGCCTCGAAAGGCGTGCTCCCGTCGGTGATCTTGTACCTCGCCACCGGACGGCTCGACATCGCTTTGTCGAAAACGACGCCGGGAAGGATATCCGCCGACTGCGCCACTCTGGCATCGGCGTACGTTTTGAACTCGACTATGACTTCATCGGTGACCATCCCGTTGATGGAGTAGAGAACGGGAAGGTCCGCGTCGACAGGCACGTTTGGCGTCACCGCCTCCAGCGCCCCTGCCCCGGTCCCGATCATCGTCAGGCCCAGTGCAGCCGCCACAATCGCGAACAAAAGATGGGGACGTAATGTCATGTATGCCCACCTCAAAGGTGATAGTTCCGTCGAACATAGAATAGACTACAGAAACTGGCCAAATCTAACACCAAGACTACTACACGGGAAAACTTAACTCAAGTGTCCGCGCGCCCGTATGATTAATGTTCCACCTTACGACCCAAAAATGAACCTCTGGGATCAAAGCAAGGGGGCCGTTGAAAAAGTCTGAAATGGTGACTTTCCGCACGTGGGGCAGGCTTTCCAGCCTGCCATTCAATCTGGATTCAGAGGCGACAGGCTGGAAAGCCTGCCCCACAAAGACGCATTTTCAACAGCCCCAACGAGGAGAGGCACCCACATCCCGATTTCGCCCGAAAGCTGGTCACCGGATAAGGAGGGGACCACCCGCCGCGGCGGGCGAAATCAGTGTCCCGGTCCCCCTCGCGACCGTGGTACAATCCCCCCGTGACTTCGGACAAGGCAGAGAAACCGGGGATACCGATCGCAGTTATCTCGGACGGCAAACCTGGCCACGAGAATCAGAGCCTCGGAACGGCTGAACGGGTCCCGAACAGCAATGTTATCCTCCTGAGGCACAAGCTCAGGGAAGGACTCAAGGAAGGCCTTCTGCGCGCGCAGGTGCGTCTGTCCGGCGGCAGAATCGCGCACCCCCGCGCATTGCTCAGATACGCTTTTCAGGAGAGCGAGATCGATCGTCTGGCTGCGCACTCGCCCAGGGCCGTCATCGCCGCGGGAACTCCATCCGCTTCCCTCTGTATCCTCGCGGGCCGACTCACCGGCGCGAAAACCTGCGTCTGCATGAGACCCAGCATGCTGCCACTTGGGATGTTCGACCTCGCGATAGTCCCGGCGCATGACAATCCGCCGGACGAACCGAACATTCTCCGGACCCTGGCCGCCCCGAACCGGGTTTCGCCTGAGAACCTTGCCAAGGAGGCCGACAGATGGTGGGATGAGCTGCCTGCAGGCGACCGGATCGTTTCCTGGACCATCGGAGGGCCCTCCGCGAGCGCGAGATTCGACGAAACCCATGTTCTGGGCGGATTATTGGAGACGCTGGTATGGGCCAGGCAGCACGGATGGCAGGTGTGGCTGTCCACTGCGCGACGCACGCCGGTGTCGCTGGAAGAGGGTATCGCGAAAATCGCCAGGGGATATCCGGCGCTCACATGGATGCTTCTGTGGCATCGCGACCAGAGAAATCCCCTATATGCAATGTTTGCACGATCGCGCCTCGCGATTGTCACGTCCGACTCGGTCAGCATGATCGCTGAGGCCGCAAGCGCGGGCAAGGGTCCGCTCGTCTACCAGGCGAGCGCGGCCACCGACCCGTCCGCGAAACCCTCCAAACATGATCGAATGCTGGAAAACCTTATAGAAGCGGGCTACGGCGCCCAGGCTTCGACCTCAAGCGATCTCCTCGAAAAGATGCAGAGTCTGATTATGAGCAAAGAAGAGTTCCCCGGTCTAAACGATACCGACAAAGCCGCCCAGAGGCTCTTCGAATTATTGCGGGACTAGTCAGCGGACAGGGAGAGACCCGTCAATCGATGCGGGCGGGCGACCTTCGCCGAACTCAAGGAGTATGCGGGCGACCTCCTCGGGATCGTCACATCTCACGATCCGGTTTCTGACAAGCGACGCCTGCGCGAACCCCCTAAGATATCGGACCACGTGTTTTCTGAACTCCAGAATCCCCCTCTTGTCATGAAACTGCGCCAAGAGCCGCCTTTGGTGTTCCAGCATCACCTCGACCAATTCCGACCTGGTCCTTTTCGGTCGGCCAGCGCCTTCAGTCATGAATCTCTCACAGTCGCCCACAAGCCAGGGGTCGCCCATCATCGCTCGCCCGATCATCACGCCCGCGCAGCCCGTTGTATCGAACATACGCTTTGCATCATCGGGTGTGCCGATGCCTCCGTTGCCGATAACAGGGATGGAAAGGTCACTCACAAGCCCCGCGATTGCCTCCCAGTCCGGCTCTCCGCCGAATCCCATCTTTGCAGTCCGACAATGAAGCGTAACCCAGGCGCAGCCGAGGTCCTGCGCGCGTCTGCAGGCCTCGATCCCCGATCGATCATCCGGGCTCGTGTAATACCCGATCCGTGTCTTCAGGCTGACCGGTATTTTCACCGCCCCCAGGATCGCTTTCAGATTTGCCGACAGGAGATCGAGGTCCCTGAGAAGGGCGCTGCCGCCCCCGCCCTTGTGAACCTTCCGCACACTGCATCCGCAGTTGAAGTCGATTGTGCTCGCGCCGGCATCCTCAAGGATTTTCGCCGCTGTCGCGCAGATGTCGGGAACGCTTCCGAAAATCTGCACGTGGCATCTCTCTTTCGCCACGTCCCTGACAAAGGCGTCCCTGTCGGGCGATTTCCTTGAGGCGACAGCATGTGTGGAGACGAAGGGGACCCAGACATGACGCGCACCGCGTTCTCGAAGAATCGGTCGATAGGCGGCGTCCGTCCATCCCGCAAGCGGCGCTGCGCATACGGGCTTCTCGGCCGGATCGAGAAGTCGTTCCAGGAGATCATCGTCCCGCTTGTCTGCCACCGGGGCAATTGTAGCATGCGCCTCCGGCGCATGGTTCTTGGGGATCCAGGCGGCACCGCTGATGCGCCTTACCTGCTCCGATTCAAATTGTGGATTATCTTCAACCCTTTCAGAGTGAGGTCGGGATCGACATGCTGGATTACATCGGTCGCGTCCGCGACAAGCTCCACCATTCCGCCGGTACCGATAACGGTCGCGTCATCGCCCAGCTCCCTTCGGAACCTGGACACCATCCCCTCCACTACGGACGCGTAACCGTTTATCGCCCCCGACATGAGGCTCTCCTCCGTGGCATGACCTATCGCGCTCACCGGCGGACGGAAATCGATCATAGACAAGAGTGCCGCTTTATCCGCGAGCGCTGCGAACGATGTCCGCATGCCGGGGAAAATGGCGCCTCCGATGTATTCCTTGTTTCGGGTAATGGCGCAGAATGTCACGGCCGTGCCGAAATCGATAATGATCAGAGGAGGTGTGTATAAATGAATTCCCGCGACCGCGTTGACGATCCTGTCCGCGCCCACCTTCCTCGGATCGTCGTACT
Source organism: uncultured Planctomycetota bacterium (assembly GCA_964354375.1). Taxonomy (GTDB): domain Bacteria; phylum JAJVIF01; class JAJVIF01; order JAPKYR01; family JAPKYR01; genus CAYGZQ01. The sequence continues at coordinate 64,696 of CAYGZQ010000007.1, forward strand.
TGACCGCAAGCTCGGTGCGTATCCCGGGTCCGACAATAAGAGGGTCGATGTCAAAATAGGTCTTGCCCACCGAGCGGAAAGTGCTTGTCAGAGAAGGCACCACCGACGAAAGCACGATTCCGTCGATATGATGAAATGCGTCGCCTTTGTCCGACTCGGTTCTGAGGGTGAGGATATTCGCCAGGAGCGCTCCGTACTCGTCGGCCGTTTTCTGAGGATCGGTGGCGATTCGGGCCTTTGCGGCGATCCTGTCTCCGTCAAAGACCCCGCAGACAATATTCGTGTTCCCTATGTCGATCGCGAGCAACATATGCCGGGACCGAAAGCCTCACTGCTCAGCCTGGAGACCGCGATAGTATGCGCGCTCCTTCTCAAGCTTCTCCACGACCGGCTTGATCTTCTCGAACTCGGCCTTGATTTCCTTCAGCTCAGCTTGCAGCTCCGATATTCGTCCTGAAAACTCGCTGTCGGCACGCTTCAGCACGTCCATGCGGTACTCAAGCGAGCGTATGAGCTTCTCCATGTCCCTTCCGCCCGTGAGTTCGTCGATCTTCTCGGTCAGTTCCTTGATGTAATCCTCAAGGAACTCGATATGTTCCTGCCGATTTCTGATGTCGGTGGTCACTTGGTACTTCCTTTCCGAAACGCATCGCCCGCAGGTGCCTCACTCATCACACGGTCTGAAGGCACAAGCCGGGCTGAATGCTCTCAATATTAATATCGGTTAAGACAGGTGTTTTTCTTTCATCGGGCCCGGCGATCTGAACTCCAGCGACAGGTCGGCGCTGGGGGCGGAATGAGTTATGAGTCCGACCGAGATGATTTTCACTCCGCTCTCAGCCCAGTCGCGGACGTTCTCGAGGGTGACGCCGCCGGAGGCCTCCACAATCACCGTGTCACCGACGAGCTGGACGGCTTCCCGGCCGTCATCGGGAGTCATGTTGTCGAGCATGACGATATCCGCCCCGGCCGCAGCCGCCCGCTCGACCTGATCGATGTCGTCAACTTCGACCTCGATCTTCACTGTGTGACCGCTCTTGCTGCGCAGGAGCGCAATCGCCTGCTCAAGCTCATGGCCGACCAGCACAATGTGATTGTCCTTCAGCATCACGCTGGCGGAAAGATCGAACCGATGGTTCGACCCGCCCCCGCACCGCACGGCGTATTTCTCCAGCGCCCGAAGGCCGGGCGTGGTCTTGCGGGTATCGACAATCTTCGCCCTCGTACCGGCGATAAGTCTCACAAACGCTGATGTCAAACCGGCAATTCCCGACAGGTGATTGAGCAGGTTCAAAGCAGTCCTTTCGGCATGAAGCAACTTCCTCGCGTCGCCCGTGACCCGTATCAGGACATCCCCCCGCTGATACGGAGTGCCGTCCGCCACGGCTTTTTCCGCGACCAGGTCGGGATCGGATCTCCTCAGTATCCGGACAAATCCGCCCACTCCGCAAGCCACACCGCCTTTGGTCTTGGCGAGCACTTCCGCGGTTACTTTCATCCCGTCCAGGGGAAGATAGTCGCTTGTGACATCGCCGCGTCCGATATCCTCGGCGAGCCAGCGCTCCATGTCGCTGTCCAGGGTCTCCCACGGAAAATCAGGGATGCCTTCTTCCAGGTTGGGATTCATTGTCTTCCTCAGGTGCCGATAATCACCGGCCGGGTGAGCCCGCGCACGGTGGCAAGAATGGAGTAGGCGGCCAGCCGGCTTGTGGCCGGATTTCGCTCGAAAGGCACGTTCGAGATGTCCATTATCAGCATTCCGTGGCCGCTTTCAACCTTGATGGTGTGGCGGTTACGATCTCCGAGGGGCTCGGCCCACATCTCGACCCGCGTCCGGTCCAGCCCGATCGTCGCGTGCGCCAGCGCCGCAGCCACGTTGATACTCCTCGGAAACGCCTTCGCGGCCTCGCGCGCAGTCCCGGAGAAAACGATTGTCGGCTCAGTCAGCTTGAGAAGGTCCATGCCCTTTTCGCGCACATATTCCGCGTCCGCAAGCGTCTTCGCGGGTTTGGTTGTCATGAGTGTTACGCTCGCGATGCTCTGGGGCGGAATCGCCTTGAGAGCGTCAAGTCCCGCGATCGCTCCCGACGGCAGTATGAGACGCCCGCCGGTCTTCTCCGCTATCGCCCTGTACTCATCCAGATCCCCTAGCCCCCCGATGCTGGCGATGATCGCGATCTTCCCCTTCTGAAGCGCCCATCTCGCCACTGTCCCGGCAACCGCCCCGGAAGCGGCCTCAACATAAACGTCGGTTTTCGCGGGGAACTTCTCGAGAGGCATCAACAGCGATTCGGAGTAGCCGCTCTCCTTCAGAACCGTCCGACCTCGCTCTATGTCGATTTCCGCCAAAGCGACAAGAGTGAACGAGGGATCATCTTTCAGTCCCTTGATCAGAAACTCCCCGATGGTGCCCGCTCCCACGATGCCCACGTTCATATTCTTTTGACCCTTCGAGACAGCGTGTCCTAGCCCACCAGCATGTGTTCCAGCGACTTCACTGCGCGCCTGGCTATCTCCTCCGGCACGGTCACCTCGACCGTCTCCGTCTCCAGCGAGTGCAGCAATTTCGCGATAGTCGTCTTCTTCATGTTCGGGCAGATGTTCAGCTCCGACGGCGTGTGAAACTTCTTGCCGGGGAACTCATTCTGCAGCTTGTGGAGCATGCCCTGCTCGGTGGCGATGATGAACTCGGACGCGTCGCTCTCACGGCAGAATTTCAGCATGCCCGAAGTGCTCGCGATATGGTCCGACAGCTCGAGCACGTCCGGGTTGCATTCCGGATGAGACACAACGACTGCGTTCGGCCATTTTTCCCTGGCGAGGATGATATCTTCCTTCAATATTCGGTTATGAGTCGGGCAGAAGCCTTCGTAGATCTCGACATCCTTGCCGGTCTCATGGCGGACGAATTTCCCGAGGTTCTTGTCGGGAAGAAACACGACCTGCGTTCCTTTCGGAAGCCCGGCCACGACCCTCACTGCGTTCGCGCTGGTGACGCAGAGGTCGACCTCCGCCTTCACGTCGGCGGTGGTGTTGACATACGCGACAAGAACTGCGCCGGGATACTCCGCCCTGAGCTCCCGGACGGTCTCCGGGTCGATCATCTGGGCCATCGGACAGATCGCCGAATAGTCCGGCATGATCACTTTCTTCCGGGGCGACAGGATTTTCGCGGTCTCCGCCATGAATCTCACACCGCAGAAAACGATAAGCTGCGCGTCGACCCGGGCCGCGATGCGCGACAGTTCCAGCGAATCGCCGACATAATCGGCGACATCCTGGACCTCCGGCGGCTGGTAGTTATGGGCCAGGATAACTGCGTTCTTCTCCCGCTTCAGCTCATGTATGCGTTCCTGAACCGTCATTGCTGCTCCCTTGTCAATCTCTCGTTCATTCAGGCGAGCGATAAAGCGCCGACGACACTATTCCATTCCGATCTCTTCCAGGGAAGTGACCGGCACCGGGATTTCATCCTCGATTACGGCCTCGATCTCGTTACCCGGCCCGAGAACAACGGTTCTGGGACGGGCTGTCTCGCCCCCCTTGAAGTAGGCGAAAGCCATGATCAGGCAGACATCGCCCGGCTTCGCGAGATGCGCCGCGCCGCCGTTCATGCCTATCACTCTCGATCCCGACGGCGCCTCGATCGCATAGCTTTCGAAACGCGCGGGTTTCGTAAGGTTCACGATGAGAACCTTTTCGTACGGCAGTATCCCGGCGGCATCGAGAAGGTCGCGCGCGATCGAGACGGACCCGATGTACTCCACATCGGATCGGGTTACCGTCGCGTGATGCAATTTTCCCAGAAGAAACTGTCTGAACATCTTCACCCCTCCTTGTCGGGGTTCATAACGGTGTTGTCGATCAGTCGTGTATTTCCGATGAACACCGCAAGCGCCAGAACCGCCGGCTTCTCGATCACATCGATCTCTGCAAGGTTCTCCGCATCGCGGCATTCCACGTAGTCTATCCGTGCGCTTGAGACCGGCTCAATGACCTCGCGGGCGACTCGCTCGATCGCCCTCGGGTCGCGCTCTCGGGCCTCGAACGCCTTTTCCGCAGCGTCAAGAGCTTTTCTCAGGCACCCGGCGGAGGGAAGCTCCTCGGCGCTCAGGTAAGCGTTCCTGGAGCTCATCGCAAGCCCCCTCGGCTCGCGCACGATCGGGCAGCCGACGATCTCCACGGGAAAATCAAGGTCCCTTACCATCCTCTTGATAACCAGCAACTGCTGGAAATCCTTCCAACCGAAATACGCCTTGTCCGGAAGGCAGGCGTTGAACAATTTCGCCACCACCGTCGCGACGCCTCGAAAGTGCGACGGCCTGCTCCTTCCGCACATGACTTTCGATATCGTCTCCTCGATCACGAACGTGCTCTGATCGTCGCGATACATCGCCTCGACTGTCGGGCAGTACGCCGCGGTCGCCCCGGCATCTCTTGAGAGGCTGAGGTCCCGGTCCTCATTTCTCGGGTACCTGTTCAGGTCCTCGGCGGGCCCAAACTGGAGAGGGTTGACGAAAATCGTCACGACCGTCTCATCACATTCCTTCGCGCTCGCACGCATGAGCGACAGATGTCCCTCATGAAGCGCCCCCATGGTCGGGACGCAACCTATCGATTTTCCTTCGACGCGACGTTCCCGCGCCCAGCTTTGCATCTCGACCGGGCTGCGGAAAACGGGGATCGGCGTATCTCCCCTCGCGTTCTTCACACCGACTCCTTGCCGCCGGTCTGGTCGGCGATACCCTCGGCCAGCTTCCGGAAGACTTCATCGTCGACAGAGAACGATTCATCGTGGGACGGATACTCGCCCGTATGGACATCGTTGATGAAATGCCTGACCGCTTCCGTGACCGTGTCCCCGAGGTGCGCGTATTTCCGCACGAATCTGGGCTGATATCCTGGAAGCAAGTCCATGATGTCGTGAAATACCAGAATCTGACCGTCAACGTCCGGACCGGCCCCGATTCCGATGGTGGGGATTGTCAGCTCGGCCGTCACCATTTTCGCAACTTCCTGGGGCACACATTCAAGCACGAGGGAGAACGCGCCCGCGGCCTCGACCCTCTTCGCTTCGGCCAGAAGCTCCTCTGCCGCTTTCCGTTTCTTCGCCTGGACCCGAAAACCACCGATCGCGTTGATCGACTGAGGAAGAAGTCCCAGATGCGCCATCACAGGCACTCCGGATGAAACCAGCCTCTCCATGAGCCCCAGAAGGCGTCCGGCGCCCTCGAATTTCACCGCCTCGCATCCGCCCTCCTTGACCAGGCGGATCGCGTTTTCCATGGCCTGGTTTTCGTCGGCCTGGAAGCTCCCGAACGGCATGTCGCCCACCAGGAGCGCATGCTTAAGCCCCCTCGCGACCATCCGCGTGTGGTAGATCACTTCGTCTAGTGTAACTGGAAGGGTGGTTTCGTGGCCCTGCACAACCATCCCCAGCGAATCGCCGACAAGTATGCCGTCGATTCCGGCCCGGTCGAGAAGCACCGCCGTGGGGTAGTCGTATGCCGTCAGCCAGACAGACTTCTCGCCCCGTTTCTTCATCGTCCGGATGGTCCGGACTGTGACTTTCTCGGTCGTCATCCTATCCTCCTTTCCCAGGTAGAATGGATGCCCCCTCTGTCGTCGGCCGCCGGACCCGCGCCGTGAAAAGAAAAACGCCCTTGCGATCCGGGCGGAAACGGTACAGACAATCCAGCTTCTGTGACTCCCCGTCTCGGTCGCGATGGATCCAAGCGGTCAACGAATCTAATTTAACACACTATTCCAAAGTCGGCAAGACTCCGGGGGAAAATCCCGGGAATTTGCGACATTTTGCACAAGCCGCCCCTGATGCGGCGTGAGCTTGTCCATCACGTCCACAAGCGGCATCACGACAAACGCCCGATCCTTCCACCTCCGATGCGGTATCGTCAGAACAGCGCTCTCACCGCCGGTTTCCCTGACGACCAGCTCGATCTCATCATTACCAAGAAAAATAATGTCGCAATCGAGAGTCCTGTTACCTTTGCCCGTCCTCGCTTCCTCAGATCTGTCCCTGCCGCACTTCTCTTCGATCTCGTGACACGTCCTGAGAAGCTCTTCGGGACCGAGAATAGTCTGAACGACGATGACCGCGTTCAGAAAATTGTCGTCGAAATTTTCCCCGACCGGCTCGGATTCGTAGACGCGGCTCCAGGCCAGCACTTCAACACCGTCGGCCAGCCTCCAGAGGTCAAGCCCACGCTGAAGATGTGTCAGGCGGTCGGCGATGTTCGATCCGAGGCCGATGACGGCACGCTTCCCCCTTGAGTATCGAGCAGAATCGACGGGCATGCGAAACAGGATAGTACATATGCAGCGTCAAGACGAGTCCCATCCGGAACAAGAGCCGACTGGAAAGTCGGCGGACCCGGAATGCAAAATCAACTGCCGGACGCACCCTTCGCAATCATGGGTTTGGCGGAGATACTGGATAAGTGGTAGAATAAATTTTTTGCGGGCTGCACCCGGGGAAACCAAGGAATCGAGATTTATGAGCAGTCGTATCGGCATCCGGAGAGAAGACAAGAACGAGTGGGAGCGTCGCGTTCCCCTTATCCCTACCGACATCGCTACGCTTCAGAGCGAGTATGGGCTCCAATTCTCCCTCCAGCCGTTCGGCACTCGCGCCTACCATGACGGGGAGTACATAGCGGTCGGAGCGAAGATCGACGAGGCGCTTGAGGGCTGCCCGATCGTTCTGGGCATCAAGGAAATGCCGATCGATTTCTTCCTCGGGGACCTGACGTACATTTTTTTCGCCCATGTCATCAAGGGCCAGACCTACAACATGCCGATGCTGCGCAGGATTCTCGAGCTCGAGTGCAATCTCATCGACTATGAGAAGATAGTGGACGATACAGGCCGACGTCTCGTCTTCTTCGGAAACGAAGCCGGGCTTGCCGGGATGATCGATACCCTGTGGGCGCTGGGGCTGCGGTTGAAGATACAGGGGATCGAGAACCCGTTCCTCGGCGTCAGACAGGCGCTCGAGTATCCGCGACTGTCCGTAGCCGAGACCGCCCTCGAGAGCGTGGGCCGGGACATCGCGGAAAACGGGGTTCCGGAGGAAATCCATCCCCTGGTCATCGGGTTCGCGGGCTACGGAAACGTCTCGATCGGCGCGCAGACGATCCTCAACCATCTGCCCGTAATCGAGATCTCTCCAGAGGAGCTTCTGGAGCCCCCTGTGGGCCTTTTCGATTCCCGCAACTTTATCTATAAGGTCGTCTTCAAAGAGCAGCACATGGTTGTCCCCAGAGACGCCGGTCAGCCTTTCGAGCTTCAGGACTACTACAAGAACCCCGACAAGTACTCACCCGCTTTCGAGAAATACATCCCGCACCTCACGGTCCTGATGAACTGCATCTACTGGACAAAGCGATATCCACGCCTCCTGTCAAAGGGCTTCGCGGAGGATTTGTACCGTCAGGGCGTTCCCAAGCTGAAGGTCATTGGAGACATCTCGTGCGACGTCGAGGGTGCGATCGAGGTCACGCTCAGAAACACGAACTCCGGGAACCCGATCTTTGTCTATGATGTCGATTCGAAACGAGCGATCGACGGCGTATCCGGCAACGGTCCGGTTGTGCTGGCCGTCGACAACCTGCCCTGCGAGCTTCCCAGGGAGGCAAGCGCACGATTCTCGACCACCCTCAGGGACTTCATCCCCAGCCTAGCCAACGCGGATTTCTCGGCACGCTTCGACTCTCTTGACCTGATCGCCCCTCTCAAACGCGCGCTGATCTGCTATCATGGCGGGCTCACGCCCGACTTCAAGTACATTTCCGATTTTCTTGCTCAGTAATTTTCGAATTTGTCCCCAAGGAGAGAGAAGATGGCTCCCAAAGGTAATGAGACCAAACGAATACTATTGCTCGGCGCAGGGCTGGTCACTCGTCCGCTGGTTGAGTATCTGCTTGCCATACCCGAGTTCCGGCTCACGATAGCCACTCGTACGGCATCCAAAGCTGACGCGCTTATCGGGGGAAACCCCCGCGGCTCTTCCGAGCATTTCGATATCGAGAGGAATCCGGGAGCGATTGACGATCTGGTCGCGAGTCACGACCTGGTTATCAGCCTGCTTCCCGCCATGCATCATCCGACCGTGGCGAAGGCGGCGATCAGGCACGGGAAAACGATGGTCACCACCAGCTACGTCAGCCCCGCGATGAAAGAGCTCGATTCCGCCGCCAGGGACGCAGGCATCCTTATCCTGAACGAGATCGGTCTCGATCCCGGCATCGACCACATGTCGGCGATGAAGATAATCCATGCGGTTGCAGACGGCGGGGGCAAGGTCACTTCGTTCCGATCGTACTGCGGCGGACTTCCCGCTCCCGAGGCCAACACCAATCCCTGGGGATACAAGTTCTCGTGGAGTCCGCGAGGTGTCGTGCTCGCCGCAAGAAACACGGCGAAATATCTGGAGGACGGAAAAGTCGTGCAGATTCCCGGCGAGGATCTCTTCGACCATTTCCACATCGTCAAGCTGAACGAGCTCGACGACCCGTACGAGGCCTACGCTAATCGCGACAGCATGCCTTACCTGGAGCTGTACGGCCTGAAGGACGCAAAGACGATGTATCGCGGCACGCTCCGCAACATCGGACACTGCGTCACGTGGAAGAAGCTGGCGGACCTGGGACTTTTCAGCATCGATATAATGAAGGGTCTCGGCGGCCTGACCTATCGCGGCTTCATCGCCAGACTAGCCGGCGTTCCTGACGACGCGAATTTCGAGAAAGCGCTCACCCGGAAGCTGGGTCTCCCGGACGATCCTCCCGTTTTGGAGAAATGGCGATGGCTGGGTCTTCTTGACGAGACCCCGGTCCCTGCCGACGAATCGAGCCCCCTGGACATCCTTGTTGCCGCTTTCCTCGAGAAGCTTCAGTATGAGCCCGGCGAGCGAGACATGGTGGCGCTCCATCACATTTTCATCGCCGAGTACCCGGGCAGAAAAGAGAAAATCACGTCGACCCTCATCGACTTCGGAATTCCCAACGGAGATACGTCCATGGCTCGGACAGTGGGACTCCCCGCAGCGGTCGCGACAAAGCTGGTGCTCCAGGGCAAGATCAATCTGACCGGCGTACACATCCCGGTGATTCCCGAGATATACAATCCGGTCCTCGACGAGCTGGAAGAGCTTGGCATCAAATTCACAGAGCGAACCACGCAAGAGAGCGGTCAGCCATGACGAAGAAATCCCCGAAGAAAGCCGGACGCCTCAATCTGCTCCTTGTCAACGGTCCGTTGCTGGGGGCCTTAGGGAAGCGCTCGCCCGAGATCTACGGGACCGACACGCTCAAAGATATCGAGTCCTGGATCGTGGCAAGAGCTGCGGAATTGGGCGCGGACGTGAAGTGCTTTCAGTCCGAGTCCGAGGGCGACATTCTGAAGTTCCTGCTGGACAACGCCGATGCGGTCGACGGGGTGATCATCAATCCGGGCGCGTACGCGCACTATTCCATTGCCCTGAGAGATTGCCTGGAATACCTGCCTTGCCCGGTTGTCGAGGTGCACCTGACTAATCTCTACGGTCGTGAGCAATTCAGGCACGAGTCGGTGACCGGCGCGGTTTGCGACGGCGTGGTAATGGGTCTTGGAAAACAGGGTTATCTTGCCGCCCTGATGTATCTGCTGAACAAGCTCCAAGAGAATTGAAAGACACGCGGAAAATGTCTGCCCGGCCGCTCAGTCAGGAAGCCAGGTCAGCGGATCGGGCCCGCCATACGCACCCATGTCCGATCCGTCATGACCCGTCCCCTTGCAGGGCGAATCGGGCTGCAGGCGGTAATCGCCCATCGCGGGATTGATGAACTTCGGGTTTTCGTAGGTGAAACCGGTGCCCTCGACGACCTCGTGGACCCCGGCATAGAACGCATGGCCGACATTGTAGGCGCACGAGTAATCCACCGGCAGCTCCGAAGCCCACATGCCCAGGTATGCCCATCGCCAACCCATCATTCCGGCAGTCAGATCGGTCACTATAAGGTCGCGATAGATCACGCCGGACGGGTCGGTATTGAAATCAGTTGCCTCGAATGCATAAATCCACGCCGGCCCTTTGATTCCGCTGACCGTGTTGTGTTCAAGCGTCATGTTCTCGGCGTCATAGATGTCGATGCCCCACGTCCAGCCGGTATCGCCCAGGTTGTTGTTGATGTCGAAAACAAGGTTGTTCCTGACCGTCGAACCCTGGCAGTAGGATATTTCCACTGCAGATGTCCACTGGGTCTCGACAAAAGGTTCCGAGTATGTGATATGGCCTACGACATTCTTCGCCACCAGACCTGTGGCCCCCGCGTCTGCAACCGAAAGGACATACATCCCGCCGGGGGAGCCGTACGTGATGTTAAGCAGCACACAGTTCGTCACTGTTGCCCCCGTTCCGCTCACGTTGATGAAGCCATTGGCCACCTTGTGATATCCGTTGACCCGAACGTCATTGACCACCACTCCATCGCCTCCCCATTGCCCCCCGACCGCATACTCGCAAGTGTTTCCGCCCGGATTGTCGATGAATTCGATGTCGTCCACTCGAAGGTCGTGGCCCATTCCGACATGAATCCCGTCCGGCGCAATGCCGTTTGACGGATCGTACAGGCACCTGGGCTGAGCTCTGAAATGCCTGACCGTGGCGTTCTGGACTGCATTGATGCGCACCATGTCCTCAGTCGAGCCCTCAGCGGTAGTCAGCAGCGGAGCCGGATCGGACCAGCCTTCGACAACGATGTCCGAGAACGATATCTCTACGTTCTCCTCGTACACGCCGTCCTTCACAAGGACCCATCTCTGGCCGCAATCGTTGTTGGAGTTGTCGATGCCCTGCTGAATCGTGGGCCAGGGATGGTCGAAGCTGCCGTCCGCAGACAGTGGATCCGCGTCGTCATCGACCCATGTCGGTCCGCCTATCGAAAGGGTCAGCGGATCGTCCAGGGTATCCGTCAAGGCCTCATCATCGGTGACGCGGAGGTCCACCGTGTACGATCCCGAGTCTGCGAAAGCCTTTGACGGATTCACATCGGTACCTGAATCGTACGGATCGCCGTAGACACCATCACCATCGAAATCCCATTCATACTTCACGATGGTGCCGCCCGCAGGATCATAGGACCCCGATCCGTCAAACTCGATCACGTCGCCCGGACAATGCGGCGGCGGAGTGACAATCTCGGCCACGGCAACGGGCGCATCCCCCTGCACTCCCGGACCCACGCTTACGGACGCGGCAAGATACGACGCGAGATTCCCGTCAGGAAACGCAAATCCGGGAATTCCGGAGTCATAGGTCGACGGAAATGCGCTCTCGATAACCACCAGCACCGGGACCTCCCCCTGCCCTGTCGGATCCACCTGGGGAACCTCCAGCAGGAAGGTCGCCGACTTCTCGTCCTGGCTCACCATGGCCGATTGAAGGGCCATGGGATCGAAGCTGGCAAGACCGCCGGTCGTGATAAGGCCGTCCGGCGTCTCGAGATGGATCGCGGCTATCTCCGCAAGCACTCCCGCGGGCTGCTGCGGACCCTGATGATCGAACACCCTCACCAGCAGCCTCATCGTGCCGCCCTTGTTGTTCGGGTCCGTGTAGAACATGTCCGACTGATCGGCTGCGCTGAAGGCGTACGCTTCGGCGCAGTTGGCTGACAACGGAAAATCATCCGGCACATCCACGGGCGGGTCCGGATCAGAAAGGTCCCAGCTCGCGATAACGGCGTACTGGAAGCGGTACTTGGGCGAGCCGCCGATCATGGGGAACTGGAGCTCGAAACGTCGAGCCAGCGTATCGGCGCATCTGAACATCCCGCGCGGATTCGGGCATGCTGGGTCGCTGAAGAACCCGACCATGTCATCTTGAGCGCCGAGACCCTCGCAGTAACACTTGTATGGATTCAGGGTCGCCGAAAAATCCGTGCCGGGAAGCCCAAATGCGCCATTGGTGAAACCGAACATCTTCCCGTACGACGTGAATTCCATCGGGTTGAACCATCTTGTCATGCCGTCGGCATTCAGAAGCCGGACCGATTCCTCACCACCATACAGGATATTCGCGTCCGCGATTCCCGATATCGATCCGTTCGCGATCACCGCCCCACGGACATCGAAACCCGTGAACCTGTCAAGGCCCGGAAACGGATGACCGATCGTGACGTCAACGACCACGTAACCGGTCGCCCAGTCCGTCGACGAATCGACCGCTATCGAAATGAGATTACTCGGCGCAACAGGCGGCTGGAGAAACCTCACCACATTGCATGTGAAATCGGCGCTTCGAAGCTGCGCAATCTCGGCCGTGCCCGAGACCGGATCGAGGAAGACGTCCCACACACCCCATAGGCCGGTCTTTCCCGACGCAGACGCTCGATCCGTTCCCGCAGTCGTCTGAGGCGAAATCGGATCGCCCCCGCCCGCGCAACCGAGCGCAACTGCTGCCAGCAAAGCCAGTCCCAGAAAAAGGACAATTCTCTTCATAACGGCAACTCCCATGACCCTGAATAGATAACCTGATGCAATATGGAGCATCACTGGTACGCGCGAACGTAGCTCGATCCGGCCACCACGAGATAGTCCCCCGCCAGAGCGGCGCCGCCTCGCTGAGTCTCGCCGGTGGGAATCGACCTGACGATGCTTCCGTTGGACGCATCCAGGAAGTAGACCGTCCCGTTAAGCTCAGGAGCGATCACGATGCCGTTCGGATAGCTGGGTGTGACCGTGGCCACAATCATCGCGTCGAAGTATCCGGACATCGGGGAATTCCACTTCAAGCTCGCATAGTCGCCGTTGTCCGTAATACAGTGCACCGGGCCGGAGAACGCACACGCGAAATACATATCGTCCCCCAGCTTCGATACGCCGCCGTTGATGGGGTTGGCAGGGGTCGCCTGGTACTTCCAGACAAGGTCGCCCGCAGAATAGGCGCCCTGGTCCTCGACGGCGACGCAGTACACCTCGCCCGCATAGCTCGCGAAATAGGCCCTGCCGTTGTCGATCAGCGGATTGTTGTAGTGATCGACGGTGATAGTCGTGTATCCTGAGTGCCAGGACCAGTCGACCGTCCCGCTATCGATGTCGACACAATCCAGGTAGTTCTCATGCGTACCCCAGTTGTATCCCACAGCGTAGGCCTTGCCGTCCTTCGCCGACACACCCGCCTCGAATGCAGCCATTATCGGCACCTCGTGAATCAGAGTTCCCGTCTGGGCATTGAGGATGTACATTGCGGCTTCCAGACGGCCCTTGGCAATGACCTTGTCCTCGTAGACCGTCAACTGCGTGCCGAGCCAGTTCTGATCGCTCGGACTGGTATCGTCGTACGTCCAGAGCGGGGTGGGATTGTAGCCGCTCGAATTCGCATTGAAGCAATAAATCTTGTCGCCTCCCACGATGAGACGCTCGGTCCCGTCGCCCGCATCGTAAAACGCGAATCCCGGCTGACACCTTTGATAATAGCCCGACGGGTCTATCTGCGCGGTCCAGAGCTGGGCGCCGGTCGTGAGATTGTACCCAAGCACAAGAGTGCTCGTTCCGGCGTAGAACGCCGTATTGCTGGTGAAGAATATCTTGTTCTCGGCAACCACCGGAGTGCAGTATTTGTAGGCTCCGGATGCCGTCGTTGCGTAGACCTGGTTCAGACTGAGAGGATCCGCCGTCGTGGCCGACGGATTGCGCCCGAGATGGGACGAGTTGTACATGATGCATTCCCACCAGTACGGCCACGTCGACTCCGTCACCTCGAACCCGTCCGGAAGCTCACCGTAAAGAGTTGTCGGGTTGGTCACGCGAACATCGTAGACCCCCACTACGGCGCCGGCGGACGCGTTCAGGTCGAGATCACACGTGATGAGCGTCCCGGCGGACGCGACTTCACCCGTGGCCTCGATGACCACACCGGGATCATCGTTCTTGATAAGCGTCACCTGCGCGCCGTCCAGGAAGTAGTTCCCCGTCACCTCGACTGCGGTCAGCACCTTTCCGATATCGCCGCTGTCGGGATCGATGGCCGTGACTATCGGGGCAACGTCGGTCGTTACCGAAACATCCGTCAGAAGATAAGAGGCCAGAGCCCCTTCGGGGAACGGGAATCCGGGAAATCCCGAATCGTAACTGTTCGGATCCTTGCTCTCAACAACGACCAACACCGGGTAGCCGCCCGTGCCGTACGGATCAACTTCCTCCACGCTGAGAAGCCAGGTCGCGCTGATGTCGTCCTCAGCATATAACGCTGCGGACAGCTCCGCTCCCTCGAACGTGGCGATGCCGCCCGTAGTGATGAGTCCGTCAGGAGTCTCGATATGGATTGCGCCGATTTCGTCGGCGACCCCGCTCGTTGTGCCCGCTCCCTGATGGTCAAACACGCGAACCATGAGGCCGAGCGTTCCGCCCGACGTGTCCTCGTCGACGTAGTACATGTCGGACTGGTCCGCGGCCGAGAAGCAGTAAGCCTCCTGGCAGTTCGCCGAGAGCGGGAAATCGTCGGGGATCTCATAGGGTTGATCTCCCGCGGGCTGGTCCCAGCTCGCGATCACTGCGTACTGGAATCGATACTGCGGCACCCCTCCGACCGTCGGAAACTGAAGGTCGTACCTTCGCCTGAGAGTGTTCCCGGCGGAGAAGAGCCCCCTTGGGTTGATGCAGGAAGGGTCGGCAAAGAACTGCGCGACATCATCCTGGCTTTCGAGGCCGTCGCAGAAGTACTTGTAGCCGTTCAGAGTGGCGTTGAAATCGTAATTCGGCGCGCCCATTTTCCCGAGAGTGAAACCGAAGATAGTGCCGTACTTGGTGAACTCGGACGGGTTGAACCAGCGCGTTAGGCCGTCCGCGTTGAGCACCCTCAAATCCTCCTCGCCCGCGTACAGGATGTTGCTGTCCGCTATCCCCTGGATCGTGCCGTTGCCGATGCATACGCCGCGCACGTCGAACCCGGTGTACATGTCCAGTCCCGGAAACGGGTGCGTGAAAATCACGTCCACAAGCACGTGTCCGGTGATGAAATCGGTCAGCGGATCGATATCGATCCCCATCAGGTTCTTGGGAGAGATCGGCGGTTGAAGGAACTGAGTCACGTTGCACGTGAACTGGACTCCGCGAACCGGCACTATTTCAGCCGTCCACGTGGTGGGATCCAATGCAACGTCCCAGATCCCCCAGAGATGGGTGCCGCCGATCTCCGCCGCCAGCGGTCTTTCAACCGTAAGATCAGGGGCGGTGGGGGTATGAGAGGAGCTTGAGCACGCGAGCGCGATCACTGATGCCAGTGCCAGAACAAGGGAAACCAACCTGCCAGCCATGGTGGACCTCCGAGATTTGAACAGCCATTCACTTAGATGTGTCGTGCATAGGAAATAATAGAATAACACAGCCGGGAAAACAAGAAAGCGGCGCATTGAGAGTCGCGCCGCTGGGGGAGAGCTGGTTTGAGCAATACGCTATCGTTTCGCGCCATCCGGCTCGCGGTCCAGAAGAATCCACTCCAGTTTCGACATAACGATAATCTGCGCGGGAATGGGCTCCAGCCCGGAGACGCGCATCTCGATTCCATCGCGGGCAAGCTCTCGATGCCATTCGAGAAGCGTGCGCAGTCCGCTGATGCTGAGATACCTGCACTTGCTCATGTCGAGAACGACCTCTTTCGCGCCGGCTCTCGCAACAGTCCTGGACATTCTCGCGAACGCGCTTGCCATCCGATCGGTGCATTCCTCGTAGTCCCAGACGAGCGTGATTCGTCCGTCCCGGCCCGGCCCGGACGGTTGCGGAGACTTCGACTCGACTTGCCGCACACGATCGATCATGGTCAGTATATCGACCGCACGGGAAATTACTTTAGATATGTATCCATTAAGTCAGCTTAATACCCATAAAGCCGGGTGAGCATCGAGCGATCGCGTCTCTGAAGCCGAGAGGTCCGCTCCTTGACCGCCAAATATCGAAATGGTAGATTTACATACCGCGGCGGTGTAGCTCAGATGGTTAGAGCATGCGGCTCATACCCGCAGTGTCACTGGTTCGAGTCCAGTCACCGCCACCAGTTGAAATGAAGCCCCCGGACCGTCCCGGGGCTTTTCTTTGTCTTGCCGACTTCCGTCCCATCTTCCTTCTCAGTCTGTCCTCGATCAGCATCGCAAACGGAGCGGCCTGCGACAACAAGCGCCGGGCCTCAGCTTCGATGATAAGCCCGGCCACATTGTCGGGCGGACGGGCTCGCCCCCTCCAGATTCGGTCGGAATGGAGATCCGACTCGGCATTCCCCCATCCGCAGCCGGCCCCGGAGGCGGGTTGTCAGATTGATTTGAGATCGCTCGCCAAAGCCGAAGCGTCATAAACAGGATTTAATTCCAGATCTTTCGAACTCCCGGTCGGATTGACCAAACCTCTTGCCGGTGATCCTTGTCTCATGTTTCAAGGGGAAAAAACCGCATGGAGGCGCAGTGTGATTGAATTTCTCAATCGATGTTTCTGCTATTGCCTTTGCAGCGCAGCCGTCGTTGCGATCGCGCTGATGTCCGTCGGCTGCAACTCTGAGGGAGATCCGTCATCGCCCGCGTCGGGAAGACTGACGGACAAATTAAGCACATGCCGTCCGCAACCGTCTTCGGACGTCGAAAAGAGCCAGCAGACGGCAAACTGGGACACGATCGGAAACAGGCCGCTTTACGCCGACGGCGAAATCCTGATTGTGCTGAACGACGACGCCAATCCGTCCGATGTTTCGCTCATAAATACGGGCACGCTTCAATTCCGCGAGACGATCCCCTGCCGATGGGGCACCATCTACCGCATGAAGATCGCGGACGGAAGCAGTGTGGAGGAGACGGTAAAGTTGTTTGCATCGGATCCTGATGTGAGAATTGCCCAGCCGAATTATCTCTATTACTTCTGCGAAGCGCCGTATGTTCCGGATGACCCGATGTGGGCATACCAGAGCGATCCCGCCGACCCAAAGGACAGCATTTACGATCAATGGGGGCCCTCGATGGTAGGCGCGCCCGTCGTCTGGAACGACACCAATGGCTCCGCCGGTATGATCATTGCCGTCCTGGACACGGGAGTAAGGCATGACCACGAGGACCTGCACGACAACCTCTGGACAAATACGGACGAGATTCCGGACAACGGCGTCGATGATGACGCTAACGGGTATATCGATGACGACTGGGGATGGAATTTCGCTGACGAAAACAACAATCCCGACGATACATCGCTGATCGATTATCACGGGACCGCAGTCGCGGGCGTGGCGGCGTCGGTCCAGGATAATTTCAAAGGAGTCTCCGGAATAGCCCCGGGAACGAAAATCATGGCCCTGAAGGTAAGTTTCGATTCCACAGCCGCCCTCGAGTCTTCCGTTGCCGAGGCCCTGAACTACGCAGTGGAAAATGGCGCCACGATCGCGAGCATGTCGTTTCTGGCGTACGTACACTCGACAATCATGTACGAGGCATGCACGAACGCATGGAATGACGGCAACGGCATCAACCTTGTCGCTGCGATCGGCAATGACAACGGAGTCTACTATGCAAGTCCGAACGGATTCGAATGCGTAATCTCAACCGGTGGAACGTGCCCATGGACCAAGAGCGGTCAACCGAGAGACGAAAAGCGGATCAAGAAAAATGAGGACGGTTACCCGTGGGGCTCCAATTACGGGGGTAATCTCTCGGTCATGGCCTTTGCCGCCCAATACAGCACGCCGGACGGAGAGCATACCGATTCCTACTGGGACGGGTTCAATCATATCCTGTTCTGGGGGACCTCCTGCACCGCTCCCTTCGCATCCGGCATTCTTGCTCTTATCAGGTCGTATCATCCGACGGAATCACCCGCCTGGGCGAGGACCAGGCTGGAGGAAACCTGCGACGACCTGAATGTCCCGGGCTATGATGTCCAGACCGGAAACGGACGGGTCAATGCCATAAGGGCAGTCTACGGGGCCGACAGATATGTCGAGTTCACTGATCCCGACGGCTTCGTACAGATTCCGACACCAGACGCTCAGGTGTTCGAAACGATCAATGATCGTCCGGGCAGCCCATATCACGACGTCGAGGACCTCTACAAAGTGACGATGACGCACACCGGCTCTCTTATCCTGAGCTTGGATATTTTCACATGGGGTGAAAACCTGGACCTTGCCGTGTACTCGGATCCGGGAATGTCGGAATTGATGGGTGAGTCTGCCGTCGAAAACCACTGCGGCAGCAGTTTCGAGAAGCTTCTCCTGCATGTGAGCGCGGGAGAGGATTACTACATAAGGATATTCTCTCCGGGCATCGGCAATTCGACAGCCTATGGACTGGCGGTTCACAACGGCACAGACAGTCTGTCGGTCACCGGCGAAAGCATCTCGCCCGCAGTCATCAACGAACAGACTGAGGACGCACCAATCCTGAAAATCATGCTTGAGATCGGCAGCCAGGCCACTCTTGACGAGATCATTCTCAATTTGCACGGATCTCATTCGTATCAGAACTGGACCTACGGGAGGCTCTACAAGGACCAGGACGGCGAGGGGTCACTGGATGACGGCGACATTCTTCTGGACGGGAAAATCCCGCAGGTCGGAAATCGGATCAGGTTCGAAAGCCTGGGGACAGCCTGGGACTATACCAAGCCGCTGATCCTGTTTTTCACGGCTGACCTCACTCCGACTGCCGAAGAGTCGACGCTGCACTTTTCGCTTGAATCATACAAGGATGTAAGCACGGAGGAGAGCATTTCGGCTGAATACATCCAGTTTCCGATCAGGTCGAACGACATTCTCGTCGGACCCGGCTAGTGGCTGATTCGGATCAATCCGCCTTGGCCACTCACCCACTCTCTGCGTCCTACTCTTTCTTGTCCGGCTCGCCCTCGATGTCGTAGTTGAGATCCCTCACTATCTGCCTGACCGGACCGCAACCCGTATCCAGACGACCGTTCAGAACTGCCTCAATACAGGGGACTGGCTGGGGCGGTAGGATTCGAACCTACGAATACAGGCTCCAAAGGCCCGTGCCTTACCGCTTGGCGACGCCCCAGTGCTGCCTTTCACCACCATCAACGTAACAGCCGCACGCAACGCTGTCAAGTCCACAATACTATCGCGCTGAATCCCTTCAGGCGTGCCCCATGATCCGACGGACCATGCTCAGGTCCTCGGGCTTGTCTACATCGAACCCTATCTCCGGGTACGGCGTGATGACTCCCCTCATCCGCGCGCCGAGAATCTTCGTGGCCTTGTCCTCCAGACCCTTCAGATCCAGCTGCTTGAACGCGAACCTGATAATGAACGGCAGCCCGAACAGCCTGACCAGCTTCGCCGGCGACTTCCTGTCGCGTATCACCGCCTCGACCTTGTCGCGGTTCTTCAGAACCTTCTCCGGATTGACGACAAACACGTTGCCGCCGGTGAACGTGCCCTCTTTCAGACTCTGTGTGGTCCTCTTGCCGCCGGGGAATTTCTGATCGAAGAGCTTGACGTCGATGATGGGATAGAAGACCTCGGCGTCCATCTTCCCGATCTGCTCCATAAGGTTTCTGAGCGCATCGGGCGTGATGAGCGGTATGTCGCAGGTTGCGTTAAGCACATAACGGTGCTGACGAAAGCGCTCGAGGCCGGTCATGTAATTCTCGAGCATGCTGCCGAGGTCCTCGGCGACCTGGTCCGGCTGAAGGCCGAATGTCGAGCGAATGCGCTCCGCATTGCCGATGACCAGCATCTCGCCGCAGATACCGCTGCCCTTGAACGCATCGAGGACCCACCCGAGCATGGGTCGCCCCCCGACCTCAATGAACGCCCGCTCTTTCTCTGTCTCGCCGGCTGCGAGGATTTTCTCAGGCGTCGCACCGCCGGCCAGGATGATGACTGGATAGACTTCCGTTGCCATGATTGGTTCCCTCCACCATGAAGTGTCAAATCAGGCTTTTCGCCCACCGACATTTTACCGCTTGCATGTCGAATTGTGAAATTCCTGGAGGGGACAGCCACCCCCGATGCCTCACGTAATAGACACTCCCCATGCCGTTGGCTATAATCTATCGTCCCTTTCCGGAAGGGCGATGTACGCCCGGACGGTCAAAGGCGGAAAGCATGAAATCCGCAAAAAGTGGAAAGCCTAAGAAGCCGGTCGCACGCGAGTACCTGATCCCCGACCTCGACGACATGCTTCTCTCGCCTCCGGACGGCGAGATAGTGGAGGCGCTTGCCGAGCATTACGCGGACATCCTGTCCCTGATCGGAGAGGACCGCGGGCGTGAAGGTCTGAGAAGGACCCCAAGGCGCGTCGCGGAGAGCCTCAGGTTCCTCACAGCGGGCTATTTCCAGGATGTCGACCAGGTCGTCGGCGACGGGGTTTTCGAGGACCCCTGCGACGAGATGGTGCTGGTCAGGGATATCGAGCTGTACTCCCTCTGCGAGCATCATCTCCTGCCCTTCTACGGGCGGTGTCATGTCGCGTACATCCCCAACGGCAGGATCATCGGGCTGTCCAAGCTGCCCAGGATAATCGACATCTACGCGCGACGGCTGCAGGTGCAGGAGCGTCTCACCAACCAGATCGCCGACACAATCGAGTCCATCCTGAAGCCCAAGGGCGTGGGGGTCGTTATCGAGGCGTATCACCTCTGCATGATGATGCGGGGCGTGCAGAAGCAGAACTCGAAAACCGTCACCAGCGCCATGCGCGGCGGATTCAAGCGTTTCTCCAAAACCCGCATGGAGTTCCTGAGCCTGATCAGCCTGGGTACCGAGAACTTCTAGTTCGGGATCCTATTCCTCCGACTTAGGATTTTTGGGAGAGCCCCTGAGCCTGCGCTTCACCCTGCCGCACTCAAACCGGAGGATGTCCCCATACATCGCAGCCCTCTGCCTTACCCCTTCCCAGTATCCGCGCTTCTCCTCTTTGGTCCGATGCGTCACGCCTTTAAGGATAACCTTCTCGACCCTTATCGCGCCGGTCGTCCAAAGCTCGGTCAGAGCACGTTCGATTGCGAACCCTGCCGAGCTCATCTCGAGATTGGCCAGTACCGATCTTCGCACCGCCCTCTGCCCCGACAGGGAAGGGGTGATGATGTGGGCAAGATCGGTGTGCAGCCGTCCCCCCCTGAAAAGGCCGACCGACATGTCCGCACGGTCGTCCACGACCGGTTTCAGAAGGTCGCTGATGTGACCGGATTTGAGCCCCACAAGGTCGGCGTCGAGAAACAGAACTACCTGCTCGTCAGTTGCTTCAAGACCGGCTTTCATCGCGGCGCCCTTGCCTTGATTCTCGCTCAGCCGGATCACCTGCACTCCCTCGACCGAAGCTGCGGCATCCGATGTCGAATCGGTTGAGCCGTCGTCGACGACCAGGACTCTGTGGACGCCGGGATGCGCCAACGCAAGCCCGGCGATCTCTGCGACGGTCGCAGCCTCGTTGTATGCGGGGATGATGCAGACTGTTGTGGAGGTGTTCGTCGACATCCGGTGACGAGATCGATTTTCCGGGTGCACAAAATCAGTTCAGAGGCACGTTCGGCGTCTTGCCCTCGACGTAATTCGCGAAGAATTCGTTGTCGAGACCCAGGCCGAACTCGTAGTCCGTGTAGGCGGTCGTTGTCGTGGCGAGCAGGTTGCCGTCCGGGTCCTTCGCCTCGGCCACCGTCTCCAGCAGAAGGATGAATTTGTCCGCCGGACCGTATGTATAGCTGATGGTCGTGTTGAGGTTCTCGAATTCCCTGGTGGCGTGCGTCGCCAGCGTCCTCACGTGCCTGAAATCGTCCTTTGCCACGTAGTAGGTCCTGTTGTACTGGGCGAACGCAGGGTCCCTCGGAGTCGTGCGGATCACGTAGCACGCAATGTCATTGACCTCAGCATCCCGCTGGCGAACGAGGTCCACGCTCTCGAGAAGAACAACGAGCAGGTTGTCATTGAAATAGAAAGCGGGCTGATCTTCGATGAGCTGCATCTGCGTCACCGGCTCCATGAAGTAGAGGTCCTTCTCAAGAATCTCTTTCGCATCGACGCCTGCGCGGACGGTGGTCTCGGCCAGCTTGCAGCGGTAATCATTGATGCCGGGGTCCGCGGCAAGCTGATCGCCCTCGTAGTGGATCATCCCGTCGAAGATCTCGAGCGCGGAGAGCTGCGGGGCGCCAGCACCGGATGCGGCCCCGGCGACGATCACAAGGAACACCGAAACAAATGCCATGAGGCGTGTCATTCTTCTTCTCCTCAGTGTGGTTGTCAATCCATATTATAGCATAGCACGATCCGCGACGTACGGCCCGACCGTCACGGTTGCCCTCACTACCATACGAGCCCCGAAAGCCTAGCCGGGTTCATCCGTCATCACCTTTTCCCTGACGATCTCGCCCGACGGCTCCTGGCCTTCCCAGACCCCGGTGAGCTCGTGAATACGCGTCCTCACTTTCTGGTAAGTCTCGCTGTTGGGGCTGTACAGTGACTGAGTCATCAGTTGACGGTAGTAGCTGATCGCCCGGACGTTGTCTCCCAGCTTCTCATAGATTCGACCCAGGAGAAAATACGCGTAATCGAACGGGGCCTGGTTGCGAACGTTGCCTTTCCTGTTGAACGTCTGGATATAGTTATCCCTCGCGAGCTCGTGGTATTTCGCCGAATCCTCCATGTTGCCCGATTCCTTCGAGATATCACCCAGCGATTCGTACACCTGCCCAAGCTCGTAATAGCCGTAATATACGTTCGAGGAAAGCTTGATGCAGTCCTTGAACGCCTGCTCCGCCGCCAGAAAATGGTCGATCCCGGCTTTGACTTCGTCCTTTCGGATACTCTCCGCGCCAAGCGCCTTGTGGGCTTTGCCAAGCCACAGGTAAAGCTGCCATCTGATCTGTGGCTTCTCCTTCAGCCACGCGTCGACAACCAGCGCCCGCTCAGCCCAGAAAA
Organism: uncultured Planctomycetota bacterium; assembly: GCA_964354375.1. Taxonomy (GTDB): domain Bacteria; phylum JAJVIF01; class JAJVIF01; order JAPKYR01; family JAPKYR01; genus CAYGZQ01. The sequence continues at coordinate 87,593 of CAYGZQ010000007.1, forward strand.
TGATCTCATCGTAACGGAATTCCTCCTCAAGAAGTCGAAGGAGGTCCTTGTAGTATTCCACTTTGACCGGGTAGTACTGTGCGGCAGTCATGTAGGCCTGGATCGCCCGCCCGCGGCTGGCGACGGCGTCCTCATCCAGCTTCTTCGCCTGCTCGGTCAGCTTGTCTATCTGGCTCTGAATGGCCGCACGCTCCTCGTCCGATTTCGCGTCCGCCAACTGGGTCCGGTAGTTCCCGGTTTCCGTTCGCATCCTTGCGGCAAGCTCGCCCGCCAGGCTTCTCCTTGCCTCGTAGCCCATCGCGAGGGCATAGTGCGTGTCGGACTGAGGATACAGAAGCTGCCCTTCCTCGAGATGCCTCGTCCCGAGGACCACATCCTGGTATGTGTTCTTCTTGATGAGCGAGAAGCCGTTGAAAAATTCCGCCCTGCCGTTGGTCGGATCGAGCTGGTATGCCTTCCAGAAGAAATCGGAAGCGACCTGTCCGATGTACTGCTTTCTCTCCGGAGAGGTGTCCGAATCGATGTTTCGGAGAGCCGCGATCCCCTTCACCACCAGGTACTGGCTCTTGAAATTGATAACCTGCGTGTACACCCCCCACAGGCTCAGCAGAAATGCAAGTGTGATGAGAGGTATCACTACGAAGGGTCGGAACTTCGTCCGGACATTCATGTAGAGGGCGGGCTCATAAGACACTGCTTTTGCGGTCGGCGCCACGACAGGTCCCGACTGGTCCTTCTTTCTCTTCTTCTTCCTGAACGGCTCGGGCGCCTGCGCCGCGGCGGCAAGGGCCTCCGCTTGCTGCCTCTTCTGCTGCTTCCGCAGGGCTATGTCCGCGATCAGGAAACCCATCGCGGTGAATATCAGTCCGCCCGCCTGGATCTGATGATACGGGAAACTGAATGAACCCGATGCAAGCGAGCTTGCGGTCGCTCCCATGACGCCGAGAGCGAAGAACTTCCGTGCCGGATCCTTCTCCTCACTCAGAAAACGATACCCCATTACAAAGAACATTATGAAAACGAGGGCATAGAAGGTTGTGCCCACGATCCCTGCCTCGACAAGCATCTGCAAATGATCGTTGTGCGCGCGGAACGTCGGAATGACATTGTGGAACCAGTCATTGAAGTTGTATGTCTCGAGGACCTCGGTCTGGTACGGAAGGTACTCCACCTCAAAGAAGCCGAATCCGCCGCCGAAAATGAGCCGCTTGGGAAAGGTCGCAGGGTCGACCAGCATCAGGTAGGACGCTCGCCACATGGTCAGCCGGTTTCGGAAGGTCTCGTCCTGGGTGAAGTCGGTCATGCTCTTGAGGCGCTCCCAGGGACTCTGGGCGAGCGGGTTGTCCACCCCTTTCTCACGCTCGTTGAAGATCACTCCCGCCAGTACGAGCACGATGGCGAGCCCAGCGACACCCGCTACAAACCCCAGCTTGGATAGTCTCCTCGATACCACAAGCGATTCCCAAAGGAGACCGAAGACGAGCGAAGCCAGTCCGACGCAGGCCAGGAGAATGGTGACAAACAAAGTGACCCTGGATACGTTGGTGATGCTGGTTACAGTCGCTTCCGAAAGAAAGGTGACGAAACTCTCCGAGCGCAAGGCCAGAAGCAAACCCAACGCGACCGCAAGGATGACAAGTCCCGCGATTCGCGCCACGACGCCCACCTTGGACATCCGCCTAAGCGTAAGCTCCCGCCTTCTAACCCAGAACAGGCCGAATATCACAAACGCAAGGCCGACGAAAATCCCCAGCCAACCGGCTCGGTTGTAGACCGCGATCATCTCGAATGAGTTGATCGCCAGCGTGATCCCGAGGAACACTCTCAGATTCAGCGAGTCGGACGACAGAAGGAGGCCGAGCCCGATGAACAGCGTCAGCGCCAGGTATTCGCCGTAATAGTTCGGGTTGGCGAAAAATCCCGCGAGCAGGAAATACCGTCCAGCCGACGGAGTCTTGTAAAACCAGGGATACGCCTGTCCTGCACTGACCTCGCCCTGGGGATAGAAGCCTCCGGAATGTCCGAAAACGTTATAGGGAATATCGAAATACTTCCAGAAACCCCACAGCGTGCACACGAGCGCCGTGACCATGACCGCGATGAGCACCGCGTCCCTGCGACGCTTGTCGGGGATGTAAGCCAGGGCCAGAAGGAAACATGCTGCGAAGGCTATCCACTGAATGACGTTCTTGATCGCGGCAAGACGGTACGGGAAGAGAATCAGGGTCAGGAGCATGTATGCAGTAAACAGCAGCAGGAAAAAGCCTACGGGATTCTTCGGCACACCGGTCGGCCGTCCGATGAAATACCTCACGACGAAGTAGCACAGGAACAGGCACGCGATCGCGAACCCGAGCTCCTCCTTCGGCATCAGCATGTTCCGCTCAAGCTGGTTGTAACTCACCAGCGGTGCGAAAAACTGAAACTCGATCATCAGGTAGAACGGGAGCTGGTCGAAGAAGTCCCAACGATCGCGCTCGGTACGGATGAAATGTATGACAGCCCGACCGACGACGAGAATCAGCATGCATCCTATGCCGATGGTGAACTTGTTCAGGTAGAAACCCTGGGGGGGCACGTCCGGCCAGTGCCATTTGCCCGCATAGGTCCACCAGAGGACCGCCAGCACAACCGGGTAAAAAAACAAGCGCTCGACCAGCGACTCGAACGGCTCCAGCCGCCCGAAGATGAACGGGTCGAGGTCGATTCGCAGAAGGTAGGCGACTGAGAGTATCAGAACTACCAGCAGAAATGCGGTGCCGATATGCAGCCATTCAGGTCTGGCGATGAAATTCGCCACCAGCGGCTGTACCCCGATGTTTGTGAGAAACTCGTACACTATGTTGCGCAGATAATAACCATTCGGACGCTTGACGCCCGCAGTTGCGGCCCACTAGTATATCCGCGTCGGCGTGCCGGCGCCAATGCAGGGCGATAAATATATCGACACCGGGACCGTGCCGGAGGGATACCGAATATCGTGGCTGTAAGAGTGAGATGTTTCGCCAAGCTCAACCTGTTCCTGAAAATCTACGGGAAACGTCCCGACGGCTTTCACGACGTCATCAGCCTCATGCAGTCCATCGACCTCGCCGACAAGCTCCTCCTCGAAGAGACCGGCGACGAGGGAATCGTGATCTCCTGCACGAACCCGGACATTCCCGCCGATTCCCGTAACCTGGTCTGGCGAGCGGCCGAGATACTGGCCGAGGCCGCGGGCCGTCCGGTCGGCGGTCTGAGGATAACCATCGAAAAGAACATACCCGTCATGGGCGGACTCGGCGGAGGCAGCTCGGACGGCGCCGGCGCTCTCACCGGGCTCAGAAAGCTGTGGAAACTGGATATCGAGGACGAGCAGCTTTTTGAGGCGGCCGCGAGACTGGGAAGCGACGTCCCGTTCTGCCTTCTCGGTGGAACCGCCCTCGTGAGCGGCAGGGGCGAGTTCCTCGAGCCGATGCCCGCCGGCATCGCCGACACACCTCGGAGCTTCGGCGCGTTCCTTCTCATCATCCCGCCCTTGCACGTCTCGACCAAAGCCGCGTACGAATTGCTCGACGACGATCGGGAGAGAGCGGTCAGAAAATGGGACGAGCCGAGGGAAGAGTACACTGCCTCAAGGGAAGGCTGGATGGCCGCGATCGCCACGGGTAACCTTCCCCTCCTCTTCCACAACGATTTCGAGCAATCCCTCTTCCACGCAATGCCCGAGCTGGAGGCCATTCACACGAACCTGAGGAATTTCGCGGGCCATGCGCTCCTGTCGGGCTCCGGTTCGTGTATCTTCGCATGGTACCCCATGGTCCTTGATGCGATGGCCGCAGTGGACAGGTACCCCGCGCTGGCAGGAGAAACCCCCCTCGTCGTCTTCCCCGCCAAAACCGGCATCCAGGTCGAGAGTGACTAAGGAACGCGGGTCGCGCGCAGAGAAAGGCTCGGCGCTGACAGGTCTCGGCCGGGTCACCAGTAGCCATTGGGTGGATATTTGACGAGGAACGCACCGCTGGCAGAGTGAATATCGCTATCCGGGCCTGGGTCGAAGTCCACTGGTCCGGTATAATATCCTGCTACAAAGCCATTTCCCGCCTGGTCCGCAGCGACAGCGCGCCCGTCGTCTCCGTATTCATTTCCGAGAGTGCGCACCCATTGAAACAAACCATTAGAGTCGAACCTGGACACAAAAACGTCGGGCAGCAGCCATTCACCATAAGACGTACATTCATCCACTCCCGGACCTGGGTCGAAATCCGCAGTGCCAGCAAAGTAGCCCACAGCCCAAGCATTCCCATTACCATCGACACAGACATCCAGGCAATCTGCGCCGCCTGCAGAGGGGTCAGACCCGCTCCAAGTATTGACCCACAGAAGTCCGCCTGATGAATCCAACTTGCTGAGAAACGCGCCTGAACCATTCGCAGTTCGTTCAATTACTCCACTCCCCGGATCAAAGTCCCTTGTGAAATCAAACCTGCCTCCAACAAAGATGCTTCCGTGGCTGTCGCAATCGAGTTTGGATGGAATTCCACTGCCAGTTGAGTTATTCCCTCCCCACGCACCGGCCCAGAGGAAGTCTCCAGTTGAGCTGAACTTGGTGAGAAAGACGTTATCCCAATCATCGGCAGTGCGTTCCGCCTCTCCGGGACCAGGATCGAAGTCTGCGGTTCCTGAGAAACTGCCAGTAGCATACACGCACGCGGATGTTGGGGCCTCAACGTCATAACCAAAGACATTCTGCTGGCCCCCCCAGCTCAATGCCCACTGAAAGGCTCCGTTGCTGTCGAACTTGCTGAGACATGCATCGCCACCTGTCCCGTTTTCGTTTGAGTCGTGTATGTCCTCCCCTATGCCGGGATCAAAGTCCATACTGCCACCGAAAAAACCCAACACATAGAGGTCTCCCGAGGGATCAACGGCAACGCCTTGGCCAGATGCGCCGTCAACGCCGCTGCCCCCCCAAGTGAGAGCCCACTCAAAACCCCCATTTTGGTCGAATTTGCTGAGAAACGCATCAAGAGACCCGGTCGCTGCATGTTCATCAACTCCCGGTCCTGGATCGAAGTCTACAGTTCCTGCGAAGTAGCCTGTCACGTAGACGTTGCCGCCGAGGTCAACCGCCACGCAGTTGCTGTTATCCCAATCGGGGCCTCCCCAAGTCAAGGCCCACTGAAAAGACCCATTGGCATCAAACTGGCATAAGAACGCGTCACCTTTCCCATTTGAAATGTGCTCGTCGATCCCTGGGCCAGGATCGAAGTCGACAGTCCCCTCATAGCCCCCTGTCACCAATACATCTCCTGACTTGTTGACCGTTACCGAGTCGCACAGCGTATAGCCGGTGTCTCCCCAAGTCCTTGCCCACCCTGCCTTGGGGCCGACCTTCGCGATCCCAACCTGCCATGCTTGAACCTGGCCGAGGTTCGGGTCGGACTCAGTGTCGGCAACTCTCACTAGGAGAGGATACTCGCCTGCCGAAGCGCCAAGGTCATTCGAAAGAGTCCCGGCAAACACGTAAGCTTCCTCACCCGCACCCGCAGAAAAACTCAGCGGAAGCTCTCCGGAGAGGAGATCGGGAGCTTCGAGTGTCACCGATGAAATCGTTTCCTTTCCCTGATGATCGAAAACCTCGACTTCGACTTGCGCGGCGCTTCCGACCTGCGATGGGATCGATCCCAGGCTGACCTTGATCTTGTACGCCTCCAGACAGTTGGCCTCCGGCGGAAAGTCAGTTAACGGATCCACCACGTTCTCAACAGGCACCCAGCACACATCGACCGCATAGCCGAACTTCAAAGGCCCGGACGGAAGATGAAGCACGGCAGTCCTCGTTTGGACACTGCCCGCGGTGAATATCCTGCGAGGCTGGTCCTCCGAGTACGCCAAGTACGGGTTCAGCGTCGCCGAGAAATCGCTCCCGATTTTCCACTTGCCCGGGATGTACCTCAGTGCTGGCGGACCCGGCGAATCCTCGGGGAATTCAGTGGGATTGAAAAGCGCGGTGTATCCATCCGCGTTCAGGAACTTAAGCTGGTCATCCCCCCATGCGACGATCCTTCCGCTCAACGGAAACGTGTAGTCCGAGTCACCGATCAGAATCCCCCGAACATCAAATGCGGTGAACTGAATCAAGCTCGGGAAGGGATGCTTCAGCGTTACATCCACCGTGAGGTCGCCATTTGCGAGCAAGTGCGCATTCCCGATGGACAGACAGTCCGTGCAGACCGTCTGCTCGAGAAGCCGCACAACGTTAAGATGCATCGCGCTTGAGCGGCCGGGAACGACATCGAAGACGGTGTGATCCGCCGAAACGTTGACGGTCCACATTCCCCAGACGATACGTGCCGAGGATCGCTCGCGGGAGACGCGGGCTGCGGGTCCGGGCGACGGCGACAAAGGGTCCCTCAGCGCAGAGTTATTGCACGAGACCAAAATCGTTCCTGCGAGTGCCACCACGATGAGTGGGGGAATCCTCATGCATCCAACCTCCGCACGCTTATATACAATTGTAAACCCTAAACCGCCTGTATCCAAGGCCCGAACGTAAGTGAGGGCGCCGAAAGAATAGTACTGCAAAGGATACGCCCTCCCTTACGGTCAGGCCCCTGATATACGCCCTCCCTTACGTTCGGGCCTTGGATACGGGAAGACGGTTCCCAAGCGGCATTCAGTTGAGCCTTTGTTCGAGATACGACGGCTGGTGCGGGGCGGGAGAGGCGTGATGGTGAATCAGCTTCCAGCCGCCGACCTCTCTGTGATACACATTCGTGATGTAGACCTCGACCGAGAGGGTCTCGTCGCCGTGGGTGCTGACAAGCGTGCCGCCGAGGAAGGTCCAGGCGAGATCGCCCAGACGTTTATATCCTATGGGTCTCAAAACCGTCTTTAACCTTGACGTGTGCTTGACGACCTCTTCCCATGCGCTTTTCACCGCGGCCTCGCCCCTTGCCATCTCCACGCCGGGGAAAATCATCGTGCAGTCGTCCGAATCGCTCCAGCACCTGACAATCCTGG
>CAYGZQ010000008.1:0-91238 GCA_964354375.1 uncultured Planctomycetota bacterium
AATCGACATAAGGACGAATCGCGACCGCGCGGCGCTCGCGAAAGTGTGCAAGGACCGGGAGCTCGAAATAGAGGAGGGCGCCCCGATTCGACGGCTGATCGACGTGATTTTCGACGCGCTTGTGCAGCCGAACCTGATCCAGCCGACGTTCGTGATGAACTACCCGGTCGAGGTGAGCCCGCTTGCGAAGCCGCATCCGGACATCCCCGGGTTCGTGCAGCGTTTCGAACTGTACGTCGCGGGACACGAGCTCGCGAACGCCTTCACCGAGCTGAACGATCCGGTCGACCAGCGGATGAGATTCCAGCAGCAGGCGTCGCTAAGGGCGGCGGGCGACGATGAGGCGCATCCGGCGGACGAGGATTTCCTCTACGCGCTCGAGCATGGGATGCCCCCCGCGGGCGGGGTCGGTCTCGGCGTGGACAGACTCGTGATGCTCGTCACCGGCGCAAACTCGATCAGAGACGTGATCCTTTTCCCAATGATGAGGCAATAAAAAAAGCCCGGCCATCCACTGGCCGGGATCGTTTGTGGCGTGTTGATTTCGACTTCCCCCCCCGTGACCTCGGATCAGTGAGCTTCCAGCCACAGGTCCATGGCTTCGACCGACTTGGGCGACAGCAGGAACATCGTGATTCCCATCCTTGCTCGACCCTCGGCCAGGTCGCCCATGTGATCCGTCACGCGCTGCCTGAGCTGCTCTCGCTCCTCGTCGCTCAGGCCCTGGAGCCATCGCATGGCGCCGTCATTCTGCTCGAATCGATCGCGGAACCGCTGGACGTTCTCTTCCCGTGGACCGGCCTTGTCGACAATCATCTGCTGCTGCTCGTCCGTCAGAACTGCGGTCACCTTCTCCATGACACCCCGGAGCTGGTCGCGGATTTCGCCCGGCTCGTGCTGCTCCCGCGCATCGTCCAGGATTCCCTTGATGGCGTCGCGATCAACTTCCTTGCCCGCCAGCGCATCGTTCAACTGCCCCTTCATCGCATCTCGTACCTGGTCCCTTATATCGCCGAACTGAGAGTCGACGATTCCCTGCGCTTCGGCGGCCGCGTCCCTCATTACCTTGACCTGGTCCTTGTCCAGGCCGAGCTTGTTGATGCCCTCGATGATTCTGATCTGGGCCGCAAGGTCGCGGATCTCAGGGTCCTGCATCATGAACTGCATTCCCACGAGCGCCCCGGGACCGCGCTCCATACCCCCTCCCTGCATACCCATGCGACCCTGTCCCCAGGGACCCATGCCGCCGCCTTGTCCCTGCCCGTGCCTGCTGCCCCAGCCGGGCCCGCCTCCCTGCGCGAAAATCGCGCCCCCCACCAGCAGAATTACGATGACCGCAACTGCCGCGATTATCCCCCACCTCGTAATGTTCTTTGTCCTGGCGTTGTTCACCGTCTTATTCTCCTTTGTCGTCTGTCATCTCCGAAAGGACTTCCGAATCCCGAAGAAGGTTCATTCGGTTCCGTGTCGCAATGTTTGACGGTTTCGAGGGAAAAAAGTTCCCGTTGGAGAAGATTCACTGCCGGCACTCTGGACCACAGGGAGGGGTATTAAACGCTCCTTTCCGATGTTATACTGCCAGGCGGCAGATGACCGCCGCACCTGGAAAACCTCCCGGAGACTCAACCACCCGCGATCCCTCAAGCCCCGGGGAGCCGCGCACTTCCCAGCGCATTGTGTCCAACCCAAAACCGTCGATCATGAGAAGCATCCTGTTCGGGATCATGCTTGTCGTTTGGTGGATTCTCACGATCGAAATCCCGGGCTGGAATCTGTTCAGAATCGTCACGGCCCGAGGCATCGAGCGGCAGTACGCTCCCCTGACCGCGTGGACGTACGGTGTGACGCAACTATGGATGGAGCACCGTGTTGCCGCCATCGTGATCATCCTTCTTGCGGTCATCGTTCATTACTGGCTGTGGTATCGAAGGACGCGGTACGACGTTTTCGGGAAATGGGTTTTCAAAGCGGCCTTCCTCGTGCTTTACATCATCCTGTACACATTCTTTCTGGTGATCCTCATCGGGATGGAAATCCCGATCCGAACCATGCCGCCCCTTGGCGGACCCTAGGTTGAACCTGTGACGTCCCGACGAAAATCCAGAGAGCTCGCGCTCAGCTGCATGTACGAGATCGAGGTCGGCAAACACGATCCCGAAGTCGTGCTGGAACGCACGATCGAGTCGCAGGATGTGCAGGGCGCGGCGCAGACATTCCTGAGGAGTTCGGTGCGCCTCGCCTGGGGTCGCCGAGCAATGATTGACGAGATAATCGGGGATCTCGCCGTGGGATGGAGACTGGAGAGGATAGCCAAGGTCGACCTGGCCATCCTAAGGCTTGCCATCGTCGAGCTGCTCATCGGGCTTGAAGATGAGCGCCCGCCGGATCCGGTCGTCATAAACGAGGCGGTCGTGCTCGCCAAGAAATTCTCAACCGAGGACAGCAGCAAGTTTGTGAACGGTATCCTGGCGACCGTGGTCAGGAACAAGGAGCAATACCAATCGGCGCTCGGGGTCGAGCGCAAAGACACCGGGACCAAGGGAAACGACGGAGGTCCCGACGATCAGTCGTCGTCCTCTTCGTCCTCCTGATCGTTGTCGTCGTCGCCTTCCTCGTCGTCATCCGTGGCTTCGTCCTCCAGCCCAAGGACAGTTTCGAGTTCCTCTATGACTGTTTCGCTGTAGCCCACGTAGACCGCAGCGACTTTCCCCTCAGTGTCTACGACGACCACTGTCGGAATGCCTTCCACGTAGTAGTTGGTGGCGATGTCGCTCTCGCGATTGTGGATGATGCGAAACACAAGCTCATTATCCCGGATGAATTTGTTCAATTCATCGGTCGTTGCATCCGGCATCCACGTTCCGATCCCGACGACCTCAACCTCTTCGCCGTATTCCTTCGCGAACTCGTTCAGCAAAGGCAGTTCCATTCGGCACGGACCGCACCACGTGGCCCAGAAATCGATCACCACAGGCTTCTCCCCCGCCATCTCCGACAGCGTGAACTCCTCGCCGTTCAGATCCACGCCCGTGAAATCGGGAGGGACATCTCCCACATTGAGGGTCTTTTTCTGGTCCTTCTCTGTCTTCTCCTCGACGGTTGTCGCTCTCGACTGAGGAGTAATAACTACTCCGATCAGAACAGTCAGCGCTACGATCCCGGCAATCCCAGCCATGAATGAAATCCGACGCATTGCGTCCTCCTTGAGGGGCTTCGCATCCTGGCGTGCCCCGGTTGTCTGTCTGAGAACCAACCGAAGATTGTATTGGGAATCGGTCCGACAGGCAAATCGGAAAGAGGTGATTTTTCCGTCTTTCGGTGGGCCTGTCTCCGTGTTCACTTGTCGAATGGATTGACCTTGGCCTCGATCCAGAGGGAGATGCGGCGGTAATCGTCCACAAGACCCCTGTTCCCGTCCTCGGCGGCCAGGGCAATCATCTCATTCACGTGAGCCTGGGCCTTGTCCCACGCGTCGGCGACAATCAGCTCGGCAAGGTTAGGGTCCGAGAATCCCTGCGACGGCCTCGGCAACACTTGTCTTGACTTCAGGGGCATGTTGTCCAGGCGACGCTCGTCGACCAGTCTCTTTCGAGCCACATTTGTCGTGCACGCATCGCCGGATACGCTGATCGCGCTTGCAGTCCGGGCGATCTGGAAAATGATCCAGCCTACGGGACCCGTCAATAAGTACAGCACCGTCCAGCCCACGGGATTCATCCCGTGCTCCGACGCGCTTCCGAAAACCGAATATGCTATGAACAGATGAATGGTCACGGCGATAGCTGTGAGAAGTATAGCGACTGATGTCATCGGTGCGGTTGCCCTCCGCTTATCCGACTCGCGCTCGGATTCCAGGTTGCACGCCAGTCAATGCCAAAGGGCGCTCGACTGAAACAGCTTCACTGCGCCCTCCGAAGATACGGCGCGAGCTCGAGCCCCTCGTCCGAGAATATGCTGAACTCGAACTTCTCCACGACCCACTTGCCGTTCTCGTCACGCATGTGCGCGGTGCCTTCGACGCGCCCGTTGTGAGTCTCGCCCAGTATCGCACCGGAAGAGAAATCCCTTATCCCCAGCTCGAGCCTGAAATGCACCACTGAGTAGCCGGTGTCCATCTCCTCCGTGCTGAGCGACAGGTACTTCCACCGGGATATGTGGGTCCTGACGTAGGTCTCGATCGAAGCGCGGAGTATCTCTCTCCTGGGCTCCGGGAAGTAGTCGCCGATCAGGTATTGCTGGCCGTTCGTATCCCGGACGGATGTCTTCGCCGCCATTCTGTAGAAGTCCTTCCCGGCGGTATAAGCTTCGGCGTCGTCGTATTTGCCGTTGCGGAATTCCTGGAAGAATTCCTTCAGCGCCCTTTCCTGCGGGGTGGGGCGCGAGACGAACCAGTACACGCCCACGCTCGCCAGCGCCGCAAGGAGGGCCACGAAAGCTATTGTTCTGAATGTCATCGACTGTGACCCCCTTTCATAGAGTCTCTTCAACAGATAAGAGTCCGGGCACCCGGCACGCGTTCAGCCCAAACCTACCATCTGCCCCGTATCAGCCTGAACAGAAGGACGAACAGCACAGCCCCCACTATCGCCCACCCGATAGAGATATCGAGAAAATACAGCGGATCGTACAGATGAAAGCGTTTGGCCGCGATGTCGCCCGCAACCACTCCTATGAAGCCGAGAATGAGCGTTGTGAGTGTCCGTCTCTTGTGATAGCCGGTGATGACCTGAGCGACCGTTCCGATCGCGAACGCGATCAGAATGTAGTACACGAGCAACAGAAGGCGGTGCGACATAAGAGTCCACCCTCAAAATACCACATTCGGGAGTCTAGTACTTCTTGAAAAGGGGAGCCTGGGTTTTTTCGCCGGAGGGCTCGATCACAAGCGCCGACGCCGTGGAATCTTTCGAGTCGCGGTAGCCGAGCGGCGGTCCGAGCACCTCGACCACCATTATCGCGATGTCGTCCACCGGAGCCGCTCCTCGCTGGAACTCCGCAACATCGTTAAGCAGCGCGTTGATGAGCGAGCCGTCTCCCTTCAGGCAGTTCTTTTCCACGGAATTGGAGAAGGCTTGCCTTCCGTACCGCGCACCCTCCGGGTTCGTCGCATCGGTAACGCCGTCGGTAAAAAACACTATCCTGTCGTTCGGCTCGAGCTGGATTCTCTCGATCGAGTATCTCGTGTTCGAGAACATCCCGAGCGGCAGACCGTCCCCGTCAAGCTGCGACAGGAACCTCTGGTCCGCATGCCACCACAGCGGCTTCTCGCTCCCCGCTATGGAGAAGCTCATTCTCAGGCTGCGCAGGTCCAGCACTGCGTAGAAGCTCGTCGAGTACTGGAAGAAATCCTCGATGGATGTTTCGCTCTCGAAGAGGCTCTGGTTCAGCAGGGTGAGCATCTCGTTCGGACGTCTGACCTTGTGAGCCAGGACCCTCAGGGAGTTGATAATCGCCATCATCGTGAGGCTCGCGGGCACTCCTTTGCCGCTCACGTCTCCCATGGCGATCCCCACCCGGTCGCTCCCGAGCTCGATGATGTCGAAATAATCCCCGGACAGTTGCCGCGCCGGTGTGATGCAGCCCTCTATGCGGACATTCTCCGCCTCGTACGAGCTCGGCAGCACGTTTCGCTGGATTCTTTCCGCGTGACGTATCTCGTCGTCCTTGCGCTCGTTCTGCACCATGATCTCGTGATGTATGCGCGCGTTGCGGATTGCTATCGCGATCTCTCCCGACAGGTAGTCGAGCGTCTCCGTGTGAGTGGCGCTGAACATCCTGGGCTGGTCCCCGAAGAAGAAAAGAAGCCCCTCCACCTGGTCCTCCCGAAGGATCGGGAACGCAAGGAAGCTCTTCAGACCGTATTTCTCGATCAGAGCAGGGCTGAACCAGTCGCCGATGTTGTCCACCCTGAATTCTTCGATGAAAAGACTCGTCCCCCTCTCGCGCACATGGTCCACGATCGACTGGAACGACTCCGATGCGAAGAACCTCTTCCAGCGCTCGGAGCTCGGACGGATAAGCTCGCAGAAATCGGCCCGATCCGGGTTCCGGTCGAATAGCCGGATGGCCGCCGCCTGCGCCCCGCACACCATCATCCCGTTGACCAGAATGATGTCCAGTATCTCCTCCGGATTGAGCCCCGCTGCATTGATCGCCTTCGATATCTGCGTGATCTTCTGCAGCCGATCAACGTTGAGGTCCAGCTTCGATTTCGCCAGGTTCAGATCCAGGCTCCGCTGCACCAGCACCCAGCATACCAGCAGGAACAGAAGCGGCGGGACGAGCGAAAGTCCGCCGGTCTTGCTGTAAATGATGAATATGAAAAAGCTTATCGGCGTGAAGAAAAGAGTGCTGATGAGGTCCCACTGGCTCAGCTTCATGAGCGTGGGCTGCGGGATGACCTTCCCTTCCCCGATCATCGCAGGAACCAGGAGACTTATGTTCACCGCTGTGTGAACGACAGCCGCGGCAACAAGCGGCAGGAACATCCCCACGTTGGGCGTGAATCCCTCGATCCCGTGCCACGCCCCGATCCCTCCCAGGAGCAGGTAGACCGATCCGGCGAGGTACGTGGTCATGAACTGGACCGCCGCATTCACCATGATCGCGTAGTACCGTTTCTTCCTGAAGAGACCGTCACCCAGGGTGACGCCTGCCGTGGCGACCAGACCTCCCGTGAAGGGTCCCAGCACGAGCACCGCCAGGAAATTCACGCTGTAGGCCTGGCTGATCCGGGCGAACGGGAATTCCACCTTGATGTGGTACGCGAACGCGCTCGCTACGATGAGAATTACCAGGCTCAGCCACAGATCGGCCTGGGTGTCGAGGAACAAATACGCCGAGAAAACGATGAGCGTGAAGCCCAGGGCCAGTTCGATCCATGTCACAAGCCTGCAGAATCTTTGAAAGCTCGTACTCGGCATTGAAATCCCAATCCCGGCTCGGGACCTTTATGCTGCTACTTTCAATATAATCTCCCGGAGCGGGGCGCGGAAGTGTCCCATATACCTGAATCGGACTTAATTAGAATCACTCCATCTTCCGGGTCCGCCGCCTTTCCAGGCGGCATCCTTTTTTATCAATTAGAGCCGACTGGAAAGTCGGCGCACCCGGCAAGAGCATTCCCCCCGGCTCTGTTCCCGTTTACCGGATCTCTTGACAATCGAAAGTCCCGGGGTCATCTCTGCTTTCTTTGCCTTCACGAATATATCGCCGGCTTATCGGATATAATATACAGGGGCTGAGAAACGATAACGAAAAGCCTGGGTGATGAACATGGGAAAGAAAACTATCTTGTTGACTCTTCTGGCGCTTGCCCTGATCCTGGGAGCATGCGCATCGGGCAGGGCCGCCGAGGGTACCGCCAGGGACGGCACACGGTTCGCCATGGCAATGGAGACTCCCGACCGCACAGTCGAGTTCAAGGGCGCCGCGCTCGGCGAAGATTTCAGCCTGACCGGTGTGGTCGGCGGCATCGAGACCATCATTTCGCTTACCGGCGGGAAACTCTACACCCTCACACCCGCCATCAAAACCGCAAGTGAGATCGATATTCCGGAAGCGCCCGATGTCGACGCCGCGGGCTGGCCCGAATGGCTCACAGAGCCCGGCAGGGTGAACCCGCTCACGTTCGCGACGCTGATCGGCCTGACAGACGATTTCAACGGCAAGAAAGCAATCGGTGAGAATGAGACCGTCGGCCTGGAATTCACATCGGGTGTGCTCGACTGCGCATCTTTCCCCAATCCGGAAGGGGAAGGGACGATATCCTACACCTACAGCGACTTCGAATCCGATCCCACCATCAAGTCCGAAGACTTCGCGGTTCCACCAGACTACCTCTACATAGTCGCCGACTAGATGACTCCGCGCGTGCTTTGCGGACTGCTTTGTCACCATCCCCGGTTCTGGTTTTGCCTTTCCCGATGGGGTATGATGCCCACCTGTCGAAAGTGTATGTCCGGAGGACCGAAATGGAGATCGGACTGACCCTCAGAAGCGAGCTCAAGGACCATCAGGGTGGAATCAGGGACATCGCCGTGCATGAGTCGGGGCGCCTGTTCTACGTTCGCACGGACCAGATGATGGTTCTGTACGATCTTGCGAGCGCGGCCAAACTGAGGGGTTTCTACGACAGCGCGGGATACGATGCGGCGATGTTCGACCCGACCGGGCGCATGCTCCTGTACCAGTCTGCCGAGCGCATCCATTACTGGGACCTCTCCATCTGGCAGGATCGTCTGGTCGTGCCGGGCGAGATGTTGGAGTTCCGCGACATTGACACCCATCCGAAAACCGGCCTGTGCGCGGACGGCACCGACGATGGGAAGATCGAGGTGAGACGCATCGTCGCCGACTCCGACGACCCCCCGGAATTCGTGCTCGAGGGGCACCAGAGATACATCGAATGCGTCCGCTTCCATCCGTCCGGACGCGTCCTGGCAAGCGGCTCCGCCGACTTGACCCTCAGGTTCTGGAGTCTCGAAGCCAGGTCGCAGATCTCGTCCCATAAGGTCCATGACGATTTCGTCACCGCTCTTGCCTTCAGCCCGGATGGCAGCGTGCTTGTCTCCGGCGACTACTCGGGCGTCGTGAGAATCTGGGATTTCAGGATTGTCGGATGATAATCCGGGTCTCCCGCCCGACATGAGCCCGTTCTCTTTCAACCTTTCCTGCCGTCTGTCTGTCAACTAATTTGATGACCAAACCGACTGAACCGAACCCCCCCCGCATCTCGATTCCCGTTTCAGGCCGATTCCTCGCGCTGATCGCGCTCCTGCCGATGTTGCTCTGCGTCGCCACAGGACCATCCAGCCCCGTCGCGGCCCAGGATGAGCCGAAGACAGCGACGGTTGCCCTGGCCGGGCTTGACGGCCCCGTGGAAATATCTCGGGATGAATGGGGAGTCCCAACGATAAATGCCGGGACCGACCACGACCTTTTCATGGGGTTTGGCTATGCGATGGCGCAGGACCGCCTGTGGCAGATGGATGGAAGCCGCAGGCTCGCGCAGGGACGCATCGCTGAGGTCGCCGGACGCGATCAGCTTCACTGGGATATCTACCATCGCACACTGCGGCTTGGAAACGTGGCCGACCGGTCAGTCGATATGCTCGATCCGTCCACACGCGCTTATCTTCAGGCCTTCGCCGACGGCGTCAACGCTTATATCGAAAATCACAAGGACACCCTCTCGTTTGAGTTCCTTCTCATGGGTTATGAGCCGGAGCCCTGGGATGTCGCCGATTCCCTTGCCATCACCGGACTTGTCGGGGCATGGCTGTCCTCCGACTCATGGGACGAAGAGATGTACGCGAATCTCATCAGTGCACTGGGAGAGGAAACCGCGGCCGACCTGTTCCGCCCGGTTCCGGACAATGAGCCCGACTATTCCGGCGCAAACACGGAGGTCGGCGACTCGACCGACCCGACCTGCGGGAAAAGCGCTCCCTGCATCACGCCAGGGGCCTCCAAAGGGACTCTCCTGCAGGACGCGGGGGACCCTCGCAGGGCACTGGTTGCCCGATGGCTGGAGCCCCTTGCGCGAATCGCGTCTGCCGGTCATCTCGAGGCCAGCAATATCTGGGCGGTCGACGGATCCCTGACCGAAAGCGGAGAGCCCATACTGGCTATGGATCCGCACCTCAACTATTTCTCGCCTTCAATCCTTTACGAAGCCTGCCTGGACGGCGGCGGCTTCCATTGCTGGGGAGCCACATTCCCCGGCATGCCGTTCCTGCCGTTCGGAGCGAACGACAACATCGCCTGGGGCGCGAGCAATCTCCCGGCCGACTCCGAGGACTACTTCGTCGAGAAGGTCAACCCGCAGAATTCGCATCAGTACGAGGTGGACGGCGCATGGGTGGATTTCGATGTCGTCCGCGAGACCATCCCGTACAAAGACGAGAGCGGCAGTATGCAGGACTACCTTCTGGACGTCCTGCTGAGCCGCCACGGACCCGTTGTGTTCCAGGGATACGGGGAGCACACGGCGCTGAAATGGACCGGCATTCAGCCTGCCGACAATGTCACCAGCTTCGCCAAAGCGATGCGGGCTGAATCGATCGAGGAATTCTACGAGGCGTTCAGGGGATATCATTCGCCCCCGCAGAACATGTGTGTTGCCGAGAACGGGCGGCAGGGTCGCGTGGGACAGGTCCTTATCGGCGACATTCCGGTGCGCAAGGGGTTTGACGGGACGCATCCTGTCGACGGAAGCGATTCCAGCCTGGAATGGACGGGATTCATCCCTTACGACGACCTCCCCCATCGTCTCGATCCCCCCGAGGGTTTCGTCGCGCACGCGAACAATCTCCCCCTGGGTGGAATCGTGGGCGACACCCGCCCTATGGGGAGCTCCTTCAGCACAAACCATCGTGTGAATCGAATAATCCAGATCCTGCTATCGCAGCAGCCGCTGAATCCGGACAAGATGCGGTCCATGCAGATGGACGATCTCGATCCGACCGCGGAAGTGTTCGTGCCCGCGATCCTGGCATCGTGGGAGCGTGCCGGCGAGAGCCACGCCGGATTGTCGACATACATGGAGGACCTTTCGGGCTGGGACGGAAGGCTCTCGAAGGACAGCATACCCGCATCGATTTACCAACTTTGGATCATAGAACTTGTACAAACCTGTATAATGGGCCACGTTCCGAGCCACCTTGCCGCCTACCTCGCCTATGAGGATCGCTGGCTTCCTCTGCTGGAGGAGTACGTGAACGGCGCCTCCACCCTCGATTGGCTGGGAACCGACACACAGGAAATCCGCGATGAGAAAATCCTGGACGCTCTCGACACGGCGGTTCAGAAGCTCAGGCAGGAAGTGGGGTCCGATGAGACGGCATGGACCTGGGGCGATCTGAACAAGGCGATCTTCCCCCATCCGTCCGGCATGACCGCGATAATAGGCGGCGGAACCCATCCCTGGGGAGGCGGGCGCTACACTTTGAGGGTGGGTCATTACACGATGGGGGGCGCTTTACCGTTCCAGAATGATTTCGGGGCCGTTTTCAGATCGATTGTCGTAAGCGAGAATGGACGCTGGAGCATCGAGGCGGTGTTGCCCCCGGGTGAGGGCGGGCTGGCGTTCGGACCGCACGGGTCCGATCAAATGGACCTGTGGCTGACAGGCGATTGGCGTCCGGTCGCTTTCGGCACCACCTCGGTCCCGCTCTCCATCCTTCGGCTTCAGCCTGAATGAGAAATCCCGGTTTCCTCGCCTCCCGTTACCGGGGTCATTCGCTCGTGAAAAATCCCGACAGAAGCATGGCAATGAAGGGGAAGATCACGATCACGGTGTAGTAGATTACCCCCGCAGAAAGCAGAAAATGGATGGCCCTGCGCACGTCGCCTTGCGAGAATGTCGTCCCGTACATCTTTATGCCCCCCTTGTCGAGCCAGCCCCGGAACAGTATCAGCGAGATGAGCACCAGCGCAAGAAGCTTCGCGAGGAAGAAGTACGCACGCCCGCCTTTGAGGAAGAAATCGATGAAGACGTTCGCCTCGCTGGCGAGAAGGCCGACCTCCTTGAGGTAGAGCGTCTGGAAGGTATCCGCCAGGTTCAGTGCCCATAGCGTGACGAGAAGGATGAGGAAAGCCCCGGTCGATGGGGCCGGATGCGTCGAGGGGGAGCCTGCGTTTTCCGGTTTATCGGTCATGTGGTTCTGATGCCCCTTCGCGGCGCACTGAAATCATTGGCCGGCGACGTTCGATGTGTATGTCTGCGCCTTGTGGAATCGGTACCACTCGTCCGTGACCAGCGCCCGCGCCATCCAAATCGAAGCCTTTGCGGACACCCATTTCTCCACCGGATCCTTCCATTGCTCGTCGTAGGCCGCGTAGTAACCGTTGGCGTCCTCGCGATAGACGGGACCCGACGCCTCAAGCCAGCTTGCGAGGAAATCGACATCCCCTCTGAACTCGCCCTGCGTCTCTTCGTTCAGCAGGACAACCGTATCGTACAGCAGGATATGAACAATCGTAACCTCGGTCGGATCGAACCTCTCCGCCTCTCTTGCGTGATCGTATGCGGTATACAGCCCGAAAAACGTCTTCTCCGGGAACTGCTCCGGGGCGGGTCTGAGAAGCGGGCTGCCAGCCTGCCAGACGCCGTTAAGAACCGTCTTCGCGAGACCCAGTGAGTCCCGGTCGCCCGACGCTCTCTCGTATTCCACGATCGCCCGCACCGCCGAGAGCTGCTCCAGCGCGTCAAACGTCATGGTGATGTTCGTTGAGCCCCCCTCGGCGATGGAGACCTGCTTGAACAGCATCTTGAACCGATCGTCGTACAGCATGTCCTTCAGACCGTCGAAAAGGAAACGCGACGTGTCGATCAGCGCCGGGTCGTGCCGGCTGCCCCACTCCGCCAGCAGCGCGGCGTAGTAGAAATGAAAAGGGCTCGCGCTTCTTGGCGCGTTCCGCTGGAATCGCACAGCCTGCGCTTTGGCCATGGTCAGGGGCGTGTTCGGATCCTCGGGACCCGTGCCCGCCCCGTATCGGTCGGCCCACTGGAGGTATTTCTCCTCCCCCGTGATCTTCGACAGCGCCACCAGGTCGAAATACGGCCCAAGCGGCCATTGGTTCATCGTGTGCCAATCTTCCGCGAAGATATCGCTCACACGCTTCCGCGTTCTTTCAAGATCCTCGTCGAAAATCGCTTTGGCGTGCAGACGACGATACATCTCCAGGGCCAGCAGGTAGCTGACATTGACCTCCAGCGAGAACAGCCGTGCATCGCTCAGAATCCGACCGCCCGTGTCCGCATCCCACGACGTCACGAACGTCGACGGCGGCGTACCCTCCGGGACGCTGTAGTAATAATGCAGTCCGCTGAGAAGATTATCGAGCAGGTTGTTGTAGAGCCTGGTGTCTGCGGGACGGGGCGTGCCCGGCAACGGTGGCTCGGGCTCGACGGTCCTCGGCTCCCCCCGGTAGGCGATGTCGTCCAGCAGCGCCAGCCGATCCTGATTCTCGCGTACCTCCAGGGCCCCGAGGCCGGGGGGCTTGACGGGGATGGGCCTCTTGCCCCACGCTATAAAGCCTGCCACCCCGGCGAGAAGTCCGACGATTGCTATCACCGAGAAAACCGTGCCCAGCGATCGAAGCAGTCCAGCGCGCACTTTAAAAATGCCTCCGATTCACGCGAAAATCCTCCCTGCAGTCAACCGGATTGTACCAGAGTAGTCCTAAAGGGGAAAGGCGTCCGGTTGCGCGATCCGCACTCGATTAGCTGAGAGAGTCGCAACCGGTCTGCGGTTCAGGTGCCGACCCACTACCATTCGACCCGCCCGGAAGGTATCATACCTCAACGGCAGAAAGGCACACGATGCGACTGTCCAACCCCATAACGGTCAAGGAGCTCAGAGGCCGGATGCGAGGAATCCGCGCCATCCTCCCGATGATGGCCTACCTCGTCGTTCTCGGCATTTTCGTCCTCATTCAGTTCGCAGACTTCGGCGGCCAGATGCAGTACAGGGAGTTGGCCGATCGCGGTGGCGAGCTGGGCTTCTATCTCCTGTATGCGCAGATGGCTCTCGTTCTGCTGCTTTCGCCGGCGTACGCCGCGAGCGCCATCACGGTCGAGAAGGAGCGTGAGACGTTCGAGACGATGCAGACAACCCTGCTCACAAGCTGGGACATCGTCGCCGGCAAGGTCTTCAGCGGAGTCAGCTATGCGCTCCTCCTCGTTCTGAGCAGCCTGCCTTTGCTGTCGCTGTCGTTCTGGATGGGCGGCTTCGACTTCGTTCACCTGTTTTGGGGATTTCTGATCATCTCCATGGCGGCGATGGTTGTGTCCGCACTGGGTATTATGCTGTCGACGATTTTCACCCGGTCGTACCTGGCTACCGGTGCCACTTACGGCGTCATCATAGGCGCGATTGTTGTCGGCTACGGATTCCGGCTCATTCTGGATCTCTATTTCTCGACTCACGCAGGGGCGTCCGGCGGATTCGCCTGGCACACGATCCCGTTCTGGCTGTCGTTCACATTGAATCCGTTCGAGATGCTGACCTCCCTCCAGTCCGGCGATGTCAGCTTCTATTACCGGGGTTCTTCGATGGCCATGGCCAATCCGTTGATCGACAACATCAACATCCTGCTGTCGGCTCTCCATATTCCCTACGCCGCTATCCATGTCGTCTTGACCTTCGCTCTTTCCTATCTCATGCTCTTTCTCGCAAGTTATTTCCTCTTCCGTTCGAGCCGAGAGGGTCCCAAGTGAAAATCGGCCTTTCACTTGCTGCTGCCGTGAACAAGGGCGGCATAGGCCAATACCTCAGACTCCTCGCGCGCGGCATTGTGCGCCGGTTCCCCGAGAATTCCTATATCGGATACATCCCGGGCTTCCGCGATGCGGAAACGCGGCGGACATTGACCTCGGAGGGGATCGAGGGCTGGGATTTTGTCACCGTCCCAGCGGCGAATCGATGGGCGTACGAGACCTCGGCGCTTCCTCGAGCGCTCCTCGAGAATCCGCCCGATCTTTTTCACGGTCCCGATTACCTCGCGCCCAGGGCTCCGTGCCCCGTGTGCGTCACCGTTCACGATCTCGCCTTCCGCCTGCACCCGTCAGGAATGGCCCTCAGAAGTGTGCTCCTTTTCAGACTGCTTGCGCCTGAAAGCGTAAGAAGAGCCGCTCGAAGCGGGGTTGTGTTCTGCGACAGTCGCTCGACTCTCGATGACCTGAGGAAGTTGAGATGGCTTGAGGCCGATCAGGGTCGAGTCGTCCACCTGGCTTGCGAGGACGAATTCAGGGAAACGATACCTGAGGAACAAATCCAGGCGGTCCTCGACAAGCACGATCTCCCGCGAGCATTTTTCCTTTACGTCGGGCCAATCGAGGCGAGAAAAAATCTCGGCGTTCTTGCCGAGGCGTGCAGGATAATGGGGAATGTTCTGGAAAAGCGCGGGAAAACCATGCCGCCCCTTGTCGTGAGCGGACCCCTCGGCGCTGGAGGCAAAAGGCTCGTAAAATCGCTGATCAAGGTAAGCGAGGATCGCCTCACTTACATCGGATACGTAAGTCGAGACGAGCTGCGCGCTCTGTACGCCGGATGCACTATTTTCTGCTACCCCAGCCGTTATGAGGGTTTCGGACTGCCGCCCCTGGAGGCGATGTCCATGGGCAAGGCGGTTATCGTAGCGAACTCGACCAGCCTGCCGGAGGTCGTGGGCGACGCCGGCGTGGTTGTTGACCCCGACGACGTGACGGGGTGGTCGCAGGCGATGCTCATGCACCTGACGAACGAGAACCTCCGTCATGAGCGGGAGCAGGCGTCTTTGGAACAGAGCAGGAAGTTCTCGGTAGAGAAGATGTGCAGAGAGGTCATGGAGGGATACCGTGCGGCGGTCTCTGGTGGCGCATCGAGTCCCTAGTTCCCAGTCCTCCGGCTGCCCTGCAGGGTGCATTGAACGGCCCGGCAATGTATCATTGATTCCCTTACTGATGACCGACCCGTCCGAAAACATCCCCTCCCAGACTGATAACGGCGATGCCGCTCCGCCCGTGGACCCGAAGCAGATCGGCAAGGTCGTGATGCTCGTGGGAAGCTTCCCCCCGATGCATTGCGGCGTCGGGGATTCAGCATGCGAGCTGGCCGGGGAGCTTCACCGGAAGGGCGTCGACATCGAAGCGGTCACTGATTCAGATGCGGATTCCGACTCAGGGTCGTTCCCGATCCATGCGGTTGTCGACAACTGGGGCGTGAGGGGGATGAAAAGACTGATTCGAACGATCGAGAGTCTCGACCCTGACATCCTGCACATACACTATCCTTCCAAAGCCTACGGTCACGGTCTTGGAGTGCCTTTCCTGCCGATGGTGCTGGGCTCGCGGCGAAGAAAATTCAAAATCGTTCTGACCCTGCACGAATTCCGCCTGAGCCATTCACTCAGAAAGCTCGCGAGCTTCGTCCTGCTTGACGCGTGCGACGCGATCGCGATGCCGTGCAGCCTCGAGCTCGAGGCGCTATTCAAGAGGCACATGTCGGTCGCGGAAAAAATCAACTACGCCATTCCCGTCGGACCGGTCGGACCCTCGCCCGATGCGCTTGCCGATGATGATCGGCGAAGGCTGCGACGGGAGATGCGGTCGAGATGGGGAGTCGGGGACGATGCCGTCGTGCTCCTGCACTACGGCACTCCGACGCCGTCCAAGGGGCTCGAGGTGCTTTTCAAGGCCCTCAAGATTCTCAAGCTCGAGGGATTGACGCCTCTCCTTGTTGTCGCCGGCGACCACTGTCCCGACGAGGACGATTTCCACAGGCTCCTTGCCGGTCAGCCGGGAGGTCTCGGAGTGAAGGACCAGGTGTTGTGGCTCGGTCGCAGACCCACCGACGAGCTTGCGGGAATCTTCAGCGCCGCGGACATCGGCGTCTTTCCCTTCCTCGATGGATTCAGTTTCCGCAGGAGCAGCCTGGTCGGCGTCCTGATGTGGGACCTGCCGATCATAACCACCGAACCGGACGGCGACCTTGAGGGAGTTGGCGGCCAGGAAAAGGTCAGGTTTGTTGAGAGAAACGACCCGAAAGCCCTGGCCACGGCGCTCATCACTCTTGCTGCGAATCCAAAGGCGCTCGACGCGGCTCGACGTGCGCCCAATCCGCTCAAGGAGTATTTCCGCTGGGACCGTATCGCGGATCAATATATCGACCTCTATCAGGAGGTTGGGCGGAAAAAATGAACCTGGCGATCGTACACGATTGGCTGACCGGACTCGGCGGCGCGGAGAGATGCCTCAAGGTGTTCTCCGAGCTCTGGCCCGATGCGCCGATTTTCGTGTCGGTCTACAATGCCGAAAAGTTCGCTGACTGGTTCCCGACCCGTAGAGTGAGAACCAGTTTCATCCAGCGCTTCCCCAGGGCGCTGAAATGGTACCGTCATTATCTGCCGCTTATGCCGAGAGCGGTCGAATCCTACGACCTGAGGGGCTATGACGTCGTCCTTTCGTCCAGCCATTGCGCTGCGGGCGGATGCATCCCGGACGTGGGCGCAAAACACATCTCCTACTGCTACACGCCGATGCGATACGTGTGGGATTTGAAGGACACCTACGGGTCCCGCATGAACCCCATCGTACGCGCGGTTTTCTCAAGCCAGGTCCCCGGACTCCGGAGATGGGACGTTAAACGATCGGAAAGAGTCACGCATTTCGTCCCGATAAGCGAAACGGTTCATGAGCGAATCCGCAGAATCTATGGGAGAAACGGTCGCGTCATTTATCCTCCCGTGCGCGACTCGCTCTTCCAGCCGTGCAAGCCTTCGGAAAAAGAGGACTATTACCTGGTCCTGAGCAGGCTGGTTTCGTACAAACGCCTGGACGTCGCGGTTGAAGCCTGCACGCGGATGAAAAGGCGACTTATCGTGGCCGGCGACGGCGGCGAGATCTCCCGTCTGAAGAAGATCGCCGGCGACACCGTCGAGTTCATCGGTTTCGTGAGCGAGGAGGACGCACCTTCCCTGGTTGCGAAGGCGAGAGCGTTGCTCCACCCGTCGCTCGAGGATTTCGGCATCGTGCCGTGCGAGGCCGCCTGCGCCGGAACTCCAACGATCGCCTACGGTGTCGGCGGCGCGAGCGAGACGGTGATCGACTCAGTGACCGGAGTGCTCTTCCCCGACCAGACTTCCGACTCTATGATCGACGCTATCGAGCGCTTCGAGCGGTCGACTTTCGACGCTGCAATCCTCCGTAAACAAGGCGGGAAATTCGGGGAGGAGAGATTCCGAACCCAGATTTGGGACGCAGTGAACGGCGCAACAAAGGGAGAGTGGTGAGCTGTCGCCTGTATGTTCTTTGTGGGGCAGGCTTTCCAGCCTGCCGAGAAGTGACATCGGCGATTGGCAGGCTGGAAAGCCTGCCCCACAAGACTCTCCGCTCAACAACGCCTACCCGAGAATCGGAGGCCTCGCGTCGCCCCGGTAGTACAGGGGGATTCGTTCCAGCGGGGCACTGGCTTCCACCCACTGACCGCCCTCGGATTTCGCTTGGGTCCAGACATCCGTCCAGTTCGACCCCGAGGGGAGATACACCGCCCGACCTCTCGCGCCCTCATACAGGATCGGCGCCACGAGAATGTCCGGACCGAACATGTACTCGTCCTCGATCTCCCACGAAATTCTGTCGTCGGGAAAATCGAAGAACAAAGGTCGCATCACCGGCAGTCCCGCTTCGTGCGCGATCTGCATCTGGTCCATGACATAGGGGCGTAACCTCTCCCGGATAAACATGTATTCCCTGATGACTTCGTACGCCTGGTCACCGAACGACCAGGCTTCGTTGTCCGCCCCGGTGCCGTCCTTGAAAGGCTCCCGGCATCCATGGAGCCTGAACAGCGGACAGAACGCGCCGTACTGGAACCATCGCACGATCAGCTCGCGAAATGTCGGGTCCTCCGGCTTGCCGTTCAGGAAGCCCCCTATGTCGGTGGTCCACCATGGGATCCCGCTCAGCCCGATGTTCAGTCCGGCGCGCACCTGTACGCGAAGGGACTCGAAGGTCGAGAAGATGTCGCCCGACCATACCGCGGACCCGAAACGCTGCGAGCCCGCCCACGCCGACCGGCAGAGCGTGATGATCTCGGTCTCGCCCTCCGATTTCATGCCTTCGTAGAATCCGAGCTGATGCATCCACGGATAAATGCACCCGACCTCCAGTCCGCTCCCCATGTGATACCGCACATTCTCGGGATGATAGGGATAAATCTCGGGCTCCATCCCGTCCAGCCACCATACCTTGATCCCGTGCGAGTGGTAGTTGTCCCTGAACTTCCCCCACATGAATTTCCGGGCCTCCGGATTGGTCGAGTCGTAATAGTAAAGGTGCTCATAGCGCCCTTCAAGTTTATCTTTGAACTGAATGTAGAGGGGAATGCCCCGCTCGCTCCTCAGCAGAAGGCCGCGCTCGTTCATCTCCTTGAAATTCTCGCTGTTCGGACTCACCGCGGGCCACACCGAAACCATGACCTTGACGCCCATCCCCTCGAGCTCCTTCACCATCGCGGCCGGGTCGGGCCATTCCTCGAGATCGAACCTCCAGTCCCCCATCATGGGCCAGTGATAAAAATCGATCACGATGACCGACAGCGGAAGCTCGCGCTTCTTGTATTCACGCGCCACCGACAGAAGCTCGTCCTGCGTCTTGTACCTCAGCTTGCACTGCCAGAAGCCGGACGCGAAATGGGGAAGCATGGGCGGACGTCCGGTCGCGCACGTGTATCGCTCCAGGATCTCCGCGGGATTGTCGC
This sequence comes from uncultured Planctomycetota bacterium, assembly GCA_964354375.1. GTDB lineage: Bacteria > JAJVIF01 > JAJVIF01 > JAPKYR01 > JAPKYR01 > CAYGZQ01. The sequence continues at coordinate 19,245 of CAYGZQ010000008.1, forward strand.
CGGTCGTGATGAAATAGTCGATCTGTCCGGATGCCTCGGCGACCCATCTCGTCCCATTCGCGCCCAGTTCCACCCTGCCTATCGCCGGATTGTTCCAGAGAAACCCGTACCCGCGGCTTGACAGGGCAAAGGGGATCGCGATCTCCGAGTTCCGCTGCTCGAGCGGGATCACGCAGCCTTTCTGGTCAAGGAGGCCGCTGCGATGCTGCCCCAGGCCATAGATGCGCTCGCCTTCGTCGGCCAGAAACCGGGCCTCGATGCGCCACAGGTCGCTTCCGAGCGATTTGTACTCGCGACCCGCCGGGATGAGAATGTGGACCGGCGGCTCCTCCAGCAGAATCTTCCCGCCGGGCGATCTCGCGAACCGGATTCGTCCGTCGGAGGAAATCACGGCCTTGATCTTGCCGTTTTCTATCTCGCCGGAGCTTTCCCCGACACCGATCTGGGGGACGCATTTCTCGGGATCGAGAAGCGCCCACGCGCGATCGACGATCTCCGCGGACATGGTCGACCTGACCCTGAGGCTGTCTCGTCCCCACGCCTCGATCTGAAGCGTCTCGTTTCCCTTCCTCCACGCAAGCTTGTCGTCCTGGATGCTGATATACGTCATGCGTTCTCCTCCAATTGACGCCCCCCTGTAGTCCCCCCCAAGGGGGGGACGGCTAAGGGAGTACTCTGGGAAACATCGTTGTCTATTCCGCATTCAAGATAGACCGTCCCCCCCTTGGGGGGGACTACAGGGGGGCTCTAAACCATGTTCCGAGCCCTCACTCAAACACATACCCCAGGCTCTGCAACGCCTCCTCCTGCTCGGGGGTCAGCGCAGGCGGATGAGCCCGAAGGCTTTCGGGGACGCTCCAGAGGTACGCGCCGCGATCGTCCTCCCTAGCATAGTCCGGGAAACTGAACGCGATCACCGGGTCCTCGATCGTCAGCGTGAGATCCTCCCCAACCGGCTGCTCGATCTCAACGCCCTCCGACGCAAGCTTCTCCGCCAACTCCGTGAGCGACAGCTTGTACGCTCCCAGCAAAATCGCATCGCGTCCGGACTCATCTTCGATCGAGCCCTCGAATGTGACCGACGAATTCTCGGGATCGGTCGAGAACCGCACCTCCACGATGTCGCCCGGCTTCAGATCCAGGTTAACTCGGAACGATGATGCATCTTCGGCGAGAAGACCTTCCCCGGAGCCTGCAAAAATCTGCGTGACCAGCTCGGGATTCTCGATCGCCCCTTCCGACCTCACTCTGAGGCTCACCGACATGGGCGTCTGCGGCCCCGCAAGCAGCCTCAGGTGCCATCCCGCCTGTGTCTTGTTCACGTACGTTTCCAGGAATTTTCCCAGATCGTCCGCGATGTCGGGCGTTTCCTTCAGTATGTCCTTCGTCTCCAGAGGATCGCTCACAAGGTCGTACAATTCAGCCTGGCCGGTCGGGACCGTGAGAATGTACTTGTACCGGTTCGTGACAACCGTCTTGGTCTCCGGCCCCCATAACGTCGACTCTGCGATCGTCCGCAGATCGGGATCCGCCGAGCCGCCGCGCAAAACCGAGACAAGCGAGACTCCGGACGGTTCCGTTTCCGACTTGAATCCAAACAACTCGAGAAGCGTCGGATATGTGTCATAGGTTGCGACGAGACCGTCGATCCGTCGCGATCCGGTCTCGCCCGGCAGCTTGATGAAGAACGGGACATGTATCTGCTCTTCATATTGCGAATGACCGTGCTCCCATCTGCCGTGCTGCCCGAACTCCTCGCCATGATCGGCGAGTACGATAATGAGCGAGTCGTCCAGAAGACCCTTCTCCTCGTACCACGCGAGAAAATTCCCGATCGCCTCGTCCATGCCCGCGATCTCCGCGTCATACAGATTCTCGCACTGCTTCTGTTCCATATCGCCGAAGCCCGCCCATACCGCCGGATCGTAGTGGTTCTTCGTGATAATCCCCCCGTGCAGAAACCATTTGTCCGCGTGCGGTCCGCTGTAATCGGGCGCCCTGAACTTATCGGCCCATTTCTTGGGGGGAACGTACGCGATGTGCGGATCGAAAAGATGTATGAAAACGAAAAAGTCCTGGTCGCTATTGCAGTCGATCCAGTTCCGGGCCTGTTCGAGCGCCTGGGGGGCGGGAAGGTCCTGCACCTCCCACTGATGATCGACCCCCTGGAAGAAACCCGCCTCCTGCAGGTGGGGGATGTTTACAAAACCGGCTGTGGCGAAACCATTCCTGCGGAAGATCTCCGCCAGCATATCCTCATGCATGGACAGCCCGCGGTTACGTCTGTCCGCGCCGGTGACTCCCGGAAGCCTTCCGGAAAGCACCGCCGCGAATGATGGAAGCGTCCAGGGCGAACATGAATGCGCGTCGGTGAAAACCACCGAACGGTTCGCGAGTGAATCAAGAACCGCCGTCGTCGTCCGATCGTACCCGAGCCAGCTCACATGCCCGGCCGCCACCGTGTCGAGCCCGAACAGGATCACCCGTCTCGGCCTGTCCCTCGGCGCGACAATTTGCGGATGCCCCCAGTACGGAAGCACCGTGCCGACAAGGATTCCCTCCCCGCTGAATTCGAGCTTCACATTTTCGCCGGCATGGCTTGATAAATCGACCGTCACCGTCGACCACTCTTTGAATTCCTCTCTCGAAAGCTCCTTTGAAAACACCTCTTGGCCGTCGGCGGTGAGCCTGAACCTGATTCCGGACGGCGGGCGGACATCTTTCCGGCCGTAGGCGTTTATGGGCGGGATCATGCTGAAAACGTTGAAAAGCTCCACCGGCGCGTCTCCCACGCCGATCAGACACGTGAGCCTCGCCTTCGGCGGAATGCGTCCGGTCCAGGTGAATGCTGCCGTGGAGCGCGATGCGATCGCGCGCGCGACCGTGTCGCCGATCTTCACTATGTCCAGCCTCACCGACTGGTCGGGTACGGGCTTGCCTTCCGCGTCGACCGCGACCATCGACTCTGTCTGGTCGATAAGAAAAACGGGCGAGGGTCCGCCGGACGGTTTCGTCAGGTCCGGGACCTCCACTCGCCCCCCGCACCCGAATGCGAAGGCCAGCAGCAAAAATACGCAGAATCGTCGCATCCGGCCTATTATACCAGAGCCGTCAAAGCACCATCAGAGCCGCGAGCGTAAGCGAGCGGTCCTCCGAAAGATCGTAAAAATCGCCCTCACGATTTTTTCATTCCCCATCTATTGAACTTAGGCCGGCCTGCGGTTATCATAGAACGTTTGGCGCTCGACTTCTCCGAGCGGAGGATTTGTTATGACTATCGTCAAGATTGACTGTGAGCCAAGGCAGGAAAGCGGATCGAAAGCATCCAGGAAGCTGAGAGCCTCCGGCTACATCCCCGTGGTGCTGTATTCCCACGGACAGCCCGCCATGCCTTTCCAGCTGGACGGGCGTAAGTGGAGTAATCTCTTCACCGAGAGCCTCCACCTGGTCAGGCTGGAGCTCCCCGGCGGCGGCTTCCAGATGGCCGCTGTGCGCGAAATCCAGCGCGACCCCATGACCCAGGATGTCATCCACGCCGATTTCCAGGGCGTCAGCATGGACGAGGCCACCGAGTTCAGGATCAACGTCGAGTTCATCGGCACGCCGATCGGTGTCAAGGACGGCGGAGTCCTGACGATAAGCAGCGACCATATCATGGTCGAGTGCCTGCCGACCAAGGTGCCGGACAAGGTATCCATCGACATCGATGCCCTCGCCATCGGGCACTCGCTCAATGCCGGCCAGGTGGCGCTCCCCGAAGATGTCAAGCTTGTCAGCGATCCCGCGAGCGTCCTCGTCAGTATCACCACCGTCAGGGTGGTTGTCGAAGAGGTCAAGCCTGAGGTCGCTGAAGTCCCGGTTGAAGGCGCCGAAGAGGCCAAGCCCGGCGAGGAGAAAGAGGAGAAAGAGGAGAAAGAGAAGAAAGAGAAGAAAGAGAAGAGAGACAAGAAGTAGGGAAGTCCGAGGACTAGTTCCTCTTGCCATATAGGTTGAGTCGTTGAATCGCGTCCGCGTGAACCTTGATACTAATGAGTGGCGCTTACGCGATCGACGCGGAGGCATGACGCGTTAGTTTGGAGCACTTGAGAGAAAAGTCACCCCCCCGGAATCCGAAAACCGGGGCTTTTGGCGTTTGACGCCGGGGAATTAGCGGATCACCTGATGGCTGAGACCGAATCACAGAAGAAGCAGGCGAAGATCGACAAGCTCGTGGTCGGGCTTGGCAATCCCGGCGACGAGTACAGCCGGACGCGTCACAACCTCGGCTTCCGGGCGCTCGATGCGTTCCTTCAGCTGCTTGAGGTGCCGAAGGATTTCCGGCCGGGAAGAAGATCGCGAGTGCAGGTCGTCTGCGTTGACGGGAAGCAGGTTCTCCTGGCTCGTCCGACCACCTACATGAACCTCTCCGGGATCGCGGTCGCCGGACTTCTTGAGCTGACGGGTCTCGGTATATCCGACCTTCTTGTCGTTCACGATGAGATGGACCTCGACCGCGGCCGCGTCAAAATGCGCATGGGCGGCGGCGCCGCCGGACATCGAGGGGTGGAGGACGTGATCGAGAAATGCGGCGAGGATTTCGCGAGGATCAAGATCGGGATCGGACTGCCCCCGGAACCTTTCAGGGACGATGCTGCCGACTGGCTCCTCACGCCGCTGGATTCCCAGGAGGGGGCGGTGTTCGAAGAGATAATGCCCAGAGTAGCCCAGGGCGTAAAGCGATGGATCGTCGACGGTACCGACAAAGCCATGACCTGGCTTAACACCGATTTGAACGAGCCCGACGAGAAACCGTCCTCCCACTCCTGCGCGGATGAGGGGGTTTCGGATGGCTAAAGCTCGGAAACCTCTCTCCGCAAGACTCGAACGCCATCCCGGCGTTGCCGCACTCATCAAGTCGATCAGGGATCGTGATGTGAGGTCGGCGGCGCTTGGCGTGCGCGAAGGGCTCGCGGGTATGCTTGCCGCCCTGGTGCATTCCGGACGATCGGCGGGGCCCACCCTCGTGGTCGCCCCCGATCCCGAGCGTGCACGCGAGATATTCAACGACGCCGTCTTCGCGTTCGACCTCCTTGACCGGGACAGCGAGGAAGAGGTCTTCCTTTTCGAAGAGCTTAACCTCCTCGCGCAGGACTTCCTCACCCTGGGCGAGCTTGACGTGATCTTCTACCGCTATCGCGTGCTCGAAAAACTGATTGTCGAATCGCCGATACTCGTCGTCACCAGTCGCCAGGCCCTGGGAATTCCGCTTGTCGCGCCGGCTCGTTACCGCGAGAACCTGGTCACGATCAAACCCGGCGACAGCCTCGAAAAAGGCCGGTTCCTTCGGGAGCTGTTCAAAATCGGCTACCGGCTCGTGAGCCGGGTGAGGGAGATCGGGCAGGTCGCGGGTCGGGGCGGCATCATCGATGTCTTCCCGCCCAGCCGCAAACGTCCCGTCCGAATCGACCTCTTCGGCGACAGCATCGAGTGCATCAGGGAGTTCGATCCCGAGACACAGCGCTCTCTCGGCGAGACATCGTCCGTGAGGCTGAGCCCATGTTTCGAGGCCGAGCTTCTCAGGGACCAGGACCCTGAGGCATTGTTCGATGTCGAGGGCGAGCTGAAAGATCCTTCTCAACTGCAGGAGGACCCCGTCAGGTTCAGGGAGTTTTCGCAGGAGGAGAAGGATGACTTCCTGGCGCGAGGGTATTCGTATTTCGACAAGGCGGGAATATGGGATTACCTGCCATCAAGCAGCCTTGTGATAGTGGACGCTCCGGGTCGGACCCTGTCGAGATCGACCGCTATGGAGCTTCCGAAGGGTCCGGGAAGCGACGGCCTTATGCTGACCGAGCACGAGGGGCTTGCGCATTCCGTGGAGGACATCGCGAGCGGGCTGAGCATTTTTCCCAGGCTCGAATTCCTGTCGCCTCTGTGTCCCGTGCCGAATGTGGACGGGTCGGTTGTCGACCTTCACGCACGACCTGTCGCTACGGTCGCGGGAAGCTTCGACCGCCGCCTGGAGCAATACCTGGTTCGGTTTGCCCCCGGACATTCCGGCGACGCGAATAAGAACGGGCTTGTCATAGTCTCGAGATCTGCGGAGCGCATCACCGAAGTCCTTGGCAGTGAATGGCCCGGTGTCACCGTCCTGAGGGGCGATCTGTCCGGCGGATTCGATCTTGCGCCCGAAGGCCCGGTCGTGCTGACCGATTCCGAGCTTTTCCCCAGCCGCAAGCGCGGGCTGTCCAGATTCAGGGGCAAAACCAAGGCGTTCACTCGCGAGGAGCTTCGCGAGGTCAGGCTTGGCGACTACCTCGTGCACGTTCACCACGGGATCGGTGTGTTCAGGGGGATCGTGCAGCAGAAAGGTCCGAACGGCTCGACACTCGATTACATCCTCCTCGAATACGCGAAGAACGACAAGCTGTATGTCCCGGTCGAGCAGATCGATCAGCTCTACCGTTACACGTCCGCCGAGGGCGCCGCGCCGGTCATCAACCGCCTCGGAACCAGCGACTGGGAACGCCTCAAGCGGAAGGTGAAAAAGACCCTTGTCCGCATGGCCGAAGACCTTCTCAAACTCTATCGATCTCGCGTGGAGGTCAGCGGGCACGAGTTCCAGCCCGACACCGTCTGGCAGAGGGAAGTGGAGGATCGCTTCGAGTTCCAGGAAACCTCCGGCCAGCTCAGGAGCCTCGACGAGGTCAAGGGCGACATGGAGTCGCTCCGTCCGATGGATCGACTCATCTGCGCCGAGGTCGGCTACGGAAAGACCGAGCTGGCCGTACGTGCGGCGCTCAAATGCGTCCTCGACGGAATGCAGGCGGCCGTCATGGTCCCGACAACCATCCTCGCACAGCAGCATTACATGACATTCGAGCGCAGACTGAAGGACTTGCCCGTCAACCTCGCCCTCCTCTCCAGGTTCAAGAGCCGGAAGGAGCAGCGGGAAACGATAAAGGACCTTAACGAAGGAAAAGTCGATATCCTCATCGGCACTCATCGGCTTCTGTCCAAGGATGTCCAGTTCCATAACCTCGGTTTGCTGATTGTCGACGAGGAGCAGAAATTCGGGGTCAGGCACAAGGAGAGAATCAAGTTCCTGAAGAACTCGATCGACGTGCTGACGCTGACTGCGACGCCTATCCCGCGCACTCTCTACATGTCGCTCATCGGGCTCAGGGACATCAGCATCATCGACACCCCTCCTCCCGACCGGCTTCCGATCCGCACCTACGTGAAGCGCTGGAACCCTCACATGGTGAAGAGCGCTGTCCAGGCGGAGCTTTCGAGGGGAGGGCAGATCTATTATCTGCACAACAAGGTGGAAAGCATCTGGGCCGCGGCGAGGATGATCCAGAGGCTCGTTCCCGACGCGCGTGTGGCGGTGGCTCACGGTCAGATGGAGGAAGCCGATCTCGAGAAGGTGATGATCGAGTTCATGTCGGCGGAACATGACGTTCTTGTCTGCACGACGATCATCGAGAACGGTCTCGACATCCCCAACGTCAACACTCTCATTGTCGAGGACGCTCAGAATTTCGGACTCGCTCAGCTTCACCAGATACGTGGACGAGTGGGGCGCAGCGGGGTCCAGGCATATGCGTATTTCCTCTTCCCTGTAGCCAAGCCGCTCGCGGGCCTTGCTGCCAAGAGGCTGGAGGCGCTCGCGGATTTCAGCCATCTTGGCGCGGGCTACGAGATCGCCTGCCGCGACCTCGAGCTTCGCGGCGCAGGCAACATCCTCGGGCCCGAGCAGCACGGCTTTGTCAGCCAGCTCGGATTCGATCTTTACTCCAAAGTCCTCTCGGAAACCATCTCCGAGGTGAAGGACGGGGAGATCAATTACGACCACATCGGATTCTCCGGGCACGTCGAGTGCGTGCTCAGACTTCCCATAGACGCGCGCATTCCGTCCACCTACCTGTACGACCAGGCCGAGAGGTTTGCGCTCTACAGAAGGCTCATCGCGATGAAGAACCTGGACGAGCTGGAGGCCCTCAAGACCGAGATGCGCGACAGGTTCGGAAAGCCTCCGATCGAGGTGATGAACCTCTTCGAGGTGCTCCATCTCAGATTCAGGGCCATCGCCTGCGGAGTGGAGCTCATAGCCCACGACCCGAACAGGAAAGTGATCGAGGTCATGTTTCACCAGTGGATGTCGCGGGATGATCGATGGAGGCGCATCGGGGACCTTGTTCGGAGGGCCAGGCTGGCTCCCCATCCCAAGGGATTCCTCGTGCCCTCGAGCAAGGACCCTGAGAAGGTCATGGCGCAGGTTCGGCATATCGTCAAGGAACTGGAAAAGGCCTGCACTCCGATCGCCAGGCCCGTCCAGGGCGGAATCAGCGCCTGATGTCGACGGGGGAAATAGGATATTTACGAAAGCTCTTGTATGATACTGTCGATTATTCGGGGAACTCGTCAAGGGTTCCTCGCTGGGAAAAACCCTAAGGAGATAGAATGAACAGCTCAAAATTGACATTCGCGGCGGGAGTCGTTTTCCTTGCGTTCGCACTGGTTGTATTCCTTGGTGCAGCGTGCAAGGAAACTCCGCCTTCCGGCACGGCCGGCGGAACCGCTCAGGCTGGGGAGTGCGACGGGATGGTGATCGCCAAGGTGGGAGATGTGGACCTCACTCTGGCCGATCTTCTCCAGATGCCCACTATCTACATGGCTGTCGACGACGGCATGATCATGCAGGAGCTCCTTCGCCAGGAAGCCGCACGTCGCGGCATTTCCCTCACCCAGGAGGAGATCCAGAAGGGGCTTGACGACTTCTATGCAGGCCGGGGTGGGAAGGAAAAATTCATGGAGTCGGTCCCGCCTTCCATCCCGAAGTCCCTGGTCGACGGCGACATCCGCAGAATGGTCATCTCCCAGGCCCTACAGAAAGCCATCCTTGAGAACGCCTGGGAAAAAGACCACGGCCCGGTTACCGACGAGGAGGTCGATACCATCTGGAACGAGCGCGGTCAGATGTTCATCGACCAGACCGCCGCCGAACTCCAGATCGACCCCGCACAGGTCACAAAGGAAATGGCCGTGGATAAGGTCAAGGATGAGATCAAGAATCGCTGGTTGATGGAGCAGCAGACAAAGCTCTTCGAGAACTTGAAAAAGACCTATAACGTCAGGAACCTCCTGCGCGAGCGGCTTGGCGAACAAGAGGAAATTGAAGCCCCTCCGGCGACCGAAGATACCACTCAGACGAGCGGAACCCAGACTGAGGAGACCGTTTCACCGACCCCTCCTGAGGCATCCGGTGGGGGAACCGAGCAGCCCTCCGAGCCTGAAACCGGCACCGGCGGCGGATAATTCACCTTCGTCCGGGAGCTCGACTGAGTTGCGCCGGGGATACCGCCGGATGCCGGGTGCGCCGCTTTTCTAAGCGGCATGGGCCGGCTGGAAAGCCGGCGGACCCGGAGCTAACAAGACAGGATTACCGTTCGAATGAGCATACAGAAAACCCTTCGGGACATTGTCATTGTGCTTGTCCTCATCGCAGCCGCGATCTGGATCTTCGGCTCGCGCAGGCAGGGACCGATCGAGCGCGCACACGACATGATGTCCGGCGGCCCTCAGAACACCGCGGATACCGGCGCAACGCCCATGGGACACTCGAGAGCCATGTACCAGGTGTCCGACGGCGAAACGCTGGTCAGCTACAATGGGCAGTCGATGGGCAGTGACTGGTTCGAGCAGGCTGTGGCCGCCAAGAAAGAGGAGTACCTCTCGGGCGGCGACGACGAGCAGACCGCCGAGCGGAATGCTCAGCTAGATGTCCTGGAGTCCGGGCTGGCCGAGCTGGCTGTGCTCGACGCGCTCAGGGAATTCGACATCAAACCCGACCCGAAGGATGTCGAGGCCGCCGAGAACAACTTCAGATCCGAGTTCAAATCCGAAGAGGAAATCCAGGCGTTCCTTGACCAGATGGGTGTGACAATGGATCGCGTCCGGAAAATGTGGTCCGACGACTCCGAGACGAAAGCCCTGAAGGCCAGGGTGGCCGAGATGACCGGAGTTGCACCCGGCGGCGACGCGGCCGAAAACGCATTCAGCGAGTGGCTCATTCAGAAGGTCACTTCCACACCATGGGTTTTCGAGGACCCCGATCTGGAGGTCCTCTTCGGCACGATCAGGCAGGAAATCCTCAGCCCGGATTCGGAAGGTCGGGGGACTGAGGAACCCTCGGGCGACCCTGGCGCGGTCGATCCCGGGGCCGTACCACCCGAAAGTTCCGATACTAATTAGGGAATTTATGAGGCACAACGGTCGCCGCATGCCTGCGGCATGCCGTGTGCCCACCGATTGGAAGAGAGGAAGTCGCCGTGGCTGAAAAATGGGTTGTTCTTCCCCACGAGGGAAGCGCGAAAATGAAGGACCTCCTTGGAGGCAAGGGGGCGAATCTCTGCGAGATGTGGAACATGGGCCTTCCCGTGCCCCCCTTCTTTATCGCCACCACCGAGGGATGCGTCTATTACATGCGTAAGAAGCAGATGCCTCCCGGCATCGAGGAAGAGGTCAGAGAGGGTCTCGAGTTCGTCAAGAGCGTCAAGGATCAGACCTACGGGGATTCCGAGAACCCGCTTCTGTTGTCCGTTCGTTCCGGCGCGAAATTCAGCATGCCGGGCATGATGGATACCGTTCTCAACCTGGGCCTCAACAAGACCGTTCTCGAGGGTCTCATCAAGGCGACGAAGAACGAGCGATTCGCCCGCGACTGCTACCGCAGGCTTCTGCAGATGTACGGCGAGGTCGTGCTCGGCGTCGACAAGGACCTCTTCGAACACGCCCTCACTGCAAAGCGCAGAGCATGCAAGGTCAAGTCGGATCCCCAGATTCCCGCCAGGGCCCTGAAAGAGCTCGGCGACGAGTTCGAGAAAACCATCAGGAACGCCGGACAGAAAATGCCCACCGATCCCATGGAGCAGCTTATGGCTGGGATCGAGTCCGTGTTCCAGAGCTGGAACACGCATCGGGCGATCGCCTACCGCAACGCCAATCGCATCTCGCATGACCTCGGCACCGCCGTGAATATCCAGGCCATGGTCTTCGGCAACATCAACGAGGACAGCGGGTCCGGAGTTCTCTTCACCCGCAATGCGTCCACCGGCGAAAAGATGATGTTCGCTGAGTTCCTCTACAACTCCCAGGGCGAGGAGGTCGTCGCCGGTACCCGGACCCCTCTCCATATCGACGTGCTGGAGAAAGAAAGAAATGAAATCTACACGGAGCTGAGCGACTATGCGGGAAAGCTCGAGGACCGCTACCGCGACATGCAGGACATGGAGTTCACCTTCGAAGGCAGCAAGCTCTGGGTCCTCCAGACGCGCAACGGCAAACGAACCGGTCCCGCCGCCGTCCGCATAGCCTCCGACATGGTCGATGAGGGACTCATCAATGAGGAGCAGGCGGTTATGCAGGTCGACCCGTTCCTCCTGGTCCAGTGTTTGCTTCCCAGGATCGCCCCGGGTCAGAAATACGAGGACAAGATCATCGGCAAGGGTCTGAATGCAAGCCCCGGCGCTGCTGTCGGTAAAATCGTGTTTTCCACCGAAAGAGTTCTTGAGCTTATCGCCGACGCCGCTCGCAAGAAGCTCCCCAGGCCGAAACTTCTGCTTGTGCGCGAAGAAACCAATCCCGACGATTTCCCCGGCATGAATGCGTCGGATGGTATTCTCACGAGCCAGGGAGGAATGACCTCTCATGCCGCGGTCGTGGCTCGCCAGATGGGCAAGCCCTGCATAGCGGGATGCAGGGAGGCAAAGGTCGACCAGTCAAAGCACGTCCTGAAAATGAACGGCTGGATGTTCAGGGAAGGCGACATCATCACGATCGACGGCTCCAAGGGCGAGGTCATCAACGCCGAGCTCGAGCTTGTCAGAAGCCCCGAACCCGGCGAGTATTTCGAGCGCGTCATGGGCTGGGCCGACAAAATGCGCAAGCTCGGCGTCCGCGCCAACGCGGATACCCACGACGAGGCTGCGCTGGCCAGGAAGCTTGGAGCCTCCGGCATCGGACTCTGTCGCACCGAGCACCAGTTCGGCGGACATCGCAAGATGCTGGTCGCCGAGCTTATCCTCATCCTCTCCGACGAAAAACCGTCGAAGTCCAGACTGCAGAGACGAGAGGTTTTGATCAAGAAGCTCCTCGAGTCCCAGCGCGAGGACTTCATCGGCGTTCTGAAGGCCATGGACGGCCTCCCCACAACCATCCGCCTCATCGACCCTCCCTTGCACGAGTTCCTTCCTTCCGAGAAGGACATCGCCCTGCTCGTCAGAAAATCCAAAACCAAGGCTGAGAAGAAAAAGTTCGAGGAGATGGGCCGCCTGAGGGAGACGATTGTCGAGGCCAACCCGATGATGGGCACGCGCGGATGCCGTCTCGGCATTCTCTACCCCATCATCAACGAAACCCAGGTGAGGGCCATCTTCGAGGCCGCTTGCAGGCTCAAGCGCGAGGGGTACGATCCCAGGCCCGAGATCATGATCCCCCTGATTATGGATGCCAACGAGCTGAGGTACCTGGAGCCTGTCGTTCGAGAGACCGCGCAGAAGGTTATGGACGAGCACAAATGCCGCATCGATTATCTCTACGGCACCATGATTGAAATCCCAAGGGCCGCCCTGACAGCCGATGATGTGGCGTCGGTCGCCGAGTTCTTCAGTTTCGGCACCAACGACCTCACGCAGATGGGCATGGGCCTGTCGCGCGACGACACCGCCGCGATGCTGCAGAAGTATGTCGACATGGGCGTCCTCGCCGTCGATCCCTTCCAGGTCCTCGACCGCAGGGGCATCGGGCGCATGATGAAGATCTGCATCGACGACGCTCGCACGGTCCGTCCGAACATCAAGTTGGGCATCTGCGGCGAGCACGGTGGCGAGCCCGACAGCGTGGAGTTCTGTCACCTCCTCGGGCTGGACTACGTGAGCTGCTCCACCTACCGGGTCCCGGGCGCGCGTCTCGCCGCCGCCCAGGCCGCCCTGAAATCAAGATCCGGCTAATGGGGTGCCCGTCACAAGTTGATGCTGAAAATCGGGTGCCCGACACAAGCTGAGCGAGTCTTCGAGCGTGCTTGTGTCGGTCTTCTTCCGGTTCCGCCCGCTGGACACAAGTGGTTGGCGTTGGGTGCCCGACACAAGCTGAGCGAGTCTTCGAGCGTGCTTGTGTCGGTCTTCTTCCGGTTCCGCCCGCTAGACACAAGTGATTGGCGTTGGGTGCCCGACACAAGCTGAGTGAGTCTTCGAGCGTGCTTGTGTCGGTCTTCTCCCGACCCTATACTCATCCTCATGGACCCTGCGGACCGTAGACTCCATACACCGAAACCCGTCAAGTTCAACATCCCCGGTCACGCGCACGAACTCACGTTTTCCTGCTTCAAACGTATGCCCCTCCTGCGAAGTCGCCTGGCAAACGAGTTCATGGCCGACGCGATAAACGCCGCCCGAATGGTTCACAACTTCGAAGTGTGGGCTTACGTTTTCATGCCGGACCATGTGCATCTGATGATTTATCCGATAAGTGAAACTTACTCGATCGCGGGTATTCTGAAGGCGATCAAGCAGTCGGCGTCGCGAAGAGTGATCAATGACCGGCGCGAGCAGAGACCTCATTTGTTGGCGCATCTCGAGACCGGTTTGAAGAGACCGCGATACAGGTTCTGGCAGGATGGAACAGGATATGATCGCAACTACTATAGTCCCGAACAGATAGTGAAGCGGATAGATTATATTCACAATAATCCTGTGAAAAGGGGGCTCGTGGAGAATCCCGCGGAATGGAAGTGGTCGAGCGCGGCGTTTTGGATCGAGAATGGGTACACAGCCGTCGTGATAAAGCGAGATCATTTTCCGATGTGATCAAGACCGACACAAGCACGCTCGAAGACTCGCTCAGCTTGTGTCGGGCACCCGCGGACCATACCTTGCATTCACACCTTCGACCTGCGTCGCGAAGCCGGGTTCCATATTTAGTCACTGACTCGCCCCATTTCGTCGTATGCATATTCTACCACATACTTCTCCGGGCCGTACGCGCTCGCCCTCGCGACGCTCATGTCGCCGACACTCGTTCGCGCGATGCGATGGTGATAGAATGTGCCCGGCGTTCGGCGAACGTCCGACGAACCTATGCTCGTCAGATCAGTCATATACCTGAGCGTCGGGCTTGTGCTCGTCGTGCTCGCGAGCATCCTGAACACGAGGCTCGGCTGGAACGTGGACGCGGCGTGGCTTCTGGTGATCGCGGCGGCGTTTGCATACCCCTCCGAGGTCGCACCGATCGCCGGGTTCGCGTGCGGGATCATCCTCGACGCCCTCACGGGCACGGTCGGCTTCTACACGATCTCGTACGGCGGTTTCGGCGCGATCGTCATGCTGCTGCGACGCACGTTCTATCTTGACGGTCTTCTGCCGGCCTGGATCATCGCTTTGGTCGGGGCCGAGGCGCTCTGGCTCTTCCTCGGCGTCTTCGCGAGGGCCGTGACCCTGTTGGGCGGCTCGGCCAGAATCCCGCCGCCCCTCTCGCCCTTCCTTGCGAGCACTCTGATCGTTTTCCCATTCGCCTATCTCTTCGCGAAGCTCCTCCTGAGAAAACCCGAGGAGCCGGGGAGGGTGCGAAGCTACGGCGCGACCACGAGGATTATCGATCGAACATGAGCTTCAGAAGACTGGGAAACGAGGAAGAGGATTTCTACCGCTACCTCCCGTCCGCCGAGAACCTGGCGATCAAGCGGGAGATAGTCGCCATACCCTTGCTCGCGTTTGCGCTGCTGGTGCTTCTGACCGGCCTGCTGGTCCTGGCGTTCGTGCGATTTCCGTACTACCAGGCGCAGGCGGCGCGAAACCGCATAGCGCGGATCGCCCTCTCTCCGCCGCGCGGGGAGATTCTCGATCGCAAGGGTCGGCCGCTGGCGGTGAATCACGCGGGCTACGACTGCTATTTCATCTCGACCGACGATATTGACGCCGACATTCAGGACCTCGGTGAGCTCGGCGGCTTTCTCGGGCTGAGCGATGATCAGCTTGCAAGCCTCGTGCAGAAACGTCGCGAGGCCGCAAGCGAGCGCAGCATGGAAAGCGAGCTATGGGCTGCGGGACGCGGGGCGTTCGGCGCGAGAAGCATCCTGGTGAAGCGCGACCTCAACCAGGTCGAGGTGACGGCGATCCTCGAGCGCAGAACCCGGTTCCCGAGCACGTTTCTGGAGCGCGCCTACCGTCGCAGCTATCCCGCCGGGGAAAGCACTGCGCAGGTCATCGGTTATGTGGCCCAGATTTCGGAGAAGGAGCTCGGCGAATGGGAGCCGCTCGGATATCTGACCGGCGACACGGTCGGCAAGGCGGGAATCGAGCGTCAGTACGATAATTTGCTGCGAGGCAAGCCCGGGGAGAGGCTGGTGGCGGTGGACGCGAGAGGTCGGATTCAGGGCGAGGCCGAGACGGTGCCCGCGGTCGTTCCCCAGCACGGTGCCGTGGTCGTGCGCGGCGATGAAGTCGGGATTATCAGCGACGGCGAGGTGATCGATTTCGCCGGCGGCGTGCGGGTCTCGATGCGGGGTACGGAGCTGAAGGCGGTGGAGCCCAGGATCGGGATCGTGGAAGAAAGCGAGCACATCCTGTTCGTCGATAACGGGCAGGGGGGAGCGTACGGCGACTGGCTGGTCTTCAGAAACCCGGGCGAGGTCGCGTGGCGGAACGATCAGCTCGTAACGAGACCCACCGTGGTGCCTCCGACCGGCGGGTCGGCGGTCAGGCTCACCCTCGATCTCGACATGCAGCGCGCGATCGACGGGATTCTGGGCGACCATGTCGGCGGAGTTGTGGCGATGGACCCGCGCGACGGCTCGATACTCGCCATGGTTAGCGAGCCGGGATACGATCCGAACGTCTTCTCGCCGGGCGGCGTCGATCCGGAGGGTTGGAAGGGAATTCTGGACGACCCGAATTTCCCGCTTCTGAACAGGCCCGTGCAGAACGCGTACGTACCGGGCAGCACGTTCAAAATAGTCACCGCGCTCGCGGCTGCGGATAACGGCCTGGCGGCATCGTCATGGAACTGCCCCGGGTCGGTCGAGGTGGGAAACCGCGTCTTCCGTTGCTGGAATCGAGGCGGTCACGGGACGGTCGACTTCACCACCGCAATCGCGCAGAGCTGCGACGTGTCTTTCTGGAAGATGGCCGAGACTCTCGGGCACGACGAAATCGCCGACATGGCGAGGCAGCTGGGGCTCGGGCAGCCCCTCGGCATCGACCTTCCGGGCGAGAAGGGCGGGCTGATTCCCGACGATGCTTGGAAGCGGGGCAGGTTCAACGAGCGATGGTTCCTGGGCGACACGATGAACATGGCTATCGGCCAGGGATTCGTGCAGCTCACGATAATCCAGGTGGCGAGGATCACTGCGGTGGTCGCGAACGGCGGCCGGCTCGTCACGCCTCACCTGAACAGCCTTCTCACTCCCGACCCGGACGCGGTCGAGTGCCTGCCCGAGAGCGAGTCAAATATCCAGGCGGTGAAGGTGGGGCTCAGGCGGTGCGTCACCGAGGGCACGGCGAGAGGCTGCAACCTGGGCTGGATCGAGCTTGGCGGGAAGACCGGCACCGCGGACGATCCCCCGAGGCCGGACCCGCATTCGTGGTTCACCAGCTACGGTCCGTTCGATAATCCCAAGCTGGTGATCGTGGTGTTCTGCGAGAACGGCGGTCACAGCGACGTGAAAGCTGTCCCCCTGGCTCGTCGCATATGGGAATGTGACCCCGTGAGAGCGTATCTTTCAGAGCAGTAACCCCCGGTTCTCCTGAGGCCCCGTATCAACTGCCCCCGCATCCGAGATGGGTGGCGCCCACAAACGAGTCCTCGAGTTTGTGGGTGTTCCACATTATTCTCCTATCGAGACGTTTGATATTCCCAATTATTCAATCGGGAATGACATGAGACTCCCACAAGCTCCGAAGACTCCGCTTGTGGGAGCCACCCGCCTTGGATTCCGCCCACGAGGCAATCCCCCGCCGATCATTCGTCCGGGATGTGGCAGAAGCCCAGCAGTTTCTCCATCCTGCTCAGTACATAACAGAATCCCTCGACCCGCGAGCTCTTGTTCCCCTCTATCGTGTAGAGAATGCCGTCCCGGACCTGGTGCACCAAACCGACATGTCCCTGCCAGCCCGCCAGATTCACGCGCCACCAGACGACTATGTCGCCGGGCACGGGCATGTAACCGTCCCCCGGCTCGTGAGCCCATCCCTTCGCCTTGCACTGCCGCAGTATGTCCCGGGCCCCTACCGAATACTTGAACGGCATGCCCAGCGGGTCGCGGCTGAAACACCAGCTCACGAAACCCGCGCACCATGAGTTGCCCTCCTCGACAAGGCCATGAAGGTACTTCCTCACCCATTCGCCGCGATTGTTGCCGCCGATCTCGCACGCTCCCGCCGCCATCTCGACAATGGCGGCCGCCAGAGCGTTCCTGCCCCGCACGCTGCCGCCCATATCTTCCGGCGGCATCTGCAGGTAATCGATAGGACCCCTGGGCTCTGCGTTCGTGAGGCTGGACCATGTCAGCGGCCCGACAACCCCGTCCACAACCAGAGGCTGGCCGCGTGGATCGAGATGCTGGCTTTGAAACGCCCTGACCGCGTTGTGCGTCTTCGTCCCGAACACCCCGTCGGTCTCGACTGAGTATCCCCGTTCGACAAGATATCTCTGGAGCTCCGCGACCTCGGGTCCCTGGTCGCCCTTTTTGAGAGTTTGATGCATGGCAGGATCCTCCTTTTCCATCTGCCTTTCGATGGATCTGCATGAGGGCTTATAGCAGGCGGGTCCGAACGAGTCAAGCCGCGGATCCGCCTCTCACCCATACAGAAAACGATTCACACGTGGGAAAGCTGACATGATAGCCCCCCTATGATCCCCCCCAAGGGGGGGATGGTGTTCGATGAAAGCCGCATGAATCGTGGGCTGGGCAACAAGTTGACATATAAACCGTCCCCCCATTGGGGGGGACTACAGGGAGGCACTAATTCCCCGTCCCCCCCTTGGGGGGGACTACAGGGGGGCATAGACCTTTTCTCGTCTACTTCTTCCCTTTTGGCACGGGCGGTTTGAACGGGTCGCCCGGGACCGGGTGCGGTTTGAGCTCCCTGTTGAATTTCATGAAGCTGCCTGCGGTCTTGGCGAGGTTTATGAATGCCTGGTACGAATGAAAAGCGAAATCCCTCGGCACGAGGTACTTGGCGTCGTCGGGCTGCACAACCAGCGATACCTCGATATTGGGCGCGGCCCCGATGGGAATCTTGTGCTCGCGACACTTGATGTACATGTACTTCATGACCGGGACCATGTCCTCGTAGCGCGGGCTGGGCTCGGCCTCAAGGTCGCTTCCGATGATGGGTCGAAATATGCAGATCGTGGGAAAGGCGCCGAGGCCGGTGATGTAGTCGATGGCCTTGTACGTCCACTCCAGCGGTTCGAGCCCGACCAGAATTTCGCCCGAGCACTGTCCCTTCTGCGTCTTGCTGCACGCGTACTCCAGCGCCCTGAAGAACGTCTCCTGCCCCAGCGTTTCCTGTTTGCCCGGACAGATCTTCGCGAACCATTCCGGCGAATGGAATTCGTAGCAGAAACTGAAATGATCGGCCCCGCAGTCGATGAGCCAGTCGTACTTCCACAGGTTCTCGGCGCCGGCGGGGATGGCCTGAATGCCGACCATGAGTCCGACCCTCTCCTTGATGGCCTTGACGAACGGCGCCATCTGGTCGAGGCCTTTGCCCTTCTGCCATCCCGTGTTGAAGTGGCAGAACGTGATCCCGCTCTCCTCCTTAGCGGCCTGCGCGACCTCAACCACCTCGTCCACTATCTTGTTGTGCATCTCGTTGATGCCGACGTTGAATCCGGTGGTGCAGAACTTGCAGTTGCGTTTGGGATTGTCGTACCAGTACATGCACGAGCCGGAGATGTAGACGCCCAGGTAGGTGCCCTGCAGGACCGCTACCTTGCTCATCTCGTTCCCGAACGTTGTCTTGCGCGTGTACCATTCGGGCTCGGGCGGGATCTTGACCGGGTACTCAAGGTTGCTCCGGCTGTCGTGGACAATGTAGCCCGACTCCTTCTTTCTGAGCCAGTACGGGGTGGCCTGGACGAAGTCTTCCTCCACGGGGGCGTTCATCCAGATATCCTTCAGGTCCCCGGGAATTATCAGCTCGAGTCCGCTTCCCAGACCTGCGCGGGTGCGAGCGAAAATCCTCGCGTCGCTCTCGAGTGTGCAGGACTCGTCGATCTTGATGCCTTTGCAGAACAGGTCTATTTCGAGCTCGCATGGATTCAGCTTTTTTGTCTGTACTTCCGTTTGGGTCACGCAAGGCCTCCGAAAATGCAGTGCGATTTTTCCGGACCTACTGTCGCAAGGACGTCAAAAAAAGCCCGGACATCCCCCCAAAAGGGGGGACGGCTCCCGAGCAGGTCCGCCTACAGGTCCCCGCCTGTCCGATTTTGAATCCTAACACATCGCGCGGGACGGGGCAAGATGGACCGCGGACTCCCAACCCCTCCGCCCGAGCAGGAGCTTGCCGGTATGTTCGGGATCACCGGGATTCCTACGGTGATCATATTTCGCGAGAAAATCGGCATCAGGAAGCTGGCCGGGATGCTCCCCGAGAAAGAGCTCGAAAACCTCCTCGCGGATGTCAAGACCGAGAACATGGCAGAGGTTCGCAGGCAGATGGAGGAGCAGCACAGTCTCGAGGAGGGCGGGGAAGAGCAGTCCTGACTGAATCCAGCGAGGAAGTGCGGGCAAACACCCCTTGCATCCAAAAGAATATTTTTCCTGACCGGGTCCGCCGACTTTCCAGTCGACATCTTCTCGGGTGCGCCCCCTGAACTCCCTCGCTTTTTCATTTTGCCTTCCCCAGTGTAAAATGTGTCGCACTCCTAAAAGGAAAACTATCGAGAGGTGAGACATGCCGACAATCGATCTGACAAAGGACAACTTCGAGAAAACCATAGAGGAGAGCGGGATAATTCTTATTGAGATTTTCGCGCCATGGTGCGGTCACTGCAGGGCGTTCAGCCCGATCTTCAAGAAAATCTCGGAGAAGTATCCGGACGTGGTCTTCGCGATGGTGAACGGGGACGTGGAGCCCGACCTGGTCGAAAAGAACAAGGTGACGGGTTATCCGACCGTCGTGGTTTTCCGCGACAAAGTGGAGGTCTACAATCGCGCTGGATCGCTTCCCGAGGACAAGCTCGACGAGCTGGTGGCGAAGGTGAAGGGCCTCGACATGGACCAGGTGCGCAAGTCATCGGAAGGCCTCACGGCCTAGAATGCGCAATGCCGAAGATTACCTTCATCCCGGCGGGAAAAACAATCGATGCCGACGAGGGAGAGTCGATTCGGGACGCCGCGCTGAGAGCGGGCGTGCAGATGGAGTCCCCGTGCTCAGGCTACGGAATCTGCGGGAAGTGCCTGGTGAAAATCGTGTCGGGCGATGTGAGCGGGGAGGTCGACGACCGAAATCTGTCCCTGGCCTGCAGGAGTTTCCCCCTCTCTGATTGTGTCGTCGAAGTCCCTTCGACGCTGGAAATGAAAGAGGTCCAGGCGCTTGGACATATCGGCCGGGGCGTACTGAGGTGGTGCGATCTCGATCCTCCAGCATTCTCCAGTGGGCTCACAGACGGGGATGCGCTCGGAGTCGCGATCGACCTCGGGACAACTTCGATTGTCGCGGCGCTTGCGAGCCTTGCGAGCGGGGAGATCGAGTCGGTCTCCTCGAGAACAAACCCGCAGGCGAGGTTCGGCGACGATGTGATCAGCAGGATCGATCACGCCGGGAGCCCGGGCGGACTCTCCGAGCTTCAGAACTCCGTCGTGGAATGTCTCAATGAATTAATCGATGAGCTTGCGGAGAAGGCGGCCGCTCGGACAGAGAAAATCGCCGATGTTGTCGTATCCGGGAACGCAACAATGATGCACCTTCTCCTGGGTATCTCTCCGGTCGGCCTGGGAACGGCCCCCTACGAGCCCGCCTTCAGAACCCATGACCCGGTTCCGCTCCGGCGACTCGGTATCATGGGGAACAGTGAAGCGGAAGCGAGACTGCTTCCGAACATCGCCGGATTCGTCGGGGGCGACACGGTGGCGGGGATTCTGGCGACCGGAATGCATCGGGCGGATAATCTTCGAATATTTATTGATATCGGAACCAACGGCGAGATCGCGGTCGGGAACTCAACGCGTCTCGTCGCCTCATCGGCAGCCGCCGGCCCGGCGTTCGAGGGCGGACGAATCGAGAAGGGGATGCGCGCGGTGGAGGGTGCGATCGATCACGTGAGGATCGATGATGACGTGAAAGTCTCGACCATCGGTGGTGGACCTCCTGAGGGAATTTGCGGTTCGGGCGTCATCGAGGCGGTCGCGGGAATGCTTTCGGCAGGCCTGATTCATCCCGATGGAAGGTTTGCGACAAGCGGCGAGATCGCGAGTCTCCCCGACGCGCTTGCCCGGAGGCTCGATGGGGTCGCGGCAAAACGCAGATTTGTTCTCTGCTCCACCTCCCAGGGCCCCATCTACCTCACTCAGAAAGACATAACCGAAGTGCAGCTCGCGAAGGGCGCGATACGCGCTGCGACCGAGATTCTCCTTGAGGAATGGGGCGCAGGGATCGAGGATGTCGCGGAGGTTCTGGTAGCCGGAGCTTTCGGCTATCATCTTCGCGCCCGCGAGATTCTGAGGATCGGCCTGATCCCGAGCCTGCCCGCGGAGAAGGTGACCTTCGTCGGCAACACGTCGCTCGAGGGCGCTCTGGGCGTCTTGTTGTCGAGGAAGGCGAGCGATGAGGCGTTCAGGATCGCCGATGATGTAGAATTCGTCGAGCTCGCGGACAGAGAGGATTTCCAGGACGCGTTCGTGAGATCGCTCGCTTTTCCGCTCTGAGCGGCAAATGAGAAAGGAGACAACGATACTGTGAACATCACATTGACGGAGTCGGAGCTGGTCGCGTACTGCGGACTCTACTGCGGTACCTGCGGCGCGTACAAGAAAGGGAAATGCAAGGCGTGCAAGGGCGAGGGAGGATTCGCGTCATGCGCGGTGCGCCTGTGCTGCAGAGAGAAGGGGATCGCGACCTGCGCCGAGTGCAGGGAATTCGAGGACCTCCGCAAATGCGCGAAAATCAACAGTTTCATAAGCAAGTTCTTCGGACTGATCTTCAGGTCGAATCGCCTGGGGCGTCTCGAGGAGATCAGGCAGAAAGGTTTGGAGGCGTACGCCGCGTCCTGCTCATCCGCCCCGAAAAAATAGGCAGGCATCCCACATTCTTCCTTAGTCCGGTACCTGCTACCCGGTCTTCCCAGACCGGTAGCTGGTACCGGGGCTGTCCCCCGTCCCGTATTTCTGTTGACCCATGGCCCATGCGAATGTACAATCCAGCCTGCCTTTCATTCTCGCGGATGTGGGAGAATTTTGTCGGGCAAAAGGAGCCAAAAATGCGGCTACTTACGAGATCGGACTTTGACGGCCTTGCGTGCGCAGTGCTGCTGGTCGAGGCCGGGGTGGTCAACGAGTACAAGTTCGTTCACCCGAAGGACGTTCAGGACGGGCTGATCGAGGTCACCAGAAACGATGTGCTCGCCAACATACCCTACGTCGCCGGATGCGGACTGTGGTTCGATCATCATTCCAGCGAGGATGAACGTCAGAAGCTGACCGAGAAATTCCATTTCGAGGGCGACAGCCGTCCCGCCCCGAGCTGCGCGAGAGTGATCTACGAATACTACGGCGGCGCGTCTAAATTCTCCAGGCTGGACGAAACCGGCCTCATGGGGGCAGTGGACACGAGCGACAGCGCGCAGTTCACCGTGGACGAAATCCAGAATCCGAAGGGCTGGGTGCTCCTGTCCTTCATCATGGACGCCCGCACCGGTCTCGGGAGGTACCGCGACTACAGAATCTCCAACTACATGCTGATGGAGGACATGATCCAGTACTGCCGCACCATGAACGCGGACCAGATCCTCGATATCGCCGACGTGCAGGAGCGTGTGAAACGATACTTCGAGCAGGAGCCGCTCTACGAAAAAATGATCAGCGAGAACAGTCGCGCCGACTCGAATGTCCTCATCGTCGACCTCCACAACCTCGATGAGCTCCTTAGCGGCAACCGCTTCAAGGAGTACGTGCTCTTCCCGAAGACCAACGTATCGATCAGGGTGATCTGGGGCTTCAAAAAACAGAACATGGTCTTCACCGTGGGTCACAGCATTGTGAATCGCGGATCGAAAACCGATGTGGGGTCGCTGATGCTGAAGTACGGCGGCGGCGGCCACAGAGCGGTCGGCACGTGCCAGGTCCCGACCGACGTGTGGGAGGCGAAGCTCAACGAGATCGTCGCCCAGATGAAAGCCGACGGCTGACAACCTTCGCATACTCCGATCAAATCAAAGCCCCGCGCATCTTATCAGGGGCCCGCGCGTCAGCAAGGGCGCATCCGGGTGCCCGTCACATGCGAGTCTTCGAGCATGTGGCGGTCTTATCAACATCTCAGAAACGGTAGAGGGTTTTTGGTATAATCCCGGTGAGGTGCCTCTCATGAAGTTCAAAGTAGTGATCCAGCAGGATGAAGATGGTCGGTTCAACGCTTCATGCCCGGAGTTGAAGGGATGCCACTCGTTTGGCAGCACCGTCGAAGAGGCTCTGACCAACATCCGCGAGGCCATAGAACTCTATCTTGAAGATGTCCCTGCGGAGACAATACCCTCCATACGGCTCAAGGTTGAGTTCGCCGAGGTCTCTATATGACGAAACCGCCGGCGATTACCGGGAGGCAGTGCATTGCCGCGCTTTCTAAGGATGGTTGGACCATCAGAAGCCATCGAGGAAGTCATGTGAAGATGGTAAAAGCCGGCATCGGACATCCGGTTATTGTACCCGTTCATGGTGGGGAGACAATCCCGAAAGGAACGCTTCACAGTATCATCAAGGATGCCGGACTGACGGTTGAGGAGTTTCTGAACCTGTTGTGAAACACCACGGCGGTGAGTCTTTTCTCCGGGTGCTCGGGTGCCCGTCACATGCGAGTCTTCGAGCATGTGGCGGATTGTGACGCTCGGTGGCGTCTACATGCGAGTCCCCGAGCATGTGGACGTTGCAGTCAAGCCCCCGTCGCGCTACCGAACTGATTTCTGATAACCCCTCCCACTTGACAAAGCCGCGAATTCTGACATAATCCCCTATGAGCACCCACAGCCCGCGCCCGCCACGACGGCCTCCGGCTGTGCCCGTCACCGGGCTGCCCGAAATGCCTGATGCATCCCAGGTACATTGATTGTCCTGTTTCTCGGTCTACAATGGATGTGAGGTAATAATCAGGAGGTATAATTCTATGTTTCTTCAAGTCGCAAATATCAGAGGTTTTCGGAATCTTAAGGACGTAACACTTGAATTCAAGAAGGGTGTTAATGTTCTCATCGGAGAAAATAATGCCGGAAAGACATCTGTTATTGATATATTGAGAATCTGTCTCGGATGGGGGCACATTCGAAAGGATGTCTTCATCTCTCCTGATGATATCTATTTCGACCCCGATAACAATGCAGAATCAGCCCAATGTATTGAGTGTCACTTGTCATTTGAGATGGATAAGGATGAAGAAGCCGGTATATTCTATGAATTACTTTCAATCATCGAACTAAAGAGATCCCTGAAATTGCATTTCCGTTTCTATTTCGACACGAAGAATAGGTTCAAATCGGAAATCTGGGGAGGGGATAACGAAGGCCAGGCGGTCTCGTCAGAAGTCCTCCAGCTTCTATATTATGTCTATCTTGGGGCCTTGCGAGATGCCTTGAGCGACCTGCGTCCTGCACGGGGTAATCGCACTGGTGAGATGCTCAGCAACCTGACGCCCGACAAAGATATGCAGAAAGCCCTGGCGGGTAAAGTTCACTCCGTATTGAGAGAGGATCCTGATTGGCAAAATCTCATTGCTGAAGGACGCAAGATCATTAACGATCATTTAGATCAGATCACTCTTGCGGCTGACCCTCTTAAAGTCGATTTGAGTTTTCTTCCATACGAATTTAGGAGAATTGCGGAAAGCCTCAGAGTCCAAGTCCCGTTGATTGCCAACCCGGCATCTGCCGATGATCAGACATATCGTGAGCTTGGTCAAATCGGTCTTGGGTTCAATAACTTAATCTACATGTCCACCATAATGGGCGACTTGGCCACACGCAAAGATGTTTATCCTGATGAATATCGTGCGCTCCTAATCGAAGAACCTGAGGCTCATCTTCAACCTCAACTCCAAAATATCCTTTATCAGTATATAGAATCTCTTGCAGTAGACTACCAGGTGTTCGTGACTTCTCATTCCCCGACGGTAACCTCCAGGGCCGATCTGAGTTCATTGACGGTCTTGTCCTTAGAGGGCTCCACGGTTCATCACTTCAACCCTTTGACCTCTGGAATCGATAAGAAGGATCAAGGGTACCTAGAGAGATTTCTCGATGTAACAAAGTGCCAGCTGTTTTTCGCGAAAGGGGTAATCCTGGTGGAAGGCATTTCGGAGGCCTTGTTGCTGCCGATTTTTGCCAAACTTATCGGCTTGTCTGAAGGCGATGCAAGCAAGTACAGCCTGGTTAAGCACGGAGTCGAAATGGTGATAGTCGGCGGATTGGCGTTCGACCCGTTCGCTAAGCTTTTCAATGACAATGATGTGAACAAGCGATTGGCGTCCAGATGCGCCATAATTTCGGATTCCGATAAGACCGATGGTTCACTCTCTGATAGGGCTAGGTCTGCCTTGGCGCTCGAGAGGGGTAATGTGAAGACGTTTGTGTCCCGGCGTACTTTTGAGCATGAGTTCTTCAGCTTAGGGAATAATTCAGTTTTGTATGAGAAGGTTTATTCCGCGCTTCATCCGCAAACGGTAATAGACTGCGCAGACACCTTCCTATTAAGGCTGGAGAGCAACAAGGACAAGGCACCATTTGCACAGCGGCTTGCGCAACATCTGGAAACTGAAGCAGATGCTGACCGGACTCCCGATCTGACGATTAGCGAAGCCTGCAAGAACGCCATAAAGTGGGTCACGAGGACTGAGTAGCCATGTTCAGGACATTAACAGCTGGTCAAAAGGAGGTTGTGATCACAAAGAGACGAAAAGTGGTGGTCAAGGCTTGCCCTGGAAGCGGCAAGACGTATTGTGTTGCAGCTAGGTTGGCATATAGATTGAAGTCTTGGAATAAGAGCCATCAGGGTATTGCTGCGCTGTCGTTTACGAACGTCGCCTGGCAGGAAATCCGGGATACTCTCAAAAATGCGCACGAAAACGAGTTTGCGATTCGTTTCCCGCACTTTTTAGGCACAATAGACAGCTTTATTAATCAATATATCTTTCTGCCATTCGGACATAAGGCTATTGGATGCCCCGATCGACCAGTAATGGTTGGTGAACCTTACGGGCGTTGGACAGGAGGGCTGAACTTCTACCAGCGCAGCTTCTGTGATCTGTTTTACGAGATCGGCGGCAACCTGAAAAGAAGGTTTCCACAGGCAATCCGCAATGAGCTGTGGGAAGACAAGAGAACAAGGTTTGTGAATGCGAAGAAGGGATTGTTGAGGGCTGGGATCGCTACACAGGACGACGCGGACTACTTTTCCCTCCGACTGCTAGAGGAGTTTCCCGCAATCGCTGCGGCTTTGGCTCGACGTTTCCCGGTATTGATCGTTGATGAAGCGCAAGACACTACGGATATGCAAATGGCGATAATTGACCGTCTTCTGAAGGCCGGTTTGAAGGAGATAATGCTTGTTGGCGATCCGGATCAGGCAATTTTCGAATGGAATGAGGCGAATCCGGACCTGTTTGTTCGCAAATGGAAGGAATGGCGATCTGGCTCATTGGATTTGGCCCAAAATCGGCGAAGCTCACAGAATATCTGCAACTTCTCAAGCTGCCTGTCATCCTTCCAGACCTCATACCAATCGATTTGCTACAAGGATGGCACTTACAGTTGCCATTCTCAGCCAGAGATAATAGGCTACACGGATGCTACTACAGCTTTGAACCATTTTAAGGAAGTCTGTCAGGAGTTTGGTGCTGGATTACAGTCGAAAGCAGCTTTATGCAGGAGCAGGGGTACTGTGGCAGATCTGCTCTTAAGCGGTGCTTCGTGGCCCGCCGGGTCGAAACCCGAATCACCTTGGTCCGATGGATTAGAAGGTGACATTTCGTGCCGCCTTGCTAAAGCAAAGTTCAGTTTCTGCAATGGCGATGTTGTAATGGGGATGCACCAATGTGAAAAAGCAATCGTTATGCTATATAGGAAAGAATCCAGAGTTGGGGTTGAAGATATCAGAGACGCGAAGGATCAGGTCGGAGTTGCTGAATGGAGAAGGAGTGTATACAAGCTGCTTACCGCCTTACCGGACGTTGGGCTATCCGTTAAGCAATGGGTGGAGAATGCGAATAGAGCCATAGGGGGAGTTAGTCCAGACGTGGACCTAACGCCATCCTTTAATGCAAAGTCCGAGGACATTCCAGTTAGCGATGTCTTTGTGAAGTATGAACCTGGTTCATTTATTGAGGACATAGAAATATCCACAATCCATGGGGCGAAAGGTCGCACGATTGACGCGGTACTTGTCGTCCTGAAAACTAAAGGCGGTAGTGGGAAGTATTACAGGACACTCCTTGGGGAAGTCGCAAAGCAAGACCCCAAGATCATAAAGCCTGAGGAATTGCGGACTGTCTATGTGGGCATCACCAGGGCCAGGAGAGTGCTTGTATTAGCCGTGCCGGAAGCTGACGTTGGTGCATGGAAGGCGTTCTTTGGTTTGGAGTAAGCAGCGGGGAGTGCCTGACACAGACTGAGTGAGACGAAGCGGTATGTCTCTGTGACCGAGGCATTCCATATGCCGGGATTCGCGGGTACGCCCTGCCTTACGGTGGGGCCCCTGACCGTCAGAGTCGCCCCCCCCTGCGTCATTCGACCCCCTGCCTGTCCCATTAGTCATTGGAGGGTTTACCCGCCGTGGATATCGACTACATCATCAGGCTTGCCTTTACGCACCCCGAGAACAGGGGCAGGTCGATACGCTTCATCGCGCGACGGCTCAACATGAATCCCGGCTCCGTCTATCGCGTCCTCAAGCGCCTCGGACTTGTCACGCCGCCCGAAAACCCTTGTGCAACGGAAACGCCCTGCTGTCCCTCCTGCGGCGAGAGTCTCGATCTCACCGCCCGTTTCCCTGAAACGCGCCCTTCCGTGCCCCGACCGGCTCTCCATGCCGATTTTGCGCGTTCGGCGGAAACGCGAAATGCAGAAAATAATTCCTCTGCAACGGCAACGCCCGCAACGCGCGCAGCCAACCCCGTCATCGACCACCTCCTCCGCCGCACCCACTTCCTGAAGGAATACCCCGATCCTGGCGACGATACCTGATTCGTGCATATATAAAACCCGGCGAATGGCTCGCCGGGCTGCATTGTCGCTTTGGGATCTCTGGCGAGGACGTCAGCTGTCGACTTCGCTCTCCTCGAGGTCGCACGACGTGAGGTCTTCCAGAAACTCGCGCGCACGGATCGTCTCGAACTTGTCCCGCTCGATGAGTATCTCCGGCGGCCTGAGGCGCGATGCGTAGTTGGACGACATCGTGCGCCCGTACGCCCCCACGTTGAGGACGGCAAGCATGTCCCCTCGCTTTGGGATGCAGATGTCGATATCGTGAGCGAGGTAGTCGAGACCCTCGTCGCCGGGACCGATGACATCGGCCTTGACCGACTCGCCGGGGGGGCGGGCCGTCCCGAACTGCTCCGCGATCTGGAATCTCTGGATAAGATCCTCCGGAAGGTCGAAGCGCCTCAGAAACTCGCCCGGGTCAGGCGTCGTCGGCGCAATAGCCACTTCCGTCGGCTCGCTCGGAGCGCCCTCAACCGCGAAGGCTCCCTCGGGCTTCGGCTTGCACGCTTTCGGCTCCTTCAGAGGGATTATCTCGTGGCTGAGCCGGTACATTGCCGGCCGAGGCAACTCCGCAAACCCCGCGTCGCAGACGACATAGAACTTCTGCCCGATGTCCTTGACCCCGAGGACGGAGGTGACGAGCACGCCGGCCTCGGCGGTGAAATATCGTCCGGGCTCGAGTATCACGCGGCAGTCCAGGTCCTTTATGTGGGGCACGACGTTGCGGGCGATTTTCTTGATCTCGAGATAATCCATCCGGCCGTAGCCGACGGGATATCCGCCGCCGAGGTCGAGATACTCCAGATTGAACCCTCTCTGGCGGATGTCCTTGTAGATACGCGCCATCTCCTCGGACATCTTGATCCAGGGCGCAAGCTGAGCGATCTGGCTTCCGCAGTGGCATGCGATGCCGACCAGGTTGAGCTGGGTGAACTTGGATATCAGAGCCAGGGCCAGGTCAAGCTCGCTGGGCTGGATGCCGACGCGGCTGTCGCAGGCTCCGGTGTTTCTGCCCTGGAAACTCCCTGCGTCGATCCCGAGATTGAGCCTGAGGCCGATCCGCACGCCGGAATCGAGCTCCGCGGCAAAACGGTTGAGCGGCTCGAGCTCGAAAACGTTACCGATGTTGATGACCAGCGGTCTTTGCTTGAGGAGGTCGGGAATCTCGTAGTCGGCGAGGCCGTTCGAGTTGAAGACGATTGAGGTGGGCTGGAATCCTGCAGCCAGGGCCCGCCGGAGCTCGTAGAGGTTGGACACCCCCACTCCGCAGCCGCGCTCCTGCAGCATTTTCAGAATGAGGGTCGTGTCAAGAGCCTTCATGCTGTAAGCCATCATGGGCTTTATGTCGGCGAAAGCCTGCTTGAACGCCTCGACCTTTTCCAGAATCGCCGCCTTCGAGTAGACAAAGAACGGCGTGTACATCTCCTGGGCTATCTCGCTCAGGGCGACATCCTCGAAGAGGAGCTCCCCTTCCTGGTAAGTCAGATACCTGTTCATGTTCCCATCCTTTCCCGAAGGTGAAAGGGGATTATAGCAGGGATGGGAGGAGGTAACAACAAAAATAGGCGGTGGGAAGGCAGCTTGACGCGGCGGAACGATCGGGGGGATTGCGATTGCAGGCTGCCGGAAAGGGGGCGTCAGCGGACGGGTTTGGATGCGGGATCTTGCGCGCTCTGGCTCTCCACCTTGGAGGGACGGCGCTTTCGGGCTTGTCCGGATTCCTTCGCTCTGCTCAAGCTGTCCTTCTGCTTGGCGAGTTCGGATGCGTCGTCCAGGAGCAGTACATCATTGACGCCCTTCTCTTGATCCGCACGCGGCTCGAAGCCTTTGAAGACCGTGATCTCGTTGCCGGCGTCGTTGAACTCCACTTCGTCCATCATTTGTCTGATGAGGAAAACGCCTCGTCCGTGAGGTTTGACGAGATTCTCCTCGACGGTGGGATCGGGGAGACTCTCGTGATCGAAGCCGCTGCCGGGGTCGCGCACCCGGAGCTTGAAGCCTTCATCGGAGATCATATAACTCAGGTGGAAGACTGCGTCGTTTCTCTGACTCACGCCGTGCTTCCAGGCGTTTGCCAGCGATTCGTCGGTCGCGAGCCTGATGGCATATAGCTCCTGCTTATCGAGTTCGTAGGGGGTCAGAGCTTCCAGGATTTCCGCGATTACGTCGCCGGACTCGGCGAATCGGAGCGCCTTGTAAATCCAGGGGTCGTCCTGAAGCTCGAAAACTGCCACGAGGATATCGTCCCTCTGGCGTACGCCGCCGGTGAAGTCCTCGACGGAGTCGAAAATCGCCTTCGTGAGATCGTCGCCGGACAGATCTCTACCCTCGGCAATGAGTTTGAGGAGGTCGGCGTGCCCGAACCTGTTGCCCTTCTCGTCGGTTGCGTCGGTGACGCCGTCGGTGTAGAGGATTATGCGGTCGCCCTGCTTTAGCTCGATCTCGCGCGTCTCGTATGGGAAGTTTCTGAAGAGGCCGAGGGGGTAGCCGACGGCCTCGAGCGGCTCAACCAGACCGGTCTCCGCATGGAACCAGATGGGCTGCTCATGCCCGGCGGAGGAATACGTGAAGGTTCGCTGCTTGGTGTTGAACCTGCCGTAGAATGCTGTCGCGAACCATCCGTCTTCCTTGATCTGCCCGACGAGCGATCGGTTGATGGTTTCCATGATTTCGCAGGGAGGCTTGAGGGTCTTGGCCACGTTTCTGAACATGGACAGCAGGCTGAAGGTCATGAGGCTTGCGGCGACACCCTTGTTCGCCACATCCCCGATGACGATCGCCATGGAGTGGCGTCCCAGCGAGAATACGTCGCAGAAATCCCCCGCAAGTTCGTCTGCAGGCCTCAGCCTGCAGCTCAGGGCGGCGATGTCCTGCTTGTAATAACGGGGGACGCGATTCTCCTGCAACTTTTGCGCCATCATGAGCTGGTGATCTCTTCGCCTGTCTCGGGCGAGGATTTCCTCGAACATGCGGGCGTTATCAAGCGCGATCGCGACCTGGCTCGCCAAAAGTTCGAGGAAGTAGGTGTCATTGGACGAGAACGCGTCGGGCCTGTGCGAGAACCCGCAGATCACTCCGAGAACCAGCGTCTTGCGCTTGATCGGGCAGGCGACGAAAGACCGGAAGCTGTTGAGAAGCAGGAAGCTGTTGCGGACGCCGGACGCGTTCTGCTGAAGGTCGTTTATCAGAACCGATCGCCCGTGCCTGATCAGCTCCGTGAGATAGTGGTCCCCCTCCACTTCCATTGTCCACTGATCGATCCTGGCGACACCGGGGGTGACGTGGCGAATCTGGAGGCGCCCGGCCTCGAGAAGGCCGACGAAGACGCACTCGGCACGGATGGTCTTCTGACTGTTCTCCACCACGTCCCTGAGAAGCAGGTCCATGTCCAGTTCGCCCGAGATCGCGCGGGATATCTGGTTGATGCGCTCGAGCTCGTGCGTGCGTCGGACCGTCTCCTGGTACAGCGTCTTGTTCCGCAGGATCACCTCCATGTGGGAGACGAAGTGCCGGCAGAACTGGATGATCTCCTCATCGAACTCGCAGTTGGGGCGCGCGATAAGCTCGACAGCCCCCACCTTGCTGATTCCGTTGGGAAGAGGGAGGTACAGTCTTTCACCCTTCAGATCATCCATTTCGGAAGCCCATCCGTCGTCCGCTTCCGAGGTCTCTGGATTCGGGTTCGCTGTAATCCGAAGAGGTTCCATGGCCTGGAAGCACTTAAGTATGGCCTGGACGACATGCGGGGGCGCCATACCCGTCCGACTCATGAGCGGGTCTCCGAACGGCTCGGCCTTGAAACCGTTGTTTCTGGTCGGGAGATAGTAGGTGGTGGTCGCAAGGTCGAGGTTGTTGTGCAGGTAGGTGAGCAGAAGCTCGATGATCTCCTGGGGGAGAGCGAGCTTGTTGGCCTGCAGAGACGCCTCGATAATGGCTTGCTGCTCGCGGTGGCGCTGGGACAGTTTGTCCACTGCGTTGGCGGCCTTGCGGTTGGCCGCCTCGAGCATACGCGAGTATGCCTCGAGAGACTCGTGATGCTCTCTGAGCTCCGAACCCATTTTGGTGAAAGAGTCGGCAAGGACCCCGATCTCGGTCATTGAGGTCCGGACTTTAACCTCGAAGTCGAAGTCACCACGACCGTACCGTTCAGCGGCTTTGGTCAGGACCCTGAGAGGGCTCGTCACGGCTCTCAGAACAAAGAGGAGCAGGACGAAGAAAACGAGGTTGGCGAAGGCGAGTGAGCCGGCGAGACTCAGCTCGACCTTCTTGGTGCGGGCAATGACGGGGGTGATGTCGCGGGCGAGCCCGAAGTATCGTCCGGAGCCCGGCAGCTCGATAATTGCCGCGAGCCACACCTTCTCCCCCGCCTGGACCCTGCACACGCTGGCGGATCCATGTACGGACGCCAGTTCATGCGTCGCGAAATCGTCCGAGCGGAATGCCTGCTCGATCTCTCCCGCGAGAGCATCTGGGAGACCGCTTCCCTCGCCGATTCCGAAATCGTCGGCGCCGGCAAAGAAGGGCATGATGGCTCCCGAAATGCTGTCTTCCTCAGAGGGCCTGCCCAGAAGAGACAGGATGGACGAATCGTTCAGACCCGCGTCCATGGCCGACCTGGCGGCCGGATAGGCGGTGGACAGGGTCCCCAGAAGACCGTTGAGTGCGAGGCTGAAGCTCTGCTCCTCCAGAAGCCGGTTGCTGGGCGCCAAATAGAAAATGCTGCTGTAGAGAAACACCAGGAACGTGGCGGTCATCAGGATGAACAGCATGCTGTTCTTCGGACGGGAGTGTCGGAAGAACCAGTTGCGCCCTTGCCTGCTGTTATTCTTGTTGTTCATCGGTCAAGTTATCGGACGATGCCGCGGGATCTGCGGAGGTCAAGTGTGCGGGTCGGATTGCCCGGGCAAAGTTATGTCCTGGACGCGCACGTTGATCTCCACTACCTTCAAGCCGGTCATCTCCTGGATGCGCTGAGCGACTTTCTCACGAAGCCGGGTGGTGACATCCGGGATGTGCGTTCCGTATCGCACCCGTATTAGCATGTCGACTGCGGCCTCGGTAGCGCCGATGTCCACGCGTATCCCGTCGGTGCGTCCGCTGATCGAATCCACGATCTTGTGGATGGGATCGCGCTTCGGCGGAACGAGTCCCTCGATCTCGCCTGCGGCAAGCAGGGCGATCCTGGCGAGCACCTTCCGGTTGATGTCGAATACCCCGCTCGAGACGGACATCCGCTCCCGGTCGAGCGACTTGGCGTCCATGCCCGAGATGTTGGATGAGATCTCCCTTATCGATGCAGCGGGCAGAGGGACTCCCCTGGCGGTTCTGCAGGTGACGGGCGGGATCTCCGCACTGGCCGGCAGATCGAGCCGCCTGTCCAGCGTGGCGCTCACCGCCTTGCGGGTCGATTTGCGGACGCCCGGGGCCTTTCTCTTTCTCGGCTTCGTCTTGCCGGTTTTCCTGGTCGTCTTAGCTGTTGGCATTTTTCGAGTCCTTTTTGTCTGTTCGTTTTATGACAACAATGGTCGTGTCATCGTATTGATCCGTTCCGCAGGCATGCCTCTGTATGGAATCGTAGAGAGCATCGACAATCGCGCGGGAGCTTTTTGATGCGTTCTCCCTCAGGACATCCATGACCTTCTGGGCTCCGAACAGCACTCTGTCGGGGCTCATAGCTTCGTCCAGCCCGTCCGTGTATAGAAGAGCGACATCGCCCGGCACCATGTGGAACTCGATGCTCTCGAAGTCCGCTTCGGTCACTATGCCGAGCGCTATGCCTTCAGGATTGATCTCCTCGAATTCGCCGGTTGCCGCTCGCAAAATGAGCAGGGGGCGATGGCCGGCGGAAGAGTATGTGAGACTGTCGGCTCTGACCACGGTCAGAGCCGCAGTGACGAACTTCCCTTGAGTGATCATTCTGCAGAGGAGCGAGTTTACGGTTTTGAGAACCTTCTCAGGACCGTAGTCGGTCTCGCTTGCGGCGAGGAAGAGGGCGCGGGTCATTGTCATGAGGAGGCTTGCGGGGATGGATTTCCCGCATACGTCGGCTACTGTGATCCCGAGCTCGTCGTCGTGGTACAGGTAATCAAAGAAATCGCCGCCGACCTCTCTTGCGGGTCTGCTCTCGCCATGAATGTCGAAGCCCGGGAGCTCGGGTTGCTTGCTGGGAAGCATTTCGAGCTGGACCTCGCGCGCGGTCTCGAGCTGGTGCTCGATGATGGATGTCTCGATGATCTTGAGGTGCAGAGATCGGTTATAGGCAAGGTAAGCCGCGAGGCTGGCCAGGGCCTTTATCGCCTCTGCGATGCGCGGGCTGACGACGGGAGAGTAGCCGTAGACGACCAGCGCTCCGATGTTCTTCTCTGCGGCTACGAGAGGAGCGATGATCCGGGTGCACCTGGAATTGCCGAGCTGGACCGGGTCGACGTAGACCTCTCCTGCCGGAAGCGAATTAATCTCGTTGGCGAGGCATTGCTTGTTTCTGAGCTGGGACGCAAGCACTTCGTTGGCCTCGCAACCCAGGGTGGCTGTTTCCTCTATCTCGCCGGTCTGGTCGTTGAGAAGAATCACGCATCCGCGGTCGGTGCGACAGAGCTCCAGGACGATCAGGAGAAACTGCAGAAGAAATGTCCTGGAACTCTTCTCCGAGATCGAGCTGATGCTCGATGTCTCGACTGCGGCCCTGAGAATGGATGAAAGCTCGTCGACATAACCTTCCTGAGTTGATATCAGGTCGGCGTTGACGAGGAGCAGAGCGATCTGGGCGGTGAGGTCCGGCAGGAGACTTGCGTGGTATGCCTGTTCGGTCTCGGAATCCGCGCATATCCCGACCAGGCACCCCAGGACCTTGCCTCGAGAGTAGATGGGGTGATGCAGGAAGCGGCAATCGGGGACCTTTTCGTCGGTGGAGTCCGCCAGGCGCCGTCGACCGATGACAAGCTGTCTGTCGATCTCGAGGGGTTTGTCGAAATACGGGGCGAGGCAGTCGATAGAGTGATTCTCGAGCGCGTCGAGGTGACGTTTCGTCAGGCCGGTCTCGCGAACGAGAGCGTAATGTGTCTGCTCGCGGACGAGGGTGATCGCCATGAGTTTGCTGCCGAGGGCGCGTCCGGCGGCCTCGAGGATCGATTTGATCGTGTACTCGAAATCCCCAAGGTCGTTCTGCAGGCCTGCCAGCTCGATCATGGCGCTCGCCAGGCATAACCTCTGGCGGTATATCTTGATCAGGTCGAGGGTAATCTCGAGGGGATCGAATGCCCTGAGGTCGGCGGGCAACTGATTTTCGATGTCGGTTGTCTTTCCGCTCGTGAGGTCGTGGACTATCGAGGCCAGGTTCTTCACCGCTTCGCTCGGGGCAACCTGCGCGTCCAGCATCGCCTCCTGCCACCCGGATGGCTGACCGGTCAGGCCGACGAGAGGCAGGGCGCTGGTGTGCGGGTTCAGCTTGAGCCAGATTGCTACAGTGGGTACGGGCAGACCGGTGCTGACCTGGTCAAGCACGACCGCATCGGGAAGGGAGTCCAGTGCAAGCCGGATGGCTTCGAAACCATCCGTCGTCCGAACGACCTCGATGCCCTGAGCTCGGAGATCTTCTGCGAGAGAAGCATTCTCGCTCGCGAGTATCAATGATAGCGATGGTGTCTCGGACACGATTCCTCCGGCACACGAGTTACGTCCCGCCCCATTGAATAGCCTCATTGGATTAGTTGGAAATTGATAAAAAGGAGCTAATAAGGAGCGTTCCGAGGCCGCTTTTTTAAGGACGATAAAGACCGGTGAGAATAGATTGAGTTGGGGGTTTTCAGTCTCCCGGAGCCGGGACGCCGGAGTGTTCGGTTGTGTCGGACCGCGAGAGGCATATGACTCCGGCGATGATCAGGGCGATCGCGACGATCTTGAGGGAGTTGATGTCTTCGTTCAGCAGAATTGCGCTTCCCAGGATTATGACGACGTAGCTTATGGCGAGAAAGGGGAACGCGAAGCTCACAGGCACGTCGGCCAGGATTTTCAGCCAGGCGACGCCAAAAAAGAAATAGATTATGAGACCGACAAGGACGGGCCAGTAGAAGACAAGCCTGACGAAGCCGACAAGGTCGGAAGGGAATTTTCCGCGGACGATTATCTTCTCGCTTCCGTCAAGGCCGCTTGATACCACAGTTCCTTCCGAGAACGTTCCGTCGATGAAGACCTCGCGGATTCCGACGGCTCCGTCAGACTTCGCAACATCGATGGTTGCTCTCCCATCGATCCAGACAATTGCGCGGTCGGGTACCAGTATGCGGTCGCCCATTCTTACCGGTGCGCCGGTGGTCTGAAAAGTGTTGACGCCGTGCTTGATGAAAAGCTGCCCCACTCCCGCGAGCGTCACCATGAGGATGATGAAGATCACCATGCCCAAAGAGGCGGTTTTGGCGGGCGGGACGCTCATGATCCACCTCCGGAGGTCAGGTGGGGAAGAATCTGTCTTGCCGGCTCGCTGAAACCCAAAGCGATCACCCCGGCGAGGATGAGCACAATGGCCGCGATCTTCCATGCGTCGATTCGCTCGCGGAAGACCCATTTGCCAGCGATGATGATGATGATGTAGCTCACGGAGATGCAGGGGTACGCGAACGAGAGCGGCACCTTCGAAAGGACCCAGAGCCACAGGACGGTGGACAGGATGTAGATCAGAATGCCCGCGAGGACGTAAAGGTCGGTGAACATCTTCGGCAGGGCTTTGAGGATCGGGCCGAGGTCGCCTGAGGCTCTGGCGCGGACGCGGTTCATTCCGGCCTTCATGGCGATCTGTCCGATCGCTCCCATGGCGATGGCGATGAAAAGGACGGTTAACTCAAGGGCTCCGGGCATCAGTCTGTCGACGGGCCATTCTAGCACGCATGAAGACAACCTGGAAGGGCTGTACCATGCGCCTCCGGCGCATGGTTCCTGCATTTTTCGACCGTGGAAGAATCATGCGCGGGACGCGCATACTACTCGACCTGCACCTGCACTCCGCCCCCGTCGGACTCTTCGCCCTTCGTTTTGACGATCTCGTTGAGAAGGTCGCTCGGGACGCCGCGTACGATGACCTTCTCGCCATCGGTGAGACCGCTTAACACTTCGGTAAACTCGTAGTTGGTTTTCCCGATGGTGATCTCTCGCGCCTCGATCTTGTCGTTTTCATCGACGACGAACACGAATGTGCGCTCGTCTTTCTGAGCGATCGCCCGGTCGGGGACGAGGAGGACGTTCTTGATGGTGTCCGTGATGATCTCGACCTCGCAGGTCATGCCCGACATGAGTCTGTGGTCGGGATTGGGGACCTCGATCTCGGCGGTGAATGACGTGGCTCCGGACTGCGCGGAGGCCTGGGGATGGATTTTCAGCATCGTTCCCTCGAAGGTCTCGTCGGGGTACGCGTCCACATCGAACGTGCATTTCTGGCCGACCTTGACCGAGCCGATGTCGCTCTCGTCGACGCTGGCGAAGGCCTTCATTTTCGAGACATCGCCGATGGAGCACATCGCGTCGCCTCCCGCGAAACTTGCGAGAGTGCTGACCACCACGCTGCCCTCGGTGACGAACCGTTCGAGGATGATGCCGGTCATGGGCGAGAAAATGGTGGCGTTTCCCAGCGCTCTTTGGGCCTCCCTGACCGCGATGCGGGAGCTCTCGACGTTGGCTTGCGCCATACGGATTTCCTCGTCCGTGCTGCCCTCGAGGAGGACATCGAGCGCTTTGCGGGCCTGGTCGAGTATCTGCTGAGCTTTCTCGACCGCGTAGGTGGCGTTGTCGAGCTCCTCGTCACTCGCGAAACCGGCGTCATGAAGCCGCTGAACCCTGGTGAGGTCCTCGGTCGCCTGGTCGAGCGCGAGCTGAGCGCTTTCGATCGCGGATGTGTAGGATTGAAGTTCCCTGGGGGTGTAGCCCAGACGGGTGAGATCGAGCCGCGCCTGGGCGTTGGAAAGGCCTGCGCGCGCACTGTCGAGACCGTTCAGGAGGTCCTCCTGGTCCAGAAGAGCGATCGGATCGCCCTCAGTCACCCAGTCGCCGACATCGATGTAAAACTCCTCGATACGTCCGCTGGCCTCCGGGCGCACCTGGACCACCTCGTACGGCTGCAGCGTGGCGGAGGCGAGAATGCTCAGCTCAAGGTCGCCGGTGTAGGTGGATTCCACCGCCTGGTATTCCTGCAGCTTCCACTTGGTCTGTTTCTGGACGTTCAGATACGATCTGATCGAGATTCCTGCGACAACGGCAAGCAGCACAGCCAGGAAAATCCAGTTCAGAAGCGCTCGTTTTCGGCGCCTGGCACGCTTCTCGTTCTTCTGGTTTTTCTCGTTTTTCCCGTTCGTTACCATCTCAGCTTTTACCTGCCAATCCCTGCAGCGCCATTCCCCCGAATATCAGGATCGCGATAATGATGATGACTATCAAAGTGGAGACAATCGTAGTCACGATCGCCTGAGACCTTGTGCACCTGTTGGCTGCCTGGAGCGCGAAAACCATGACTATGGTGCTCCAGATGAAGAATGGATCAATCAGGCCGAGCACCTGGACTACAGCAGCCGTCCCGGGAGACAGCTCTACGCTTTGCGGAATCAGTCCGGCAAGGCTGAAGGGCTTGAGGTAGCGCATGTCCGTCAGCTGCTCGAAAGTAGTGATGCCCCGGATCATCCCCACCACAGTCTTCGCGACTTCCGAGAAGATGGAGATCAGAGACAGCCATGGCATGACACCCAGGAGCCGCTTGAAATCGGTGTCAAGCCCCTGACCCAGGGAGACAAGGAAGATCAGGCCGCTCATCATGAGGAACCCGATTGCTAGACCGATGGGAGGCCCCACCACCGTCCCGACGTAACTGAGTATCCGCATCGATTTAGCGATTATTCCGATGGCCTCGGTCTGATCCTTCTCCGGCAGACCCTGTTCGGCGAAGCTCTTCTGCATCTGGGTGATGGTGTTGGATTCGATCAGAGGCATGGAGGTCGGGAGCATGACCATCTGGATTGCGATCCAAATCAGGCTGACGATGATGAAAGCGGACCAGAAATCCGGACGTCTTGCGAGACGCTTGAACGTTGCGATAGGAGAGATATAAACGCCGATGATCTTCTCGACGATTGACAGCTCTTCGATCTGCTCCTCTTCGGGAAGAGGCTCGATACCGGTGTTCGTGTCGCTAAGGTTGTTCATTCTCTCGTGTCCTGCTCTATACGGTTGCGGTGGCCGACTCTCTTGCGAGGAACGGCACCTGACGCATATCGGAGACGATCCTGCCGTCGATAAGTTTCACTATGCGCTGGGCGTACGCCGCGATTTCATCTTCGTGAGTCACGAGCACGATTGTCTTCCCGCTGAGGTGAAACTCCCAGAAGAGCTCCATGATCTCAAACGACACTTTGCTGTCGAGATTCCCGGTGGGCTCGTCGGCCATGACGATCTCGGGGTCGGTGACAATGGCGCGTGCAATGGCGACGCGCTGCTGCTCTCCGCCGGACAGCTCGTTGGGTTTGTGGCGGGCCCTGTGCTCCAGCTTGACGTGCTCCAGCGCCTTCAGGGCAAGCTGCCTTCTGTTCTTCGTTCCGGCATACACGAGGGGCAGCTCCACATTCTCGACGGCGCTGGTCCTGTTGAGAAGGTTGAACGACTGAAACACGAACCCGATGTGACGATTGCGGATTCTGGCCAGCTCGTTGTCGCTGAGCTGACTGACATCCTCGCCGTTGAACCAATAGCGGCCCCTTGTGGGACGGTCGAGCGCGCCGAGGACATTCATGAGGGTGCTCTTACCGCTGCCTGAGGCCCCCATAATGGCCAACATCTCACCGTTCTCGATTGTGAGCGAGACACCGTCAAGGGCACGGACCTGTGTCTCACCCATCTCGTAGATCCTGTACACGTTTTCCAGAACGATGATCGGCGTGTCGGACATTACTGGGTCCTCTCAGATCCTGCCCCGGCTCCGGAGGCAATGCTCCCCAGCACGACCGCATCGTCCAGAAGCGGCTGGTTGACGAGGAACTCGAGCTGGGCGACCGCGAGAAGCGCGTCGGCAAGCGCCTGGTCGTGGGCCAGGCGAGCGTTGGCGAGATCAAGGTCGAAGTCGAGGAGGTCACGGGAGGTTATCAGACCGAGCTCGTACCGCAATTGTTCGCTCTCCATTTTCACTTCCTGTACTTCGAGGCCCTGGGCGGTGACATCGATCCGCAGAAGGGCGTTGCTGAAATCGTCCGACGCGGTCCTCACATTCAGTTGGAGATTCCTGAGGAAATTGATGCGCTGCAGGTCCAGCTGATCCAGTGTGAGCTTCGCGGTCGAAACATCCGCCTTGGACACTCGGTTTCCGCCCAGGGGGAGGCGGTATTGGATGCCGGTGTACCAGGAGAAGTCATTGAGGTCGCTCACGCTGCCTGCGAGAGCATCGTCGCTGCCGGCGAAACCCAGGGTCGCGTTCCATGTCAGGGTGGGTTGCTCTCTGTCGTTTGCGAGCATCAGGTCGAGCTGCGCCTGCTGCACCTGCAGATCGATGTCCTTCAGATCGGGACGATTTCTCTGTGCGAGCGCGTAGAATTCCTCGGGATCGACATCGAGGTACATTTTCTGGAGAGTCTCGGGGACGACGGCGATGTCGTCGGTGATCGGGAGGCCGATGATTTCCTTGAGGCCGTCCAGCGCCGTGGCGAACGCGGTCTGTGCGTTGAGGAGGGCCTCTCTGCGCTCGGCGAGTCCGGCCTGCGCGGAGAGCAGCTCGTACGGGGCCAGCTTCCCTGCATCGATCCTCGCCTGGGTCGCCTCGACCAGTCTCTCGGTTGTCTGGAGGCTGAGCTCGGCGGTCTGAATCTGCCTGGAGGCAAGAATCGCGCCGACATAGGACTGGATGACTGTGTGCCTGAGGCTTCTCGCAGCGTTGTTAACCGCGGATTCGCCGCGCATGACGCCGAGGTCGGCGCGCTCGACCCCCAGGCGATTTATCCTCTGGCCGTGCCCCTCGAGGAGCGGCTGCGAATACGATACCCCGACCTGCGATGAGTAGGAGCTGAAGTGATTGATCGTTTCACCGGACAAGGAGGAGCCGGCGGTGCGACCCTCGCCCACCGAGATAACCCAGCTGCTTCCGTCCCATGTGGGATAGAGGTACCGCATGGCCAGGTCGAGCTGGGAGTTCGGCGAGGAGGAGGATCCCGATCCTGAGGAGTCGGAGTTGCGCGTGGACAGGTCAAGCTCAAAGCCCGGGTCGAATGCGGCCTGGCTGCGCATAAGATTGACCGAGCTGGCCTCGAGGTTGATGCGTGCGATCCGGAGACCTATGTTGTTCTCCACGGCGATGTCGAGGCATTCCGCCAGCGTCAGCGATCTGGGGGCCGCCGCGGTGTCGACCGGCGGGCTCTCCTTCTGTGCGCCCGCGATCGATGGAAGCAGGCAGCACAGGAGAGCAAGAGAGATGATTAGGGTCCAGTTACAGAGTTTCGGTATCATGGCTGCTCAGTGGAACAATGTATTACGACGGCAGAGGTCGCGAAAAAGTTCCATGTATGCTTCAGCAGGCGCCGTCAGCGCAAACACAATCCCGGGGATGCCCAGACTGAACGCTCCAGTCGCAGATGAACTCCCCTTCTGCCCGAAATGAGCTTCGACGGATTATAGCAAATTCATCCGATCACGGTCGCCTGGAGGCCCTTGATTTCCCCGTCACGCCTGTATGAATAAAAGAGATTGGGATTCTCGAAGGTGGAGAGCGCGCAGATGTCGATCCGGGTGGAGGGTACGCCCAGCGAGCCCAGTCGCATTGCGGCGAGTGCGGCGAGGTTTACCCGGTAGTGGTCCCTGCGTTTTCCGCGCACCCATCCAGGGACGCAATCGGGATCGTCCCGCCAGTCGCTCTCGGCGTAGCCCGCCGTCTCCAGAGCGGCGATCACCTCGTTGCCCACCTCGTAGTTGTTCACATCGATGGAAGGGCCGATGGCCCAGAGAAGGTCTTTGGGTTGGACGCCGAGCTCGGACTTGAACATTCTCACCGTATTGGCGGGGATATCCGCGGCGAGTCCGCGCCATCCTGCATGCACGACTCCGACAGCGCCGCTGTTGGGGTCATAGACGACGCAGGGAAGGCAGTCGGCCGTGGTTATGGCCAGAAAAACCGGCTTGCGTCCGAACGGCCTGATGATCGCGTCGCCCTCGCCCAGCACTCTGTACCTGAAACTGTCGACCTCGCTCACATCGCCGTTTGCCTCGTCGGGATCGACCACCCTCACTTCCCCGCCGTGCACCTGCTCATGGAGATAGCAGGTGTGTTTCGGCGTGAAGATGCGGTCGCGGAGCTTGACCCACCATTTGCAGGTATCGTTAATGGAATCGACGCGGAAGTTGGGGCCTTCGGCGCCCTGCGAGGCGGTTTTCGGTGGCGAGACCGACAGGCGTCGCGTGGTAAAGGCATGCTTGAGAGTGACGGGCAAAAGGTCGCTCTGAAGGATCATTAGATCGCCGGCACGTCGATTGTGAAACATGCTGACTTCTCCGAGTCGTGGACAGGGTTCAGTGTAGCGCGGTTGCAGGATCGTTGCCACTCTCTCGATGGTTGTCCGGGAACGGGCATCCCGGGGCGAAATCGGCGTGTCTGTCCCCCCCAGTCGCTCTATGCTACAATCCGTGCATCATGCAGAGCCAAACACCTGCGGGAGCGTTTCCCGGGTACGTTTTTCGAGAGTACGACATCCGTGGAGTCGCGCTGGAGGGCTACGGACGCGAGGTTGAGCTGACGGACCGTTTCACGGGGACGCTGGGGAGGGCGTTCGGGACAATGCTGCGAAGGGATCGGGCTACCGGCATGCCAAGAG
Organism: uncultured Planctomycetota bacterium; assembly: GCA_964354375.1. Classification (GTDB taxonomy): domain Bacteria; phylum JAJVIF01; class JAJVIF01; order JAPKYR01; family JAPKYR01; genus CAYGZQ01. The sequence goes on from CAYGZQ010000008.1 coordinate 62,504, forward strand.
TGGTCATGGGCCACGACGTGCGTCAGAGCGGAGTGCGGCTGTGCAAGGTGCTTTCGGAGGGTCTGAGATCCACGGGGGTCGAGGTAATCGGCATCGGGCAGGTGCCGACGCCGTGCACGTATTTCGCCGAGCAGGTGCTGGACGTGGACGGCGCGATCCAGGTCACCGGCAGCCATAACCCGGTCGAGATGAACGGCTTCAAGGTTCTGATCGGCGGAGCGGCTCTGTACGGCGACCAGATCCAGGAGATTCATCGGGTCATGGAGGCCGGGGATTTTTCGAAAGGCTCGGCGTCGGAAAAAGAGATCGACTTCCTCCCGAGATACATAGAAAGGCTTGTTGCAGGATTCGAGGCGATGCAGGGGTTGAACCTTGTGGCGGACTGCGGGAACGGAACGAGCGGACCCGCGATCGGTCCCGCGCTGGAAAGACTCGGGGTCGACGCTACGATCCTGTTCCCGGAGCCCGATGGCACGTTCCCGAACCATCATCCGGACCCGACGGTCGCCAAGACTCTGGAGAGCTTGCAGGACACAGTGAAGGAAAAGAAAGCCTGGCTCGGAGTGGCATTTGACGGCGACTCGGACAGGCTTGGCGCGGTCGACGGCACGGGACGGATACTCTGGGGCGATCAGCTTATGGTGCTTTTCGCCCGCGATATCCTCGCGAGACGTCCCGGCGCGACAATCGTGGGGGAGGTCAAGTGCTCGAAGGTCCTGTACGACGAGATCGCAAAAGCGGGTGGGAAGCCGGAGATGTACAGAACCGGTCACAGCCTGATAAAGAAACGCATGAAGGAGACCGGGGCGGCCCTGGCCGGCGAGATGAGCGGTCACCTGTTCTTCCAGGACCGCTGGATGGGTTTCGATGACGCCAACTACGCGGCCCTGAGGCTGGCGGAGCTCTGCTGCCAGGCCGCATTGCCGCTGGAAGAGCTCGCGAAGGATATTCCCACGCTCGTTAGCACGCCGGAAATCCGCGTCGATGCTCCGGAAAACATCAAGTTCAAAATCGTGGAGAAGGTGCAGGATGCGTTCAGGAAGCGAAAGGGAATCGAGTTGATCGAGATCGACGGCGCGAGAGTGCAAACTGGGTACGGGTGGGGCCTCGTGAGGGCGTCGAATACCCAGGCGGTGCTCGTGCTGCGCTTTGAGGCCGATACCGAGGAGCATCTCAGGGAGATCCGCGCGATGGTGGAGGGCGAAGTTCAGAAGGCGCGGGATGCTCTCAGCTAGACCGGCCGTCACGCGATATGGTCTCACCCATTCAAGATACACTCAGGGCGCACTTGATAATCCTCGACGGTGTCGGGATCGGCGCGCTTCCGGACGCCGCCGAGTACGGTGACGAGGGCTCAAACACGCTCGGCAATATCGCGAACGCGGTCGGCGGACTGAACCTGCCCACGTTGCAGAGCCTCGGGCTCGGGAATATAGCTCCCCTTGCGGGCGTTGAGCCCGCGGAATGTCCCCTGTTTTCCTACGGGAAAATGGCGGAGAAAAGCAGGGGCAAAGACTCTACCGTGGGGCACTGGGAGCTTGCCGGACTTGTCGCGCCATTCGCGTTCCCGACATTTCCCAACGGCTTTCCTCCCGAGGTAATCGAGGAGTTCTCAAAGGAGATCGGGCGAGGAATCCTGGGAAATGTACCCGCATCCGGGACCGAGATCATCGAGCGGCTCGGCCCGGAGCACATGCGGACCGGAAAACCGATCGTGTACACGTCGGCCGACAGCGTTTTCCAGGTCGCATGCCATACCGGTGTCGTGCCGCTGGAAACGCTCTACAAATGGTGCGAGATCGCCCGCAGGATTCTCATGCCGCCGGGACCGACGGTCGGAAGGGTGATAGCCCGTCCTTTCATCGGCGAGCCGGGGAAATTCGTCCGCACGTACGACCGCAAGGACTACAATGTCGACCCTCCGGTAAAAACAGTTCTTGACTGCATCAAGGCTTCGGGCAGGGAGGTAATCTCCGTCGGCAAGGTGGATACCCTCTTCAATGGTCACGGGTTCACCAGAATCGAGCACTATGCCGGCAATCCCGAAGGCATGAGAAAGGCGCTGGAGATCGCGAAGGAAGAATGGACCGGATTGATGTTCTTCAACCTCATCGATTTCGACCAGACCTGGGGACATCGCAACAATGTCGACGGCTTCTACGGGGGGCTGAAGGATTTCGATGGATGGCTTCCGGATTTTCTATCGATCCTGAAGCCGAGCGATCTTGTCGTCATTACCGCAGACCACGGGAACGATCCGACAAGTCAGTCGACCGATCATGCCCGCGAGTACGTGCCTCTGCTCGCCTATCATCCGCTGATGCTGCGAGGAAGGAATCTGGGCCTGCGGGAGAGCTTTGCCGATGTCGGAAAGACAATCGCGCATTATTTCAATCTCGGCGAACCGGATTGTGATATCGTAGGGAAGAGTTTTCTCGTCCGATGAGACTCTGGACACGAATCGCGTCACTTACATTATGGATAGCGGCGACGGCGCTCGCGGCCTCCAGCGCAGCTTTCGCCCAGGACGGCGCGACTCTGAAAGCGTCCAGTCTTGTTCTGCAGGAATCGGAGAACGGAGCGATCCTGACGCTGCAGGGGCCTATCGAGGTCACGTTCTCCGGGGACACGCTGGGTGCGGACTCGGCGGTGGTCACGCTCGGAGAGGACCTGGCGACGCTCGAGAACGCCATTGTCAGAATCGAGCTCAAGGGGGGAGTCCGGTATTCCGGAAGGGACGGCGAAACGGGACAGGCGGGTGCGGCGACCTATTTCGCCCGCGAGCACAGGGTTCTGCTGGAGGGCGGCGCTCGTTTCAGTCGGGGAGATCTGCAGGTTGCAGCGGGGACGGTCGACTACTCGTTCGCTTCCCGGCTGGTGAGTTTCAGGAACGGCGGCGACATGAGCAAGGGGGACATCTCCGCCTTGGCGGATTCGGGCGAATACGATCTGAACACTGAAGTCGGCAGCCTTTCTGGAGGGGTAACGGTCCGGCACAAACTGGGCAAGAGGCTTTTCGGCGATGAGGTCGTTGATGAAGTGGTCTTGAAGGCTGACGCGCTGGCGATATTGGTCGCTGCGGGCGAGGTGAAAACGCCCGAAGGTCCGCTTTCCGGGAGAACCACGGTGAAAGCCGGAGAATTCACGCTGGAGGCGGACTCGATCCTGTTTCAGGTCGACGATGCGGGCGTCAGCCGGGTGACGGCCGAGGGCAGCGTGGATTTGACCGGTCCCCAAATGCAGTACCTGAGAGCCGACAGCCTGTCTTTCTCCAACGAAGACAGGGTGTTGAACGCGGACGGAAACGTCGAGTTCTCCGTGATGGGCCAGGAGGGGAAGGCGGAATCGATCGAGGTGAACTTTGCGTCCGGGTGGTCGATCAGACTTGTTGGCGGAAGCGTGGACGGCAGCGTGGATGAATCGGTTCTTGAGGGAGGGGCAGGCCGGTAGAATCGCCATATGGAATCTTGAAACCGAGCATGCACCCTTGGCGATTGTGGGATACAATCAAGCGGGCGAGCCCAAGCATATGAATGAGACCAACGAAAACGACCTGGTCGTCGATGAGTCCAAGGCGCGGGAGCAGGATTTTTCCACGACCGTTGCTGCGATGACGGACTCGGGCACGCACTTGATTCCGGAACACACCGGGCTCATCAAGCACATCGAGCTCAGGGAAGGGATGAAGAGCCTCGAGGCCTTCGATCTCGTCAAGATATACCGGCGTCGTCGCGTGGTAGATGATGTCGACCTGAGGGTCACCGAGGGGAAAATCGTCGGGCTTCTGGGTCCCAACGGAGCAGGGAAAACCACGAGTTTCTACATGATGGTGGGGCTGATAAGGCCGAACCGGGGTCGGATATTTCTGAACGGGAGGGAGATCACCAGACTGCCGATCTACCAGCGTGCGAGGCTGGGTCTGGGCTATCTCGCACAGGAGCCGTCCATTTTCAGGAAGCTCACTGTGGAAGAGAACGTGCTCCTTATCCTCGAAGCGCTGGGCTTTCCGTACAGGGACAGAATGGAGCGGATGGAGAATATCCTGTCTGAGCTCGACCTGACTCATCTCAGGCGGTCGATAGGGAACACATTGTCGGGAGGCGAGCGGCGCAGGTGCGAGATTGCGCGAGCGCTGGCGGGGTCGCCGGATTTCCTGCTTCTGGACGAGCCGTTCACGGGTGTAGACCCGATAGCCATTCAGGATATCCAGCGCATCATCATGATGCTGGTCAAGAAAGGGATCGGGATTCTTGTCACGGATCACTCAGTGAGAGACATTCTCGCGGTCAGCGACTGGGTGTATATCATGCACCAGGGAAAAATCCTCCAGTCGGGGACGTCGAGAGAGATTGCCGACAGCGAGATCGCCAGGAAGTACTATCTCGGTGAACGATTCAGGGCTGATGCCAGCCTGTACACGATACTGGATGATTTCAAGGGGGACCCCGGGAGAGGGGAGGCTGGTCATGACGGTAATGAACACGGACATAATGTGGAGTGACCCGGAGATTCGTGCGTTTCGTAAGGGCACGGTTCTCGATCACAGGGAAGAGGCCGACATCGCGCGGATAATCGAGGTCGTCGATCCATCGCCCGATAACGTCGCGCTCGACCTGGGCACGGGGCTGGGCTTTGTCGCGCGGGCGCTGGCGCCTCGCGTGAAGAAGGTGGACGCGCTCGATCCCGACGGGGAGATGCTGGAGGAGGCCCGCAGTCTTACCGCCGCCGAAGGGATCGGCAACATCGATTTTATCCAGGGCGACATGTCCGCGCTGCGGTGCGAGAAGGAGTGTTACGACATTGTCACGGCGCGGCTCGCGATGAGGCATCTTAACGACGGCGGTGGTTTCGTCAGGGAGACGCATCGGGTTTTGAAGCCTTCCGGAACCTTTGTACTTGTGGACTCCCTTGCCCCGCCCCACTCGGAGCTCGCTGCGTTTCTGAAGAACCTTTTTCATTACCATGACCGGTCGCACGTGAAAAGCTATACGCTGGCGGAACTGGAGACTCTCCTGGAACGAGACGATTTCGAGATAGACCTCATCGAGATTTATCCCAAGGAGCATAACTTCGAGACCTGGGCGAAAAAGCATGGGGCCGACCACGACAACGTGAGGATGATCGCGAAGATGCTCCAGAGCACAAGCGAGCGCGCGAGGCGTCATTTCCGCGTGGTGGAAGAAGCCGGCAAGCTCGTGTCGTTCGTGACCTGGATGATTCTTGTAAGGGCCAGACCCGCAAGGCTGCGTCAGACCTGATCGGATTCTTTCGCATGAACCGTTTTCTGCTGAGGAAAATCGATCTCCTCGTTCTGGGGGAGTTTATCCCGCTTTTCGTGGCCGGAGTGGCGGGGTTTACCCTTCTGATGGTGGCAGCGCTTTTGTTTCGGGACATGGTCAAGTATGTCACGGACTATCATCTGTCGCTCGGACAGGTCGGCGTGTACTTCGTTCTGGCTCTGCCCCAGATAGTGGCGTACACACTCCCCATGGCGATCCTTTTCGCGGGACTTCTAGCCTTCGGGCGTCTTAGCGAATCCAGCCAGATCACCGCGGTACGGGCCGGTGGAGTGGGGTTTCTGAGAATCGTGTTTCCCGCTCTGGTCTTTGCGTGGTTCGTGGTCCTGGGCATGTTTCTTTTGAATGAGAAGGTGGCGCCGCAGTCGACCAAGGCCGCCAAGCAGTTCATTCGGAGCAGTCTGATCGATCGCGGCCTCAGCGACCAGGAGACCAACATCTCCTACATGGATCAGGACGCGGGATGGCTGTTTGCCGCGGCAAGCGGCGAGGGGAATGTGTTCAAGGACGTGAAATGGTGGGACTTCTCCCGTCCGGGGGAGATCACTCTCTACACTGCGGACGAAGGCGTGTGGTCGATGGGTAGCTGGGAATTCCACAATGCGAGGGTGATTAACCTGAGCATCGGGAAAAACGGAGATGTAGGCAAGGCGGTGACGCAAGGCGAGGAAGGTCTGGAAAATCTCGCCGAGAAGGGGAATGTTGTCCGATCAATGGTCACGTCGAAGCTCGAGATGAAGATCGCCCGGACTCCGTCGGATATCCTCAATGAGGGCAACCGCGACCCGCAGGAGATGAGTCTCGGGGAACTGAAAGCGTATATCGCATCGCCTGCAGCGCAGAAGCGGTCCGCGGAGTACATACGGAAAATCGAGGGGACGTACTATTTCAAGATAGCCGCGCCTTTCGCGAGCATAATCTTCACTCTCATCGCGGCCCCGCTGGGACTCACGCCGCAGCGGTCGAGCAGCACGATGGGGGTCGGGCTCTCCATGCTCCTGGTCTTCGCGTACTACCTGCTTTCGGCGTTCTCGGTGAAGATTGCCGAGGGCGGTGTCCTTCCGCCGGTCGCCGCTGCGTGGCTGCCGAACGCAGTATTCCTCGTCGCAGGGATCTTCCTCAACGCGCGGTTCTATATGAAAAGCGCCTGACGCAAATTCCCGTCTCCTCTTTTTCTTCTCTTCCTGGTGCCCCTGGTGCCTTGGTGGTTATCCTCCTAAGAGTTTAACCACGAAGGCACCAAGGACACCAAGAAACACGAAGGGGGCATGGATTCTGCATTCCGGAGATTGGCGATTCGATAGATTCTCCTCTATAATTGGATCGTCGTATTCCAGGTTGTAGCCCACATACACGCAATTGAGAGGTCGCGCCATGCGCTGGACACATTCACTGACCACACTGATTCTGAGCGGAATGATCCTTGCGGGATGCATCGGCACGGGCGGAGCTCCCTCCGAGCCGCCGCTTGCCGGCAAAGATGTCACCGCAGGGGAATCGTCCGATAACCGGACGACATGGGGCCTCTACGATGTCGCTCTGGACACTGAGAGTGGGACGATCGAGGCGGTCCCGCTCAGGACCGCCATGATGCGGGTCAATGTCAATCACCTCATGGAGCTCAGCGGCCCGAAGCATCTCAAATTCGAGAACATGGACCTTTCGGAGTTCCTTACCCAGGGACGAATCCAGTTGGATGTCGGCCTCGAGCATCCGTTCCCCGGACTCGATCAGTACACGGGCTTTGACGTGTACGGGGTGTTCATGCACAAGGGGAGCGGCTCGCTTTCGTACGACGGACTGAGTTATCCGGTCGCGGGCGAAGATGCGGTGCTGATGAACGCGGACGGGTACACGCGATGGTTCAACATGCCCGAGTTCACTGCGCTGAACATATTCGGCTACACTCCCGGAGCAGCGGGAACGAGCGGGTTCGGTCCGACCGCAACGCTCAACGGTTACAGGGTCTTCGGGGACGGACTGGAGAAGAACGAAGACGTGTTCGATTTTCTCGAAACCGCTTATGACTTCGAAAACCGCATGATGTTCCGTCCCGGAAGCACCAATTGGCGGCACTACGATCTGAGATTCCCCATGGTCGGAGGCAACCCGGTGTTGAGGTTCCAGTACGCGGTCCACGCGAGCTGGAATACGCCAGATCCCTCGCCGCCGCTGCAGGTGCCGGAAGATTTTCCGCTGAACGCGAACATCTATGAGGCGAATCTCCTGAATTGCGTTGCCGACGATACTCTTTGGTTCGAGGGACCGGGCGATTGGGGCGGCGACCTGGTTCTCGGCATCGACATTTTCGACTGGCAGGGCGCGCTTGGAAACCCGTCTGGAATACCCGGCGAGATCGGGGACATCAAAGTCGCGGGCAACTTCATTCCCGCGACATGGACCGGCGGATGGTCGGTTGTCGGCGGCGATTCGCATTACTCGACCGTGCAGGTGGAGGTGCCGGAGGCGAATCTGAATCTCACGAGCGTCGAGGGCAATGAATGCTGGGTGATTGTCGAGAGCCTAAGTCCGGCCGACTATGCAGACGACGGGCTGATACCGTCCGGGAAATACCCCGCGAACGCCACTCTGGCTGCGTTCGCCCGAGTGAGTGTTCCTGTCGGACCCAAGCCGCAGCAGGGAATCCATCTGACCGATGTCACGCTTCCGGGATGGCCTGCGATTCTGCAGGATGTCTGGGTGGATGGCGACCTGGCATACGCCGTGGGATACGCGGGGCTGATAATCTTCGATGTCAGCGGGTCGGGCGATCCGGTCTATGTCGGCGGTTACAACCTGTGGGGATCCGGGAACGAGGTCCAGGTGAAGGACGGATGGTGCTATGTCGCGGATGGACAATCGGGACTTCACGTGCTCGATGTGACCGATCCGTCCGATCCTGTCGATGTCGGCCTGTACGTCGGTACAAGCGCCGAAGGCGTGTTTGTCACCGACGACGGATATTGCTATCTGGCGGACGGAAAGGGGGGTCTGAAAATCCTTGATGTCGGAGGCGGAACGCAGGGAGGTTCTCCCGGGAATCCCAAGCTCGAGGGCCAGTTGCCGGTGGGTTACTCAGCGGTCGATGTTTTCGTGGACAAGGGTCTTGCCCATGTTATCGATCAGGAGACGTCGTTCCTGATTGTCGATGTCGGCGGCGGGTCGCAGGGCGGATCGCCCTCGAACCCCGTTCTCGAGGCGACCCTTCCGATGATCAATAACGGGAAGGAGGTCTTTGTGTCGGGGAACTACGCGTATGTCGGAGATAATCAGGCTCCCGACTGCGTGATACGCACGGTGGATATCTCAGTGCCTTCATCGCCGGTGATAGTCGATACTGATTTCCTTATGGGCAATAGCGTCTACGATGTCTGGGTCGACTCAGGCAAGCTCTATGTGGCGGCATTCTATGACGGCATGGTGATCTTCAGTCTCGACGCTCCCGGCGATCCGGCATACATAGGGGGATTTTACGAATCCAACATTCTTATGACCGGCATCTTCGCGTCGGGGGATTCCGCGTATACGTCCTGCGATAACTGGGGTCTCGAAAAATTCGATGTGAGCTCGCCGACCCAACCTGGGTTCGTGGGCAGGTACTACACGCCGTGCAACCCATACGATGCGGACGTTGATGGGGGGTATGTCTACCTGGCGGATGACGGCATGGGTTTGGAGGTCGTCGATATCGGGGGCGGTGGGGCTGATCCCGAGCAGCCGCTGATGATTTCGAGATGGACCACCTGCAGAGACGGTCGAGGCGTGTTCGTTGAGGATGGATACGCGTATCTCGGGGGCGGCTGGTACGGCGACGGCGATCTCTACATCGTCGATATCGGCGCGTCGCTCGGATCCCCCACCAACCCGGTGGGAGTGGGCTATTACGCCTCCGATTGTACGTACGGCCTGCAGAAGATGGGGGCGTATCTCTACGCCGCGTCGTACGAGAGCGGTCTGAAAATTTACGACGTTGACGGCGGAGCACTCGGCGGATCGCCGTCCAATCCCAAGTTCGTGACATCGTACGGTACGAACACGGCCTGGGAGGTCTGGGCCGAGAACGGCTATGTATACCTTGCGGACGGTCACAATCTCGGGTCGAATCTGTACGTGTTCGATGTCGGGGGCGGAACCGGATCGCCGACTTCGCCGATCGTGGCGGACAAATACGAAACGTCCCCGTCGCATGTCTACGATGTCAACGTGGTAGACGGCTACGCGTACTGCGCAGTGGGAAACGCGGGATTGGGCAGCGGCCTCAGGGTTTTCGACGTGGGAGCGTCGATCGGCGCGCCCGATGACATCCAGTTTGTCGGTGAATACGAGACTGACCAGATGGCCCGGGGGCTTTGTGCGGCGTACGGCTACGCGTTCGTGGTGTGCAGCGACGGCAAGATGTACGCGCTGGATGTGGGGGCTGGTTTCTACGGGGGCTCGCCTGACAATCCGATGCCGGCCGACCAGATCAGTCTTCACGGCGACCTGTTCTCTGCGATGGTGGATGGTCAATACGCCTACGTGTCGTCACATACTGGAGGTCTGCGGATAATCAGGCTGTGGGACTGAGTTTTGTGCTATACTTCTCGGGTCCGGGCGGCAGGAACAGAAGCGGACGGGGCCCGGGTGGGTCCGAGCGGGGCCATTATTGCGGCACGGGAAACGGCTCATCGATTCGCAGGACCCGATTATGCGTTCGTCTGTTTTTGTAGCATTCGACACCGAGACAACAGGCCTTTACCCAGGATTCGACCAGGTGGTCGAAATCGCCGCGTGTCGATTCAGGAACGGCGAAGTCATCGACACGTTCGAGAGCCTTGTGAATCCAGGGAGGGTGATACCGCCGGAGATAACCGAGATTCACGGGATCACGAACGAGATGGTTCGGGACGCGCCTCCGCCCGAGAAGGCTGTCCCGGCTTTTCTGGAATATGTCGGGGACGATCCTCTCATCGCGCACAATGCGCCGTTTGACGAGAGATTCATCTCGTTCAATTGCCACAAGTTCGAGATCCCCGCTCCGGGAAATCCGTTGTACGATACGCTGCTTTTGTCGAGACGGCTCTTCCCGGAGCTGAGGAGTCACGGCCTCGGGTCGCTGACCGAGGTTTTCGCGATACCGCACGAGGTGAAACACCGGGGGATGCCGGATGTGATGGGGACGCGAGGGGTATTCATGCAGTGCCTGGAGAGGCTCGAGCGCAAAAGCGTCGCGTCCCTCCGCGCATTCGAGCTTTGGTACGGGGACCCGATATATTTCTCCCCGGAAAAGTACAACCTGCTGGTGAATCTGTCGGAGGAGTACAAGCCCCTGAGAGAAGCGGTCGAACAGGGAGATTGCCTTGAGGTCGTGTACGAGGACCGCAGCGGGAAATGCACGAGACGCACGATCCAGCCCCAGGGGCTTTATGTAGCTTACGGCAACCTGTACATCACAGCGTATTGCCATCTCAGGGAGGCCAACCGCAATTTCAAACTGGAACGCATACATGCTTTTCGAGTCGTCTCTCCATCGGACAATCCCGATTTGGCCGGGCACTAGCACCCAGAGCCCGGACACTCTGAGGTGAATGCATGGGCCAGGTTGGAGAGGTGCTGGTTAGTCTTCTCGCTCCTCCGCTGATTGCAGGATTGATAGGTTTTGTCGCGCTCGGGATCGGCGCGTATCTGGTGGGTCCGTTCGTGAAGGGGGAAAGGCCGCCGCTGGTCGAGAGCTTTGCTCTGGGCACGCTGGCGATATCGCTTCTCACGCTGCTGTGGGGACTTCTGGGATGGATGGGGATATATGCCCGATGGTCTCTGGCCCTGCCTCTGATCCTTGTCGGCATCCTTGGATGGATCCAGGTCCGTCCGGGCTGGCCGCTGATTTCTGCGAGCTTCCGGAACCGAACCATCCTTGTGCTCAGCCTTCTTCTTGCGGTGGGAGTGCTTCTCAGGATCGCTCTGAGTCCGCTCTATCCTCCGGTTGCGCTCGAAGAATGCCGATCGAATCTGCCCGCTGCTCTCGGTATCGTGGAAAGCGGTCGGATGGTGTTCCGTCCCGATATCGCGTTCAGCAGTTTCCCCCAGAACGCGGAAATGCTGTATTCATGGGCGATAGCGTACGCCCCGCTTACCGCCGCCCACTACATGAACTTCATGGCTTTCGCCTTCTGTGTCCTGGCCATGATAAGGCTCGGTCGTGCTGTATTCTCGGTGAAAACGGGATGGCTCGCGGCCCTGATAATGGCATCAATAGGTTCTCTGCAGGTGTTCGGGTCCAACGCTTCTCCCTCCATGTGGGTTCTCCTGTACACGCTGACGAGCGTGCTTGTTCTGGTAAAGGGTCTGAAGGAGGGATCGACAGGGCGAGTCCTTCTTGCAGGGGTTCTCCTCGGCGCTGCGGCGGGGGTCGACTACACGAGCCTGATGGCCTCGCTGACGCTGGCGATCTCGCTTTTCGCGATCGGGGGCAAGATCCCGGGCTCGGGACGGATCCCGCGCTGGTCCATCGCCGCAGCGGTCGGTCTATTCATCCTCGTCGCTCTCCCCTGGTACCTGAGGAATGTCTTCTGGTTTCACAACCCCGTGTTTCCGTTCTATGAAACCCTGTTCCCGCCGGGGGGAGGGATTTACGGGGTGTATGGACCCGAGAGCACGGTGAGAACCGGCTGGATTCTCGGATCGGAGACCGCCAGCGTGTTCTACCAGCGGGGAGTGCTCTGGCCGAAGGTGCTGGCGATGTGGCCGGCATGGATCGTGGTGCCTGCGGGGATATGGTTCCTGCGCTCGAACCCGTTCATGCGGGTAGCCATGGCGTGGACGCTTCTGGTCTGGGCATTCTGGATGATCGGCGGCGGCGGCATCATGTATTTCCCCTACTACATCTGCCTGGTGCCGGTGAACGTGCTGGCGCTGGCCCACCTGCTCGGCATTCTGTATTCCCTGCCTCCCGGAGATCATCGCGGCAGGTTTTTCCGGGTCGTTCTCTGGACGATCCTCATAGGCTGGATCGGCATCGGCGGCGCGAGTACCTCGCGATGGGTTCCGCCGCTCACTTCGGAGCAGCGGGATCGCACTCTCAGTCGGCTGCAGGGATCCTACGATCTCATGAAGGCCGCCGACAAGGCCATCGCGGAGAAAAGGGTGGCTGTCGGCATTCTGTGCCAGGACGGGCGTCTGTATGCTGACTTCATTCTTCTTGGAGGCGGGGATGTCGGGTGGGCCAATCATCGAGTGATCTCCGACAGCTGCACTTCTCCCCGAGCCCTTGCCGATCTCCTCCGCGAGCGCTACTCGGCCGATTACCTGGTCGTGCATGAGCAGCGCCTTAGGGAGCAGAATACAGCGTTTTTTGTTCCCATCAAGGGACTTCTCAGGTCAGCGGAATTCCCGATGTTCTTTCGCGAGGTGGACAGGGTAGGGGAAGGCGCCGTTTATCGTATCTCCTATCCTGAGCAGTTCGTCAGTCCGGAGGAGCCCCCTCCACAAGGACCATAGCGTCCGGACCGTCGCCGGTCGCAAGCTGGGCAAGGATCTCCCCCGAATCCGGCTCCAGAAGATAGAACCGGTCGGCGTTGAAGTTGGTCACGCAGACGAGTCCCGGCAGCGCCAGGATCGATGACGCGTAGCTGAGCGGCTCGCCGTACGTCGGCAGCTCAAACGCTTGGAGCTCGACGCCCGAGAACAGATCGACCCTAAGAACAACGCCCTCCTTGCCGTTTTCCATAAGGAGTATGTCGTCGGGACCTATCGCGCCGCCGAAAGGCGCACCGGCAACTTCGATGACCTGAAAGATTTCCCCGGTGTCGAGATTCAGACTCTCGACCGTGCCGTTCCCGACGAATCCGATTGCGGGATCATTGTCGCCTGCGGAGAGGACGATAAGTCTCTCGGGAAATCTGGGCGAATGAATCACCTGCACCGTGTCGCGCCCGGAAAGCTCGATCATTCGCTGGACCGACCGCGATGGGATATCGATCACGGCAAGGAGGCCGGGTCCGCCCGCCACATGGACCGCCTTCAGGTTGGAGCACGCCACGTAGCACCTGTCACCGACGACCGCGAGTCCGCCGGGTCCGGCGTTCGTCGGGATATCGTCTTCGTCGCGCGGGAGGTCTGTCGAAGGAGGCAGGGGGATACGGCCGATGATGCGGTCTTCGGGGGACGTATCGGGTTCGACGTCGATCAGGAGCACCTCGTTGGTGAGATAGCATGACGCGATCGCAGTGTGGTCGTCGGTGAAATCCATGAACACCGGGTTCGTGCCCGGACCGGTGCTGATTTCCCTGACCACATCCAAGGTTTCTACGTCAATAATCTGAATTGAATTGGATAGCGAGTTCACCACGTAACAGAGTCCGTTCCGCACCAGCATTTGGTTCGGGGCCTGGCCTGTGGCGACGATGTTCTGACTCACGGACCAGACGCCGTCCCGCCGGTCGATCATGGTTATGTTCTCCGACAGGCCGTTTGCGACGAGAATGCGATAATCTCTGCCGTCATCGTCCGGACCGATTCCCGGCTGCGCGTTCAGGTCGGCCGCGGGCGGAAACGCGCCGGTCCCGCGACCGACCGTGCATCCCGTCAGCAGCAAAACCAGAACCAGTGCGATCCGAACGCTTCGCATCGTCTCACCACTCTCCCCTGAGAGTCACGAACACCGAGCGTCCGGGGAGCGGAAATCCGCGGACGTCGGTGATGTCCTCATCGAAAAAGTTCTTCATTTCCAGGATGAGCGACGTGTCGTTCTCGAAGGTGTATCCCAGGCCAAGAGCGGTCGAGGAATCGGGCGGGAGGAATCGGCTTCCGGACGGTGTTATCGCGCTTGTGCCGCGTCGCTGCCAGTTCGCGAAGGCCTCCCACGGTTCTCGACGCCACCTGAGCTCGGCGAACAGATCGCTTGACGGCTGTCCCACGAGCGGTCGGCCCTGTCGGGTGGGATCGCCGGAAGTATCGACCGCGCGCGTGCGCGTGAATGCCCCGCTGAATTCCCAGTTCGGCGCGATAATCCAGGTGGCCGAGAGCTCGATGCCGCTCGACCTCGTACGCCCCACGTTGTAAGGCTTCCAGCGGAATCCGGAGATGAGCAGGTAATCGATCAGGTCGGTCGTCTGCAGGTTGAAATAGTCCACTTCCAGGCGAAGGTCCGACGATGTATGCGTGAGGCCCATGTCGAAGCCGAGCGTGCGTTCGCTCGAAAGATCGGGATTGCCGACGACAAGTCCCTCGTTGCGATAAAGCTCTTCGAAACTGGGCGGGCGGAAGTCGAGGCCGAGATTGGCCCGCGCGGTGAGGCCTTCATCGAAGGGGATTTTCAGGCCGACCCGCGGGCTCAGTGTGGGATCGCCGTCGAGCAAGTCGCACCTTACCGCGCCGTTCAGGACTGCCCCGGAAGTGAGATACCACTCGTCGCGAAGCCATGCGGAGAACGTGTCCCTTTCAGGGTTCCCATACTCTCCCGCATTCAGTCTCTCGAGCGCCGCGGATGCTCCGGTTGTCAGGACATCATCTTTGCTGAAACCCGGACGCGCCCATTCGGCTTTGGCGTCGAGACGGTTGTGCACCCAAGACGTGGACAGCGGGACCCCGGTGCTCTCGCCGAGTGGGTCCTCAAATGCGCGACTCTGCCTCAGCCACCCGAGCGACAGATCGAGTTTCCCGTCGCCGAAATCCGGGTCCGAGTACGCCGACTGAAAAAAGAGCCTCGAATCGGTCTGGGACGCGTGGGGACTTGGGAACGTCGTTATGCCCGGGATGCCCTTCTCGGACCTGTACCATTCGCCGGAGAAATCAAGCGTTCGGGAGCGTCCGAGCTCCCATGCGTGCGCGTACCTCGCCTCGCCTGCGCTGTATTCGTTGTTCTCTCGCGAGTCGATGAAATCGTCGCCTTGCTCGAAAGACGTCCCGTTGTCGTTCAGGAATGAAAATTCGCCACGTGAACCTTCGAGCTCCAAATGGAAGAGATCGCCGGGCTGTCTCAATGTGAAGCCGCTGGTGACGGTCCTGAAGCTCCCGCCAGAAAAGCGTCCCGTACGGCTGACCGCAGGACGGTCCTCGGCCTTCAGGCTGGTTAACCGGATCACTCCCCCAACCGCACCGGCGCCCGTGAGCGCTCCTTCCCCCCCGCGTATGATCTCGATTCTCTCGAGCGAATCGAGCGGGATGTCGCTGAGATCGACCGATCCGCCCGTGGGATTGAGCGGCACATCGTCGAGAAGCACAAGCACATTTTCGCTTCCCATACCCCTGATCGATATCGTGGAGAGCGAGCCGAGGCCCCCGAAAGAACGCACTGAAACGCCCGGTGTCGAATCGAGGACTTCGCTTAAGGTCAATGACCGACGGCTCAACTCGCGAGGATCGAGTACCGTCGCGAACGCCGTCGGTCGATCGAGAATCTCGATATCCTCGAGGGCCGTCTCCTGCACATAGAGAGTGCCGAGGTCAATCACGCCTGCGGAGACATCGTCGGATTCGCCTTCCTGCGCGTAAAGCGGGGAAGGCAAGCAGAGAGCCGCCCACAGCAGGAGCGTACAGCACCCGATCACGCGCAATCGTGGGGATTTTCTTCCCTGCCGATCCATTTCTATTTCACTGTGAGAGGGCTTGCAGAGTGCACCGCCGCAACCGAGTCGCCGTCGAATCCTGCATAGCCCGGAATCGCACCCATTGGAGAGACCTTGCCGAAATCCATGATCAGGTCGCCGTCGTCATCGTATTGCTCGCTTCCCGGCGCGTCGACCGAATCGCCCGTGTCGATCAGCCTTACGAATCGGCACCAGGTCAGGCCGACATCGGCGAGGTCGAAAGCGTCGCCCCCGGCGGCCCACGGATCTGTGGGATCGATCCCGTCCTTCAGGGATCCGTCGGGATATACCGCAGCGTGAACGGGATTCACCCCCGCGATTCCACTGAAGCTGGACATGTTCGCGTGGGGTTCGATCCCGCACGTGACATTGTCGGGGCTGTAATCGCACGGAAACCTCAGCCAGTCGATACCGTCCCGGCTCACTTCCACGACGGCGGTCTCATTCCATACGCCCCTCTCGGTCTCGCCTTTCCAGTCGCAGCTTGCGAACTCGAAAGGATTTTCGAACACGATGAAATCGGGGCCGGGCCCGTCAACGATCACGTTATCGACAAACTCGAGTGTTGCGACTCCGCCGTACCCGAGCGCGCATACCTCCGTGCCGCCGCCCGTGCTCCCGCCTCCGGACGGAGGTCCCAGAAGACTTGCGGGATCGGTGTAGCCCTCGCCGGGGACATTCGGGAATCCGAAGGTTACGTCCGCCACATCCGCGAACGGGTCCTCGCAATAGACAACCGCATCCGCGCCTTGTTTCTCATAATTCGCCGTCACCGACGCTGTCCCGCCCCACCAACGGGAAGTCAGGCGAGTTGCTTTTCCAGCTTCGATCTTGGCGAGCGGGTTGCCGTTGAGATCGGTTCCCCAGATTTCCCATTTCACTCCATCAGTGATGGAGCCGAGGCAGCCGTCGGAATAGCGTACGGCGGCTTTGAGCTGGACCGATGATCCCTGCGTGGAAAGCGACGCAGCGGAGGGCGATATCTCCAAAGCGTCGATAGGCGGAGTGTCAGCGGTGACATTGATCTCGACGAGCGAGAATGTCGTGAGAGCGTCGTTTGACGGGTTGTTCAGAGCATCCCGTATGCAGATCAAAGCGGGATGGACGCCTGGAGCGGCCGACAGGTCGTTCGGAATTTCACAGGCAAAATGCGGGGAGGCCGATTCTCCCTCGAAGACCGCTTGCACTGCGTTCGGAGCGAGGTCGGGAGCTTCCAGCGATACCAGCGCCGCCTCGCCGTCGCTCTGCCAGTCGTTGAAGTCAATATCGATTTTCGCGAATGCGTTAGGATGCGCGTCTATCGGGCCGGAGATCAGGGTCTTAATGCCCCAGGCCTCGTTGCAGTGCGGACTAAGGGAAGGATTGCCGGGATCGACAATCGCGGGCGGAAGCCAGCACGCGTCGACGACATACTCGAACATCCCCGGACCGCTCTTCGGCATGTGAACGATCACGTCGCGCTCGTGAACGGAGTCGTGCGCAAATCGTCGCTCGGAATTGTCGGTAGCGAGATCGACGAATGGATTGATGTCGGCGAGAGGCTCGTGCGACCAGCGGGACGTGTAGCCATCGGGATTGTCGATGACCCGCGAGACGCTGCCGGACGGGAACCAGAGCTGGGGCGGCGCCATGACGATTCCCTTCACGTCGAAGGCATCGAATGTCGCCGATCCCGGAAACGGATGGGCGATCTCGACTGTGACAGTCACGTGGCTGTCGTCGATCTTTACCGGGTTCTTGAACGTGACGCATCCGGGACAGACCGGCGGGATGAGAAGGTCGGTCACGTTCCAGTGCGCGGTCGACGACCTCACGGGCGACGCTTCCACACGGGGATTGCCGGCGTCCGGGTAGATCGAGACCGTCCACTCACCGAGGAAGTGGTGCTGTTCAAAACCGGACGCGGAGCCGGTCGCCTCATGCGGCTGCGCGGGTGTCGGCGCGATGGGGTCGGGGTGGGCACATGCGAAACACGTCAGGATGAAGAGGAAGCTCAGGAAACTCAGTAATCGATAGCGGCGGGCGGGTCGTGTCGACATTCGTAACTCCCTAGCGAGTCCGTGGCTCGCGATAGAAGCTCTCAGCGGACATTGCACGCGGTGCGATCGGTCTCCTGGCTTTGGGTCATCTCCCCCTCCGGGCCTTCTCAGGCGAGCTCATTCTTGTCGAATGGCTCACCCAATGGCGTGAAGCCGGGGGGAATCGCCAACACAGTTGCCGGACAGCGACGGACTCTCACCGTCTTCCCGTGCATCGCACCGTGCCGGTGTTTTTCCGCAGGAAAGGATAGCAGGACTGGGGATGACTGGCAAGATTCAAGCGGGACCGCTGCTCAACAGGCAACGCCGCGGATCCTACCGGTCTGTTGCGATCGGGATGACACCTTCGAACCGGCCGGCGATTTCCTCTTCGTCTTCCTCAGGCTGGCGTCCGCAGAGCCTGGTCGCCAGAACCACCTCTCTGATCAAGCCCTGGCTTATGTACTGATCGATGGGAGGTCTGAGTCCGATGATTCGCATCAGTGTTGCGATCTCAGCCGGGTCCGCTTCCAGGATTTCGTGCTGGGGACAGGGAAACCCGATTCTTGAGATTATGTAGTCGGCAAGCCAGATGACACAAGTGAGAGGGTCGATAGGATCTTTCATCGGTGAATGGTGACTTCCGATGGGGTATGCAATTGCCTCGGGAAGGTGCCATGCGCGAACGAAAGACTGGCCCCAGGTCTGGTGATTGAAGCCCATCGCGGCATCCTCATGGGCTATCAGCGGCTCGTGCGCGGTTGCAGAGCAAACCAGCGCGGTATCGAGCTTCCTCCGCTCGGTGGTCAGAAGCAGAAGCAGGCCGATGTCGTGCAGAAGGCCCACGGTAGCCGCAACCGACGGGTCGATTCTGTGACCGGAGCGTGCGAGATGGCGTGCGGTGACGCTTGCTGCGGACGCGTGCCGCCAGATAAGCCTCTGGTTGAGCCCGTGCAGGGAGGGTGGCGCGACCGAGCGCTCCAGCGCGTTCTGGAGCACGAGCGAACGCACAGCGTCGATGCCGAGCAAGGTGACCGCCCTCTGCAGGGTGTCGACCTCGTCCACCAGGCCGAACAGACTGGAATTAACCCAGCGCAACAGCCTTGCCGCGATTGTCTGGTCCTGTTCGATTACCTGGGCGATCTCCTTTGACCCGCCCCCGGGTTTCGCCAGCACCGGCAACAGATCGAGTGCCACACGCGGTAAGTTGGGGATCGCTTCGGTCAGAGTCTCAAGAAGGTTGACAGTGTCTGTGGAGACTTCAGAGAGCGTGAGGTAGTTCGCGTAGATGCCCACATAGGTCACGGCGATTTTCGGAGGCTCCTCAGGCGAATCCTCTGCATCTTCTGCGATTTCGGGCGACTCGGACTTCTCGGCAACAGGAGTCACCGATTCCGGCAACGTGATGTCCGGGATCTCCTGAGAGGGAGGTTCCGCTGCCGTCTCACGAACATGAGGTCGCCTGAAGGTGGAGGCGAATGTACCAATTACCACCAGCACCAAAGCGCCCAGTATTATCGCCAGCATAAGAGACATGATCTTCTCCGTGCACTTGGCCGTTTGGTCACTTCAACATTATTATCCGGTCTCTGTACGGATATTAGGTTAAACGGGCTCAATCAGACTGAACAATAAGACTGCGATCCGGACGGCATTCGCAATCGAGTGTCCTGCCGGCCGACGCACTGTGGAGTGAAATGCTCTATAATGAAATCCCGAAACGATGTACGATCCAGGTGTCAGGATATTGCTGCTTGGCGCGGCAGCGAGCATGGCTGTCGTGCTGGCGGGGTGCCCGTCCAGACAGGCGTCCACAACACAGGAGCCATACCGGACAGGATGTTGGGCGGGTACGATGAAGGTTGAGGCCGTCCTTGTCATGCTCGACAAGCCCGCTTATCTCAACGAGAGTCAGACAACCACCTACTGGAACATGGCGTGGGATCTGCAGGCTGACATCCGGCTGGATGAGTTCCAGGACGGCAGCGTGACGGGGACTGCAAGGGGGGACCTCTGTCACTGGGCTTCGGTGGACGCAGGTATGCGCGATTTCAAGGCGGCTTCGAGCGGACGATGGGACAAACACGCGACCTTCGAGCTGCAGCTCAACGGCACGGTGGACGATGAGGGTTATTCGCTGAAACCCGTGGAACTGCCCACATCCCTGCCGAATCCGGGCCCCGAGGGCGGAGTGATCCAGTTCTGGGATTTCCTGTTTCCATCCAAAATCGAAGGGCGATGGCCGTCGGACGGTTCCCGAATCATGGAGGGGAAGGACATTCGCATCCACGGTAACGACATGAAACAAACCTCCGAGGAGCCCAATTTCAGGAATTTCTTGATCCAGTATACCTGGTCGATTCGCAGTCTGTAGCGGAGAGAAATGGTGCGCCCCGACCCGAGTCTTGCGTCTTTTCAATCGTCGACTCTATGATATGATTTGGCGGAAGGAGAACCGGACTTTATGAGAAGAATCGAGATTTTCCTGTATGTCGTGGCGGGAAACAAAAGCCCAGACAGGATCGAAGGAGTCGTGCCGTTTCGTGTCGACGACAGCCATATTTTCCACGGACCCGACCAGACGCAGTTTCGCAAGGAGATGAGGGACAGGTTCCTGACGTACAGCCATAGCGTGGCCCCGGAGGTGGAGATATATCTTGCGGGTGTGAACGAGCTGGTCGATCAGAGCCCCAGGAAGATTCTCTGGTTCGGTCGGATCACCCGCGTGATGACATTCGAAGCCGCGCATAAGCTTCTCGAGACTCCCGAGTTCTCGTCCCTTGAAAATGTGGAGCTGGAAGGGCACGCCGGGAAGAACATGTCGCCTCTGCACCTTGAGCCGATCATCCTTGTGGGACATCTGGGAGGCTACCGGCACCGAAGCGACTATCACTCGAAGACCAGTCGCGACGGCATGCCCGACTGGGTCAAGGACGTGGTCGATCCCGGCGATAAGCGGGAGTTCGGAATCACTGAGAAGGAGCTTCTGCTCAAAGACCTCTCAAGAAGGAAGGGGGTTTTC
The DNA here is from genome assembly GCA_964354375.1 of uncultured Planctomycetota bacterium. Lineage (GTDB taxonomy): Bacteria > JAJVIF01 > JAJVIF01 > JAPKYR01 > JAPKYR01 > CAYGZQ01. Next base: position 83,406 of record CAYGZQ010000008.1, read on the forward strand.
AAGAGAGACTGTTGCTTCCTGCTGGAGAACATCTTCTTCGCGCAAGGTAAGGGTTTTCCGATCACGGATGAGCTCGTTTCGATGCTCAGGGAGAGGCAGCCGGGACAGGACATCGACAATGTCGCCCTGTTCGGTCACAAGCTGGGGAAGGACGGGAAGAAGACTATCGAAAAGTTCAGCGGCAAGCAGCTTCACATCAGGTGGCAGATCGCCGATCGAATGCTGGAATACTTATTGAATAATCTGCCGGGTCGGTAGGACCGGGCAAAGGCCTTTTTGAGATTGGCCGAAATCGCGTCTTTCCTCTTCCCAAACGGACCTTAATTTGGTATAGTATACGAAAATGGAGCGTTAAGATCGATTCGCTCCTGCACGGAGGTGCGCATGCCGCCACGAAAACTCACGGCCAGACAAGAGGAGATTCTGAGGTTCATCATCTCATACATCCGGACCAATGAGCGTCCGCCCACTATCCGGGACATTGCCGATCACTTCGAGTTCACCGTCAAGGGCGCGTACGATCATCTTCTCGCGCTGGAGAGGAAAGGCTGGATAGACCGGGAGGGGAAGCATTCGCGGGGAATAACGGTCAGGGAGTACCCCCACGGGCTTCAGCATCTGAAACGTCAGAAGGAGCTTCTGAAAGAGGACATCCGCGCGATACCTCTCGTGGGGCGCATCGCGGCCGGTGAGCCCGACGCGGCGATCGCGACGAGCGACGAGCACTTCGTGATCAGCGGCGACTATCTCTCGGGCGAGGAGCATTTCGCCCTGAAAGTGAACGGAGACAGCATGCAGGACGCCGGAATCTACCGCGGCGACATCGTGATCATCCGTCGCCAGCAGACCGCGCGTAACAACGAGATTGTCGTCGCCCTGCTGGAAGGGATCGAAAGCGAAGCCACACTCAAGCGTTTCATCAAGACGGGGAACCAGATCATTTTGCGTCCGGAGAATTCGAAATACGAGGACATGATGATCGACGACCCGAGCCGTCTGCAGATCAACGGTGTCGTTGTGGGATTGTACAGGCCGATGAGGTAGATCGGCCCCCCTGAATTGTCATCGGGCTTTGTGCCGAACGCGACCCGCGTTCGGTTTTTTCTTGAGGGTTGTTTCAGTCAACAGCGCCTGCTGCTGCCGTTGCCGCTTCAAGGAGCGATTCCAGGTTCGCGTGGGCGTCGAGGAAGTAGTCCCTGATGTCGGGCACCGGCTCTTCGATCATCCAGTCGCCGACCTCATCCAGCGCGGCCTCCAACGCGTCCCCCCAGCCCTCTTCGATTTCGTCCGATGACGGGACGCGCATGTTCCTCAGGCCCTCGGCGGCGTTTTCCCTTGCCTCGTCGTTTTCATCTCGGATGTGCGCGACCAGTGCGTTCAGGGCGTCGACAGTGGGAAAATTCGAGAGATTGTACAGAGCCTGGGCGGGATGCGTGTCGATCGCGTCGATGAGCACCGGCACCGCTCTCGGGTCGCCGGTCTGTCCCAACAGGACAACTGCGCCGGTGACGACCCGGTCGTGCATGAAAGCATCGGGAGGGTCATTGTAGTAAATCTCGATGCAGGCGCACGCGAGCTCCTCCGATGTCCAGATCTCGAAGAACAACCCGTTGTCTTCCGCGGTGAGCATCTGACGGATTCCCGCAACCGTGTCGGCGCCTATCCGGCAATCGGCAGGCACCTGCGCCCTGGCCGTGGACACGGACGCAAGAAGGATCAGTACGGAAACCGTCACTATCGAAAAAAGCGGTCTGCGCATCATGTTTCTCCTCAAAACCTCGGCGAATATAGGCGAATATATTTATCTTCAGAATCGGCCTCAGAAACTGTTGGGATAATTGATATGGAAATAACGCCAGTTCTCGGCCTGGCTTTCGATCGGCTTCGCGGGGGTCTGCCAGTTCTTGTCGCTGAGCCAGTAGTCGCTCGGATCGTTCCAGCCCGAGATCTGGAAGTACATCAGGTTGCCGTAGGCGGCGTCCGATTCCTTGCAGAACGAGAGGTTGGCGCCGCCGTACGGGCAGTAGTAGGCGTTGATCTGCGCACAGCTCGAGAACCCGGCGTCCAGCAAGTAGACGTCATGGAAGATCCCTGTTGCATGACCCAGCTCGTGCGCCAGGGAGCCGTGCTCAGCATAGTCCGACATGGCTACATACGTCGAACTATGCGTCTGGAAACTCGGACGGCAATCCATCCTGCAGAATGCTGCGGCGTTGGGCATGTTGGGGAAGGAGTTCACGTAGTAGACATTGATCGGACCCGACGTGTCCTTGTAGATCGTGTGGCATTGGTTGACTTCGGTTGAAGTGGCGGCAAGCCAGGAGGTCCGGTTGATGTAACTGATCTCGGCCACCGTGAAGCTGCCCCCCCACTCGCTGTAGAACTGACTGGCCCAGTTCACGTCCGCGTTCACCTGTGCTTCGGTCGTCGCAGGACTGCTACCGTCATCCTTGCAGATGATGTGGGCATGGATCTTGAAGTCGAAGTCGCCCACGCTTTTGAGCGTAAGGTTCATTGTCAGAGCATAGGGCTGATCGCCGTTGCCGACGTTGGGATGCGCGATTGCCCTGATGAAGTAGGTTCCTGCGTCAAGGTCGCTGAGGTCGACCGATTCGTCATCGACCCCGACCTTGGCGCTGTAGGCGATAGGTGCGGCTGCGGGATCGCCGTAGACATAGAGATCGTTGTCCGCGATCAAGTCGCTCGAGAGCGTTATGCCGCCGTCCGCAGCCTTGTTCTCGGGAATGATGAACGTGAACCAGTCGGGGTCCGAGGGGAAGCAGACGGTGCCGCTCACCACATCGGTCAGGCCGATCGGGTCGGCCGTGAGATTGGAGTCGTTCCCGTCATTGTTGGAGCAGGAGTACTCCGAGCTTATCAGGTCGAGGTTCATCGTGTAGCCGCGGTCCCCGTCGGGGGTCGAGCCCAGGGCAAACACTTCGACATAATGCATGCCCGGACCGAGTCCGCCGATGGTAATCAGCTCGTCCATCGTGTCCGGGTTTGTGCCCCAGAAGGTTATTGGTCCGGGATACGTATCGTAGACCCGAACATCGATATTGCCGACGCCGGCATTGTCCAGGTAAATCGTCCCGCCGGCCACCTTATTCGAAGGCACCGTGAGGGTGTACCAGTCGCGAATGTCGCCCCCGGCGCAGACCGATTCGGTCTTCGTGTCCTGAAGGGCGAGGGATGTTGCGGAGGTGTAATCGTTGTTATCGTCGGTTGTGCACTGGCCGCTCACTTCATGGATGTCCAGGCTCAGCTCGTATGGCTGTACGTCCGTCCCGGTGGTCTCGCCGGTCAGAACGGCGATGTAGTAGAAGCCGGCCTCGAGGTCTTCGACATTCAGGGTCTCAGTGACTCCGTACGGATTCGTGGCCTGGCCGATGGGATCCCCGGGACAGCCGTCGAAGAGCACGAGGTCGTTGTCCCCGTAGTCGAAATTGTCCAGGGTTATCGTCCCCTCCTGAACCTTGCCGGTCGGTACGGCAAAGGCAAAGTAGTCGGAGGGATCGTAGGGCATGCACACCGCATCCTTGGTCGAGGACACGAGATCGACCCATACCGAGTTGTCGCAGGTGACATTGTCATCGCCCTCGCAGGACATCAGCCCCACATCGACCGAGACTCGCGCATAGGCCGCGACCTCCCCGGCGGGAGCTTCAGCCGCTCCCTGCTTCCATGAGGTCCCGGGAGCGCAGACCTCTATCAACACCGGCATCGTGCCGACATTCGCAGGCATGCCGGTTGCAGTTACAGTGACTATCGTGTTATGCAATCCGTCCTGCTGACTCACTGCGGGATTGTCGAACGCGATACCCGGCGAGTAGAGCCGGACGTTCCCGATCTGGCCGGCGTAGGTTCCGTTCGACCAGCCCTGCCAGTCCCAGACATCGAGCGAGAGCCTCAGCTCTCCCGAGGAGGCGCCGCCGTACGGCGTTCCCGCCAGAGTGCATTCCTCGACCGTCGCCTCAACCAGCCACGGCTCCATGCAGTTGGCCCAGATGGGGAAATCTGCCGGGATATTGACCGGCGGGTCGACCGTGGGCTTTGCCCAGTTCGCGTCAATCGCGTAGTCGAAATATATTTTCGGTCCCCCATTGACGGGGAACTGGATCTTGTACTGTCGGGTATTGGTTTTTCCCGAGCGGAACACAGTCCGACCGGCGGGATCGTTCAACAGGAGCGTCTTGAGAAGGCTTACTTCAGCGGTCGACCAGAGCCCGTCGCAGAATATCTTGTATGGATTAACCATGGCGCTCGGAGGACCCGCCGGACCGTGGATGCTGTAAAGACCCTTGACATACCCCAGAACTCCGGGCGTTGTGAATTCGGTGGGGTTCCACCATCGAGCCCAGCCGTCCGCATTCAGAAGCTGAGGATCGCCATCCCCAGACATCCTGAGACCGCTGGCGTCAATTCCTCCCGCAGTAAGAAGGACTCCGTGGACATCGAACCCGGCAAGAGACGGATTCGACGGGAACGGATGAGTTATGCTCACGTTGATCACGAAATAGCCGGTGGCGGGAGTGCTCGAGGGGTCGACGGCGATGCCGATACCCAGGCTCTTGTTGAGGGGCTTAGTGGCGTTAATATGCATGTCGACAGACCTGTCGGGCATCACGGAGACCGTGCCCTGGTCAAGATCGGCCGTGCAGCGATAGTAGCCCCAAAGGTGCCTCGATGAAGGCTGCGTGGATCCCTGCAGCGCGGTCTGGTGCCCGGCGAACTGGGTCTGGACGGGTGCCGGGAGCGTGGGAGGAGGACTCGACTGGCAGCTCAATACGAAAGCGAGGGCGATGAGTAAGACCTGGGCAAAGCTTGATAGACGCATAACAACCTCTCTGTAGAGACCTAACGAATCCCTACAATAATATAAGCAGATAGACTGCCGCCCGTTCCCTCGCTCGGCCGCCTGGCCCTCTACTGGTACCCATTATATACCTCGAAGCCGAAAACTCAAGAGTAAATTCTTAACTATGGTGAATTATTTCTGCCATTCGGAGACCCTGCCAATGTCCCTGTCTATAAGGCTTGCCCGCCGTTGCGGGCGGACCCAGCCGGGTTTTTCCGCAAGTTTTCCCAAAGAAACGTCCAATAACACTTGACATGACTGGTTCAAGAATGATAAAACCAGATTTATATTGTTAAAAAATGTGTAAAAATTGCCCAAAAGAGTCAAAATGTCCCAAGCGCCCGGGACATTAAGAGAACCTAAGGGGTCTCGATAACCGGGCAAACTGCTGACCATATCTATATTAAGAGCCGCTTTGGAAGTGCTGTCAGGAGCCTAGTCCTCGGAAAAGCACCAGAACCCCTCCGCAGGAAGTGCCGTAATCCTGCGGTTTGGACGGGGGATTGCCTCCAGGCAATGAGACATATCGGCCCAAACGACCATGTTGAAGAGCAGAAAGGGCCGATTTGGGAAAGACGCGGCAGACGGGGGAGAGACGTCGTCTGAGGGTAGGTGAGAGATTTATTGCGTCCTTCTGTTCCACACGGTGTCCAATGTACGCCCCTCCCGCATTGACTGCTCGCCGGTAGAGTATCAATTGTAAAACTGGACAACACGGGCCTATAATATCCCAAAGGCCCGTCCTGGAACCGGGAGAGACCGTGCCGGCATTCGCAGACGAACTTTTCAAGCAGCTTTCCAAGATCCCCTTGCTGACCCCAAGCGAGGAGCGCAAACTCTGGAGGGAGTACAAGGATAACGACTCCCTGGAAGCTCGCCAGGAGCTGATATATCGCTACCAACCCCTGGTCTGCAAGATCGTCACCATCCTGAAGCCTTCGGAGCAAGTCTACCTGGATCTCTTCCAGGAGGGCGTGGTCGGGCTTGTGGAGGCTGTCGAGCGGTTCGAGCCCCAGCGTGGTTTCAAGTTCTCCACCTATGCCAGGTTTCGGATACGTGGACGCGCGCTAACCTACCTCCAGAAGCACGTCCGGGCTCCGCAGATAATGTCGGAAAGCGACCAATTGTCCCTTCTCCTTCAAAATATACCCGACACCAAGCCCGATCCGGACGAGCATGCTGAAGACTCGTTCCTGCTTGACAGAATCTACGAGTGCGTGGACGCGTTGCCGGAGAAAGAAAAAGCCGCGTTTGTCGCCGTGGTTCTGAAGGAGGAGGAGCCGAAGCAGGTCGCGAAGCGCATGAAGATCAGCCGAAGCTACCTGTCCAGGCTGCTCAAGAAGAGCTGGAAGAGAATAAGGGACATGTTGGACGACCTGAGGGACGATCTGGATTGAGGCCAGCGAAATAGTCAGGCCTCCTTATTTTCATAGAATTGGGGGGAACTCTGTTAGCGCAGCAACAATTAGTAGAGCCGGTCGCGGCAACGCGACCGGCGCGACTTTTAGGGAGTTTCGGGGACAGACTACTAAACTCCTCAACACCCTGTTGAAATAGGCCTCAGACGAGTTTAGCAGTCTGTCCCCGAAACTCGGACTTCCGGCATTCACCTCGGGATGTGGTGGTATAATGGCAAACGGTACCGGATGGTTGAGGTATCCGATTGTTAACCTCGGACAACAACCCGATGAGATATGACGCTTCGGCTTCCGATATATCTTGACTACAACGCCACGACCCCGGTGGACCCCAGGGTGCTCGAGGCGATGCTTCCGTATCTCAGGGACAAATTCGGCAATGCAGCCAGCCGGACTCACAGTTTCGGATGGACCGCCGCCGATGCCGTCACGAAAGCGCGGGAGCAGATTGCCGAGCTGATCGGGGCCGACCCGAAGGAGATCGTTTTCACTTCCGGCGCGAGCGAGAGCGACAATATCGCGCTGAAGGGCTGCATGGAGAGGTATGCCGACAAGGGCGACCATCTGATAACCGCCTCGACCGAGCACAAGGCGGTCCTCGACACCGCCGAGTATCTGCAGAAAAAAGGGCTCAAGGTCACGATTCTTTCGGTTGACAGCTACGGGCAGGTGCATCCCGACCAGGTCGAGGCCGCGATCACGCCCAGGACCGTGCTCATCAGCGTAATGCTCGCCAACAACGAGACCGGCGTGCTTCATCCGGTGAAGGAGATCGGCGAGGTCGCCGAGAAACACGGCGTGATCTTCCATTGCGACGCCACACAGGCGGTGGGCAAGCTCCCAGTCGATGTGAAGGACATGCACATTCATCTTCTGTCGATGTCGGGGCACAAGATTTACGGTCCGAAGGGTGTGGGCGTGTTGTACGCCAGGAGCCGGAATCCGAGGGTGAGGCCGACCCCGGTGATTCATGGCGGCGGACACGAGCAGGGCATGCGGTCGGGCACTCTCAATGTGCCCGGAATTGTCGGGATGGGTATGGCCTGCGAGCTGTGCAGGAAGGAAATGAAAGAGGAGATCCCGCGAGTGAGAAATCTGAGGGATCGACTCGAGAAAGGCATCCTGAGCGCGCTCGATGAAGTGTATGTCAACGGACATCCCACCGACAGGCTTCCGACCACCACCAACATCAGTTTCAAGTATGTCGAAGGCGAGAGCATAATGATGGCGATGGAGGATATTGCCGTGAGCTCTGGGTCCGCGTGCACGTCGGCGAGCCTCGCGCCCAGCTACGTGCTTCACGCGATGAATGTGCCGGAATTTCTCGCGCACGCGTCCATAAGATTCAGCCTGGGACGTTTCACAACCGGGGAGGAGATCGACTACACGATCAGCAAGGTGATCAAGGCTGTGAACCGGCTGAGGGAGATGAGTCCGCTCTTCGAAATGGCCCAGAAGGGAATAGACATAGAGAAGATTCAGTGGAAGGACGATCGCGGTCACTAGCCCCCCTGTAGTCCCCCCCAAGGGGGGGACGGCTTCGTCTGCGGGGCGAGT
>CAYGZQ010000009.1:0-84744 GCA_964354375.1 uncultured Planctomycetota bacterium
TACAGCCCCACGGGACTCATCGGAAAGTCAATATACTCGACAGGCGAGGCGAAATCAAGCCGGCCGCATCTCACCCCCCTGCCCCCTCTCCGCCTCACCCCCCTGGCCCCCCTCCCACCTCACCCCCTAGCCCCCTCTCCAAAACTTTGGAGAGGGGGGTTGGGGGGGGTGAGGTCTGGATTATGGGAAGGGGGGTGAGGTTTCATGGAGAATGCCGTATAATTCTCCCTGAGAGATGTCCGCGGGGGGTTCAAGAATGGGCATGGGAGGAATCAAGTGAAAACGAGATGGCTGGCAATCGTTCTGATGGCTGCGTTGGCTGCAGCCTGCGCTGCGGCCTCATGTGTTGATTCAGTGAAAAACAAGTCACCGTCTCCGGATGCGGAATCGGGACTGCATCGGATATGGGCGGGCGGCAAGTTCGGATTTATCAACAAGACGGGCGAGATCGTGATAAGCCCACAGTTTGACTGGGCCGACGATTTCTCCGATGGGCTCGCGATGGTGAGGATAGGGGACCGGGAGACCGGCAAGTGGGGCTACGTAGACAGGACGGGGAAAGTTGCGATAGACGCGCAGTATGATGAGGGTTCGCCCTTCTCCGAAGGGCTTGCGGCAGTGAACATCGGAGACTTGAGAACCAGCAAGTGGGGCTACATCGACAAGACGGGGAAATATGTGATAGACCCGCAGTTTGACGTGGCTTGGCCCTTCTCCGAGGGCGTTGCGTCCGTGAGGATTGGGGACTCAGAGACCGGCGAGTTCGGCTACATTGACAAGACTGGGAAATACGTAATAGAGGCACGGTTTGATGGGGCTTGGCCCTTCACGGACGGCCTTGCGGTGGTTTCGGTCGGAAGCAAACACGCGTATATCGACCACATAGGGAATTACGTAATAAAGCCAGAAATCGACTGGGCATCGGACTTCTCCGAAGGCCTTGCCTGCGTGAAGGTCGGAGAGTATGAAACTGGCAAGTGGGGGTACATCGACAAGGCGGGAGAGTACGTAATAAGCCCTCGGTTCTACGACGCCTGTCCCTTTTCCGATGGTCTTGCGAGTGTGAGAGAAGAGGCCCCGCGAACTGTGAAGTGGGGCTACATAGACAAGGCCGGAAATTATGCCGTAAACCCGCAGTTTGACTGGGCTGAAGACTTCTCCGATGGTCTTGCGGTGGTGGAGGTCGGGGGCAAACATGGCTATATCGACAATAGGGGCAAATACGTCTTGGACCCCCGATTTGATTACGCGCGCGATTTCTCCGATGGCCTTGCCGAGGTGCGGGTCGAAGACAAGCGTGGCTATATCGACAAAACAGGGCAGTTCGTCTGGAGCACAGATGAGGAATTCCCGCTCCGGTGATGCGGCTATGCAGCCCGGTGCCCTTCGCGCATCCTCCGACGGCGCAAGCCGGAGGAGGATTTGCGGAGGAACCATGCGACAAAGCACAGCACTTCGCGTACACTGTTCCCCATGGCGGCTGATTTTGAAGTGTCGGTGATCATCCCCACCTTTCGCGCAGGAAAGGACCTCCTCCAGTGTCTCGAATCGATCGCGAAGGATGTCGATGCGCCTGCTCACGAGGTGCTGGTCGTTTTCAACTCGCCCGTACCTCCCCCCGCCGATCTCGATCTCACTGAGTATCACCCCGCGGCGCGAATCGTGGAGGCAGGGAGCAATCTCGGGTTTGCAGCCGGATGCAACCTCGGCGCGAGCGAAGCTGTCGGTCGCACGCTGGCTTTCGTCAACGACGACATGACGGTCCGGCCCGGCTGGATGAAAAGCCTGGTAAAACCGATCCTGGACGGCGAGTGCGCGGCGACGGGCGGGATGATTCTCTCGTCCGACGGGAAGCGAATCGATTTCGACGGCAGCTCGATCAACCTTCTCGGATGGGGATTTCAGGCCGGACACGGGGACCGCATGCGCGACGACGGCTTCGTCACGCACCAGGACCTGCCCTTCGCGTGCGGCGGGAATTTCGCGATTAAAACTGAGGTTTTCGAGCATGCCTCGCGGGCGGGCGTAGCGGAGCCCTGCGGATTCGACAGGGACTATTTCGCCTTCTACGAGGACGTCGACCTCGGCTGGCGCCTTATGTTGATGGGTTATGAGATCGAATACGTTCACGACGCGGTCGTGCTTCACGCGGGGGGCGTCACCGGCAGCCTCATAGAATCGTCTCTCAAGTGGTTCCTGCAGGAACGTAACGCGCTTCAGACAATCATCAAGAATTACTCCGACGATCTCTTCTGGAGAATTCTGCCGATCGCGCTGGCAATGGTCGGCGTGAGATCGCAGATTCTGAGCGTGGTGGACGTGTATGAGATCGCGACCGATCGCGTCTGGCGCGACCTCATCCTCGGCGACCTCGGCTCCACGAAACACGAGCATCTCAGCGGGCTCGGAGAGATCATGCACAACGTGAGGGACCTGGGGAAGTCCGCCAAGAGCGGGATGCGTAAGACGAGCGGGTGGTTGGTTCACGAGTCGCGCGCCCAGGCGGGATTGCTTGCGCTCGAATGGTGCCTTGATAACCTGGATGAGCTTATGGAGAAACGCGCGCGAGTGCAGGAACTGCGCGTCAAGACCGACCGCGAGATATTGCCCCTCTTCGGCGACCCCCTGCGTCCGGTGCTCGGACATCCGAGAGAGGTTGAGGCAATGAAGCCGCTGGAGAAGATACTGAACGAGTTCATGAAGTAGAGAAACCGCCGGCTGCCGTCTTCCGGATCCTGTCTGAGAATGTGCCGAGCACGTCTCGTGCTTCGGGAATTGGAGCGCAACGCGTCCCGCGTTTGGTCAGGAGGAGGAATGCATGGCTTCGCACCTTGATTCGAGACGAATCAGCTCCCGGTTCCGAAACACGAGACGTGGTCGGCACGTCTGAGTAAGCGCCGCCTGACCCCCGATGAATCCGATTGTGCTAAAATCCCATCCTGCGAAGGAGGCCGGCATGCCCGACGAGATTTTTCCCGTCCGGTGGGAGGACGGGAAGGTTGTGATGATCGACCAGACCCTTCTCCCCGCCGAATACAAGGAGCTGTCAACCGATTCGGCGGAGGAAGTGGCCGATTGGATCGAGCGGATGGTGGTTCGGGGGGCGCCTGCGATCGGGGTCGCGGCGGGGTACGGCATGGCGCTCGCGGCGCTGTCGCTGAGGGACAAATCCCGGGACGAATTCGACAAGGGTCTCGCCAGGGCGCGCGACCGCCTCGCCCGCACCCGTCCCACGGCGGTCAATCTGTTCTGGGCGCTTGAGCGGATGATGGAATTCGCGGAGCTCCATCTAAGAATTCCACCTCGAGAGCTCGCCGATATGATGTTGACTGAGGCCCAGGAGATCAGGGAGGAGGACTACGAGAGGTGCAGGGCGATCGGAAAATTCGGTGCAGAGCTTCTTCCCGATGAGGGCGGCGTTCTGACGCACTGCAACGCGGGCGCGCTCGCGACGGCAGGCTACGGCACCGCGGTTGGCGTTCTCAGAGCGGCATGGGAGATGGGAAAGAAAATCCATGTCTACGTCGATGAAACCCGTCCCAGGCTCCAGGGCGCATGCCTGACTTGCTGGGAGCTCAAGCGGATGGGCATTCCGTTCACTCTGATCACAGACAACATGGCGGGACATTTCATGCAGAGGGGACAGATTCTCGCGGCGGTCACCGGCGCCGACAGGATCGCATCGAACGGCGACACCGCGAACAAGATCGGCACCTACACCGTCGCGGTTTTATGCAAGGAGCACAATATCCCCTTCTATATCGCCGCGCCTCTGAGCACGGTCGATTTCAACTGCCCCGACGGGAGCTTGATACCGATCGAGGAGCGCAGTCGCGATGAGGTGTTGAGGGTGATCCCGGGCGGATTCTCGTTCGGCGATATCAACGTGGCCAACCCGGCATTCGACGTGACCCCGCACAGATTGATCAAGGCGATAATCACCGACAAGGGAGTCGCATACCCCCCGATCGAAGAAAGCCTGCAGCGCTTCCGGGAGTAGGACCGGCAACTGCAGGATGGATGCGGGAAGTCAGCGCGCGCGGGACGCGTGCGTTATCCGGGTCCGAAACACGGGACGTGGTCGGCACAGAATTGGATTATGTGATTTTTGTCTCAACTGGCATCTTGATATTTTCAGGTTTTGTGGTAAATAGAGAGTGACCGCACGCTTTCGATTTCTCCCCCCAACGAATCTCAACAGCTCAGGAACTTAAGGATCATGACGGCTCGCGTCAGCATATGTAGCTCAGTAATCGGAAGCCTCTCCGACGGGCAGGATGGGCTTCCTTCGGCTGTCGCGGGCTAGTCCGGTCGTCTCCACCCCGCCCGTAACTTCCCCCTAATACCTTCCCACTACTCGTATCCACCTCTGTGGGAACAGGAGGGCGACATCATGGCCGTAACATCGGGGATTGAATGGGTTGCGTCGCTGCTGAACGGATATGGCCTCGAGATCGGCTTCGATGCGGCGTTGATGGGATGCCTCGCGTTCATACGAGCCGGCCTCGTCGGCATGCTGCTGCTGGTCGGCGCGTCAGTCGTCACAAACCAGTTGCAGGAACAGCGCAGAAGGCGCGAGCAGAAGCGTCTCAGGCAGTTGCAGAAAAGGTTCTCCAGGTACGACTATCGATCGTGACCGCAAGCAAGCTGATGCTGATCGCGTGTCCGCGTGCGCACCGGAAGCCCGAAGCCGTCCGGGATTCCGCGGCTTTCTGAACCAAGCTTGACTAAGTCCGATCTAATTGAGAGACTGGAGCTCTCAGGGGGCAGGAACCCATCCCGGCATGGACTGGAGGCCTTGCCGGGAAATCAACAGCATTCAAACGGATCAACACAGCTCGGGAGGAGCTCAGATGAAGTCAAAATTCAGCGTTTTCACAGCAGTTCTGATCACTGCAATGGTGGTCGGCTGCGATGCAGGCAAAGGTCTTTGTGTCGGGGACATCGAAGGCCCCGATTCCGTCACGGAGTTTATGTCCGCGCAGTACACGGTGACGGCGACCGGAAGCACGGGCATAACCTATCAATGGGCGGTGGATCCCCCGTCCATGGGCACTCTTGCGAACGGGTCATCCTCGACCGCGGCTTTCAATGCCGGTCCTGTTGCCGCGGACATCAAGGTCAAGATCCAGGTCGTGGTGAATTCCGACAAGTACGGACCCGTCCTGAAGGAACGCGAGGTGATGATCCTGAAATCGACCGGATTGCAGGCCGGCGGCATTCTCGGTCCGAGCAGCGTGAATGAAGGCGGCTTTGCGGACTATAGCGTCTTCGCAGGAGGGGACACCGGCATCACGTACCAGTGGTCGTTTGAACCCGAGCTTATCGGAATTCTCGAGAACGACAAGTCCAACAAGATTACGTTCAAGGCGGGGTACGTGATAGAGAGCACGGCGGCGACGATCAAAGTGACGATCGATTCGGATAACTTCGATCCCGTCGAGCGGAGCCTGGGAGTTGTCGTTGAGGACGTGAGCCACTCGGATGTGGTGCCTGCGCCGTTCCAGCCTTTCCAGTACGGCTCGGTACTCGACATCGCGGTGGAAGGCGACAGCGACATAGTCATCGCCACCGATACGGGCCTTCATCTGTTCACTCCATATGGAGTGTACAAGAGGAGGATATCGGATGACATATGGGTGGGTCTGGCGACCTCGAATTTCGGAGCGACCGACACCGGACGAGGGGTAATGGGTTTGAGCCCCGAGGTCGGGGAGTGCAATCCACATCCATCATATGATGATGCATATGTTGAAGGCGGAGTTCCGTACGTGAGCTACGATGCGGCATGGTGGGCCGGAGAACCCGATCCGTACTACCCGGGCGTTGCCGTGAGCATCGCCTCAACCTCTTCGTTCTCCAGCTGCGATTGCATACCCCATCCGATCGCGTATCATCCCGTAACCTCATTTGCGTACCAGAAGGTGTTTGCGCCGGACTGCATCGCGGACAGCGATGCCGATTGGCCGGTGACCAACGTGGTAACGGGCGGCGGTTATGGGATACTTGCCTACAGCCCCGATGCTCCCCTTCCCCCCGACTACATGTCCTTGATTTTCGAAGGCGGGCAGGACTTTCTCGTCTATTACGACTACCCGACTTACTACAACATGCAATATATGGCAGCGACGGTGTACGGTGTTGTCCCGGCTTGTGCTCTGCATAACCTCTTCATCGCCTGGGACCTTACGACCATGAATTACATGTCGGATCGCAGCGGCATGGTCGCCGAGAACATCGGGGATTTCGAATTCGACATGCAGAATCGTCTGATTATCGCCATGCCGAAGGCCGACAGCGTGGCAATCACCGATCCAGTCGTCTTCGGCCAGCCGATTGTGATTCAGAAGATTCTCGGCGGACGTCAGAACGGGATGGGGACGCTTCCCGGCGAGTTCGCCGGGCCGAGAGCGGTCGCTATCGACCCCAGAAATCAGAACATTCTCGTCTCCGATACCGGGAACGGACGTGTCCAGACGTTCGACAGCGACGGCAACTTCATTCGCACGTTCGGCTCGGGTGACCCGAATTTCGCGCCCGGGGCGATCAGAATCGATGCGTGGGGAACCGTTTATGTCGCCAACATCAGCCCCACTCGGTCTCAGGGCGACGACCTGAGGCTCTATAGTGAGTACGGCGCTCCGGTTCTTTACGGCGCGATGGAAGGGTGGGTCTACGACAAGGACACTCACGAGCCTGTGGGCAAGGCCGGGGTGTTCATCGGAACCGGGTTACCCAGGATGGAGACTATCACGGACGACGACGGGCATTTCATGTTCTGGACCGTCCCTACGGGAGTGCACGAGGTCACCGCGGAGAAGTTCGGCTACCTTTCTTCGGGCGTGATGGTTTATGTGAATTCGGGATACAGGTCCGTTTTCGACATCTACATGCAGCGGGCATTCGTTCCGGCGCCGGGATACGGGATCGTGACCGGGGTAGTCTTCAGCACCATCACCTATGAGCCCGCTCCGGGCCTCAAGGTCGAGATCCAGGGAACTGAGATCAGCGGGCAGACGAACGGCAGCGGCGAATTCACGCTTTACAACGTGCCGGAGGGCGAGCACGTGCTCAACATAAGCAAGGACGGGAATGTCTACTACGGGCGATACATCACGGTGGTCAAAGGGGAGATACTCGACCTCGGGACCATCTACGTGCCGGTTCCGGGCTGATCGACCCCACCCCCCGGCCCCCTCTGCGTTCACGGCGGCCCATAGCGCAGTCGCGATCAGGACCTGAGGGTGATTCCCGGCCGATTTGCATTCGGCGATATCGATCGGGAGTAGGATCAGCTGTAATCGCCCAGTTTCACAGACCCGGCTGTTGCTGCAGTTTCGAGCGAGTCTCACGTGCGCACTGCTCCCCCGATCTCACTCCCTATTCAGTGTTGCCCCACGCGGCATACACCGTTGTCGGGGGGTAATCGTTGTCGATGGAATCCGCAAAGCCGAGGTAATAGTGATTATCGTCAGTCAATACGATATCCGTGGCAACTCCCGAGTCCATGTAGGCAACGTCAAGGGCCCACCAAATGCCGGTGATTGTGTTGTAGCCGGCTTGCACGCTCTGCCATTCACCGGTTTCGTTGGAGTCGATGTCGAAATTGACTGCCGTCGGTATGTATGAGCCTGTAGGTTCCCCTGGATCAGGACACTGGTACATCGAGACGCTCACTGCCTTGTCGTACAAGCCCGAATAGTGACAAGCTACCGACGGCAATGTCCTCTCTCTGTAGCCATTCTCCTCATCCTCATAATCATCATCTATCAGTCTTTTGAAATCGTTGTTGATGCTGTCCGCCAGCCAGACATCGTATTCCTGATCATCATCTGTGGCTTGAACATAAGCCAAAGCGTAATAATGCTCTGCAGTATTGTTCGGGGCAATATCCAAACTGGGCAAGCCGGTATCATAATCCGAGTTCGGAGTCACAAGCACCTCAGACCACTCTTCTTGGTCTCCGTAACCATCCACACTCGGCGCCCAATAGTTGAACCCGATTTTGAAAGGCTCGTCCGGCTCCTGATACGTGAAGGCGACACCAACGAAGTCGATAGGCCAAGGATCCGGATACTCATCAGGATGCAAATCGTGCATGTTCAACCTGCCGACATCGACGTCCGGAAGCCACATGTTCCCTATCATGTTTGAGTCAACTGCCCAGTGTTTCTCACTCGCGCCCCATTGCCCTCCGCTCTCCCTCAATACCCGATAGAAGAGCCTGTACGGTGCGGTCATGGCCAATGTCTGCTCGGTAAAGACCAGGAACAACTCCGCGGAATAGTGGTTGAACGCTATGTCATGACCCCACTGGAGAAAATAGCCGCTTTGGTCGACCCAGAGATCGGAGTCGTAATACCCGGGCATTGTCTCCTCATCGAAATCGTCGTCGTTCCATTTCAGAAAGATGACGCCTATTCTCCAGTTATTCCACGGCGGGGGCGCAACCGGGCACTTCCACATGTAGCTGACGGCGACCGTTATCACCCCGCTAACCGGGTTGTAGATCGCGTCGACTTTCGGGAACTTATAGTCTACGGTGGACACTCCAGGAATTCCAAACACTGTTTCATCACATATGGCGGTTCCGTCATCCATGAGCCACCTGTACATGGGCGTCTTCCCGGTGGTTTCCGAATCCTTGAGGCTCACTATGATGCTGAAATTGTGAGATTGGCCATCGCGAGTTATGTCTGCCGGCAGGCAACCTGACGGCGACATGCCCTTCTCGATGACCGTGGCGATGTCCAGATCACGGAACGGCTCCTCAGATGATCCCTCGAAGGCCTCGATGCACCCGAAAAACGATTCGGCAGATCGGGCCTGGTCTCCTGTGCTGATCGGATCATGCCCTCCGGAGCAGCCTGCAACAATGACCGCAGCAGCAAAAGCGGTCATGACCTGTAGAACGCGAATCCATTTCATTTTTCATTTCCTCCCGTCTCTGAATGATTGGCGCCTGTTCACTGCCTTACTCCTCAATGATTGTCCAGTCCACGAGATCAAAGGCCCAGTCGTATTTTCCATAGGGGGCATCGTGTTCCTCTCTAAAGCACGCGAGGATTACGCGATGATTACCGAGCGCCTTATGGTTGAAATCCTGTTGCGTCCAGAAAGAGTCCTCGTACTCATCGCATGGATCCTCAGCTATGTATACGGTGCTGCCGTATGAGCCGATATCGCTGTACCAGGTGATATGCGTAAAATGAGCAATATCCCAGTCCCATTCCTTCACTTCGACGCGGAGGGTATCACAATAGTACGGTGGCTGACCGCAGCAACCGGAGCCATAGACAACCGGGTCACCGTTATTGACTATGACATTGTAATGATATGGTTCCGCCGTATTCGCGCTGATCGGGAAGTCGGTGATCGGGTCCTTGACCGGCGTAACTGAGGGAGGCTCCCAGCAGGCTTCCACTGCGTAACCCGCAACCACGGACTCCCCGGGAGGAAGCCAAATCTTGTACGTGCGCTCGACAGTCGCACTGGAGCCAAAAATGTGCCTTTCAGGTGTGGAATAGAAATTGAGGTAGGCGTTCAACCCGCCGTTTGGAACGCCATTCGAGTACGCGCCGGGCCGGTAATTGAAAATGGGGAGGTCGCTTCCGGACTCGTAGCTCGGGCTCCAGCGGTACTCATACCCGTCGGGGTCCACGACCTCGGGATCGCCCCTTTCACGCCATGAAATCATGCACGGGTTCGGCAAGGGGAGTTTCCCCAAAGGTTTGTGCTCGAACTCGTACGACCCGTTGAACATGATAACGCCGCGCACGTCGAACCCGGTGTACTCAGGGTGTCCCTTGAATGGGTGCGTGATCCTGACTGTGAGGTTGATTGTGCCGTCGCCGTTATTCTTGATCTGGGTGATCTTCAGACAATCGGTGCAGTACTCTTCGAGGAACTTCAGAGCGTTCAGGTGCAATCGTGCCTGCCTTCCCGGAACCACATCCACCCCGTCATGCGTGTCATTGATGAAAAAAGTCCATTGGCCCCAGAGGCGATACGGGTCGTGGGAGGAGTGGGAAGGAACCGAGAGAGTTTTAGGGAGGTCTGAGCCGATCGGCGGCGCAGCGGGACCGGGATTGCGCGCGCAGTCTGACGCCACCGCCGCAAGCAGGATTACCATCCAGAGATTGCGCATGGAACGTCCTCCTCGATCAGCAGAAAAAAACCGGCACCTGGCTCTACTTACTCCTACTCGTATCTGAGCATAACATACCCCCCCCCAAGTTTGTCAAGATCAAGAGTGAAAAATATGTGATAAATCTCTTAAACATGATGAATGTCGTGATTCGGGCTCGAGGGAAGCCGCCGTGCTCGCCCCGGGCGGCACTTGTTGGACAAAGCCCGGCCAGTGTGATATTATGAATTAACATATCATAGGCACAACCCGGAGGCCTGGACAGGCGAGGTGTCGCTATGGCAAGGAAGCTCTCCATAATCGGTCTGCTGATAACAGTGTTGATTCTGCTCGGGTGCTCGAGCGGAGCGGGGTCGGGCGCTTCTCCAACGATTCCGTCGCTCTCTCAGCAGGCTGCAACGCAGAGCTCTACGCAGGGAAGGTCGAAAGTCCTCTGGGGAGTGTGGGACATTGCGATCGACACTCAGGCCGGGACTCTCGGGATCGCTCCGCTCAGGAACTCCGATTTCACGAGCAATGTGGTCAAATTCCTCCAGCCTCCCGCAGGGATCAGCAACGGTATCTCTGTGAAGATAACCGATCTCAGCGAGTTTCCGACCGAAGGTCGGATGGTTCTTGATGTCACCCTGCTGCACCCGTTTCCCGGTCTGGGTCAATTCACCGGCTTCGATGTCTACGGCATCTTCATTCACGAAGGCGGACTCGAATTCTCCCACGGCAGCAATATGATCGGGATCACCGACGGAGTTCAGAGCGCGATGCTCGAAAACGCCGATGGGTATACGCTGTGGATGACACCCAAGTGGTTTCCGTCCGACGGGACAATCTTCACGTATCTCCCCGGCGCGCTCGGGACGAAAGATTTCCCGGTCGAGGCCGCCGATGTGAACGGGTTCAAGTATTTCGCCGACGGGCTTGCGTCCGATGAGAGCCTGAAGGGGTTCTTCTCGGACGACGCCAATTCCGAAATGAGAGGTAAGTTCTCGCCGGGCTCCGCGAATACACGCCAGTACGTGATCCGCTTCCCTCATCCGTCGGGAACGCCGATCGTGAAGTTCCAGTATGCGGTGACTGCGAACTGGGATCTTCCGGACAAGGCCGCCAGCGGCGATCCGGAGGTGCTGGACATCCCGTGGGACTTCCCGCCCAGCGCGAATGCTTCCGAGCCGATCCACATCGAGATTGCCGATCACTCAACCACATGGTATGTCGACGACAACAATCGCGGCGGGGACATCATTTTTGACCTGGGCGTGTACGACTGGCAGATGTTCGGAACGATATATGTCTCCTCGGTGAATGATTTGGTGCCCGGCGGCATGGTTGCCATTGATCCACAGTCGCTGTTCTGGGTAATCGGATACGTGGACCAGTACACCACAGTCAAGATCCCCGGCGCGATGCCGTCCAGCGTCGCGGGGCAGGAGATTTTCGTGACGGTGGAACCCTACTTCCCGGTGACATACGATCAGGGCTTCGGAAGCCCCGCGCCCGATTTGCCGCTGGCCGCGTATGCCCGTCACATGGTGACCGTCGCGAATGAGGCCCCCGCGGAGATCGACGCGTACGCGACATACATGGTGAAGCCGTATTTCGACGGCATCGGTCCGGATGGTTCCTCCGATTATCCCATGGTGACCGAATGGTTCCTGGCGCTCGATGCGTCCGGCTCCACCGGCCCGATCGACCAGTACCTCTGGGAAATGAACGGGGACGATTTGTTCGATGAAGCCGAGGGCATGGTTGTCCAGGCGGCTTTCCCCGATCCCGGCACGCACGTGATCAAGCTGAAGGTGACCGACGGTTTGGGCGGCGAGGATATCTATCAGTTTCCGGGAACGTTCGAGGTCGTCCAGGGTACCTATGTCTGGGCCGGCTTCGGTGGCGGGGACTCCGACGGGTCGCGCGACAAACCCTACACGTCGATTCTCTCGGCGGTCGATGCGGTCGGGCAGAATGGATATATCCTCGTCCGGGGTGATATTGACAATACGCAGTGCGTCTACGCCGATAATCTGCTCCTGACCGCCGACAACTCAGGAACAACGATCCAGGGCTACTACGGCAGCTACGACCTGAGCAAACCGCCGATGCAGACCGGGTACGTGCGAGTCGAGGGGGACGACATAACGCTGGACGGATTCGAGGTGACGGGCGATTCGTATAGCCACTACGAACCGTTCGGGCACGATTCGAAGCTCGGCGTCGACGGCGGCAACAACATTTTGTTCAGACATCTTTACATCCACGACATCAATCCGCTGATCGGGAAGGCGATTCTCGCGTGGTTCAGCGGAAGTCTTACAGTCGAGAATTGTCTCGAGGCTGAGCTGAACGAGTTCTACCAGAAGAACCAGGCTCATGAGGACACGGTCGATCCGGCACCGCAGCTCGATTTCGTCAATTGCACGTTCGACCGGCTCGACACGAAGGATGTGTGGCTACTGGATGTGGTCGGCCTGTACGTCAGCAGCGGAGGCGGCGCAGATGCGCAACCATTGGTCAGAAACTGCATCTGGACCGACATCGCAGAGGGGGACGGGACGAGATATCTGAGGAGGCAGGGTCCGCTGCTTCTGTACGCCGACTACACCTGCACTTTCGATACGCCCACGCCGCCCGACGGGGGCCAGTACTACCAGGGCGTCGACGAGGGCACTCATAACGTCCAGGCGGATCCGCTGTACGTCGATCCCTATTCAGATCATCACCTGCAAACGGGATCGCCCTGCATCGATGCGGGCGACCCGGCGATTCTCGACTCCGACGATTCTGTCTCGGATCTTGGCTGTTACGGGGGCCCGTACGGCGACTGGAACTTCGAGGATTAGGATCGGCTGCGTAGTAATGCGCATCCTGCGCATAGTTCTTATCAGGGGGAACAAGAAGAACCATGCGCCGGAGGCGCGCTGCTACATCTCTTCGTACTCGGCGGTGAAATGCCTCAGTACAGGCGGCTCGTACGTGAATCTGACGCCCTTGATTTTCTCCCGCTTCTCGTAAACCCTGCACACTGTATCGACCACGTAATCCATGTGGGTCTGCGTGTAGACCCTTCTCGGGATCGCGAGCCTCACGAGATCGAACCGAGGTATGCGATTTTCTCCGGTGACCGGATCGCGTCCCGCTAGAACCGCCCCGATTTCACAGACCCTTACGCCGCCCTCCAGATATACCGCATTCTGAAGAGCGATACCCGGAAACACCGATATCGGCAGGTCGGGAAGGGCTTTCCCCGTGTTGATGTAGATCGCGTGACCGCCCGGAGGCCAGATGATGGGTACTCCGCTCTCCTTCAGTCGCGCGCCCAGATAATGGGTCTGCCCGATCCGCCATTTCAGATATTCCTCGTCGAGCACTTCCCGCAGTCCCACCGCCAGAGCGGCGATATCCCGTCCCGCCTGACCCCCGTACGTCGGGAAGCCCTCGAAGAGCGTGCCCATCGATGCGAGCTTCCGATACAGCTCCTGGCTGCGGCACACGACAAGCCCGCCGATGTTCACGAGCCCGTCCTTCTTGCTCGACATCACCGCTCCGTCGACCAGCTTGAACATCATGCGCACTATGTCCGCGACCGATTTTCGCGACATGCCCCTCTCGCGGATCTTGATGAAATAGGCGTTCTCGGCAAATCGCGCCGCGTCGAAAAATAAAGGGATGCCGAATTCGTCACAGATCGCGCGCACATCCCTCAGGCACTTGAGACTTACCGGCTGGCCCGCCGCGGTGTTCGCGGTGATGGTGACGAGGACAAGGGGAACGCGATCGACGCCGACCTCCTGGATCACAGCCCGCAATTTGTCGGGATCAATATCGCCCTTGAACGGGTAGTCGCTGTCCGGATCGCCGGACCACGCCCCGATGCAGTCGACCCCCGTTCCGCCGGCCCAGTCAATATGTCCCGATGTCGTGTCGAAATGCCCGTTTCCGGGGATGACCGGCTTTTTAGTTCGGTCGAGCATGACGGTGAACAGGAGATGCTCCGCGCCGCGGCCCTGGTGAGTGGGGAGAACCCAGGGCATGCCGAAAACGGCTTGCGCGGTGGCGTCGAGGTCTTCCCATGATTTCGAGCTCGCGTACGATTCATCCCCCTGCATGAGCGCGCCCCACTGAGCGTCGGACATCGCCCCGGTACCGCTGTCTGTGAGGAGGTCGATCGTAATCGCACGCGCCGGGACACTAAAGATGTTACCTTTCGCTTCCCTGAGGATGCTTTCCCTTTTCTCCCGCGTCGTGATGGGAATACGTTCGACGGTCTTGATCTTGAAAGGCTCCAGGGGATGGGAGATTTGGGGCATCGGTGGCTCCTCGATTCCAGGGTGGATGCGGCTGCGATTGTACTAGCGCAGGGGGGTCGCCGCAAGCGGGAGGGGACTACTTGGAATTGCGTGCCTCTAAGTAATCAAAGCCTCACCCGCGAGCGGGTTTGGCGACACGAGACAAGCGCAGGTACCGCAACCGGGGGATTCTGAGACACCCATCTGTCCGCCGCGGCGGACATATGGGCGCCACGAGGATTGAGCATGAACAGCCTAGCGCCTGCAGGTCACTCCCCCGACTTCGACCGCGCCTCGTCCAGAAGCTCCTGCGCGCCTTCGTATTCCGGCGCCAGCTCCAGGACCTTTTCGAGGTCGGCGACAGCGAGGTCGTACTCCCCGAGCGCGATGTAGGATTTCGCACGGTTGAAAATGTGCTCGGCGAAGTCAGGCAGGATTTCGAGCGCCCTGTTTGAGTCCGCGATCGCGAGCTCGTATTCGCCGATCATGTAATAGTACACGGCACGGCTGTCCCACGCAGGCGCGTTTTCGTGATCGAGCTCCAGCGCGCGGTTGATGTCCGGCAGGGCTTCTTCGAGCTCACCCAGCTTGAGTCGATTGAACCCCCGACCGTTGTGCGCGTCGGCATTCTCGGGATCCAACTCTATCACTCTGGAGTAGTCCCGGTTTGCCCTCTCGAGGTCGCCCTTCTTGCTGTAGGCCAATCCGCGATCCATCCAGGCGGCTTCGAAGTTCGGCTCGATCTCGACCGCTCGCGTGAAATCGGCGACGGCAAGGTCGTATTCCTCGGCTCCGAGATACGAGGCCCCCCTGGACCTGTAGGCGGATGCGTCGATTGGATCGAGTTCGATCACCTTGCTGAAATCCGCGATCGCGGACTCGTACTCCTCCAGATGACCGTAAATGATCCCACGGCTCTCATATGCTTCCTTGGCGTCGGGAACAAGCTCGATCACTTTCGTGTAGTCGGCGACCGACAATTCGAACTCCTGCCTACCGCCGTATGCGACCGCGCGTCCGAAGTAAGCCGCGGGGTTGTCGGGATCCAGCTCGATCGCCTCGCTGTAGACGCGAACTGCGTCATCGAGCCTGCCCGCGTCCAGCAGTCGGTTGGCCTCTTCGATTTTCTGACGGACCGGGTCCGCCATGCACGAGAGCGTCGCGAGAATCAGGAACGCCAGTGTGAGAACCACGAAGCGAACCGGCTTTCCTCCGCCGACATCGATCGATCCCGGCATTTTCATTTCGGGCTCCTTATCGCTCAGTCTTCTTTCTCCAGCAGCGCCCGCGTCTCGGCGAGATCATCCTGGAGATATGTCATCATGGGGTATTTCTCAACCAGCGCCTCGTAGATATCTATGGCGCTCTGGATGTCGCCGATATCGATGTACGTCTCCGCGAGCATTTCACTGAAGAGAGTATCATTCGGCTGCAGCTCGAGCGCCCGCTTGTAGTCGGCGATCGCGAGCTCGTATTCCCTGGCGCGTCGGTAGACCTGGGCTCGCGAATACCATCCGCCCCCGTCGTCGGGCTTCAGCTCGATCCATTTCGTGTAGTCCTGGCCGGCAAGGTCTATCTCATCGGCGTACATGTAAATCTCACCGCGGCCCTGATACGCCCTGTAGTCGTTTGGATCGATCTCGATGGCCCTGGAGTAGTCGGACGCCGCCTTGTCCATCTCATCAGTGCACCGATACGCGTAGCCTCGATTGTACCAGGCCTCATATGAGTCGGGATTCAGCTCGATGGCTCGCGAGAAATCAGCGATCGCCTTCTGCGTTTCCATTTCACGCATGAAAACATTCCCTCGGCCCAAATAGGCTTCGGCGTGGTTGGGATCAATGGCCATGGCTTTCTCGTAATCTTCAGTTGCGAGCTCGAGCTCCTGTTCGTCAATGTAGGCGTCTCCGCGCACCACGTACGCTTCCACGTTGTCGGGGTCGTTTTCAATGATGCTATCCAGGAGCTCGATCGCGTCGCCCGCGGAGCTTCTTTCAAGCAGCATCCTGGCGTACTCGATCGTCCCATGCTCGGGGACCGCACCGGGCGGTGTCTGAAGAGTCTCGCCCAGACTCGCAATAGCTTCCCGAATATCGGGCTCATCGGGATTGAGTCCCAGCGCGATGTCGAAATCCGCCGCCGCGGCCTCCAAATCGCCCTGGTCGCGATTGACACAACCTTTCACATAGAAAGCATACCAATCATTCGGATCGATTCTTATTGCGGTGTTGAGCTCGTCGAGCGCGCGACCGTAGTCCCTTTTCAGGTAGTTGATGTTCCCCCGCACTACGTGGGCCAGGGCGCAGTTCGGATCGATCGCCAGGGCCCTAGTGCAATCCTCCTCGGCGGGATCGAAGTGACGCATCGAAGCGTTTACGCTCGCGCGCCGAGCGTAAAGCTCCGCACTGTCGGGATACATCTCGAGAAGGCGGTCGTAGTCGGCCAATGCGAGCTCATTCTCACCCGCATCGTAGTAAGCAAGGCCGCGGTTTATGTACGCCGCGGTATAGCCGGGATCGATCTCGATCGCCCTGGTGTAGTCCTCGACGGCCTTGTCCGGATCTCCGAGCTCGCTGTATGCGATCGCGCGATTGTAGTACGCCAGCGAGCTTTGGGGATCAAGCTCGATCGCCCTGGTGTTGTCGTCGACCCCCTTTTGGGTCTCGCCCGCGGCCATATACTCGCTCCCGCGATTGATGTAGGCGTCCACGTTTTCCGGCTTGATCTCGATCACCCTGGTGAAGTCCTCAATCGCCGCGGAGTGCTCATTCCGCTCTGCATAGGCGGCCCCTCGGCCGGCATACGCCAGGGCGTATTCGGGATCGATCTCGATCGCCTTCGTGAAATCGTCGATCGCCTGCTCGAGGCTCCCCCTGAGGTAGTAGGCGGTCCCGCGGGTCTTGTAGGCCCTCGAATTCTCGGGCTCTGAGGCGACTATGCTGTCGCAAAGTCTGATCGCCTCATCCAGACGCCCCCGCTCGATCAGGCTGACGGCTGTGTCGAGTGGCTTGCGCGCACAGGATACCGCCCCGACGACCAGCATCAGGCAGCACAGAAGCGCCGCCACGGAAGCCGGTATGCGACATCGATCGTACAGAGTCGCAGCTTTCATGGTTGACCTCCCCTCCCGGCGAAGGAATCCCGATCCTCCCTTCGGCCTTGCGTCGTAAATCATAACATTAACCTATCCAATGGCACCATCCCGTGGGCGTGCCGCGTGCGAGCCCCTATGTTGAAAAGTCTTTGTCCGTTGAGTATCCTTCTGCCCTTGTAACCCTCGCCTCACTAGCGAGCGGGTTGGTTTTTGCCCACCCGGGGCAATTTGAATGGATTCGTTCATGGGACGCAGTCGCGAAAACGTTCCGACGAAGGGTCAGACCGCGAGCACCGTGGCGCTGTGGCTGGTGCTGGCCGCGATCGTGCTGGCCGCGATTTCGGTCTTCGCCGGGATAATCCTGGCCTACGGCTCGGTCGACAACTTCATCCAGCTCCTAATCCAGTGGTCGCTGCAGGCTCGGTATGACAGGATAGTCGCCGGACAACCGCTCTGGCCCTGGACCTTCTGGATATTTCTCTGGGGATTCGTCGCCCTCCTGGTTCTGATAATCCTGGTCGTTCTGTACGTCACTCTTCTCGAACGGAAACTCATCGGCTATTTTCAGATAAGGCTCGGACCGAATCGCGTCGGACCCTGGGGACTCCTGCAGCCGTTCGCCGACATGATCAAGCTCCTCGTCAAGGAGGACATAGTCCCTCGCGGCGCGGACAAATGGCTGCATCTCGCGGCCCCGGTCCTGATCTTCATTCCCACGCTTCTGGCTTTTGTAGTGATCCCGTTCGGCGCAGGAACCGTGGAGCTTCCCCAGCAGCTTGTGTCGCCGACGTTCGAGCAGATGTGGGTCGACTGGATCAGCCCCAACGGGGCAAAGGAGCAGGGTCGTCCGGGTCCCGGATACATTGAGACGGGCGTAGCGGTCGAGGAAAACAAGGAGTTCCACAAGACATGGTGGATTCCCGTGACGCTCGAGCGCGAACCCCTTTTTGTGCCCACGGATGAAGACGGGGTTCCGCTGGACGCAAGGTACAAGGTGCCGGACTATCTGAGGCTGCAGATCAAGCCTGCCGACCCGAAAGCCCCGCCGGTATTCGACATTTACTATCGGTTGTTCGATCTCGGGACGCCCGGGCGCAGCTACGATGTTCTCGAGGTCAAGTTCGAGGGGTCGCGGGGTCATGAGGGAATCATCGAGCTGGGTCTTCAGGGTGAGGGGATCGACTCAGTCGAGGAGGACTATTCCGAAGTGCTCGCGAAGACGGGACCGGAGGTGCCGCTCGAGGAGCGCTACAATTTCGGCGACCGTCCCCCATCGGCATACATCGACGAGCTTTTCAGCAGGTTCGCGGACGCAGTGGCGATAAACGACCGCAAGTTCGGCCCGGCGAACATGGTGCCCGCCTTCGGCACAACCGAGGACCGCCGCGCGAGCCTTCGCGACCTCTACACGCCGGACTGGAAGAACGTTTTCTACATCCATGGCGCGGTGGATCGAAACGAGAAGAAGGCGAGTCTATACTTCTTCCCTCCAAACATGGGAGGAGACCAGAAGCCGTCCGAAGAATATGATACAGAGACTGTCGACTGGCGAAGCGCCGGGGCGACGTTCCGCCTGCAGCGCATCGCGGGCGGCGGCTACAAGATCGAGACGGCCGACGGAAACGTCACGGACCTGGCCGGCCTCGGCGACTCGGCGCGAGTGAGAATCGGCGACAAACCGGTCACGCTGAGACTGAAGAACACCCAGTACTACAATATCTACATCATGGGCAAGGACCTGGGGGTCGGGATCCTCTACATCCTCGCCGTCACATCAATTGCGGTCCTCGTGATTCTCATGGCCGGCTTCGGCTCGAACAACAAGTGGAGTCTCTACGGAGCCCTGCGGTCCGCAGCCCAGCTTATGTCCTATGAGATTCCGCTGACTCTGGCTATCCTCGGGCCCGTGCTGATGGCCGGCACTCTCTCGACCGTCGAGGTCGTCGAGAGCCAGCGGACCACCTGGTTTGTGATCCCGCAGTTCCTTGCGTTCTACATCTTTCTCGTGTGCATGACCAGCGAGGTCAATCGCACTCCGTTCGATCTGCCCGAGGCCGAGAGCGAGCTGGTCGCGGGATTCCATACCGAGTATTCGGGTCTGAAATTCGGATTTTTCTATCTCGCCGAGTACGCGAACGTATTCCTGGCTGCAGCGTTCATGACGATTCTGTTCTTCGGCGGATGGAAGCCGATCGAACTGCCCTTTGTCGGTGAGCTGAACATACCTTTCGTCGGCGAGTTTGTCTCGAGTTTCATCTGGTTCATGCTGAAGTGCGTGTTCTGGGTGGGAGTCCTGGTCTGGTTCAGGGCGACGTTCCCGAGGTTCAGGATCGACCAGATGATGGACTACGCGTGGAAGGTCCTGCTGCCGCTGGCCCTGTTGAACATCGTTTTCGTGGGCGCATTCGCATTCTCCGACTGGAACTTCAGGATCTGGCAGGAGAACAACTGGCGGTTTTGGGGGCTCTACATCAAGCCGCTGTTTGTCAACGTCTACACAAGCTGGTACGCGGTGCCGGTTTTCATACTGTTCGCGATCCTGTTCCTGCAAGCGACGTACTCGTCATATTTGGATCGAAAGCACGCGAGGGAGCGTGAGGAACAATTGACGGGCCGGTGACGACCCGGACAAGTTGCATAGCCATGTCGAGCGCAAGACCGCCTGAATCTTTTCTCAGGACGCTGTCCAAGGTCCTTTTTCCCATCTGGGGAATCAGGGCAGGCTTGTACATTACGTTCCAGCACCTTTTCCGAAGGAAGTTCACGGTCCAGTACCCGGAGCGGAGGATTCCGCTCGATCCGACCTGGCGGGGGAAGATTTCGCTTTTGTTTGAGCCGGGGCGTAACGAGGACATCTGCATAAGCTGCCTTCAGTGCAGCAGGATATGTCCCGTGGACTGCATTCACATCGTGCCGAGGATCGACGAGAACAAGAAGCGTCATGTCGGCACGTTCGATGTCGATCTCTCGAAGTGTCTTTTCTGCGGCCTGTGCGAGGACGTGTGTCCCGAGGGCTGCATCGTGCTCGATCCGATATACGACTATTCCTCATATTCCCGCGACGGGTTGTACCTGACAGTCGAGGGTTTGAGAAGGCTTGCCGGCTCGGAGGAATGGTCGGAGATGCAGGCCGTTAAGGAAGCGAAGAAGCGCGAGGCCGAAGAAAAGCGCCGGTCGAGGGAAAAGCCGGACGGGGAGAAGAAAGAGCAAGACTGAGTGGCGTAGAGACTATGACGGTCGCAAGTGTCTTTCAGGATTTTGTCGCGTACGTCAACTGGGTTTTGGGACCCGGTCAGCCCCAGCTTGTCTTCTGGGTCCTGTCGGCCGTGGTTTTGGTCAGCGCGATCGGAGTTGTGACCACCCGGAACCTTATGCACGCCGCGATGCTCCTGGCGCTCTGTTTTATTGCGACCGCGGGAGTGTTCGTCCTCCTGAACGCGGAGTTTCTTGCGGCGGTGCAGGTGCTCGTCTACGCGGGAGGTGTGGTGACCCTCATCGTGTTCGCCATAATGCTGTCGGCGAGCATAACCGGCAAGAAAGCGGTCACGCACAACCGTCAGAGCATCACGGCCCTCGGCGTATCGGTGATGATGGCGTTCGTCATGGTCGCTATCCTGTTCCTGAACCAAAGCGGGCAATATGTGGGACCGGGAAGATGGTGGGTCACGCCGGGAAGGAACGATTTCCCCGCCGAGAGCAACGTGCAGCTTGTCGGCAAGAGCCTCATGTCCACGTACACGCTGGCGTTCTGGATCGCCAGCATAATTCTGATTATCGCTATGGTCGGCGCCCTGATTATCGCAAGTACGGAGAAGAAAGTGCCCGATGAACCGGCGCCCGGTGCCGGGGAGGACTCGTCGGAAAAAGGCGAGAGGAGGGACGCGGAATGAGTTACCTGGAGGTTCCGGTCCCGATCCATTTCTACCTCTGGCTGGGCACGCTCCTTTTCTGCATCGGGATTTACGGCTGCCTGTCCAGGAGGAACGCGATTGCGATCCTGATGTCGATCGAGCTCATGTTCAATGCATGCAATATCGTACTGGTGGCGTTCTGCCAGAGGCACGGCATCACCTATACTCTTCAGGCCTTCAGCCGGGCACAGGATATCGAAAGCCCGGTCGGACAGATGTTCGCCATCTTTGTGATCACCATCGCGGCCGCGGAAGCCGCTGTCGGCCTGGCGCTCGCAATCGCGGCGTACAGGCATTTCAAGTCGATCGACATGGACAATATCAACATCCTCAAGTGGTAGCACCTGAGGACGGCGCAACGGCATGTTTGATGCACTTCTGAAATACCCCGAAACAATCGCTCACTGGATCGTGATCCTTCCGTTCCTGAGCTTCGTCTTCATCACGCTGAAGCTGACGATCAACAGGAACGTTCCCGACAGGATCAAAAGCGAGCCCGTGCCCGGGGATGTCGGGAAGTTGATGGCGCCTGCGTGGAGGACATACCTGCTGCCGATCCTCTTCCTGGCTGCGTTTATCGTGTTCCTGGTGGTCAAGCAGAGTGTTCTGGGGCATGTCAAGTTCCACGGTCCCAGCACTGCATTCCTGTTCGCGATCGCCGCGATTGCAGGCATACTGATCGCTTTCTTCCCGAACAATTCGCGGAAATGGATTCAGAAGTACGCGCCGTACATCTCGGTGGGCGCAATGGCGCTCGCCGCAGTCATCGCCACGTCGCTGTGGATCAAGACGGTGCGGATCGGGATGTATCCCGGGGCGGCTTCGGGAGACGTCTGGGGGAGCGCCTTCAAGTACACCTGGTTCGCCTTCGGCGACTGGAAACTGGACATAGGGCTTAGCCTGGACGGGTTCAGCGTGTTCGCGGTCTGGATGGTCACGGTCGTGGCGATGTGCATCCAGTGGTTCAGCATCGGCTACATGTGGGACGACCCTTACGGTCGGAAACACATCGGGCGCTATTTCGCCGAGCAGTCTCTGTTCGCAACCGGAATGCTCGGCGTCGTTCTGTCGAACAATATCATTACGTTCCTGATCGGCTGGGAGGTAATGGGGCTGTGCTCGTACCTGTTGATCGGGTTCTTCACCTACAAGGCCTCCGCTAATGCGGCGCAGGTCAAGGCTTTCATCACGACCAGGATCGGCGATGTAGGATTCATGCTCGGCATATTCCTCCTCGCCCTGATGTACACATACACGAAGCAGCCGGTCAATTTCGGCCTGGAGCAGATCCGCGCGGTGGTCACGGGATATCAATGGGCCGGGGGTTACGGATGGCTTCCCACCGCCGCCGCGCTTCTGATCTTCATGGGCGCGGTGGGCAAATCGGCGCAGTTCCCGCTGCATGTATGGCTTCCCGACGCGATGGAGGGCCCGACCCCTGTGAGCGCGTTGATCCATGCGGCCACGATGGTGGCGGCCGGCGTTTTTCTCGTCGCCAGATTTTTCTGGCTTTTCGAGCTCAGTCCTGTAGCCATGCTGACCGTTGCGTGGATCGGGGCGATAACCGCCTTCGGCGCCGCCACCATCGGCGTCGTGCAGTACGACATCAAGAGAATTCTGGCCTACTCGACCATAAGCCAGCTCGGGTACATGATGATCGGCCTCGGCGCCGGGTCAGCCGCCGCCGGAGTGTTCCACCTTCTCACCCACGCCTACTTCAAAGCCCTCCTGTTCCTGGGAGCAGGCGCGGTGATCTACGGTTGCCGGCATATCCAGGACATCCGCTACATGGGCGGACTTTCGAAGCGGATGCCGATCACCTACGTGACGTTCCTGGTCGGCACACTGGCGCTTTGCGGCATCGCCCCGTTCGCGGGATTCTGGAGCAAGGATGAAATCCTGGCCGCCGCTTTCCATTTCGCCACGAACGGCTATCACAGGATGGTCGGAGAGCGTGCGGTGGAGGTCGTCCCGCCCAACTGGAACCTGTTCATCATCTACCTGCTGGGCCTCGCGGGTGCGTTCCTCACCGCGTTCTACATGTTCCGGCTGATCAGCTACGTTTTCCTGGGCAGAAACAACCAATACGAGTTCCGGGGTCCGCAGAGCCCGGACTGGGGACATCACCTGAAGGGCGAGGCGGATACGAAGGCGTACTCAGCCTGGCCGACCCCGCCGGGTCCGATGGACAAGGAAGAACATGAGCACGGACCGATGGAGCCGCGCGAAGTGCCCAGGAGTATGTGGATTCCGCTTGTCATTCTGGCTGTCTTCTCGACCCTGTTCGGTTTTATGGGCACTCCATTTTTCGGCGAGAAGGGCAACCTGATCGCGAAATACCTGCACTACGGACACCCGCATTTCCCCAAGGCCGACGGCTTGACGCTCGGTCTGATGGCAGTGAGCCTGCTGGTCGCTCTCCTTGGCGTCAACCTCGGCCTCCGCATCAACAGCACGGACTGGGGCGCCGAGCTCAAGAAGAAATGGAAGACGAGATTCGCGGGGCTGTACAGGACCGTCTACAACAAGTACTTCATCGACGAGTTCTACGAGGAGTACATAGTCCAGCCGGTGCTGTTCGCGTGCCAGGCGGCGAGGGTGTTCGACAACTACGTTGTGGACGGAATCGTCAATGCGGTCGGATGGCTGACGTACCAGTTTTCGAGATTCCAGGGATGGTGGGACAACACGGTGGTGGACGGTCTTGTCAACGCGTGCGCGTGGGTGGTCGGTTTCCTGTCCGATTCCGTCAAGCCAGTGCAGTCGGGATACGTACAGAACTACATGATGGTTATCGTAATGTTCGTGCTTTTCTATCTTCTTGCGTTGTTCGTGAGATAGGAGCGCTCGAGCGGGGACTTTTGACTAAATGCGGTCCGGTGGACCCGGGGCGGTTTTCGAGACATGAGCGAACACGAGAAAAGACCAGTGCCGGCGGACGAGAACGTGTACGAGATACCTCGCACCGCCGAAGACCTCAAGAAGGAGCTCTCGCAGGGCACCGTGACCCTCATAAGCGGCGTGCTTTGGGTCATCGGTACAGCCCTCATCCTTCTCGGTATCTGGTGGATGTTCAAGGGCAAGCTCCTCTTCAACCCGACATCCACAGAGAACTCCTACCTTCTGACGCTGATCGTATTCTTGCCCATCGTCGGGATTTTCTTCAACATGATCGCGCCACCCGAGGGCAGGTTTTTCATCAGGCTCAACACTCTCGTCTACACCCTTGTGCCCTTTGCACTTTCCCTGGTCATGTTGTTCGGCTACAGCGCCGCCCGAACCTCCGACGGGCAGAGAATCTACACCGATCAGCTCGGTAACCGGCTCGCGATTCGCAGTGACGGAACCTACAACCCCCTTGGAAATGAGGATGGAGACAAGGCGTCCTACCGGGTCGTCAAAGGGGTTTACAAGCTCGATGTCAACGGCAGACAGGAGACCGTCAGGCCGAAACTGGTTAAGCACTTCCTCTACGACCGGTCCAATCCCAAGATGCAGTTCGAGGAGCTGAGGAAGTGGGTGGTTATCACCGATCGGCCCGCCGGCGAGGTGGGTGAGCAGGAATCGATTATCGCCAAGTTCCAGTACCATCTGGGCGTCGACGGAATCAGTTTCCCCCTGGTACTCCTGACGACTCTTCTCAGCACGCTTGCAGTCATCTCCTCGTTCAACATCACCAGGAGGCTGAAGGAATACATGAGCTGGTTCCTTCTCCTCGAAGTCGGCATGCTGGGGACCTTCGCGGCTCTGGACTACATATTGTTCTACGTATTCTGGGAGCTCGTTCTGGTGCCGATGTACTTTCTGATAGGCATCTGGGGCGGCCCCAGGAAAGAGTACGCGGCTCTCAAGTTTTTCCTGTACACATTGTTCGGATCGGTTTTCCTTCTGGTCGGAATCATATCGCTGTACTTTCTCACCGGACAGCAGACGTTCGACATATTGAAGCTGCAGGACCTTGCCCCCACCTACCTGGGGACGGCGTCGATGTACCGCTGGCAGACGCTTCTATTCTGGGCGTTTTTCCTGAGTTTCGCGATCAAGGTCCCGATTGTCCCGTTCCATACGTGGCTTCCCGACGCTCATGTGGAAGCGCCCACCGCGATCAGCGTGCTGCTTGCAGGAGTGCTGCTGAAAATGGGGACCTACGGCCTCATGAGGATGAGCCTGCCGACTTTCCCCGAGGCGTCCTACCACCTCGCCCCGGTGCTTGGAGTGCTGGCGGTGATAAATATCGTGTATGGCGCGATGGTGGCGATGGCGCAGACCGACCTGAAGAAACTGGTCGCGTACTCGTCGATCGGTCACATGGGATTCGCGCTGCTCGGCATAGCGTGCCTGAACAAATGGGGCATGAACGCTGCGCAGATGCAGATCATCAATCACGGCATAATCTCGGGGAGCCTCTTCCTCCTTGTGGGGGTTATTTACGATCGGGCGCACACGCGGGAAATCAAAGCGTTCGGAGGGTTGCTCCCCCAGATGCGGATTTATGCGATCCTTATGATAATCGCGAGCCTTGCGAACCTGGGTCTGCCGGGCCTCGCAGGCTTCTGGGGAGAGTTCTGGAGCCTGGTGGGCGCCGTCAATCAAACCGATTTCGTCACCAAGGGCGGGATTGTGTTTTTCCGAGTGCTCGCACCGATAGCGGTTCTCGGGATCATCATAACAGCGGGCTACATGCTGCTGATGATCAGGAACGTGTTCATGGGGCCGTTCAACGAACGCTGGAACTGGCTGAAGGACATGGACGGGCGTGAGCTGGTGGCCACGCTGCCTTTGATTTTTCTCATGATATTTATCGGGATTTTCCCGAATCCGCTGATAGCGCTTTTCGATCAGAGCGTGATAAACCTGGTGAACGCGACGAGGTTCGCGGCCGGGATAGCGCCGATAGGATTCTGAGCCGCGGATCCGGGGTGGTTTTTTTCCGGTAGGGTGTTATGGTATACTACGCGGACAAGCGGGCGGTGGAAAGTCCGGACTTTCCGGGCGATATTAAATAGAACTAGATCGTATCAAACGCCTACAGGCGTGAGTACGGAGGTTGCTGATGCGAACCCGATATGGATGGCTTTTGCTTGGCGCAATTCTTCTGATGCTGCCCCTGGTAGGCTGCAACAACGACAATGACGATAACGAATCGAACTGGTCCGATGGATTTCTACAGAGGTTCTACATCGGGAATGTTCCAGTGCAGGCTGGGGAGACCGTCAATGTCCCGCTCGGCAGCACATACTCCCTGAGGTTCGAGCTGTCGCGTCCGGCAACGCTAGCCAGCCTGACGCACCTTCTGGATTTCCAGATGGCAATCGAGAACATGGACAACGGCGAGACCGCCCTGTTGACCGACTGCAACATGGCCGAAAACGGTGGGTTGGTCTGGACCGACGGCTCAAACATGAATATCGAATTCCGCTTCAACCATGACATGAGTTTCTTCTATGCCGGGGGTGAGAAACGCGAACTCGGCTCGGTGGGTCAGACTTTCAAGGTGCGGTTGCTCTTCCTGGTCGGTTTGGCGGAGGACGGTAACCAGTTCGCGTTGACGAACGACGAGTTCTACGTAGTCTGGACCGCAGGATAACCTCGTCACAATCCTTCCCTGAGCCTTGACAGGCTAACCGCCCTGTGGTTTCTTTAGGTTGAGGGCGGTTCTTCCGGCGGGTGTCCGTGCGGGGGTGCCTTTCATAAAGCATTCTCTCAGGAAACTCTGCCCCAAACCAAACCGGTAGACGCGCAAATGTATCCTATGCTATACCGGCAGGTCCTTACCGCCAGCTTCTCCACTTTTCCCTGTCTTATCGTTTCGGAGGTGTTCTCCTGATGTTACCCAAACGGCTTTCGTCCCAACGCGGTTTCACTATGATCGAGATGCTCACGGTGCTGGTCATTATCAGCGTCCTCACTGCCATCAGCGCCGTCATCTACTCCAAGGCCAGCCAGAGAAGTCGCCTGGCTCGAGTCAAGACGAATGTGGGCCTGATTGAGCTTGGCCTCGACGACTACTCCCGGGGCAAGAACGGGCTCTACCCCGCATTGACCGTCTACCACAACAACCTCCCGGATTCCGGAAGCCTCAACACCACCCCGCCTGAGCCGGATGATCCGATCCCCGGCGTCCCGCAGGTGGTCAAGAGGATGGGGAACGGCATCATCGGAGGGGGACCTGCCCTGAAGGATGTCATAAATCCCCTTCAGGATGACTTCTACCGGGATGAGCTACCGTCCCCGCCCGATACTATCTCCTACTTCCGCAATCGTGTGGGTGAAAAGACCTACGGGAACGGTCCGATGCGTCCGGTCGACCAGCTCGTCCTGAACGGCCAACTGGATGCATATCCCCTGAACCCGATGAAGGGCCCCGGCGTACCCATGGTGAATGTCGCGTACATTCTCATGGACTACGACACACAGACTAACGATTTCCGGTGGGTGGATATCGATCTCACCTCCATAAGCGAGACCAGGACAGGCCTCTGCGCCGCAAGGCCCGCTCCCACGGGCGTGTACGAACCCATCGATGTGATCTGGAACGAAGCCACTTACCCCCAGGGCGATTTCGCCTACATCCCCTTCAACTTCAACAATGAGCAGGGCCTGTACTGCAAGGGCTACTGGATAATCGTGTACGGCGACCTGACCACTCTCCAGACGAGCGACTACAACAAATACTCCATCGTCCCCGGCACAAACAACGATGTCGATGCCACGTATCACAACTGGCCCAATCTCCCGCGACCCTTCGGCGACGGCAATCCGGACACTCCCCCGGCAGTCGGCTCGTTTGAATGGCAAGTCAAGTGCATGATGTACGGTGCGCTCGAGGTGAGATCGAATATTTTCCAGGACCAGTTCTCGCAACTAGGGCAGTAAGGGCAAACCCCGACTTTGTTCGACAATGTGGGGCAGGCTATCAAACCTGCCTCTTCTTTCTGCCTGTCCCTTTCCCGACGTTATGGGTTATACTCACGGTCCGATATGGTCGAGCCTCGAAAACGACTCGGAGCGCGGGCTTACGATTGGACGGCTGTCATCCTCCTTCTGGTCCTGCCGTTCATCGTCTACTTCCCCTTAACCACCGGCTACGCGACGTTCGCGGGGTTCGATCACACCGGCATCAATCAGCCATTGAAGGAAGCGGCGTTTGCCACAATGCGCTCGGGGCATCTGCCGCTCTGGGAGCATCGACTCGACAGGGGTCTTCCGCTGCTTGCGGAGGGCGAGGCCGGTATCTTCTATCCTCTCAACCTGCTGTTCCTGATTCCCGCCGATTTCCTGACCGTCTACAATTTCGTTCTGCTTCTGCTGCTGTCGACCGCCGGACTGCTTTTCTACTGGTGGCTGCGAAGGCTCGGGGCGGGGCCGCTTGCAGCATTTATCGGCGGCGTGGCGCATCAATGGGGCGCGACGGTCAACTTCAACAAGGCCAACATGAACATCCTCGAGGGCTTCATCCTCGCGCCGCTGCTGATGATGCTTCTCGAACCGTTTGGATCCCGCGACAAGCCATGGCGTCGAGGCGGACTGATCGCCCTCGTGTTCGCGTGCATGATTTTCGCCGGGCAGGGGCAATACGTTGTCTACACCGGGCTCTTCGCGCTCGTCTACGTTCTCCTGCGTGCGATTTTCTCGGGAAGGTCCGGATGGAAAGGCATACTCATGTCGATGTGCCTGCCCCTGGCGATCGGCGCGTGTCTCGGGGCGGTCGTGGCAGCGGTTCAGCTCCTTCCCACTCTTGAGCTGATCCCGCTGAGCGAGCGCGGGACTCAGTCGCTCGACGCAGGATTCGCGAAGCAGGGATTGTGGCTCTACCCCCTCCGCCTCTTCGCGACATTCATCTTCCCAGCCTATCACTACTCGCTCGACCATTTCCTGCCGTACCTGTCGACGACGATCTACGTTGGTCCGATAGCGATTCTCCTCGCGGGATACGCTCTCAGGTTCCGCAGGAATCTGCCCCCCCAGGCGTTGCACGTGGCGCTGCCGCTGACGGTAGCGGGACTGATTTTTCTTTATCTGGCGATGGGATCGAATGTCCCGCTCGGCGGATGGCTGACATCGTGGGGACCCCTGGCGCATTTTCGCGGGCACGGACGTCTGGGCGGGTATTTCGCCATGGCGATCATCACTCTCATGACGCTTGGCCTGGATATGGTTCTCAAGACCCCCTTCAGGGAAGCCTGCGACTTGACCGAGCGCAGGAGACGCATGCCCCTGTTCACCATCGAGCTCACCCTCATGGCGGTCCTGACGGGTCCGTTCATCACCCAGCGCGCGGAATATCTCGAAACTCGCGCAGCCCTGGGGCTGATGCTCGGGATGCTGTTGATATTTTTCATGGGCTTTCTTGTCGGTCTTCTCACGCGGTCGCGGATTCCGGTCGCCCTGGCCGTCATGATCGTGCTGGCTGTGCAGATCGTCGGTTTCCAGACAACGTCCTCAGAGACCATCCTCATAAGATCGTCATGGAATCCCGATCGTGCCGATCTCATCTACATTCGGGACAATTCGCCGTCGGCGGACGAGGCCGCAATGATCGCGATCCGGACGAAGGCCGGTGTACGAGCGCATGAGAGGATTCTCCGGCGGGGCCTTGCAGCACTCCAGGGGGGCTCCCACGCTCATATCGATCAGCTGGGAAGCGCGAACGCCGGGCTGATGGAGGACCTCACGGTGTGCAACGCCGACCTCCCCCTGGAGCTCGCGCGGTGGGAGTGGCTTGTGCATCGCAATCTCTGGGAAGAGATCGACACTGTGAAAGGACCGATCGGGACTCGCTGGGAGTATCTCCTCACCGTTCTTGGCGTGAATTGGATCGTCACCGAGAACGGCGATGTCGAAATCCCGGGATGGACTCGACTGAACGATCCGTCCTGGCACAATCGCGACGTCCCGTATTTTATCTACTGCCGCGAGACTCCCGTGCCCGGAGAGGAGAAGCCGCGTTTTTCGCCCGTACGCCCCTACGCAACGTTCTGGGACTGGACGAGCGCCCCGGACTTCGCGACGGAGGTCAGTGTCCGCGAGGCTTTTCTTTCGGCCATGCGGGATGATCCGGCCCAAATGCAGGTATTCATCGAGGGAGCAATCGATCCCCCTCGCGATAGCGGAGACTCATCCGATACAGAGGTGAACAGGAGATCCGTAGTGAGCTTGGCTCACTGGACCAGCCCTACCGAATACTCAGCAAGGGTTTCTCTCAGCGACGACGGGATTTTTCTTGTGCGCGACGCATGGTATCCGGGATGGAGCGTGACGGTGGACGGCAATCCTGCGCAACTGCTTCGCGCGAATCTTGTTTTCAAGGCGGTGAAGGTTAGTTCCGGCACGCACGATGTGGTCTTCAAATATACCTCCCGGTTTCTGCTTCTGGGCTGGATACTGTCGGCGATCGGCCTGATCATTGTGTTCGGCCTGATAGCCGGCCTGACTGATCTCCGCCGACAGGGTTCTTTACACTGATAACGATCTTCGTGGCGCCCATACGCGCCCGTCTCCGGCGCGGATGGGTGCCTCATCCAATGAAGAATTTCCCTCAATGATGCGGTTCACGAGATCAAAGAGCAGAGTTGAGAACACCGACCAAGTGCTTCTCTGTGAGTTGAGACACCCGTCCGTCCGCCCCTCGTCAAGCTCGTGGCGGACGTACGGGCGCCACGGAAACCCCGCAATACCTATGTCCATCTATCCAAGCTGAAGAGGAATTATTCATTCTTATGAAAATCAAATCCACAAGACGACCAGCCTCTCGCGCCTCCGGGAAGATTCCCGGATGGATTCCGCTTCTGCTGGTCGCGCTCTTTTTCGTGCTTGTCTGGGTGGGAACGCGGCTGGCGGTTCGCGGCTACGTGGTCTGGACAATCGACCGTCAGGGTGCGAACTGGGACAGCGACGGGGTCCTGGTCCAGAACACTCGATTTTCCTGCGTCCCGTGCAGCATTGTCATGCTCCTGAAGGACCGGGGCGTCGACGCAGGTGCAGGCGAAGTTGCGTGGATCTCGGGTACCGACACGAAGGGCACTTCGCCGGAGGGTATCAAGACGGTGGGGAACTACTACGGCTTCATCGTTGACGAGAAGAAGATGGGTTTCGCCGAGCTGATGGAAAAGAACCTGCCTGCAGTGGTTGAATACACCTGGGAGGGCACTCTCCATGCGGTATACGTGCGACCCGACCGCAAGAACCAATACCTGGTCGTGAAGAACCCAGCGCGCGGACTCACCTATGTCTACGAGAACGGCGCAGGTCAGTACTTCGGCTCGGACACGTGGGATGTCTTTCTGTTCCGTCCTGAATAGCAGCCGGTTTCCTGATTGGGGATAGGCTACTCCAGTAAGATACTCTCCGGTTCGAGCCCGAGGCCCCGAAGGAAAGCCAGGGTGATCGGATCGTACCCGTACCCGATCGACCAGTTCAAATCGAGTTCGTCCTTTGACCAGGGGAAAATCTTGGCCGTTACAGTTGCGTCGATGCTCTGACCGGGAGCGAGCCGAGTGTCGCCCGCGCAGAATTCGAGGCTTACGTACCTTGCGAGAATCGTGTCGCTCGCGGCGATCACTTCCCCTGCTGGGCCAACTATCTTCACGGTGATCACCACCATCCGTCCGGGATCGCCGGTCGGAAACCTGTGACCCGCACCGGTATTCGTGACCCTGATCCTGGCTGTCATTTCTCCGGCATCTATCGTCACAGGGAGCTCTTCCACGGTGTACGCTTCCCACAGCATTGCTCGCTCGTCTTTCGGCCAGCAGTGAACGGTACCGGTTCCCTTTTGACCGTGGCAGTCGAAGCAGGTTCTATATTTCTCGCCGGGCTGGGAATATTCGCTCTCAAGCCACTCGGCGTACGGATTCCCGCCCGGATCGGTCACGCCATGCGCCTGCGCGAGTTCTGGATCAAGAACGGCAAGAACCGGCTCTTTCTGATTGTGGCACGCCGCGCAGAACTCGGGCGAAGCGGGAGAAGGAATCGCCGCGCCGGTCGCGCCTTCCGGGCAAGGCGCCACCATAGCCTGCTTCGAATGGCAAGCGTAGCAGCCAACGCCGTCGCGAATCTCCATCGAATCCTCGTTCAGTGCATCATCCGGCAGCAGCGAGTACATCTCGCAGTCCATGGGGACATGACAGCCAAAACATCCCTGGGCGACTTCCCGCCCCCCGTTCGCGACCGCGTGCTCCAGCGATGTCTGGAAGATCACGCCTGATGCCGAAAACGCATGCGGGCTTCTGCGCCACTCGCTGTATTGATCGTCATGGCAGCTTTGGCAGGAAGTCGAGTAGACCTCTTTCAGCCCCGAGTGCGGACCGGCGATGTCTTCGATGTACAGAGGTCGCGATATCTCGGTCGTCGACGTAGAGGCTGACTGATTCGTAGGCGGATTCGGCTGTCTCCTCGAAACCACGAGAACCGCGATCAGAGACAGGATCACAATGATCGGGATAATGAGCTTTGAAACCAGCGAGCTTTCTTTCTTCATTGAAATCGTGCCTTTCCTGAGGAGATTGCGGGCGGGAGTCTACCAGAATGTTGCTGCGCCGAGGCCGCCTTCCTTGCCGAGATGCTTGGCGAGCTCCACCAGATCGCGCTCGGACACCCCGAGCTGCGCCATCTTCTCGTAGATCGAGTCCACCAGTTTCTCGACCCGCCTCATGGCGGCCTGCTGTTCGCGCATGCTTTTCACTTCGTTGAGCACGCGATTGACAAGGTCCTCGGTTATGGCCACTCCGGCGGCGTTCAGTTCGCCCTCATGGAACCTGAGCACGTGCTCGACCACCGCTGTGCCCGAATGTTTGCCGAAAACGAAACGCCTCTGCCCGCCGAAATCCTTCGGATAGATCACCTGGTACATCCTGGGATCGATCACGATCCCCGCCGTGTGAATCCCCGATTCGTGAGCGTAGACGTTGGTCCCCACGATCGGCTCGTGCGGCTGCATCGGTATTCCGGAAAGCCTGCTGGCAAGCCGTGTGGCCTCATTGATAAGGTCGTACCGAATGCCGGGCAGAGTGATTCCGTAAAGCACTTTCAGCGCGGCGAGGAGCGAATGCAGGGAAGCGTTGCCGGCGCGCTCTCCGATGCCCCCGAGCGTGACGGTCGGGATGGTCGCGCCGACGCTCAGGGCCGTTATCGTGTTGATCGTCGCCAGATCGAAATCGTTGTGGAAATGCACGACGAGATCGGTTGACGGAAACGCTTCCACGAGTCGGCCCACGTAGTAGCGCACAGCCTCGGGCGTGAACACTCCCACTGTGTCCGGGAACGACTGCCTTATGGCACCGGCCTTGAATGCCTCGCGTCCCAACTCGATGATGTATTCGATGTCCGCGCGGCTTCCGTCCTCCGCGTTTCCGGCCTCGATTCGCTGGAAGCCCCTCTCGCGCGCGTAACGGATCGCTTCCGAGAACAGTCGCTTGTTGGCGTCCCGATACCACTTCACCGGCAGATCGAGCCATTCATTCTCGCTTTTCCCCTCGGTCCTTAGAAGCATCTTGCCGAGCTTGTACTTGACGTGAAGATCGCTTCCCGCGGTGAAGATGAAAAGGGTTACATCATCCAGCGAGACCCCGGTTTGCTGGAGAGCGCCCAGGGTCGTGTCGATGTCGGAGTGGAGCGCGCGGCACATGACCATAAGCTCAAGGTCGCGCCTGAGACGTCCCGCGCGCTTCGCGTTGACGATCAGCGACAGGGTCTCGCGCTCGCTCGGACCGATGGCGGGAAAACCGAGGTCGAGGATATGGA
Source organism: uncultured Planctomycetota bacterium (assembly GCA_964354375.1). GTDB lineage: Bacteria > JAJVIF01 > JAJVIF01 > JAPKYR01 > JAPKYR01 > CAYGZQ01. The sequence continues at coordinate 34,171 of CAYGZQ010000009.1, forward strand.
CGCCGAGCTTTGAGAGCATCTCAGCGATCTCCAGCTTTTGCAGCGGAGTGAACACCACGCCGGGCGCCTGCTCGCCGTCCCTGAGGGTCGTGTCGCAAATGCGAATCCGCTCGGGCGGCGGGAACTTAAGGTCCTTTATCCACTCGGTAGGCGGAATCGCCAGCTTCTCGTATGGCTCGCGTAGCTGCATGATCTGACGCTTGCGGAAAAGTCGATTATTGCTAACATTATAACAAATCAAGCGCAGGCATCTTTGCCGCCACTCTCCCTGATGTTATGTTGAGGAATGGGGGAATGGCCCCGCCGGGTGGGATCGACGGCTTTCAGGACTCGGAACCGACAGCAAATCGGAGGTTGTGAGAATGGACACCAAGAGACATTTGTCGCCCGGAGTGCAGAAATATGTGGACGCCGCGAAGGAGAAGCTTGCCGAGCGCGAGCGTTACATCAGGGAGGTGGTGAAGAAGTGGAAGTTCGACACGATCGCCGTTCACGGACTTTACACGGTTCAGGAGGCGCTGGACAAGAACCAGGGATCGATCATCGAGCCGATTTTCATGTCGTCCAGCCAGGCATGGCATGACGCTGACGAGATGGAGGCCGCGCTGGCCTACCTGATCCCTGCATGGGCGTACTCCCGTATCGCGAACCCGTCCACGAGCTACCTCGAAGACACGTTGATGCTTCTTGAAACGTACGGCTCCGACGTCGAGGCGTCCTGCTGCTGCACGTCGAGCGGGATGAGCGCGATTTTTTCGGCCACCGAGCCGCTTCTGGCGATGGAGCCGCAGCAGTCGGGACCGTGGAATTTCGTCGCATCGAGGCAGATCTACGGGGGCACGTACATGCTATTCGACGTGCGTCACCCGCAGATGGGCGCGGAATGCCGATGGATCGACGACCCTGCCGATCTCGACGAGTGGGCGTCCAGGATCGACGTCAACACGAGCTTCCTTTTCGGCGAGCTGCCGTCCAATCCCGGACAGAGGTTTTTCGACATCAAGGCGGTCGCTGACCTCGCCCACAGCCACAAGATACCGCTCATCGTCGATTCGACCATAGCCACGCCGGCGCTTCTCAGACCGTTCGAGCACGGCGCGGATATCGTCGTTCACTCCGTGACCAAGACCATGACATCGTCGGGGTTCGGAATCGCCGGGGCGGTAATCGCGAAAAAGGGTCTCTACTATCGATCGGTGCCGTGGGAGGGTCAGGACGATTACGCCGGCTACCTGAAACTTCTCCCCAACCGGGATTTCGGACCGAACCTGTCGCCGTTCCATGCGGTGCTGACGCTGAACGATCTGAGGACGCTTAGGAGCAAGGTGGGGAGGATGTCGCATTCCGCGATGCAGGTGGCGCAGTTCCTGGAAGGGCATCCGAAGGTTGAGAGGGTCGAGTACCTGGGCCTGAAGAGCAACCCTCTGCACGAGCTCGCGAGCAGATACATGTGGCTTGTTGACAGCGAGTACGACGAGGTGTACGGGGGGCGGGTGAATCGCTACGGGCACCTGTTGAGCTTCATCTGCAGGGAGGGTCACGAGTACGCGCGGCGGGTTCTGAATAACCTCCAGAGAATCTGGCGCGCGACGGATCTGGGACGGATCAAGTCGATCGCCAACATACCCTCGATCTCCACTCACCAGCAGCAGGGGGAGGAGAGTCGCAAGACCGCCGGGATACCGCCGAACCTGATACGTCTCTGCGTGGGAGCGGAGCATCCGCTGGACATCATCGACGACCTGGCTCAGGCATTGGATCGAGCATGAGGCACATGATGTCAATAAGCTATTCACCCTATGGGTGATTAGCTATATTGACATTCTCCTTCCAATGTGGTAGGATGGTGATAAGGGATTGAGATTCCGCTTTGCCGACAGGAAGCTCGAAGCCTTCTACAGCAACGGCAAATGGAAGAAGAAGTTCCGCGCCGTTGAGAAGGACCTGTTCACAGTGCTCGACGACCTGGAAGCGGCAAGCGACGTCAGAGACCTGTACAACCTGAAAGGCCTTCACTTCGAGAAACTCAGCGCGAGAGCCCGAGACGAGCATTCGCTTCGTCTGAACGATCAGTTTCGACTGATCGTGCGGATCGAGCGAGACAGCGCCGGCTTATACATCGTGATTGAAGGCATCGAGGATTATCACTAAAAGGCGAGGATTCCTTAGATGGTTATGAATGACAAAAGAGCCCCTCACCGAAGGACGCCTCCAGGAGAAACCATAAGAAGGGAGCTTGAGGCCCGGGGATGGACTCAGAAGGAACTTGCGGAGATCATGGATCGCCCGGAACAGGCGATCAGTGAGATCATCGCGGGCAAGAAGGAGATCACTTCCGACACTGCGATCGAGCTCGCGCAAGCCTTCGGCACTTCCGCGGAATTCTGGAGCAATCTCGAGGCCAACTACCGGCTCTGGCTGGCATTGAGGGATCCCAAAGCCGACACGATTGACCGGAGAGCCCGTCTTTACGCTCTGGCTCCGGTTCGCGAGATGAAGCGCAAGGGCTGGATCGGAGATACGGACAACATCGACAAGCTCGAAGAGAAGGTCAAGGCGTTTCTTGAGATCAAGTCTCTGCATGAACGGCCCACATGCGCAGTGGCCCTCAGGCGGTCGAGCTACGGCATTCCAGAGGAAAGGGCTCTCATGGCCTGGGTCAAGCGAGTCGAGCATCTGGTGAGGCCGCAGAAGGTTGGGGATTTTCACCGCGCAGCGCTGGAGAAAGCGATCCCGGGCCTGCTGGAGCTTTCGACGGAACTCCAATCGATGGCCGAAGTCCCGCACTTTCTTCTGGAGCTTGGTATTCGTTTCGCTCTTGTGCCGCATCTGACCGGGACATTCCTCGATGGCGCCATGTTTCGGATCAACGGCAATCCTGTGGTTGCGCTGAGCCTTCGCTACGACAGACTGGACTCCTTCTGGTTCACCCTGATGCACGAACTGGCTCATCTTGTGGCTGACCACAAGGGAGCATTCCTGGACACGATATACGACAGGGAAGGGTCGGTCAGCAGGGAGGAGGCGAGAGCAGACAGGATGGCCCGGGATTGGCTTGTCGACGCCCGTGAGTACAGGTCCTTCGTTGATCGGACTCGACCCTATTTCTCCGGTAAGAAGATCCGTGAGTTCGCTTTGTCAGTCCAAAGACATCCGGCGATTGTTCTGGGGAGACTGCAGTTCGACGGAGAGGTTCCTTGGAATCACCTTCGAAGCCTGCATGACAAGGTCAAACCCGTTCTTCTCCGGTACTACGATCGACCCATCGCAGCTTAAGGATCAACTTCGGTGGAATTCTTTTAGCCTTCGCCTGAGGGTTTGTCAGCAGGCTGTTCCCCCTGAGCAGCGTGGCTCTGCACAGTGGCTTCGAGTGCCTGTCCTATGGCTGAGCAGGACAATCCCGCTGTCCTTACGGCCTGTATAAGGCGTTTTTCCTCCGACGTGATGTCGTCCGACCTCTTCGTGAACTCTATCTCGAGGTAGGGTGGAACGCCGACGCCCGTGATGAAATTCCCGACCTCGTAATTGGAATTCCGGTCCACAAGATACTGATCGACAATCTCAACCGCCCTCAGGCTTGCCCTGACGACATCCAGGGCCCGCTGGGTGATGATCACCCCGACCTGACCCAGATCCTGGATCGTCTCCTTCGTTCGCTTCACGGCCTTCCCGGTGCCCTCCCCCACCTTCTTTGCGGTTACGGCGACTTCCCCGCCGAAGTCCTTCGTCGCCTCGATAGCCGAGCCGACTTTCTTTGAGACATCAGAGGACACCTTCTTGGTCGTGTCGATCGCGCGGGAGGTCCCGTCGCCGACGCGCTTGCCGAACTTGATCGCGCCATCGGTTCCTTTTAGCACAGCGCTGCCCATTTCCTTGAGTCGATGGCGGACGGATTTCTTCTTTTCGGACGCATCGCCCTGATCCGGGATATCCCCGACCTCCGATTCAAAAACCGCCTGCGCCTCGGCGACGGCAGTCTCGATGATCTGAGCGTCCTCTGCACACGGCTCGATGGGGCTTCCACATGAAGAGCAGAAACGCGCGTTCGGCTGGACCTCTGCGGAGCACATATTGCATTGCATAGTCTGATCTCCTGCGAAGGGACATGATACCAGAGGAACGTAGCATGCGCCTCCGGCGCGTGGTTCCTGGATAATGGCCCAGCAGAAGAACCACGCGCAAGATGCGCGTGCTGCTTCCGGCGCATGGTTCCTGGGTCTTCGTCAGATACAGAAAAAGCACGGGCGGGATGCCCGTGCCGCATGTCTTCGTGAAAAGAACCACGCGCAAGATGCGCGTGCTACAGCTTACCAGTCGCCGTCCGGCGAGAATTTCGTCAGGTATGCGTCGCTTCCGCCGTTGGACGTCAGCTCGGCCGGCTCAAGGCCCGGGTTGAAGTTTGTGGTGCCGAGAAAGAGGCCCGATACGTACACGCTGTCAAGATCATAGGCCGCGACATACATGCCCACAAGCGAGTTCCATGCTCGCGCCCACACGAACGCTCCGTCGCCGCTCAGTTTGGACAGGAACGTTCCATCGCCTTCCACACGGAAAACGTCAGGACCCGGATTGAAGTCCGCCGGGCCTGAATAGCGTCCCGTTGTGTAGATATTGCCGGAACTGTCCACGGCTATCCCGAAAACTCCGTCGACACTCGGCCCTCCCCATGTGCAGGCCCCCTGGAATCCGCCGTTCGTGTCGAACTTGGTGACGAAAGCGTCAAGCGCGCCGTCAGCCGTGCGCTCGAATACTCCGGGACCCGGATCGAAGTCGAAGGTGTCCGCGAACGATCCGGCCACAAACACGTTGCCCGCGTAGTTCGCCGCGACATCGAAGCTCCTTCTGCTGGTATTAACACTTGCGCCGCCCCATGTACGCGCCCACAGGAATGCGCCGGTGGGATCGAACTTGCTCAAGTATGCATCAAGGCTTGAAGACACGTGCTCGTCGGCGCCCGCTCCGGGATCGAAGTCGACGGCTCCTGTGTAGTCGCCGGCAACGTAGATGTCGCCCGCACCGTCAACCGTCACCGCGTTCGCAGCGGCATTCCATGTGACTTCCCATAACAGGTTGCCATCGGAATCGAATGCCTTGAGGAAAGCAAGCCACGCCTGAGAGGCGCCGGTGACGTAGGCGTTGCCCCAGGAGTCGAGTGCGAGAGAGTTCACGCGATAGTCGCTCCAGCCGAGGCCCGCCCAGCCCTGAGCCCACTGGATTTGGCCGGTCGGGTCCACCTTCATGAGGAAGTTGATCGGGCCGTCGGGCAGATCAATCGACAGTCCGGGACCCAGGGGAATCGTTCCGGTGGTGGCTACTCCCGAGACGAATATATTCCCCAGCTGATCCACCTTGACCGAATGCGCCCTTGTCAGGTCCGTCGCGCCGACTCCGCCCCAGGTGAGGCTCCAGAGATAACCCCCGTCCGGATCGAATTTGCTCAGGAAAGCATCCCAACTGCCTGTGCTGACCTTCAGATCGGTCGACGGGCCGGGATCGAAGTCGACGGCACCCGAGAACTCTCCCACAACGTATGTGTTTCCGTATGCGTCCGCAGTCATGCCGTTCGCGGCATCGTCTCCCCCACCGCCCCACGACACAGCCCAGCCGAAGGGAGGAGTGTCGAGAACGGTTATATCCAGTGTCCTCGTAACCGGACCCAAATGGTCGGACGACACTTCAACCCGGATGACGATGCAGGTGTCCTGGGTGATCCAGCTCGGCCTGAACAGCACGCTCGCAAGCGAAGGATCATTGAACTCGCCCGCCTCGGGGGGTTCGCAGGTCCAATCGTACATGATCCCCGTGTCCCCGCTCGCACTCACGCTGTATGTCGCCCATGTGAGCTCGTCCACAGAGGTCGGACCGGATATTTCATTCACTGTGACAGGTTGATTCGACACGATCGCATCGAGAGCCTTCTCGATTGTGCCGCAGTGTTCCGATGTGACAATGACGGATATCACGACGGCAAGGTCATTTGAGACATCCGCCGCCGTGAAGTTGGTGGTCGCCGACGAGGGAGAATCGAACTGACCGGCGGACGCCGGATTGCAGGACCATTGGTAAGTGATTCCCGAATCTCCCGACGCGTCCACGCTGTAGGATGCCGTGGTGTTGTCGATGATGGCTGCGGGCCCCACGATATCGCCCACGGTGAACCCACACGCCCTGACAACGATATCCTGTGTCCTCGTTTCGGGAGGGCAATTGTCCGACACAACCGTGACGCTGACGGACGCATTGGTGTCCTCGGTGACCTCGGATGCAGTGAACACGGCAGTGGCCGACTCGGGCGACTCGAAAATCCCCGCGCCGGGAGGGTCGCAGGTCCACTGGAAGGTGATGCCGGTGTCACCGGACGCAGCCACGCTGTATTCCATCTCCGAGTTCTCGTACACGACCTGGGAGCCCTCAATCGCGCCCACCGTCAGCACCGGCGTCGGCACGTTCATCACGGTGACGTCCAGTGTTCGCAGTATCGGCCCGGATTCATACGAGTTGACCTCGACGCTGATCCGGACCGTCGTATCCTGGGCGACCTCCCCCGGCGTGAAAACGGTGTCCGCCGAATCGGGTGGAACGAACTCCCCTGCGTCGGCGGGCATACATGACCACCGATAGGAGATGCCATCATCACCCCCGGCCGTCACACAGTATGAGCCGGAGGAGTACTCATTCAGAAGATCGGGACCGAGAATCTCGCTCGACGTGAGTTCCCGGGCGACCCTGACAGTCAACTCCTGGCTCCTGATCTGGGGATCGCCGTTATCGGAGGTCACCACCGCCTGGATTCTGATCTTTGTATCCGATGCGACGTGTGCGGCGGTGAAAGTGATGACGGATCCGCACTGACCTGTGATCGTCCCGGCGGCCGGGGGGTCCACGGTCCATTGGCACACTATTCCCGTGTCGCCCCTGGCGAAGATGCTGAACTCCACGGACGAGTACTCAGTGATGTACACGGGGCCCTCAATCGGGCTTGCGTGGAGCCCCTTTGCGCCCCCGCTACCGTTACATCCCCCTGCAAGGACCGCCAAGAACAACAGTGCGGCAAGTATTCTGGAATTCATGAATTCCCCTCCTCGATGGGTCAAGTCTGTCTCAAATCCTTTTCACTCCAGGCTTCGAGTCACCTGCGCCCGGGGTAAAAGGTGTCAACAGAAAAGTGGATTCTCACCAATCCTTGGGGCATCCACCGGACCTGACTCATAATGAATCCGTCCCGGCATCTTGCCCGCATTAGTATCAAGGGTCTGAGGTTTATCATTCTGAATGCGTGGAGATTCGGTGAACCCGGATGGGGCGGGCAAATTGTGCCTGCGGCGTTCTCAATGGTAATATCTTATTCACCACAGTGAGAGACAGCGGCACATACTACCCCCCTATGGTTCTTCCCTGGCAGGAATCGGTCTGGCTGTGCATGACCTTCCTGATTTTCCTTACATGGTGGGTCTGGTTTGCGAAAAGCCGGGCGGGACGGTTCAGTCTGGCCGAGAGGCTTCTGGCCGCGTTCATATGCATGATCGGGCAGATCGAGGCCACGACGTTCATCGCGGGTTTCCTGCACGCTGTCGCATGGTGGCCGCTCGGGGCGCTGAATGTCGCTGTTACGCTGGCGGTCGGCATCAGGGCCCTCACCCTCAGGCGTGCCGGAAGCTTCACGGCCGAGGTGACTCTTCTCGGGAAGACGGGATTCCATCTCCTCAGATCGTCCTCCGGTCTGCTTATGCTGTTTCTGCTGACGCTGTTTGTCGCAGCCTGGTACACATATCTCGGGCAGTTGCTGCCGCCCGTGGCCTTTGACGCCTGGGGCTATCACTACACCTGGGCGGCTCTGGCCCACCAGGAAAGGCACCTCGGTCCCTTCGATTTTCCCAGCGCCTACGTGAACAACTTCCCCAAGAACACCGACATCCTTTTCCTGTGGTCTATCGTGGGATGTGGGACCGAGAGGTTCGCGAATATCGCGCAGGCTCCTTTCGCGCCTGCTGCGGCACTGGGATCCTACCTTCTGGCCAGAAGGATCGGTGCGAGACGCGTCGACGCAGCTATCGCGGGACTTCTGGTCTTCAGTGTACCGACCGTCTACCACATGATGTGGAAGGGGATGGTCGACCTTGCCATGATGGGCGGGACGATCGCAGCCGTGGCGTTTCTGGCCAGACGCAGGCTGAATCCGACGGCCTGCGCCCTGGCAGGCTGTGCCGCCGGATTTGTCTTCGGCTCGAAAGGCTCCAGCGTGTATTTCTTCGTTCCCCTTGTCCTGCTGCTCCTGTACCGTCTTTTCCCGCTGGGAATGGACGGATTTCGTCATACTCGGAGGCAAAGACTCAGGGGCATTGCCTGGGCGCTGGTAACGTTCGGCCTGATGTCGTTCCTCTTCGGGAGCTACTTCTACCTCAGGAACTGGATCACGACCGGCAACCCAACCGGCATCTACACCGTTGAGGTGGCGGGATTGAGACTTTTCGAGGGATCGGCGGATGTGGGCGAGGCGCATTTCTCGAGGGAGCTTCTGGGCGCACAGCTTTACGATGCTCTGAACAGCGGACCCGAGTGGCCGATTGTGCTCGACGGTTTCTTCGATCCCCAGGAGGTGCTTTTCCAGGGGAACAGGATCGGAGGCTGGGGCCAGGCCTGGACAATCCTGCTGCTGCCGGCAATCCCGATCGCGCTCATCTGGGCGCTGCTGCGTCGCAGATGGAACGTTATCGCGATCATTCTGTGCTGTCTTCTGCCGTTTTTCCTCTTCAAATACAACCACACCTGGACGAGATACCATCTTCCGATCATCGCCGCCGGCACGACGGCCTTCGCCTATCTCCTGGCTCTTCTGGGACGAAGCCGCTATCGCCGAGCGTTGATCGCGCTGGCCGTGCTGTTCACATTCCTCGGTATCGTGATATCAGGCCCCCAGAACATCGTCTCGGTGAAAGACATCGCGCAGGCTCGAAAGCAGCCGTATCTGCAGGGCGACCGCTATTTCTTCATGGGCTCGTTCGGCGACCGCAGTTTTGTCAGGTCGCTTAACCTGGTGCATGATCCCGGTACGACAATCGCGCTGCTGGACGGAGCTCCAAAGGGGAAGACGCTCGCGATGTGGAACCAGTCCTTCACCAACCGGGTGATATGGGTCGCCTGGCCGGGCTCAGGGGAAAAATGGGAGGGCGCGCTTCGCGAGTCTGGCGCTGATGCGGTGTATATCAGGTCCAGGCCGGATGCGATCAAGTGGGCGACCAATCACCCCGACAGGTTCCTGAGGATCTACAACTCGCCCGACCTCGGGGCGATATTCGTTTGGACTGGAGGGGACGAGTATGAGTGAGCCGAACGGTCCGATCGCCGACACCGCTGCGGATTCCACCGAGGCCGCCGACACGAAGCCCAGGAAGGGCGCCTTGAGCCGAGTCAGGCGAGTTATTTTCACGGTGCTCATGGTGTGCTATATGCTCGCTATCCTGGTTTCCGGCTACTGGTACTGGGCAAAGCCGGTGAGATCGGATCAATTCGTGTCGGCATATACCTGGTGGACCGCCATCGGGAAGATCTACGACCTCCCGTTTCCCAGGGATGAACGCTGGGGGGGCTGATCCAGTCAAACACTCCGCGTGTCCGTCGATGTTATTGGATAATGGGTGCATCGAACGGCGAAATCGGCAACGACGTCCCCGAAGTGTTGAACATGGCTCTTGCGCTGGAGCAGATAGGCGGGGACGGAAGCTTACTGAATGACATCCTCAGGATTTTCATGGAGGACGCGCCCCGCAGGCTTGTCGAATTGCGCGAGGCGTTGCAGGGCGAAGACAGGGAGACCTTCCGCAGGACGGCACATACTATCAAAGGCGCCGCCGCGACCATCGCAGCTACACGCGTGCAAAAGCTCGCAGCAACGATTGAACAACTGGCAGACGACGACGATCTCGAGATCGCAGGGGACTATATCGAAGACATCGGGATCGAGATCGAAATACTGGTCTGGGCGATCATGCGTGCGGTGGACTCCTGAAGCCCACAAGGATGGGGGCTGTTGAGAAGGCCTGAAATAGCAAATATCCGCATGTGGGGCAGGCTTTCCAGCCTGCCATTCATACAGAGTTCAGTGGCGGCAGGCTGGAAAGCCTGCCCCACAAAGAGACTCTTTCAATAGCCCCGATCAGGCAGTGCCAGTCCCCGCTCGACCATTCCCCTTTTACAGATTGGAGCTTTGACGTACACTGTTGGCATGCCCTTTGACCCTGATCTGGAGCCCGCGCCGGAGGCGTTTCGAGCGCTCTTCACAGGACAGGCGCTGGCGCACCTCGACGAGTTTGTCCTGAGCTGGCGGACCGGCGGGCATCCCATATCGTGGGCCGAGTCCATCGCGGGATTCGAGGTCTGGCTCGAAGAGGGTCGCGCAGCGCTCTTCAGGCTTCACGCACCCCGGGAGGGTGTGCCCGCGGGAATCGAGGTCGACCTTGCGGAAACCACTCGCGGCGGATTCCCCATTGATCTCGCAAGGCGTCTATGGCAGGAGCTGGCGTTCATCGGCAAGATCACCGAGAACCCCTACGTGCCGTTGTTCGTCTCCCTGGGGAAGTTCTCGCGCGGCGACAGGAAAGTATTTCTCGCGTACGCTCTTACGGTGGCGAGGCAACTGGCGCGTCCGCCCGAGGACGCGCAGTAACGCTCTCGGCGGTCCGGAGCACCCCACGGTTATGCCTATCATCGACCTCCCATACGACAGGACAACTCTCCGGGCGACTCTTCCCGATAATCTAACCGTGCGAACGCTCGGACCGCGTCCGATGGCCGCGCTTCGCGATCCGAGAGCGGAACTGCTTGCCGCTTGCGAATCACCCGACGGCACGCCTCCTCTCAGCGCGCTTGCATCAGGAACTTCTGGTCCCGTGCTGATAGTTGTCAACGATCACACGCGCGTCTCCGGCAAGGAACAGTCAATCATCTGGCTGCTGGACGCGCTGAACGAAAACGGCGTCCCGGACGATCGGGTGACGGTGCTGGTTGCGCTCGGTTCGCACGGGAAAGCCTCCGATGAGAAACTCCGTCAGACAACAGGCCCGGCGATCGACAGGGTCGAGGTGATCCAGCACGATCCGTGCGGCGCAATGGTGGATTGCGGCGCGACATCTCGCGGCACACCTGTCCGGGTCAACGCAAGGTTGGAGAAAGCCGGACTGGTGATTCTTTCGAGTGCGGTCGTTCATCATTATTTCGCCGGCTTCTGCGGTGGGAGAAAGATGGTCCTTCCGGGATTGTCATCGCTTGAGACCATCGCGGCCAATCACTCCCTTGTTTTCGAGGGTGCGGGAGATACAGGAGGGCGGCATCCGAAGGTTTTGTCGGGCGCTCTCGACGGCAATCCGGTGCACGAGGACATGCTCGAGGGCTCGAGGCTTGCGCTCGGAGATCGGCCCTGTATCTCGGTTGTCGCCGTCCTGACGCCGGACAAGGAGTTCGCCTGTTTCTCCGCCGGGGAACTCGATGAATCCCACAAGCGGGCCTGCATTTTTGTCGATGCGCACAATGTGGTGGAAATAGACTCACCGGCGGACCTCGTCCTGGCGAGCGCCGGCGGCTATCCAAAAGACCTGAATTTCATCCAGTCGCACAAGGGTATGGACAACGCGGTCAAGGCTCTGAAACCCGGCGGAACGCTTCTTTACGCGATGGGATGTTCGGACGGCTACGGAAATCCGGCGATCGAGGAATTCGCTCCGCTCGACCTCAAAACCATCCGGGCGAGGCTGGCGAAGAACTACGTTGTGTACGGGCAGACTGTCTACTCCGCGAAGGAAAAAGCTCTGAGATACCGCATCGTGGTTGTCTCTCGCCTGGACCCGGAATTCCTGAGGAGCCTCGGAATGGTTCCCGCAGCCGGTATTGAGGACGCCATCGAAGCGATCCGGGAGGACATCTCCCGCGCTCAGCTCGCATACCACATCCCTCGCGGCGACATCACACTTCCCCGGGACTCCACATCCCCCCACTAAAACGCAAGCGAAGTGATTCCCCTCTCGAGAGAAAAAACACGAGGAGCTTGCGTCTCAAGAAGAAGTCGATCTGAGCATGGCTCAGTACGTCAGCCAGACAGGAGGCGTGAACATGCGCGTCGCGACTTCCCTGTCAAGCATGTAGAGCGCGTTCTTGCTGTCGGCAAGCATTTTCAGCTTCTGGACCAGCGCGTCGGTGTTCTGCTCCTCCTCGATCTGTTCCTCGATGAACCAGTTAAGGATGCCGTAGATCGCCTCGTGGTCGCCCTCCTTCACGGCAATGTCGAGAAGTATGTGAATGCGCCCGGTGATGTGCTGCTCGTGCTTAAACGCGGCCTCGCATGCATCCAGCGCCGACTCCCATTTCTTCGGCGGCTTCTTGATCTCGAGAAATTCCACTGTCCCGCGTCGCCCGACGATGTGGTTGTGGAACTTGTGCGCGTGCGTGACCTCCTCCAGCGCCTGGACCCTCATCCAGTGAGCGAAGCCGGGGAGGTTGATCGAATCGAACCACGCGCCGATCGCGTAATACAGGTAGGCTGAAAACAGCTCCTCCTGGATTTGTACGTTCATTTCCTCCAGCAGTTTCTTGCTCAGTTCAGGCATAGTCTTCTCCTCTGGATTCTCACAAGGTTTATGGCGAGACGCTCTCGCGAATCGTTCAGGACCCGATCGGCCCTATTTCAGTCGACCGGCGACAATGTCCCAGTCGATATTGGCGAAAAAGTCTTCAAGGTAGGCGGCCCGGTTTGTGGGCTTGAGATACGCGGACCATGCGTGCTCGAAGAGGTCCATGACCAGAATCGGCTTTGCGCCGGCCGGATGGCCCACGTCATGCTCGTTGATCCACATATTGATGAGCTGGCCTTTGATTCCGTCCAGGTAGCATATCGCCCAGCCGATCCCGGGCATCCTGCCGACGCCGAGAAAATCGTTCTTCCACATCTCGACGCTGCCGAACTGCTCGGCCGCCAACTTCCCGAACGCGTTACCTGCATCGAGCTTCCCCCTGCCGCCGGGAGTGAGGTTGTCGAAATAATACTCGTGCAGACGCATCCCGTTGAACTCCCAGCCCGCGCGACGCTTGAGCTCCTGGTAGGATGAGTCGGCGGTGCTCCCCTCCGCAAGCATTTTGGCGACCTTCTCCATCAGGGCCACGGTGCGTTTGCAGTAGCCCTGGTAGAGCTTCATGTGTTCGGCAATTTGGTCGTCGGTGATCCCCTTCAACCCCTTCAGGTGAGAGTAGTCCTTCGGTGTGTAGATCTCGGAGAAGTGGTGCATGGTGATTCCTCCTTGATGAGTTTATGTCTATACCCCCCCTGTGGTCCCCCCTGGGAAGGGGGGGACGGCTGGGAGACCAGTTTAGACCGTACTTGCTGCGGTCGCTTCTTCCAGAGCTTTCAGAACAGCTTCGTAATTGGGCTCATTCGACGCCTCGTTGACGATCTGCCTGTAGCGGATGATTCCCCCATTGTCAACGATGAAAATCACTCTCGCAAGCAGCCTGAGCTCCCTGATGAGGACACCGTACGCGGTGCCGAACGACGCGTCGCGATGGTCGGACAGAGTGATCACTTTGTCGATCCCCTCTGCCGCGCACCAGCGTTTCTGCGCGAACGGCAGGTCCATGCTGATCGTCAGCACCTTGATTTCATCGCCCATGTTGCCGGCTTCCATGTTGAACCGGCGCGTTTCGATCGCGCACACGGGAGTGTCGAGCGAAGGGACGGTCGAAATGATGAGGACCTTGCCCTTGAAATCCTTCAAGCCCATCGGTTTGAGGTCGTTGTCAAGCACCGTGAAGTCGGGCGCTTTGTCGCCGACCCTTGCCTCGTGCCCGAGAAGGGTCAGCGGATTTCCGTGCATCGTTACGATGCCTTTGTGTTCTTCCATTGATCTTCTCCTCTTGATCTATTTGCCGGGATCCTTCTTGAGACAAAGGAACCAGTCGAGACAGTAGTATTCGTCGCCGGCATTGTCGACCCTCTCGCGCGCGCCTCCGCACGAGCCCGGAGGCGGAATGATGACATCCTCGCCGGGCTTCCAGTTGGCCGGTGTGGCCACGCCGAATTCCGTAGAGCGCTGAAGGGCGATGAGAAGCCGCTTGATCTCGTCCATGTTCCGCCCACAGCTCATGGGATAGTAGAGAATGGCCCTGATGGTCGCCTCGGGATCGATGATGAAAACCGCCCGGACCGCCTGCGTCGTCGATGCCTGCGGCTGAAGCATCCCGAATTTCTTTGCCACGTCCATCGTCAGGTCGCTGATCAACGGGAACTTCACCTCGACCTTCTTCATCCCCTTGAACTGGATCTTCTCATTGATGGTCCGCAGCCATGCAATGTGGGAGAAAGTCGAATCGATCGAAAGCCCGATGAGCTCGCAGTTCAGAGCCTTGAACTCGTCGGCCATGCTCGCAAACGTCATGAACTCGGTCGTGCAAACCGGGGTGAAGTCGGCGGGATGGGAAAAGAAAACCACCCATTTGCCCTTGTAGTCGTCAGGGAACTTCATCGGTCCCTGCGTGGTTTCGGCCTGAAAGGACGGCGCTTTTTCGCCGATCAGGGGGATTCTGTACTGTTCATTTCCGCACATTATTTCTCTCCTTCTACGCCTCACATTGGATGGCGATTCGGTGTATTGAAGTCTGCAATTGGCGATCAGTCAACCGGGCGATTTCCTTCTCCGACGCAACTGTCGAGAAACGCCCCGGAGTCAAGCTCGTCTCTTATCCCAAAACGAGTGAGAGCGAAATCGTACTTGACGGGGTCCTCAGGCGCGAATTTCCTGAAGGACTCGGTTATCTCGACCGCAGAGCGCAGATCCGCCTGCCGACGCTGAGTCAACCCGAGCGCTCGGGATATCCTGAACATATGAACATCAAGCGGAACTATCAACCTGCGAGCTGAGAGAGTATACCATCCGCCCGGATCGACATCATCCCGGCGGATCATCCATCTCAGAAACAGGTTCTCGCGCTTGCACGCGCTTCCGTTTGACGGATGCGGAAGAAGATGACCCAAGCTGCCTGCCGCGAACGACGAAATTTCATCGACGAAAAAGCACAGCGCCGGAAGGATAGTCTCATCGTTGTCCGAAAGACCTTTCGCAAAACATGACCGGAGCGATCCGTACCGACGCATCACGATCCCCGCGCCGTACAACATCGACGCGATCTCCCCGCCCGTAGTGAACCGATGCTTGAAATCCCTGAAAATCCTCCCGAGCTTCCCCTTTGACGCGATCCGCACGAATTTTGCAGGCTCGGGAATGCGGTCAAGAACAATCGCGACGCTCGTGAGGATCTGCGCCACACGTCCATACGCGAGCGAGGACGCCACAAGGCCGACGATCTCTGAGTCGAGAGGGTCATCATATTTGTACAGAAACTCGAGCGGGTCGGGATGCACGTACTCGCGACGGTTGTACGTGCAGTACAGGCCTTCGAGCGTCGCCCGGTCGATCATCGGGGAATGTCTCTCCACAGCTTTTTCCATCGAGACTCTCATGCCGGATTATCTCTTCCTCTTCTTTCTGCAAGTCGGACAAATGCCTGTGAACTCAAGCCTGTGTCCGGTGATCAGGAAATCCGTTTTCGGCGACAACTTTTTCAGCAGACCTTCGGACGCGGTGCGCGCGATGTCTTCAATGCGTCCGCAGCGCTCGCAGCGGATGTGGTAGTGCTCATCGACCGTCTTGTCGAACCTCTTCTGGCAGCCGGCGAATTCCAGCTTTCGGATGAGGCCGGCCTGGTGAAGGTGCTCGAGGTTACGGTACACGGTCCCCAGGCTGATTCTCGGCAGACGCCTGCGCACAAGCTCGTAAAGCTCGTCCGCGGTCGGATGAAGCTTCGACGCAACAAGGGTCTCGAGGATGACCCTGCGCTGGACGGTCATCCTTAGCATTTCGCGCGGCTGTGCCATTTGGAAATGATAACTATTCGCAGATAGTATCAGACTTGCTGCGGATTGTCAAGTCCACCCTCCCTCCCCGCAATCCATCCCTCACCCCCCTGCCCCCCTCTCCACGATTCAGACCTCGCCCCCCCTTCCCCCCTCCCCACAATTGTGGGGAGGGGGGCTGGGGGGGTGAGGTCCGAAACGCCACACGCCGGGCATGGTCCTGAGAGGTATGTGGTAGACTTTATCTATGAGGACACGGGCGGACTTGTTTGGGAGACAGACTACGAAACTCAGTTGACGGGCAAAGCGAGTACACCGCCGTGCCAAGTGCTGAGTTAGGAGGCGACGCAGTAATGCACAAACAACTGGTTATCATCCTCTTGGCGATTGTCGCGGTCTTCGTTTCAGACTGCGCCGGAAATAACTCATCCATCGGCCGTGAGGACAGTAGGGCGAAGACAACAGGGCAGGCCATTCTGATCACATTTCTTGATCCGGACAATGGGTACTACTCAACTGAACCTCGAAGTGTCTTCAACCCTGATAACTATGAGCTTTACTACAAGGGCAAGCTAGACGATACGTTCTATTCGCAGGATTTCTGGATCAATCTCGGTCGATCGTGTCCCCCTGATCAACAGTTCTATGAATGGTCGACCAACTATTTCGCCTTCCTGCTGCCCAGACAGGACAAAGAGAGCTTCTACCTATTGACCGATTGGGGCTGGATATACGCACCGAAATACCGCTTCGAGCTCCGAAGATACCGAACGACCGATTTGCTCGATGTGCGGAAAGCGGTCCAGAACGGTGAAGAGATCAACGGCTATGCCCACGATGTTGTGGCCATATACGACGTGCAATTCGAGCCCGAGTTCTCTGTCTCGTCCGCGCGACCTCCGAACTGAGGTCGGCTACTAGACACCGCGACAGGCTTACGAATACGAGTACCACCTGCGATCAAGAGAAACCGTCGCTCGCGATGCCGGGATCAATACAAAACCTCACCCCCCTGCCCCCCTCTCCATAATTATGGAGAGGGGGTTGGGGGGGTGAGGTCGTATCCCCTATTCCTCCGGTGAGAATTCGTCTTTGCCTGCGCCGCAGGCCGGGCACGTGAAATCGTCGGGCAGTTTCTCGAACGGTATACCCGCCTCGATGCCCTCCTCCGGCACACCTTCCTCGGGATCATAGACCCATCCGCACACGTTGCACACATACCTTTTCA
The DNA here is from genome assembly GCA_964354375.1 of uncultured Planctomycetota bacterium. GTDB lineage: Bacteria > JAJVIF01 > JAJVIF01 > JAPKYR01 > JAPKYR01 > CAYGZQ01. The sequence continues at coordinate 51,291 of CAYGZQ010000009.1, forward strand.
TTCCGTCTCCTCCGTCAGGTGAAATGATATGGCAGAAATCTTGGCGGAGATTATCTCATTTCAGTCAGCCGGAAGCCATCTCTTTTGCCTTGCTGGCGAGGTCGGCGCCCGCGGCTCGACATTCCTCCAGAATCGACGGCGTCGGGCGATACTGCGACCTGATCGGCTCCCGCAGGATTTCCCAGCCCATCGATTTCATCCATTCGTCCAGAGCTTCCGAAGCGCCTTTTCCCCAGCCGTAGGACCCGAACGCGAATGCCGCCTTGTTGGCGGGCCGCAGCCCCTTCAGGTATGTCGTGACCGCGCCCATCATCGGCATCATCCCCTGGTTCAGAGTGGACGATCCGAGCGTGATCGCCGCCGCGTCCAGAACTTCGGTCGCGATCACGGTCTGGCTGGAATGGCGGATGTGGATCAACTTCGCCTCCACTCCGGGTTGCGACGCGCCCTCCAGAATCGCGCGCGCCATCTGGGCGGTCGAGTCCCACATCGTATCGTACACGACAAGAACCTTCGATTCCGGACGGAACTCCGCCCATCCCCTGTAGGCCTTGAGAATCTCGTCCAGATGCTTTCGCCAGATGAGCCCGTGGCTGGGCGCGATCATCTCGATGGCAAGATTCGAGGCTTTGTCCAGAGTCGTCGACACCTGCTTTCCAAACGGCATGACTATGTTGGCGTAATAAGTCTTTGCCTCTTCCATGAGCGTCGAGAAGGGCACCTCATCGTCGAATCTCGACGACGTCGCGTAGTGCTGGCCGAAAGCGTCCATCGAGAAGAGAAGCTTTTCCTCGCGGACGTACGTGAACATCGAGTCGGGCCAGTGGACCATCGGGGTCTCAATGAAATGGAGCGTGCGTTTTCCGAGCGCCACCGAGTCGCCGGTAGCCACCGTGCGGACTTTCCAGCGGGACGTATCGAAATACATCGACAGAATCTGGAGGCATTTTTTGCTGCAGAGGAGTGTCGCGTTCGGGAGCGCTTCGATCACCCTGGGAAGTCCGCCTGAATGATCGGGCTCCGCGTGGTTTGCGACGACGAAATCGATTTTGACCGGATCGGTGAGCGCACCGATGTTCCTCAGAAGGTGATCGACGTACGGCGCCTTGACCGCGTCGATCAGCGCGGTCTTCTCGTCCCGGATGAGGTAGGAGTTGTAGGTGGCGCCGCGGTCGGTCTGATAGCTGTGGAAATCGCGGATCGTCCAGTCGATATAGCCCACCCAGTCGATGTTGTCGCGCAGTGTTGTGTTCATTGTTTGATCCAGAATGCCGGTACCCCGGTAGCAGCTACTTTTCGAGGACGAAAAGGTAGCAGCTACCGGCCAATACCGATCAAAGCTTCACTGATGTCTGGCCAGGTAATCCGCGACGCCTTTCGCGGTGGGCTTCATCGCCTCTTCGCCCTTGTGCCAGTTCGCGGGACACACCTCGCCGTGCTCTTCGGTGAAGATCAGAGCATCAAGAAGGCGAAGCGTTTCGTCGACATTCCGACCCAACCCGAGATCGTTCACGAGCTCGTGCCGGATAATCCCCTTTTTGTCGATGAGGAACGTCCCTCTGAGCGCGACCCCATCGTCCGTGAGCACGCCGAAGCTTCTCGCGATGTTTTTCGTCAGGTCGGAGACAAGCGGGTAGTTGATGTCGCCGATACCGCCGTGATCCCGGGGAGTGTTCTTCCACGCGAAATGAGTATACTGCGAGTCAACAGAGACCCCGATCACCTCGGCGTTCCTCTCCTTGAACTTCTTGAGCTCCTTGTCGAAGGCGATGATCTCCGACGGGCACACGAACGTGAAGTCAAGCGGGTAGAAGAAGAGGATCACGTACTTGCCCCGGTAGGATGAAAGCTTAAGCTCTTCGAACGTGTTGTCGGGCATGACGGCCTGGGCGGTGAAATCGGGTGCTTCCTTGAGAACCATCGAGCACATACATTTCTCCCTTCCTGTCCAAAGCCTGAGAATCCGGACCAAGTCTACCCGATGCCCGGGAATTTCGCATCCCCCCACCGTATGAGCGACTCATGCGACATGGGGCATTTTTTGGTTCAGAGGTGAAAAATCCATGTGAAAATCCGGAATTAGCGGATTTTCAGACGAATTCAACCTGGGAATAGTGAAAAACGCTTGACTTCATAGTGGAGCACGCTTAATCTAATACGAGCCTGCTTGAGAATATCCGAGTATACCCCCCGGTGTTACTTAGCAGAGAACGTAGAAAAAGGAACAGAAAAGCCGAGACATGAACATCTTCGTGGGAAACCTGAATTATTCCACAATGGAGGACATCCTGCGCGAGCTCTTTGAGCCGTACGGCGAGATCGACACAGTGAAGATCATTACCGATCGAGACACTGGACGCTCTCGTGGCTTTGGCTTCGTCGAAATGCCTAATGACGAGGAAGCCCAGGCCGCCATCCAGGCCCTGGACGGCAAAGAGATCGAAGGACGCGCGCTGAAGGTCAACGAAGCCCGGGCAAGGACCGAGCGACGAAGCGGCGGCGGCGGCGGCGGCGGCGGCGGGGGCGGAGGACGCCCCCCGAGACGACCTCGCTGGTGACCCTGCGCGTCAAAGACACGTCCAAATACCAGCTACCGGGGGATTCTGCCAGATCGTGCAGTAATGGCCCAGAGCGAGAAGTTGACCGCTAGATTCACCGGTTCTTAGACGGCACAAGCCGCCGGGGCTTTTGTCGTGCTCCTGCATTACCGGAGTTATATGGGCGTTCGCGCTCAGAATGGAATTCTGCAAGGCAGACCTGACGGCCTGCCTCTTGCGCATCTCTAAGGCCGGAAAGCCTGCTCCACGTTCAACCTGCCTCACTCTACCAGTCGCACGGGTCCTCTTCCCAGTGGGAATCGAACACGACCTCTCCGGGGTACGGGTCGGTTCTCACGATCAGGTAGGGCTGGACGAAAACCCAGGGGAATGCACAGTTCGGACCCGGGTACCACTTGGAGTAATCGACGTCCGGTCCAAGCTAAAACAGCAGCGCCTTGCGGCAGCTCGTCACCACTGACCATCTTCCGGAAAGCGGCTGACGAATGCATTTTCGTGGGTTCCCGGCGCGGTATGCAGATCGACACCCGGTCCGGGATTGAAGTCAACGGTGCCCATGAAAAGGCCCCCCACGAAGGTGGGCTGTGGTGATTCATCAAGACAAGCCACGCCAAAACCTCTGTCGTACATGGCACCTCCCCAAGTCTCCGCCCAAAGAAAGAAGCCGTTCCAGGTTAAAGCCACAAGGAAAGCGTCTACTTCGCCGTTTGATGTGCGAGTCTGAACTCCCCCTCCCGGGTCGAAGTCGGCCTGGTCACGGAATTCACCGGTCACAAACAGTATATCATCGTTTCGATATGTGATCCCATAACCGTAGTCAGCGCCGGTTCCCCCCCACGTGTCGGCGAAGTATCTTACGCCGGCTGAATTGAAGCCGCAGACGAACACGTCGTTGGACCCATTTGATGTTCGGTTATCGACTCCCACTGTAGGATCGAAGTCCGCGGTGCCGGTGAATCCCCCAGTGACCCACACTTCGGCATACAATTTCCCCCCAGTCAAAGAAGCACCGTACTCACTGCCCGTTCCTCCCCAGGCGAGTGTCCAGACGTAGACTCCGGTCGAGTCCCTTTCTGTAAGGAAGACATCCGAGTCGCCGGCACTGGTCCAGTTGTCGACCGAAATGGAAGGATCAAAGTCAACCGTCGATCTATACGAGCCGGTTACATACGTATTATTATTGGCATCGACGGCAACGGCTGTGGCCAAGTCGTCAGCGGTCCCCCCCCATGTCTGTGTCCAGACATATTCTCCTGAAGGAGTCAGTCTGGTAAGGAAACAATCGCACAGACCATTGGATGCGTGGTTGTCGACGCCTCCCGACGGGTCGAAATCCACAGTGTCTCCAAAACGACCGGCGACTTCGACGAACGCTTCTGAATGCCCGACGACGATCCCCAGCCCAGTGTCCACACCTGTTCCGCCGAAGGCTTTGCCCCACTGATATGCACCGGAGGAGTTGAACTTGCTGACGTAAGCGTCCGCGACACCCACGCAAGGCCAGATATCGGCGGCATCAGGATCGGGGTCGAGATCGATTGTCCCAAAGTACATGCCGGTCACATAGACGCCGTCCCCCGAGGCGGCTACCGCCAGGGCATTGTCAAAATCGGAGCTTCCCCAATTCACAGCCCAGAGGAAGTTCCCGCCAGGATCATACTTGCAGAGAAACGCATCGCCGTTTCCGACAGCCGTAAGGATGTATTCGTCAATCCCTGGGTCGAAATCGACAGAGCCTGCAAAACAGCCGACGGCATAGACGTTTCCCGAGTCGTCCGTACAGACGGCAGTGCAGACATCAATGTATGAAGCTCCCCAGGTTCTTGCCCAGCCGGCGAATACATCAACTTGGATCGGCACCAACAGCCATGCCGAGCTTCCCTCGTCATCGGTAACCTGCAATTGCACGGTATACTGCCCTTTTGTGTCCCACGAATGAACCGCTGTTTTACCATGCTCATCAACAACTAAGTCGTTGTCCCAGTCCCAGCCGCAATCGACGATCGACTGGCCGCCGCATGCACCGTCATAAGAGTACGATTCATTAAAGGTAATGTTTTCTCCAATAAATGCGGCATATATGCTAAATTCAGAGCCGGCTGTAGGTATAACGTCATTTATCGTGACCTTAAGAGCCGAATCGAGCATTGTTGACTCGCCTTCATCGTCCGTAACCCGGAACTGGACGTAGTAGGTGCCCACGGAATTCCACGAGTGTGAGACCCCCTCCCCCTCTTCCTCAAAGACGAGATCGTTGTTCCAGTCCCATTCGTACTTGACGATGAGCCCGCCGTCCGGATCATATGAACCGTCATCCCAGAACATGATCTCACTGCACTCATCCCGATCCAGTGGTTCGTAGCCTATATGGATCACGGGAGGTAGACCTTCGTAAACATGGACCATCAGCGGAGCGTCCAGATAGCCCTCCCCTCCTTCATCATCCGTTACCCTAAGCATGACCTCATAGTTGCCTGCGCTCGAAAAGGCATGATCGACGGATGATCCCTGCTCCTGAGCATTGAAGTCACCATCAAAGCTGAAATCCCATTCGTAGAGAGTGATGGAGCTGTTGCCGCAGTCGTTGTCCTGCGAGCCGACGCTGGTGAAATGCACTTCCTGGCCGACAGGCGCATCATCATAGTCTGCCTGCGCCATGGCTGTCGGGAGCGCGTTCTGTATCTCGACAACAAGATCAGTCTCGGCGGTGGACGAATCGTCGTCGGTTACGCGGAACCCGACCTCGTACGAGCCGACCTGGTTCCAGGTATGTGTAATCAAGTTCCCTGCCTCATCGTATGCGCCGTCGTTGTCCCAGTCCCATTCGTAGCTGACAATGAATCCGCCGTCGGGATCGTATGACCCGTCGTCACTGAACTCGACAGCTTCACAAACGGTCTGGGGATTCGGGTCGGCGGTTGCCTGAGGGACAGGAGCGGACTTCTGGAAGGGCGTCACTTCGAGGGTATGAATCCAGTAGGCTGTGAGGTCCAGCCATTCCGGCGCGGATTCATTCTCGGAATCCTCCACAGATATGAGGCATCTGTATTCGCCCGCAGGGGCAAGCTTGTCATTCGAAAGCGTAGCTTTGTACGTGCTGAATCCCAAGCCGTCGCTCTGCCACCCGGCCGTGACAGTGCCATCGAAAAGGTCCGGGCATTCGATAACAGGATCGAGATGGCTCGACTTCCCCTGCCAGTCGTAGACATCGACCGAAAGCTCGGCCGATCCGCCCAGGTCCGTCAGCCCCTGGCTGACAGGGCTGTCGGCGGCCGCTATCTTCCAGGGTTCGGGACAGTTGGCCTCCGGCGGAAAATCCTTCATCGGATCGGTGACCGGCTCGTGACTCGGAGCGCTCCAGCTCGCATCGACCGCATAGCCGAAGATGAAAGGTCCTGACGGCATGGCGATCTCATAGGTTTCCAGAATCGAGGCGCCATCGTAAAAAGCGTTTCTTGTATTGGCGGCGCCCGGGGAGATGTGCCGGATATAGCCGTTCAGATGGGCGTCGGGATAGGTCGCGGAGGCGAACTTGCCTTTCAGGTATCCCTGCAGGCCGCCGGGACCCGAGCCAAACGTGTCGGGATTGTAGAGCGTCGTGTAGCCGTCTGCATTGACAAGCTCGCCTTCTCCGAGCGACCGGTCGGAGGCGTTAAGGCCGGATGCGGGAAACGCATGGCTCCCGTTGAACATCACGATGCCGCGCACATCAAAACCGGTGAATCGCGGATTGCCGAAAGGGTGTTTGATCTCCACGTCGACAAGCACCGTACCCGTGCCCGATGGAGTAAATCCGGCCAGTTTGACGCAGTTGAGACATGGCCCTTGTTCGAGGAATTTCAGGACGTTCCAGTGCACCCCCGCCTGCCTGAGAGGTATCAGTTGAAAAGCCATCTCACCAGGATCAACGAGCACATTCGAGAAGCTCCAGAGATAATGGTTGGATGGCTCCGCTTCCTGCTGCCTGTTCGGGCTCAGGTCAGGAGCTGTCGGGGCGCTCAAGCCGCTTTGGAGCGCGTCCCCTCCCGAACAAGACAGCCCCAATAGAGCTACCATGGCAATATAGATGGAGACTACGATATATTTATGACTCATAGGTAATGTTCCCCAAACCGGGCAATAACCGTGCTTTCCGCCGCCAATGCAGATTATACGGCGGGCTGTGACCAACATCAATTGGGCGCATTCGACTGATAGTAACCCTCGGAACGCCCTTGCCTGGAGGCTCCGTTACCTTTCATTCCAGGCAGTACATTTTCCCGCCTGTGTCCATGACGTAAAGCCTTCCGTCCTGGATGCTCATGCCGCCGGTCACCGGGTTGTCGAGCGCGTATCCCCCGGGGAGGACCTCGGATCCTGTCGACGGGTCAAGCATGTAGATGACGCCGGCATCCGACGGCACCCAGACGGTTCCGTTGGCGACAACGGGCGGAGTCCAGAATGCCTCGGTATCTGTCCCCTGGAATTCCCAGTCCACGCCCCCGGCGGTCGTGATTGCCATAACTCCGAACGGCCCCGAGAAGAACTGCCAGTAGTCGGGATCATAAGCGACGGGCTGGTAGAGATGCGTCCCATCGAATGCCGGGGAAGCCCAGGGAGTCCGATCGCCGAGCGGGACGTTGACTTCGATGGAGCCGTCGGTCGGATCGAGCCCGTAAAGGTGGCAGTTGAACGATCCGTACCAGATCAATCCGTCCGCCATCACCGGCGCGCTCCAAATGTTGTTTTGGACGACCGGACCGCCCAGCGGGAACTGCACCTTCCAGATTTCATCCCCCGTGATCAAATCAAGAGCGAAAGCGTACCCCCGCGCGTCGCCCGCATACACTGTACCGTTGTCCACGACCGGCGTGCCGGGATTGCCCGGGAAGACCTCCGCAGTGTAATCCCATTTGAAACCGCCGGTAAATGCTTCGAATGCATAGAGAGTGTCGTTGCTGCCCCAGATCACCAGGATGTCGTCCACAATGACTGGACCGCCGTTGACATACTGGGTGTCCTCGCCTTCGAACTCCCACAGCAGGTCGCCGTCCTCGCTGCCAAACGCAAACACTGACGATCCGCCCACATATACTTCGCAGTTGCCGACCAGAGGGGTGCACCGATAAATCATATTGTCGGGCTGAAACTTGATCGGATGATGCCAGATCTGCTCTCCTGAGTTCAGGTCCAGTGCCCAGATCTCCTGCGCGTACGGGATGCTGACCACCACGTAGACCGCAGACGAACCGATCGTCGGAGTGCTGTCGAACACAGCCCCGACACCGGACGGAAACTGATGGTTCCAGACCTCGCTCAGGCTGGTGTCGATCTGAGTCTCCCACGGATTGTAATTGTTGTTGTTCAGAGTCTTGCCGTGCTTTCTCCAGAAATGCTCGTACTCGATCGGCGCGAACTCGACTTTCGCCGTTGTGACTGTGTAGGCGGTCAGAGTGCCCAGGAACGGATCGGCATTTTTGTCCACTGCTCCAACAAGCACCCGATACTCGCCCTCTCCGACCTCGAGCTCGTTAGGAATATTGCCGGTGAATCTGCTGAAGCCTCCCATGTCGACGCCGGAGTTATTTGCGATTATGCCGCTGATGAGGTCGGGGGCCTCAAGGGTGACGGCTTCGATCGTGTCGTGGCCCTGGTGATCATAGACATCAACCTGGTATGGAGCGTAACCGCATCCGGGCATCAGCCCTGAGCCGATCGACACTTCAATCTTGTACGCCTCATAGCAATTCGCATTGGGGCCGAAATCGGTCGCAGGGTCGACCACCGGTTTGTTCAGGGGCGGCTCCCAGCTCGCGTCGACGGCATATCCCACGCGAAGAAGGGTGCCGGAAGGCCAGGCGATGTGATAAGTCTGCGTATTGCTCTCGCCCGCCCTGAACATCCGCCTGGGCGCGTCAGGAAAATAGGTCTTGAACCCGTTCAGTGTGGCGGGCGATGCGAGTACTGTCGCCCGTTTTCCCTTGGTGTACGTCAGGATGGGCAGGTCGCTCCCTGGGGGAAAATCGATGGGGTTGAAAAGGTTCGTGTACCCGTCCGCATTCAGAAGCTCCACATCTCCCAACGCGCTGTCGCTCATGATCAGCCCGGACGCAGGGAATGTGTAGCTGCCGTTGAAGATCGCGATTCCGCGGACGTCGAAGCCGGTCAGGTTGTCCAGGCCCGGGAAGGGGTGGTCGAATTGCACGTCGATGTAGAACGTGTGGTCGGGCTGAGGAGAGAAATTCAGCAGCGTAAGGCACTGGTAACAGGGACCGTTCTCCATGAACTTGCGCACATTGAAATGCCCTTCGGAAAACCTCATCGGGGCAGCCTCGGCGGTCATGCGCTCGAAATCAAAGACAAGCTCCCACATGCCGAACAACTGATGTCCGGCGGTGGGGACTGCCTGTGAAAAGGGAGACGGATCCAGTGCGCCGGGCGGACTCACCGGGTCAGCGGGCGTCGAGCAGGATCCGATGACGAAGACCAGAATCAGAAGTATGGGGAATATGGTTCTGTACATCAGTGTTGACCTCTCAGAGACGCTTCGGGACAGTGGAATAGCCGGTAGTTGCTGCCTGAATTAACATTTCATTTTATCACAAACCGGCTGTTCGGACGTAGGAATGATGCGGCATGCCCGGCACGAGCTACATGTTTCCGTCCATTTTCTCCTCGACCGATTTCAGCTTGCCGTGAAGCATGTCGGTCGCGCCGGCTTTGTCGTCGACCCAGATCTTGATGCTTACTCTTTCGGAGTCCTTCCTCAGCTCCTTCCGACATTCGTTGATGAGGTCGAATATCTCGTCCCAGTCGCCTTCGACGATCGTCGACATCGGCGTCAACTGGTGTGGCAAACCGCTCGCCCGGACTATCTTGAGAAGTCTGGCGACAAAGGGCGAAAAATGGGCTCCTTTGTCCAGAGGTATCATGCTGAATGAAACGAGCATCGCAGTGTTCTCCTTTCGGGGCTCTGAGTATACAACATGGAGGTCGACGGGGACTTCTGCACGGAACCGATGGAAAAGATATAATCAACGGGCGGACTGGCCGGGTCTATGAAAATCGGCATCATCACATCATGGATGCGTCTCGGCTGGGGGGTCGATCTCACCCTGCATCTCACCGCAAGCGCCCTCACCTCTCTTGGTCATGAAGTTCGACTCTACACGGCCAATCATGACGGCTCGTTTGCGCTCGCGCCGTACGAGCTGATTCATGCGCCGGTGGTGCCGCACCGATTTTTCCCGCGATTCGAGTGGCGCGCGCGAAGGTATATCCGCTATTTCAACGAGCAGCCGAACGACATTTACCTTATCGCGACCCAACCGTATTTCTACTACCCCTGGTTCCTGGACAGGCCGTGCGTGAATTACGAGTTCGGGGTCGTGCCGTCAACGGGCTTCTCCTGGCGCAAGAAAATGATGTGGAGCTACATGCGCTTCACCCAGTTCTACCTTTACCACCCGAGGGCGGCGGCGCTTGTATCCAATTCCGAATTCACTCGGCGCGCTCTGCCGTTCTACGTGAGACGCAAGACCCGTCCGATCTATCACGGAGTCGAGCACTACGACCCTCTCCATCCAGATCATGGCAGGCTCTTCCCAAAACCGCTCCTGGAGCCTGTTCCCGGGGACCCCGAGCATCCCAGGGAGGTCCCCGTCGACCGTCGGAGCGAGGGGGAGCTGCGGGAGGAATTCCGCCGCGACCATGGGTTTGCAGACTCCGATGTCGTGTGTCTCTATGTGGGCCGAATCAATCCGGTGGATCAGCCCTACAAGGGCACCGCCGAGCTTCTCGAGCTGATCCCGAAACTAAGGTCCGAGTTCGGCTCGCTCAAATGCGTCATGGCGGGCCTCGGGGTCGAGAAGGACGCCGACCTTTGCAGAAAATCCGGCATTGTGCCGCTTCTCAACCACCCTGACTGGAAAATGCGCCATGTGTTCTGCGGAAGCGACATCTACGTCACCGCCAGCAAATGGGAGGGTTTCAACCTGCCGATCCTGGAAGCACAGTATTTCGGGAAGCCCGGGGTGGCGTATCGTCTGGCCGCGCATCCCGAGGTCGTGAACGACGGAGTCACCGGATTCCTGGCGCGGAAACCCGACGAGTTCGCGTCCAGGCTGATGCAGCTGGCCCGGGACCCTGAGCTTCGCTCGAGCATGGGAATCAGCGGTCGCGAGTGGGCAAGACGGTTTAACTGGCTGAGCTGCGCGAAGGAGTTCGAGAGACTGTTTAAGGAAGTGCTCGGGGACAGGACTTCATAAGATGCCTGATCGCTCACCAATAACGGCTTTGATTGTCACTTACGCGCCCGAACGGTCGGTACTCGACGCGTGCGTGCAGTCCCTTCGCGCCCAGACCCCGGCTCCCGAGATTCTGATCGCGGACAATTCGAGCGGATCGGACCCTGCGCACGAGGTCGTGCGATCCTTCAGAAGCCTTGACTGCACGGTCCTGACGTTCAATCACAATTATGGATTCGCCGGGGCAATCAACAGGGCCCTTCGGCTGGTCGGGACCCCGTACGTCCTCATCTCGAATTTCGACATCCTCTACGACCCCCACTATATCGCGAAAGCCCTTCAGAGGCTGGAATCGTGCGACAGAGATGTCGTCGGCATCGCAGGCAAGACGCTTTTCTATCCGCCGAAGGCGGACAAGACGTGGCCGGGACGCGGCCCATCGGATCCTCCCTTTGAACCGGGGAGAGGGACCGGCGCTGTCATCGACAACACGGGCACTTTGGTGAACGGACTGATGCTCGCGTACAACCGCGGGGTCGGCCAGATCGACATAGGGCAGTTCGATGTTTCCGACAGGCCTATGGGCGCCTGCTTCGCCGCGTTCCTGGCAAGGACCGACGCGTTTGAGCCCATGTCCCGGGGCGGGGTCGGGCCGCTCGACTCAGGCTACTTCATGTACTATGAGGACATCGACTGGTGCTACCGGGCGAACATCCTCGGCCGCAGGATAGTGTATGAGTCCGAGGCGGTCGCGTGGCATCATCACTCTCTCACGACCAGAGACAAGCCGATTTTCTTCAAGTACCACCTGATCCAGCGGAACCTGTATCGCACCATAATGAAAAACATGCGGTTCCGCACCGTCGTGAAGCTCTGGGCGCTCCACGCGAGACTGCACATCCGGAGAGCGCGAGTCGAGAGGCAGTTCGGAGCGGTGACTTCGCGGATACTGTCCGAGACTTTGGCGTGGGCGCCCGTGGGTCTCTGCAGGAGAATCCCCGTGCAGACCCGCAGGAAAGTAACCGACACTCAAATCGTGGATTTGTCCATCGGCGAGGAAGGACACCTCGATGATCTCACCCTGAAGCCGAAAACCGACTGGCTCAACCCGCTCGCGTCGCTTCAGAGATTGAGGAGACATTTCCCCAACGATCCTGCGTGTGAGCTTCTCCCCGCAGTTGAGAAGTTATCGCGCGGCGAGGGCGGCGCGGACGACCGGACGAGAATCGTCGAGCTTGCGAAAGACAAATGCCCGGCGCTTCTCCCTCTTTTGAGCCGGGTTTCCGAGTGACAGCGCCGTCGACCCGGAACGTTTTTCCGGCTGTTGTATCAATTGCTATAATGTGACTTATGATGTATCATACTCGCGCTTCGAAACGGGTCCGATCGATGTTATGATCTTCTTGTCCCGCATGACCTGAGACTAAAGAGCACTGCTGCTTTCCATAGTTTTACAGAAAAACACCATTGATCCGGAGGTTCTGCAATGATCCCGAGAAGAGTCAGCATCGCTCATGCGCTTTTCCTGACGGCTGCGTTCGCGTTCCTCGGTTGCGCCCAGGCAGGCGACGGACCCACTGCCCCGTCTCCGGTCGGAAATACCCCGGCGGTGACCGGGACGAACGACCTGACGGCTCAGAATGTTCAGTCCCGGGACGGCTGTCGCATTATCTGGGGCTGCTACGATATCGCCGTCGATCCGGATTCGGGCAAGATCGATATCGTCCCGCTTCGGCTTGCCGAGTACACGTTCAACGTGACGAAGTTCTTTCAGCCTCCTGCCGGGAACCCTCTGAACCTGAGCCTGACAATCGTGGATGCGACCCAGTTCGCAACCACAGGCCGCATCGACCTCGACATCAGCTTCACCCATCCGTTCCCCGGAGCGCCGAGGCTGAGGGGTTTCGATGTCATGGGTGTGTTCATGGGGAACGGCAACAAGACCGGTTTCCATGACCCGACGGTCGTTTATCCGGTCACGAGCGGCTCCGATCCCTACCTGATCAACGAGGACGGCTACACTCGCTGGATGAACGCGACCGAGTTCACACAGACGGGTTTGCTGGGCTTCACGCAAGGCTCGAAGGGGATACCGGGACTCATACCCTCGTCCACGATAAACGGCTACAAGTATTACTGTGAATCTCTGGGCACAACGGACGATATCCCGACGTTCTTCCAGACAGCGGCCAACGTGACGGAGCGGGGGAGTTTCAAGGCCGGAAGCACCCTGACAAGACGTTTCGAGATCCAGTTCCCCATGTCCGGAGGAAAGCCGTTCCTGCGATTCCAGTACGCAATCCTCGCGAGCTGGGCCGCCGCGACCGCGGGGGTTGTCAATCCCGCAGTAAGCGACTTCCCTGTGGCAGCCAATCTGCAGGAGCCGATACATCTCGCGGTCACCGACAACGGGTCGACGCTTTATTATGTCGACGCCACTGATCTGGGCGGAGATCTCAGGCTTCAGATCGAGGTCTTCGACTGGCAGGGCGCAGCGAATCCGGGCGGGATACCCGCCGAGCTTGCTCATCTATGGGTGGAAGATGCGAACGGAGCTGTGATTCCCGGGGGGAATGTCGATGTGCTCCCGACTGCGTCCGTCAGCGCCGGATGCGGCAACTCTTCGGTTTTCACTGTTGACATAGTCGGTTGCACCCCGCAGGGAACCGGTCGGCAGGAATTTCTGGTGACCGCCGAGAGCGCATCGCCCACCGACTACGACAACGGCCTCGGCTCGCCTTATCCGACCGGAGCGCCTCTTGCCGCATTCGCCAGGTTCGCCCTGACCGTTCAGAATACAAACCCGTGCCCGACCCCGACGCTGTCCGGGACAAACTCCTACATCTACAACGTGAACGATACAGTCTCCCAGTTGCCGATCTCGGGCACGAATTTCCAGTCCGGACCCCAGCTCGCTATCGAGTTCCACAGAACGAGCGGGGACATCGTCGGGACGAACCCGTCAGTGATTTCGTCGACCTCCGCGGAGGCGGATTTCGATTTCACCGCCGCGACCGCGGGAATGTACGGTCTCTATTTCATGAATGGGTGCGGCATGCCGGCATCTATCCTGGCGAACGCTCTTGAGATCAACACGCCCCCGACATCGACCGGCATCACCGGACCGACCGCAGGCGACGCCACTTTGGGGGTTGTCACATATAATGCCAACGCAACCGACAGCGACACCGACCCGGTCGACACGCTGACCCACACGTGGATCGTATCGGATGCCTTCAGCGGCACGGTGGTTGTCGGGCCTCTTCCCGGCGATCCGCTGAGTTTCAACTACCAGGTCCTGCCGGTAGGTCAGTACAATGTCCGGTGCGTGGTATCGGACGGTTACCCGCCTGCGGACCTCAACCTGCTGCTCCCGATAACCAGAACGAACACTACGCCTGTCATCGCAACCCCCACCGGACAGACTCCGGTCTGGACAACGGACAAGCTCGTTTACAACGTTGTTGCTTCGGACGCCGATCCCGGTCAGACTCTGACCTACGCCTGGAGCCTGGTGCCCCAGGGGAATCCGGCGAGTTACACGCTTCCGGGCGATCCCATTCCAGGCGACATCACCGTGGATTTCAACACGATGGTTACGGGACCGGGGTGGTGGGATCTCTCGTGCCAGGTGAACGACGGCTCAGGTGCTCCGAACGCGACAGCTTCCTCTGCGGTTTTCAGCATTTACGTTGCCTCGGCACCGTATACCAGCGCGATTCCCATAGGGCAGTTCAACCAGGTGATCAAGGCCGCCCTGATCTCATCCCAGGGGGTCGCGGGCTGCCCGAGCTTCTGGGACTCGTTCTATGGGGTGCTGGGAGCACATCCGTTCGCGCACCCCGATATCTCCGTCCTCTCCGGACCCAGCCTCGGCATGCCCGGGGTCATGGTGATTGCGGACGAGCTCGGAGCCCTGGCGGGACCGTATCCGCCTCCCCCGCCGCTGGTTATGGGCTTCGCGCACTTCACCTGTCCGTTCGCGAGCGGAAACGCGCCGTCCTGGACATGGACCACTCCCGGTCTGTTCCCGAACGGACCCGACATGATTCCGTCGGTCATTCACTACGACGGCAGCTCGTCCGGTGAGATACTTGTGACAAACAGCCAGTTGACCAACAAGCTGGCCGGAATACTGGTCCCGGATCCATCGGCATTCCAGCATTACATGGTTGGCGGAGGTCCTCTGAACGACCTGTACACCTCGCTGCCCGGCGCAGGGACATTCGATGTTGCTGTTGATTCCAGCGCAGGCTTCGACATGGGAAGTCCCTCGAAGCCGATGACGCCCCCGCTGTACGGGCTGTACACGCAGGATCAGGGCGGCATTTTGTTTAGCTGCGGAGGTCCCGCGGCCGGAGCGCTGGCCGCCAATCCCGTGCACATCCTGCAGTTCCCGTCCATGGGCGCTCAGCCGGTCGGGACTCCCGTAGACGCGGCCGGCTCTGTCGGGGTGGTCGCTCCCATCCCGCAGGCGATGGTCGGTGTCGGACCCGGGCTTTTCAACATCACGCCCGGCGGACCGTGTCCCGCAGGCGCGATCACCTACCCCGAGCCCTACTACGCCCTGGCAATCGACGATGATCCGTCCGACAACAATTTCTCGAGCTCTCTTCCCCAGCCGGTAGGTCAATGGGTCATCGCCGCGACGATCGACGGCGACAGGGATGTCGAGATCTACGAGATGGATTACGCGGTCGTGCCTCCCGGACCGGCTCCGCTGGCTTTGCTGGCGACGATCCAGATGGGTTCTTTCATGGGCGGAAATCCGAACGTCATCCCGCTCGACTGCGAATTCATATCGAATTTCTCCGGGTTCCAGGGAACCATCAAACCCGTGTGGCCCGATGACCTTCTCGCAGTGCTGTGGACGGACCCGGTCGGCGGTGTCTGGGCGGTCGACATCTATACGCTCACGGGCGGCACTCCAACCCTCGTCGGCATCTCGATGCTTGTTCCCGTTCCTCCCACGATTTTCGCCGTGCCAGGGGCGGCATACAGGCTGGATGTGGACGAAGTGACCGGCGACATATACGTCATTCACCAGGATGCCGCCGGTACGGCAGCCATGGCTGTGACGATCATTCCGTATTGACCCATTCGCAGGGGCTTTGTAGCCCTGGGGGTCCCTCCATTCGAAGAGATCCTGGGCCGGGTTGGAAGTCAACCCGGCCCTTGCGTTATCAAAGAATCACCACTGCCCGTCATACGGCCCGATCTCGATGTCGGCGAGGACCCATTCAGTGCCCAGTTGCAGCGGCCACCATGGCTCATTAGGATCTTGGATCCATACCTTGAAAAGATACGGCCACTTGCCTGGGTATGCACCCGGGATCAACCCGTAATCATCGGTGTCGAATCCGGCGAGGCAGTAATCGTCCGCTTCGCCGCTCGGGTGTGGTTTGAGGCTGGTAAAGCCCTTGTGGTAGGTCAGGTTGCGGTCTTCGGCTCCCCAGTACTCGAAGCCAATGTCCCATGTTTTTATATGCCAGTGGATGTGCTTAACCCTCTCCTCAGGCGGGGCGTCCGGATCGATGAGCGAGTCCTGAGTTATCCACATCTCAAAGGGCATTGGTGAGTTCGCCTCAGGACCGAAATCGACCGCAGGATCGGAGACAGGGATGCTGAGCGGCTCGGCCCAGTGCGCGTAGATTGCGTACGAGGCCTGTATGGGACCTTGCGCTGGTGGCCGAATCACGTACGTCTGAGTCACTGTCTTGCCAACCTCGAACATGTGCCGATTCTCAGAGGAATAGAAGCGCCGGAATGCGTTGATAGTACCCAGATTGTCGCCGGATGCGAATTTGCCCGGGTAGTAGTCGAAGATCGGGTAGCCATCTTCAAGCTGGAATTCTTGGTGATCTTTTGGCCATCCCGGAGCCCAGATCGTGGTCCACCCTTCCGGGTTCATCAGCTCAGCATCGCCTTTCTCGGAACTGGCAATCCTGTGCACCCAAGATGCTTCCCAGGGGGGTTGACCGATCAGCTCCCTTAACTCGGTGTCAGGGTAAAGCTGCGATGCCGGGAACATAATGATCCCGCGGACATCAAAGCCCGTATAAACGGGGTTGTCGTACGGATGAGTGATAGAGATATCAATCGAGATGTCCCCGTTCGCGAGCTTGTGAATGTTGCTCACATTCAAACAGTTCTTGCAGGGGGAAGCTTCAAGGAGCTTGACAGCATTGAGATGATAGCCCCACGCAGCTGTTGCGGACCGGTTAAAGGCCACGCTGGACTGCGCCCCATCTCTCGCGATCTCGATGTCGAACATGCCCCACATCAAGTCTTGCCCCCAACTCTGTTGTCGCTCCGTCGGTTGTGTCACCGGGACTTGAGCGAAAGGAACCACAGGATTAGAGGACGGCGAGATGCAACCAAGGAGTAAGCATGACACAGATAGCAGTAGCAGTAGTCTAGCGCTCATTTGGTTACCTCCTAGTTGATCTCTCCGAACGAGAGGTTCGCCGTCAGTTCGGGATCAAACCACCCAAGCCCGAAAACAGACTGTTCGAATTGAGGATTCATCGGTATCCTCAAACAGAGCGTTGACCCTGTAAACGGGGTTTCCACACTCCAGAAGCCATCTTGGTAAGGTCCCTCAGCAAGACCCTCGCTGTTAAAGGTCGTCGCGCCTGTGTTCCACTCGACTCTGTAGCTGTAGTTGCGGACCTGAACTTCACCTGCGTTACAATCCTGGTCCGAGAGGTAGTAACTCATTCCGAACCATTGCCGAGTCTGATTGGGGTCCGCAATCTGGTAGCTCGCGATATTCGGCACAAGGGCGTAGGGATCGCCGAACATCTCGAGCGGGCTGAACCACGGGGAAACGGTTGCGACGGCAAAGGGAAACGCGTATTGCTCATTAAACACCGAGCATGTCATCCAGGATACTATCGCCTGGTGCACTGCATGGGACGCAGCGCCGGTTGAATCAGGCACTATGTCCACTTGCGGGAGCGCTTTCGGCCTTCCGGCATAGTCGCCGGTTATGTTCTGATCGTTATCCAATTGATCGCCCGGGGTCACCGGCACCCATCGATTGTACCAGACCATCCAGACTGTCTGGGCGAGCGTTTCGGCGGGCCTGCATTCCGTCCACACGGCTACGGCAGAGGGTACGAGGGGGGAGCCGGGAGTCAGGTCAACGTTCATGGCTCCTGTGTCCACCTTGGGGGCTGCCTTCGGAAGATCGCTCTGTGTCTGGGGATCCACATCGGAGAGCCGCCACGGCCCATACCAGTTGGTCATGTTCTCCCATGGAAAGCCGTACATGTACTGGATTATCCCCCAGTCCCAGCCGCCCTGGGCCAGGACCTCGGTGTAGTTGTAGACAAGAACAAAGAGGCCGCTGTTGGCCTGGACTGCCACGTCCGGCTGGATTTCGTCATACTGCGTCGGAACGGTGCCGACCCGTACGATCTCGCTTGGCGGGCTGGGAGACCAGCATATGCCGGCGCCTGTGACTCTGAAGTATTTCCTGTAATAATACACGTCCCACTGACTGTCCATGTCCGTCCACCGCGTAAGCTGCGACCAGACCACATGAACGTACAGGAGGCCGTTGTTCTGCCCGTCTTGACGCGAGTAAGTCACAACTACTGATGGGGTCGAGCACCGAATCACGTCGAGGTGCGTGAGCTCGGGAGGCGCGCAGAATCGCTCTTCGTACCTCCAGGCGCCAGTGATGTCGGCCACTTTCAGCCAGATGTACGAAGGGTTCTCGTTGGACTCATGCCGCACGAAAGCTGTCGCCAGGGGTGAGATCACCTGGCCGCCAAGAGTGTCCGTTACTGCGATATCGCCCGGAATGATGCCAGTGGGGACTGGGGTAACCCACATGCTCGACGCGCTGTCGAGCTTGAGTCCCGGTCCCCATACGGTCCAGGTGTCGAAGGACTGAGCCGACCTGGTGAGGTCTCCGGATGTCATGTCATCGATGGGGTTGCCCCCCCCCTTACATCCGGAAAGTGTGATGAGTGCTGCGCAGAGGCAAGCGATGCCTCCGCTCCATCGGAATGGATCGTTGTGTATTTGAGCAATAATTCCGCACCTCCTCGAGCGGAAACGGATTCCCTGAATGAGATGCCTTCCTCCATCCCGGCACAAAAATAACAATATCACAATAAAAGCAATTCCGCAAACTTGTGGCATTAGTTCGGAATCGTTACAGGAGAGGTCAACTACTGCGCGGATACGCTCAATCACAGAAACGCGCGACGAAGATGTCCGAATCGCCTGCTGATTGAAGCGTTGTCTCGGTTGGCTCACCCTTCCCGAAGGTGGCGGAGCCCCCGAAGAGTCCGGTTACCACGACTGAATCATCCGAAAGCGCTGTGACCGCGCGGCCCTCGTCGACCTCCAGACCTCCTGCGCTTTTTGCCCAGGCGAGCGTGCCGTCCGGATTGTACCGCGCCACGAAGATGTCATGATGTCCTGCGGAGGTGAGCGTGACCCAGTTTGGCTCTCCCTGACCGAACGTCGCTGAAACGCAGAAAGTCCCGGTTATTGCGACCGAATCATCCGAAAGAGATGTGATTCCATAGGCTTCATCCGGGTGCGTGCCGCCCGTGCTCTTCGCCCATGCCAGGGTGCCGTCCGAGTTGTACCGAGCAGTGAATATGTCGTCGCTGCCGACCGAATGGAATGTGACCTCATTAGGCTCTCCGTCGCCGAATGTGACTGAGTCGTTGAAGTGTCCGGCCACTACGAATGAATTATCCGAAAGCGAGGCGACTCCCGAAGCATTGCTGACTTTCGACACGTCGCCCACCCGTCTGGCCCACACGAGAGTGCCGTCAGGATTATGTCGCGTGATGAATATGTCCTTGTACCCGAGAGCCGTTAGCGTGACCTCGTTCGGCTCACCAGTCCCGAATGTAGCTGAGCCACCGAATTCCCCACAAACTACAATCGAATTGTCGGAAAGGGACGCGATTCCTGTACCGTCATCCCATTTCGACCCCCCGGCGCTTTTCGCCCACGCCAATGAGCCGTCCGGATTGTAGCGCGCGACGAAAATTTCATCGTAGCCGACCGACACAAGCGTCGTCTCGGCGGGCTCCCCCTTTCCGAAAGTGGCTGATTCCGTGAAATAGCCGGTCACTGCCACGGAGTCATCCGGAAGCGCCGTGATCGCGCAGCCCACTGCCCAACCTATTCCTCCGGCGTTTTTTGCCCACACAAGCGTCCCGTCCGGATTGTACCTTGCGACGAAGATATCGATACTGCCCTGCGATGTGAGCGTTACCTCGTCGGGCTCACCGGGATTGAATTTGGCCGAGCCGACGAAATAGCCGGCGACGACAACAGAATCGTCCGAAAGCGTGGCGATTGCATATCCGCGGTCATCACCGGCGCCGCCGGCGTGTTTCGCCCACGCGAGCATGCCGTCCGGACCGTATCGAGCAACGAAGATGTCCCACTGATCCTTCCCGCTGGTCAGCATGACCTCGTTGGGCTCTTCTGCCCCGAACGTAGCCCACTCGTCGAAGGCTCCGGTCACTATGGTCGAGCCGTCGGAGAGTGCCGCGACCCCGGCGCCTTCGCTGGAGGCCGTGCCGCCCGCGCTCTTAGCCCATGCGAAATTGCCGATCGAGACCGCAAGGGGAATGTCAAGCGTGCCGGTCGACCCTTCGTCGTCCGTGACTCTGAGCTGAACGTAATACTCTCCGGGCGATTCCCATGTGTGGCTGACGGAAGCTCCCTCGTCATCATATACTCCGTTGTTGTCCCAGTCCCATTCGTACTTGACTATCGACCCTCCGTCAGGATCGTAAGAGCCGTCATCTTCAAACTGCACCGGCTGCCCCATCATTTGGAGATTGGGATACGCGTTGGCCATCGCCACCGGGGGCACATTCGCCCATGGTGCGACAGTCAGAGTCGCTATCTGGTACGCGGTAAGGTCAAGGTACCATGGTGAGTCTGCATTCGCACCATCCACTACTTTGACTGGGCATTTATAGTCCCCTGCGGGCGCGAGTTTCTCGTTGCCGACCACGATCTCCCACTTGCTGAAACCTGATCCGTCTGAAGTCCAGGTCGCGGTCTTCGTTCCGTCGAAAAGCTCCGGGCATTCCACCATCGGAGGATCGTGGCTGTCTTTCCCCTGGTAGTCAAAGACATCGACCGTCAACTTGACCTCCCCGCCCTCGTCGTTGAGGCCGATGCCGATAGGGGTCAGATCAGTGTCGATTTTCCACGGCTCCGGGCAGTTGGCCGATGGAGGGAAATCCGTCATCGGGTCGGTTACGGGATTGACCGTCGGCGCGACCCAGCTTGCATCGACCGCATAGCCAAGCACCAATGCTGTCGACGGCAGCATGATCTCATACCATTCCGCGCTCTTGTCACCGGCATAAAACGCATTGCGCGTATTGGCGGGAGTATAGGTCCCGTGACGCTTGTAGCCGTTCAGCGTCGCGCTCGGCGGCGTGTCCGTCGCGAATCTGCCCTGCATATACCCCTGGATTCCCCCGGGGCCGCTTCCCTCGGTCGTGATGTTGTAGAGGGTCGTATACCCATCCGCGTTTACCAACTCACCGTCTCCGGCGCTCTTGTCAGGCGTCGTCAGTCCAGACACCGGAAACGTGTGGCTTCCGTTGAACATCAGAATTCCCCGGACATCGAAGCCGGTCAGGTTCGCGGTCGAGAACGGGTGCCTGATCCTGATCTGGACATTTTTCGTGCCCGATGGATCAGGACTGATCGAGACGATCTCCACGCAATTCGTGCACGGCACCTGCTCGAGCCATTTGAGCGCATTGAAATGCACTGCAATCTCCCTCGCGGGAATAACCTCGATCTCGCCGCACTCGGGATTCCAGTGGAACAGGTAATAGCCCCAGAGATAATGGTTGGAGGAGTGCGTCGATGGGCTGAGATTCCCCTGAGCCGAGCTTTGAGGGTCGAACGGCAGGACGGAAATCGGGGAATGACTCCCGCTGCAACCGATCATCAGCACGATCGCAAGAAGCAGGATCAACTCTGTTCTGTGGGACATGTCCTGGGTCCTCCCTGTCGCGGATATTGTGCTTACGCGGTCCCCTTAATTCTACCACCTGGCGGCGCGATCCGCTTGGATATCGGCACCTCTGAATCTGAGGCGCAAAGGGATCGACGAACGCACGACCTTGATGCTCACGGCTTAAGCTGGTATGTTGTGTTGACCGTAGTTGAGAATGTTGACGCCTTGACTAAGAAGAACCCTCAACAGAACCGCCCCGACGCAAGGCGCTCGCAATCCCACGATCGAGCCGCGAACGACACTCCGGCCATAATACCGGATAAACACGGAGCCCTGGAGCCCGCCGAAGAGGCGCTTGAGGCGCTTGAGGCGATCTCCCGGTGCGTCAGCGACAAGGATCGACCTCTTGTCGAGCGGGCCGGAAAAGCGATCGCACATCTGGGCGAGCACAGCGAGCGCGCTCACATCGTGGCGCATTGCGCGATGGAGCTTGTCGAAGCGGAAAGCCCGATGGAAGTTCTCGAGGCCACACTTTCCGAAGCCATACGTCTCACAAACGCCGAGCGGGGCTATATCCTGGTGTGGAACGAGCAGAAGAGGATTCTCGAACCGTCCAATGTGGAGAGTGGCGCCGCCGCTCCGTCGGCCGGAGAGCTCGAAATCTGCAACACGATAGCGACGAAGGCTTTCGAAGAGGGAAAAGTGCTGGTCAATCCCGATGTTCAGAGCGATCCCGAGCTCTGCAACGCGGAGAGCGTCAAGGCCTTCCAGATACGCTCGGTGCTCGTGGCGCCCCTGATCGCGGAGACCACCAAGGGCCAGCAGCGTCTGGGGGTGGTCTACCTCGACAGCCGGGCGGCCAAGCATCTTTTTGTCGATGATGACGCCGAACTCATGCAGTCGTTCGCGGCTCTGGCCGCGATGAGCATCGCACACATAAGAGCCGTTCGACAGCTTCGCGTCGCCTATCACGAGACCATAAACGCTCTCGTGCGGGCGCTCGAAGCGAAGGACAAATACACTCGCGGTCACAGCGAGAGAGTGGCGGAGTACGCGTTCAGGTGCGGGCGCGAGATCGGCCTCCCGGAAGACCGCCTGATAACGCTGAGATCGGCCGCGCTGCTTCATGACATCGGCAAGATCGGCATCCGCGATTCCGTCCTTTTCAAGCCGGGGCGTCTCACCGACGAGGAATACGAGCACATCAAATATCATGCGGAGCTTTCGGAGGAGATCATTCGCGGCTTGAGTTACCTCGAGGATGAGCTTACTATACTCGCCGCGTCGCAGGAGCACTTCGACGGGACCGGGTATCCGCGCAAAACCAGGGGCGACGAGATCCAGATTGAAAGCTACATAATCCAGGTTGCCGACGCATGGGACGCGATGACGTCGACCAGGGTCTACCGCATCGCGCTGACGGCCCAACAGGCCTCGGAGGAATTGAGACGGTTCGCGGGATCGCAGTTCCATCCGCAGGTGGTCGACTCATTCCTGACTATGATCGAGAAGGAAGGACAGCTTCAGTCCGTATAAAACAGCGAAGGCATTACCCGAGCGAGAAACGCTTGTCAAAATCCTACTATCGGAGAGTGACAGTGAAGAAAATCAGAATCGAACATTATCCCGGCGAGGATCGCCTCGCGGACCTCGGCGTGTACGGCTGGCCGATCTGGACCAAGGAAGTATCCGAGTTTCCGTGGTCGTATGACGAATCGGAGCGATGCTATTTCCTTGAGGGCGACGTGGTTGTGGTTCCCGAAGAAGGGGAGCCGGTGGAGATAGGCAAGGGAGACCTTGTAACATTTCCCAAGGGAATGAACTGCACCTGGAAGATACGGAAGAACGTCAGGAAGCATTACACCTTCGAGTAGCGGCTCGACCGGCGGCTCTTGTGCCCCATTCCAACGCGATTCGGTTATACTGTGGAGGCACTCCGCAGGAACAAGATTCCGGAATGTGAGGACTCCCAATGGGGGACACAATCAAGTTTGTATCGAACTACACCGATCACAGCACGGACAACGGTTTTCAATACGAGTTTCACTGCGACCGTTGCAGCTCGGGTTTTCGCATGAGGTTCAGGCCCTGGGCGATCGCGACCGCATCGAATATCGCCGACGCGGTCGGAGATTTCTTCGGCGGGGCGCTGGGAAGGGCCACCAATCTCGGCGATCGCGTGAAATCGGCCGCCTGGGAGAAAGCCCACGACGAGGCGTATGAGCACGCGATCGAGGAGATCAAGCCCCAGTTTTTCCAGTGCCCTCGATGCAACTCATGGGTCTGCCGCGAAAGCTGCGTCAACAGCAGGAAGGGTCTGTGCAAATCCTGCGCTCCCGACCTCGGCGTCGAGATGGCCGCCGCCCAGTCGTCCCGCTCGGTCGAGGAGGTCTGGGCTCACGCAGCTATGGCCGAAGAAGACAAGAAGCTCGAGAAAGAGCAGTGGCGCCAGAATATCCGGGCCACCTGCCCCCAGTGCGAGAAGCCTCTTGAAACCAATGCAAAATTCTGCCCCAACTGCGGCGCGCAACTGAAAGAGAAAATCGCGTGCCCGAAGTGCGGCACATCCCTCAAGCCCGGGACAAAGTTCTGCCACGAGTGCGGCGAGAAGCTGGCAGGGGGATAGGAGGTGGCGCGCGCCTCCGACGCGGCCTGTCGAGACCGTCACCGGTCCCATTCACTCGTTCCGGTTAAGGCTGTTTAGATCCGATTGCCGAACTGACCGTTTCGTCGGTCAAAAATGCGGCATTCCCGCAAGACGCTAATGTTGACTGAGCGTGCGCCCGGTTCTCCGGATGCACTCTCGGTACGGGCTGGGGATGACCGTAGGAGGTCGTCGACATGGTCGAAAAGAAGACACTCGACTTGCTTGAGTGCCTTGATGTTATCGAGGGGCTGTTGAAGCTGTCTGTCAGCAGGGAGCAGCAGATCGTTCAGCTCACCGAGGAGAACACGCAGCTCAAGGCACAACTGAACCAGGGTGCGCAGCCCGCCGGGAAGCCTGAGGAAGCACCGCCCCTGAATGGATCTAAATCCCACAAGGTGCTCATCATCGACGACTGCGAGTCCATGCGCTCCAACCTGGCGAACATTTTCAGGTCCAGAGGATTCGAGGTGATCGGTGAGATCAAGGGCGGAGCCGACATCATAAAAATGTGTCGCAAGCACAAGCCCTCAATCGTCACCCTGAACACCAGCCTTGACTCGGCCGACTGGTACGAAGTGACCAAGGCCATCAAGAACCTCGACCCCCATGCAGCCGTGATCCTCATCAGCGACATCGCTAATGAGCTCGAGCTTCTCAAGGCCGTCCAGGCCGGAGCTTCCGATGTCATAGCCAAGCCCGTCAACTCCGAACGCCTTATGAAAGTGGTCAACATCCTGACCGCCCCGCAGTCTCTCGCGCGATGATGCTCCGATTTCGGACCTCGCCCGCATCCTCGGAAATGCGTCACTGATCGTATCCCTGCGATTGTGCTATCATTGTCCCGCGATTGAATCTCATAAAGGGGTAAGAGGCGATGAAAGCTCACATCTTTCGAATGATTCTGCTTGTTCTGCTGGCGGGCCTTATCACGACCGGCCCGGCCGCCGGATTCGACATCCCGAGAATTCCGGGTGTCGGCGATATCGAAGACATCGTCGGAGACATCACCGATCTCGACTATATCCTCGGAAACCTTGGCGGGTTCGGACTGGGCATGGACCAGGAAGAGCCGATCACGACGAGTCTCGATGATGCCATCACCGAGGTCCCATTCCTGGACAACTATCCGGTCGCCCCGGTCACCGGCGGGATGAATTTTCTTCCGATGTGCGAGCTCCCCAGGGGAACCGAATCGAACCACATACTCATGCCGGGACGGTACGCCGGGACGATCGAGACCTTCTGTCTTCATGCGGGAACGTACGGTCCGGGCCATGGCGCCGGTTATCTTTACGCGCCGTTGAAGGGCCCGCGGTCCGAAATTGTCAGAGACATCCTTCGTAACTCGGAGAACCACCCCGAGATATCGCAGAGAGATGTTCAGGTGCTTGTATGGGCGGTTCTCGCGCGGACCAAGCCCAGCGACATGACTCCCGAGATGCGTGAGGTGGTCCAGCTTCTTCTCACGCCCGAGCAGATCGCCGAGATCAGCGCGAGCGCATTCGAGGTCATACCCGAAGACCTCATGGGCGAGGTGTTCCAGTATGTCGATGTTCCGCCGGCGATAGAAGAGGTCATGCAGGCGCAGGCCGAGATTCGATGGATGATGACGAACGGGTACTCATCGTTCGATGAGCTCGAGGCGATCGCCGTATTGACCGGCGACCCGATTCCTGCAGGCGAGGACAGGGAAATCCCCGAAACCAGATGGTCTTATCACCCCGATGGTTACTTCATGCGGTATTTTCCGCACGGTTACTCGTCGACCGACATCGAAATGGCGATCCCCGACAGCTTCTCGATCGAGCTTCAGGACCGCGAGAAAGTCTCCGCTGTAGAGGACGAGCACTCCAACCGCCTGGAGATCGACGGGACCACCCTGCGATTCACCTGCCTCGATCCGCGGGACCCGAATTCCACTATCGATCAGGAGTGGAGCGGATTCGATGTTGATCGCCTCGTTGAGGCCGGATGGGGCCGCGCCCACCGCTCCGAGGTCGAAAGTCTTGTCGGGCAGAGCCAGTGGGTTGACACAATTGTCGAGGTCGGGAAATTCGCCAAGGCTGTGGAGGCCGTGGCGTCCGGGGATCTGGGCGGACGCGCGGCGGATGTCGCGAAGGAAGCCTGGATGGACGCGATAGTGAGGGTCACGCAGGCTGAGCAGGCAGGTTCTGAAAACCTGGTCGCGAAGAAAGCCGGCTCGGGACTTCCGGATTTCGACTGGCGCGACCGTTGGCGACCGTTCGACCCGACAGACGACACCGTGACTCCCGGAAGTCGGGGTCGGCAGCGTCTGGGAGGTCGCGATCCACGTCCCAGCCAGGACCCCGATTGGGGAGGCCTCGGCAACATGCCGGAATACGATCCCAACAAACGTCCCGCGGCAAACAACACAAGGGAAGCGGATGCGGATTTCAACAAAAAGATGAATGTCATCGTCGATTTTTCTCCCTCGCCGATTCCGGGTCTGGCGGGTTCATTGGGTTTCGCCATCCCCAAGATGATGCTCGGCAGCCTGATCGAGATGGTCACGGGCGTCTGGGACTACTGCACGGATGCTATCAGCCAGGATCCACCCCGGGACGATTACACAGAGATCGCAGAGCCTGAGCATTTCATTTTCCCGCCGCTCGTTTCTCCGCAGGACGGTCCTGCGGAAAGGGTCGCGGCACAGAACGCGTTCATTGCCGATTCCCTCGAGGTCGGCGCATGGCTCAAGGCCGCCGCGATCTCGATTGACCGCCTCGGCGGAGCTTCACAGGCAGGCGATGAATACTGGTCATTCACACAAGCAAAGGCTCTCGTCTACAACGAGCGGCAGGCGGGCTACGCGATGTACAGGCTCGCGGACAGCATCGACGAGTATGTCGCCGAGCTCCGCTCCGAGGGAATTGATGATATCTACGTCACCCCCGACGCCTTCCGCGAGCGTCAACGCAGGCTGGAGACCGAGGGATTCTCGCCCGAGCAACTGGAGGCCGCACAAATCCTCGGTATGTCAGACGACATGCTGGACGTGTACAAGGACTATGTCTTGTCGGTCGATCCGAACGAGGCAGCGGGCAGTGTCATGGAGAGCGCAGAGCGGCTCTCCGAGGCATTCAGGGAGTTCGGTCAGTATCTGATCACTCTGCCTGATGTGGCCCAGGAGGACCTGCAGGGCAGTTGGGTTGAAGTGGGTCCGTGAGCGAGATGCGGGCGATCGTGCGGGATTATTATTTTCCGAAAGACAGATCGGGTAGGGGCACGGCATGCCGTGCCCATGCAAATCGGACCTTCTTCAACAGCCCGGAAAGCAGGAGCTTGCGCTCATGCCCCGGAATAGATGGCCCGGTGCCAGCTGGCATGCCGCAAACCCCCTGAAGGCCTTGACCTAAACGCAATTATAGTGTATGTTCAACAAAGAGCGAATCCGACTTTGTAGATTCCAGAATTAGGAGAACAAAATAATGCCAAAAAGAAATACACACTTAACTGTAGGAGTCATGGTTGGTGCGGGTGCGGCTCTCTGTACCCTTGTGAGCATACCAGAGGACGACCGCTCAGGATGGATTCTGATCGGAGGCGCTCTGGGCGGAGCCGTTGGAGCTGCGATGCCTGATGTGATCGATCTGCCGACAGGACCCAACCATCGCGCAATCGGCCACAGCATCTCGGTGAATGGCGTCGTTGCGCTCCCCGCAATAGAACTGGCTGGCTCATTGTTCGACCTGTGTATGTCGCGGGCAAAGGACGCGAAAGGACGGGGAGACGAACTCACAGAAGTCCTATGGCAGATGGCGGCAGGGGCAGTTTGGGGAATGCTAGCAGGGCAGTTGTCACACCTAGTGCTCGATTCGATGACGCCGAGAAGTCTTCCCATATAGCCACAACTGTCTTCTACGGCGGGGATCGCACCGCGGAGGCATCGCGTGCAGCAGCAGTACTCAGCCAGGGACCGTATCTTTCTCAGCTATGCAACGGAGGACTATGCAGTTGCCGAGTGGCTTACGTTTAAGCTTACGGCTCTGGGGTACAGCGTATGGTGCGATCGGGTCCAACTGTTGGGGGGAGAATCCTATCCCACAGAAATCGACACTGCTATCAAAGAGCAGACGTTTCGGTTCATTGCGCTTTTGTCCAGATCCTCCTTGAACAAGCCCAACCCGGTCAAGGAACGAACTCTGGCGCTCAACATTGCGCGAGAACGCCACACGGACTTCCTGATTCCGTTGAACTTGGTCGGACTCGGGCCAACGGAGTTACCTTGGGAGCTGAGCGATCTCGATTATATCGACTTCAGAAGATGGGATCGTGGCCTGAGCCAGCTAGTAAAAGCATTACAGAAGGCAGAGGCTCCCCGTCCAATAGCAGACGGCAGCAGCGTTGTCGTGTCCTCGGTCATCCCCGACGCACTCTTGAGAGAGGAGCCCGAGGACATTTTCTCAAATATCCTTACAATCAGAAGGGTTCCAGCATCTGTGCTCTCAGTTCAGTTCAAGCACAGCCCCACCGAATCTGAACTCGATCTGGGCAACTGCCAATGGCCGCACTGGAGAGTAAGTCCAAGAACACTCCTAGCTTTCGAGTCCCCGCCCGATTCCCTAGTGCAGGTCTTTGGCCTTGCATCCATCCTTCCATCCGCTTGGCGATCAACGCAGTCAATCGAGGGAGTGCCGAGCCGCAATGCAGTAAAAGCTTTGGTATCCAAGTCTCTTATTGTCCTGTGCCTCCGTAGAGGTTTAGTTCTCGGCGTGGATCGCAGGAGATTGCATTTCCCTCCTGGTTTTGCGCCGGGAAACAAACTGGTTTACACGCATCCGGATGGCAAAAAAGGCCACCTATTCGCTGTGGGAGAACGAGGATTCTTCCGTGCTGGCAGGAAATCTGAGCGCTACAGATACCACCTCTCTCCTCGGTTCACCGTGCACCAGCATCTGATCGACGACTTCGGAATCACCCTCAACATCGGCCTGCATATCACGGACTTGGAGGGTCGCTCACTCTCCACCAAGTCGACCCTTGCGAGAATCAAGAGAATTACTGGCGATTGGTGGAACAAAGCGTGGGGAACCGGCTCTTAGCCATCTGCGATTTCCTCGCCAGCGGCAACGACGACATCGTAATAGGTCAGAAGGATCTGCAACAGCTAGTCATCTCCGGAAGACCCGTCTCCTTCAGGTTGCCTGTCGCATTGGCTGAGGAGGAAATCAGTAGCAGAAGGGACTTCCGCAAGCGTTCGGCCGCACCTGAATGCGGCGGAGATGAAATCCATGCACACTAGCCTCCAGGTTCTGCCAGAGCCCGAATTGGAGTTCAGGTATCGCCAACGCCTTCAGGACCCGCGGGATGGACTCTCTCTCTTCGGTCCGTATGACGCTGACATGCCGTCCCACCCTAGGAGCATCATCTACGCAGCCATTGGCGCAGTCCCCAGCCTCAGACAACTCCCTGAATGGAGCAAGTCGTTCGCTGGCCCCATGCTTACGGAGTCAGAGCCATACTACGATCCCCGAAACTGGCCTCATTTCCCGGGCTTCCGCAGCTCGTACGATTGCGAATGGCCCAACGAGCCAGCTTGGGAACACAGCCTTGACCGCGACAAGGTTCTGGAAATAGCTAACGATCTCGACCCTTACCACCGCGCTGGCGGCTTGGTTGACATGTACATCAATGCAATCGAGATTGCCGCTCAGCGGGACGAGGGTTTTCACGTACTTCTATGCATCGTTCCCGATGAGGTTTGGAAGAACTGCCGACCCGAATCAACGCTTGAGACGGGAACAGGATTCCCGATTCCAAGGGCAGAGCGCGAGCTCAGAGCTGCTGGTCCTGACTTGTTTGGTTCATATAACCCGACCGACTATGTTCGCTCGGTTGATTTCAGGAGGCAGCTCAAGGCAAGAGCAATGAGTTTCGGCATACCGCTGCAAATCATACGGGAATCCACTCTGCGTTGGCACGATACAGAAGGAAAACAACCGGCTAGGACTGTCCCCAAGTCGGCAGTGGCATGGTTTCTCTCCTCGGCCCTCTACTACAAGTCGGGAGGGAAACCTTGGCGTCTGTGTTCGGCGAGAGAAGGCGTCTGCTATGTCGGACTCACATTCAGGCGAACTCCCGAGATTCCGCACTCTCCCAGCACCAGTGCCTGCTGTGCAGCCCAGATGTTCCTCGACACGGGTGACGGAGTCGTGTTCAAAGGGGAGCTCGGTCCTTGGTACTCACCTGAGACAAAAGAGTGCCATCTCAGTGCTAACGCGGCCGAAGAGCTCCTGTCTGGCGTCCTGAAAACTTATTCCGAACTCGGTGGCAAGCCCCTGGGGGAAATCTTTCTGCACTCGCGGTCTGCCATAAATGAAGAGGAGTTCGAAGGGTATAGCCATGCCTGCCCCAAAGGCGTTACACTCACGGGAATCCGCGTCCGTCGCGATGCCGCATCCATCAAACTCTTCAGAAATGGCGAATTCCCCGTTCTTCGCGGGACATACCTGGCGATCTCAGAGAGGACCTGTTTCCTGTGGTCATCAGGCTTCAAGCTCCGTCTCGAGACTTACGACGGATTTGACGTCCCTCACCCCCTTAGAATCGACGTCCAACACGGCGAAGGCAGCATAAGACAGATTGCAGAAGACATACTGGGTTTGACTAAGCTTAACTACAATTCCTGCAGGCTCGGTCAGACGGAGCCTGTAACCATCGGATTCTCAAACCACGTTGGTGAGATTCTCGTCTCGAATCCGGAAGAACGCGGGGCAAAACCCCAGTTCAAGTTCTACATCTAGCCCCATCCGTGCGTTTGGATGCGGTTCACTCAGATGCCAGTGGTGGGGTTTCGGCATTCTCTGTCCTCAGGTCGAACAGGCCCCACTGGCGCCAGAAGCCGCAGTCGAGGGTGAGGGGCTCGATCGTCTCGTCCGCGTCCCCGACGATAATGACCACCCTGGGCGCATCGCGAAACGCCTTCAACTCGTTCTCGTCCTTGATCACGATCGCCCACTCGCTGAGCATCGTGCCATCGTCGCCGGGTTCGCCGATCGAGATCGGATAGACAGTGAGGGGCATGCCGATCGACGTCGTCTCGTCCGGCACGTAGTACACGGTCACGTCGCGGCTCACCCATGCCCCGTCTCCCTCCAGGATGAACATGAAGGAATTCGGCGCGGGCTTGTAGGCGTTTGCCTCCGCGACCAGTTCCGATAACTCGTCGGGATCGGTGATGCCCTCGACCTGGATTCTCGCCTGGGTCCTCAGCGCGACAAGCTCCATGGGGAAGGGGACAATGGTAAAAAGCGCGGTGCCGTCGTCGCCGGTCGCGGTGACTGTGAGCTCTTTCACCAGGTCGGCGACCCCCTGCTGGTACGCCTCACTCATGAGAGTGTTCCCAGGGTCGGCGGGATCGAAATCGTCCACGGTGAAGACGCGGGCCGCGACTATGGTCGCGGAAAAAAGCATTGTTGTCATGATTAGGGCTGACAGAATAAATCTCATAGTGCACCTCGCCCCCCCTGTAGTCCTCCCCCGCAAGCGGGTGGACGGTCTATTTGCGGACTGCAGATACCTTCTCAGCGCATTGTGAGATGGTGTCCGCCCGACACATCGATGATTGCCCCGCTCACGTACCCCGAGTCGCTCGAAAGCAGCCACGTGACCGCGTTCGCGATATCGTCCGGCTGTCCGACGTACCCGAGCGGTATGTCGCCGACAATCCTCTCCTTGAACCCGGCAGTATACTCGCCGTTATCGATAATTCCCGGCGCGATCATGTTGGATCGGATTCCGTTCGGGCCTTCCTCGATCGCAAGCGTCCTCACGAATTCAGCAAGACCGACTTTGGCGGCATTATACGCTGCGGCCCTGGGATGGCCCACGATCTGACCGCTACCGACGCCGCCGATGAAAACGAAATCCCCCCATCCGCGCTCGCGCATCGCCCCGAGAAGCTGAGACACGAGATAGAAATGCGATGAGAGGTTCGCCGCGATCATCCGGTCCCATTCCTGCTGCGACGTCTCGGCGATCGACTTCCACAGGAAGGGACCCATGTTGCTCACGAGGGCATCGACGCGACCGTAGCGGCCAATCGCCGCCCGGACGATTCCCCCGGCGCCGGACGCTGTCGTGAGGTCACCCTTGTGGAGCAGTATGTTCGTGTTTTCCTTCTCGAGACTCGCCTTGAACGACACCGCCTGATCGTCGCGGTCAAGATAGCCCAATGTCAGACTTGCGCCAAGCCGGGCTAGCTTCAACGCAATGCCTGCGCCGATGCCGCGAGTCGCGCCGGTGATGATGACGCTCATTTCGGAGATTGGGGGATGCGATTTCGGTTGTGGTGTCATTGTTCAGGAACGATCCGATGCATTCAATGTTCGTTAACATCTAAACCAGGCTGAGACCCCCGTCCGCGACAATCGTCTGACCCGTGATCCAGGCGGCCTGGTCGCTCAACAGCCAGACGACGACCCGTGCGATGTCCTCCGCTTCGCCGATCCGTCCCATAGGAGTTTTTGCGATCCGGTCCTCGACCCATTCGGCATCATCCTTGAATGCTCTCATGGAGTCGGTTCTCACAAGGCCTCCGGAGACAGCGTTGACGCCGATCCCTCGCGGGGCGAGCTCGGCGGCAAGGTATTTTGTGAGACTCTCAATGGCGGCTTTGCTCGCGCCGATCGCGGCGTAGCCGGGAATGATTTTCCCGGACCCGAGACTCGTCAGAGCGACCATTCGTTTGCATGCAGGGATCGGCCCGTCCGGATCGTTCGCCGTGCCGGGCGGAACCATAAGATCGGCGGCAGCCTGCGCAAGAAGCAGATAGGCCCTCGCGTTTGTGTCCATCGCGGCATCGAATCTTTTGGCCGTGAATTCACCGATCGGCTTCAGCACTCCGAATACGGCGTTGGAGACGAAATAGTCGAGACGCCCGAATCGCGCCCTGACATCATCGACAATTCGGGATATCGATTCCTCTTCTGCCAGGTTGGCCTGTATGAGCTGGACCTCGACTCCAAGGGCAAGAATCTCGCTCTGGGTCGATTCAGCGGACAGGCGGTCGTGACGATATACGAGCGACAACGAG
>CAYGZQ010000010.1:0-82761 GCA_964354375.1 uncultured Planctomycetota bacterium
ACTATTGTTCGGAGTCCCCACAGAACCCGTGGGAAATCCACACGCGGAGCTACAGCTTCAGCATCGACTGGGAGGGGCAGCATACTGATTACGAATCGAAGTATTCCGATTACCTGCCTTATCCCGACAATACCGGCTACTGGACTCCGGCTAACCCCTTCACTGGAACGACTTTCAGCCTCAGGAACCCGGATATCCCAGACGATGAGGAGTACGGCCCAATCTATGATGTATTCGGCCTCGGCTGGGTCGATGACGACTACGTGTGCAAGCTGACCGAAGGCAGCATCCACCCGAACTGAGGAGAGGCAACCATGAGAAGAACCCTGATCACATTGCTGGTCCTTGCGTTGTTCTCCGCTGGATGTATGCCCGGCAATTACCATGACCCGGTCGCAGCGTCAGGCGCCATGGTTGGATCTGCCGTCACGGAGACCTCTGCGGATTATCAGACAATGCGCGGACTCTTGCTTTGGGGATTCTATGATCTCGAGATCGCGCGGGATGCGTCATCATGCTCAATTGCTCCCGACCGCTCTGCGATGGCAGACTGGGGCTATCATCTCAACGCAGTCAAACTCCTGGAGACATCTCCATGCACGAACTGCCTCTGGTTGAGTAACATCCACCTTCTTCCGAATGGCGACCTCTCCATCGACGTTTCTATCAAGCACCCATTCGACAACCCCGTCTACACAGGATTCGACGTGCGTGGAATAATCATGTTTCCGGCATCCCAATACTTCCCTGACAACGACCTTCGCCAGCAGGCTGAGCTGCCTCCTTACGACGGATGGATAAGCAGATGGTCATCCTGGAAGAAGGGCGATGCCGAACTGATGAATCCGGATGCATGGACGGAGATCTGGGCACCGGACATTACGGTTTGGCACCTCGGGTTCGATGTCCCTTATACCACGTACCCGATCCAGAACTACTATCCAGGCAAGTTCGCGTCGGGTGAGGAGCTGGGTACAGTCAACGCTTACAGGCATTTCTGGTCGAACGAGAATCGGCACATGTTTGAGGTGGGCAAGACAGTGACGCGCACGTACGTCATTCGGCCTCCGGCCGAAGGGCCTGTCCTGGCATCATACGCGATTTACGCCCACTGGGCCGAGCCGCTCAAAATCCCGGTCACGGATCCAGCGGTCGATTTCGGCCCCGAGGCGAACTCACCGATCCCTTACGAGTTCTGGATAACTCAGGACTCGCCGATTGATCCTGACCCCCCCCACCTGGAGAACACCGAGGGCGAGCATATACATTGGCACATCAAATCGTGGGACATCGGAACCGAGTATTGGGGATTGACGTACATGGATCTCCTTTACGTCAACTGCATTGGGGCGAACGCTCAGCAACATTCGAGCGGGTTGCCGGACGACTACGGGTTTACGGGTTTCTATGCCGACGCATACAAGCTCGTACCCGGCTGGCTCCCCGGCGAGTGGCCTTATTTCTTTAACATCCGGATCGAGAACCCCAAGAAGCCGTGGTGGCTGCCGATCGCGCATGATTTTTACATCGCGGACATCGCCATCGAAGCTCCCGACGGGGAGTGGTGATTGAAACCAAAGCGGGGATGGGGCCGGACCTCATCCCCGCTCGATTACGTTTACCCCGAGTGACTCCTCCCAGCCTCAGTTTAGACGGGTCGGAATCTGCAGAAACACGCCCGGGGTTGTCATTGGGCAGGGAAATCTGCTATGCTACCCGAGTTGCCGCGGGTAGGCGATGTATTGTCGCGCCCGGCGACGAATGAGCCTGCATATGCGGGTAAACCTGTTCGTGATTAGAGGGTTTCCATGGATTACACCATTGTTGATCTCCTGATCGAACTTGCCGAGAGGCAGGCGAGCGACCTGCACATCACGGTGGGGGTGCCCCCGACCCTTCGCGTTCACGGCCGACTCGTGAGGCTCGACCTCGAGCCGCTCACGCCCGAGGACACTCGAGGTCTGGCGTTCTCCATCATGCGAGAGGACCAGCGCAAGAGGCTTGAGAAAGAGCGCGAGATCGACTTCGGGTACTCGCAGAAGGGAATCGGGCGGTTCCGGTGCAACTCGTTCTGGCAGAAGGGAACCGTTGCGCTGGTGATGAGGTCCATCCCGGAGCGCATCCCGACGTTGGAGGAGCTTCTGATCCCCGAGATCATGAAGGAAGTAATCATGGAGCCCCGCGGGCTTGTTCTGGTGACCGGACCCACTGGATGCGGCAAGACCACGTCTCTCGCGGCCATGTTGAACGTTATCAACGAGAACCGCGACTTGCACATCGTGACAATGGAGGACCCGATCGAGTACGTGCACGACCACAAGATGGCGAACTTCAACCAGCGCGAGATAGGCGAGGACACGACGAGTTTCAGTGAGGCCCTTCGACGCGTGCTGCGCCAGGACCCGGACGTAATCCTGGTCGGCGAGATGCGCGACCACGAAACGATCGCGACCGCGATCACCGCATCGGAGACCGGTCACCTCGTGTTCGCCACCCTGCACACGAACTCCGCACCTGCGACGATCGACCGAATCATCGACGTATTCCCGTTCGGACAGCAGGACCAGATTCGGGCCCAGCTTGCCAACACCCTGAGGTGCATCATCACCCAGGCTCTTCTTCCCAGGGCTGACGGCGCCGGGCGTATCGCGGCCTTCGAGGTGCTGCTGAACATCCCGGCCATCAGGAACCTTATCCGCGAGCGGAAGATTTTCCAGATTCATTCGACGATGATGACCCACTCGAAGATGGGCATGATAATTCTCGACCAGTGCCTGAGGAATTATTATTTCGAGAGAAAGATAACGCTGGAGACCGCGATGGGAGCTGCGCACAGCCCGTCCAACCTGCAGCGCCTTATAGCGGCGGGTCCTTCCGGCGTCGAGGAAGAGAAGGGGTCGGCGACGGGTCGGGCGGAGATGGGCGAGCTCGGACAGGGCTACATGTAGAATCCGCGGCGCCGGGGCTTGACAGACGGCATGGCTAAAGTGTAAATAGTTTACATAGCCCCGCAGATTGTCCCCGCAGGTTCCAGAAACTCAATTGCTGCAATGAACGATAATCATACAGGCAGAATCCTACAAACGTTAACATTTGCAGAGATCATGCCAGGTGGTGAAGCCTAGTGAAGACGTACGTATACGTTGCCCGTGACGCGGCCGGCAACACGGTCAAGAACACGGTCGAGTCGGACAGCCAGCAGTCGGTCATCGAGACGCTCGGCAGCGAAGGGTACTACGTACTCAGGATATACGAGAAGCGGTCTTTCAACTGGTCGCCCTGGGACATTGTTGACCGCTTCACGAAGGTGGGTCTGAAGCTGCTGACCATTTTCTCCCGGCAGATGGCCCTGCTCATCAACGCGGGCCTGACCCTGTCGGAGGCGCTCGACACCTGCGAGGAACAGACCCAGCAGAGGAAGTTCCAGCAGATCATACACAAGGTTCGAGTCGATGTTCAGTCGGGAATCACGCTCGCGCAGGCGATGAGAAAGCACCCCTCGGCGTTCTCGAACTTTTTCATCGCGATGGTGCATGCGGGCGAGATCGGCGGTGTTTTGGACAAAATCCTCGAACGAGTTGCGAAATTCTACGAGAACGAGCTCGAGCTAAGGCGCAAGATTCAGTCGGCGATGGTTTACCCGTCGTTGGTGACCGTAATCTCCATCGGCATCAGCCTCTTCATGCTCGTTTACATCGTTCCCCAGTTCGCCGAGTTCTACAAGGACTTCTCCGGCGGCGAGGCCCAGCTTCCCGAGCTCACACAGAAGATGCTGGATCTCTCGGAGGAGTTCCGGTACAACTGGTACTGGTACACTCTTGTGCCCCTGATTGCGCTGGTTATCCTGTACAAATTCCGCGGGACCAAGTGGGGGCACAGGATTTTCGATCCGATCATCATCCGGCTCCCGATCTTTGGACCGCTTGCGCGAAAGGTTGCGATTACCAGGTTCAGTCGAACGCTGGGAACGCTTCAGGAATCAGGCGTTCCGCTGATAGAGGCGCTTGAGGTCACGCGTGACACGGCCAACAACCTGGTCGTGGCGAACGCGATTGACTACACGCGCGAGCGAATCCGCGAGGGCGAATCGATTGCGGCCCCGATGAAGCGGACGCGCGTTTTCCCGCCAATGGTCACGAACCTGATTTCGGTCGGCGAGGACGCCGGTAACCTCGAGGAGATGCTGTACAAGCTCTCGGACTACTATGATGTTGAGATCGACGCGACGATCAGGGCGCTTGCCAGCCTCATCGAGCCCGTGCTGATCATCGTTATCGGCGCGGTCATCGGTGTCATCGTCGTCAGCCTCTACCTGCCGATCTTCAACCTGGTCAATATCATTCAGTAATTGCATTTCTTTTCCTCCTCGGAACGCCCCGGTAACGGGGCGTTCTTCTTTCATTCCTCACGAACGGCACCCCTGTTCAGGGGCCCGACCGTCAGGGAGGGGCGCAGAGACTGAGAGCTGCAGGGGCGTTTGACTGCTTTTCCCTTCCAATTTTCGATTTTTCCTGTTAGAATCCGGTCTGAGTCTACCCGTAGACATCTGCCTGCGGGCGCGGTTGGTTGCGTCCGCCCATCGGAGTGAACGTTAATGGCTGATTCACGTTCAGTACGAAACCTCCTGAACCTCATGTACGAGAAAGGCGCAAGTGACCTCCACCTCGGCGTCGACAAGCCGCCCTGGATGCGCATCGACGGCACCCTGAAGCCGACCGACCTCCCCAAGCTCAACCGCCAGGACATGGAGGATATCGCGCGTATCGTCCTCGGTCCCAAGCGCGAGTTCCTCATTGATGAGCAGAACGAGGTCGACTTCTCCTACTCGCCGGAGGATTTTCCCGGACGATTCCGCGTGAACTTCTACCGGCAGAAAGGGGAGATCGGGCTGGCGCTCAGGCTGGTGACATATTACATCCCCAGTTTCGACGAGTTGAACCTGCCGAAGATCATAGCGGACGTAGCGCTGGCCGAGCGCGGAATTATCATCATCACCGGAACGACCGGATCAGGCAAGTCGACCACTCTGGCGGCGATGACCGACCACGTCAACAAGAACAAGCCGGGTCACATCATCACGATCGAGGACCCGATCGAGTATTACCATTTCGATAACAAGTGCATAGTGAACCAGCGCGAGGTGGGGATCGACACCGACTCGTTCATAGTGGCGCTTAGAGCGGGCTTGCGCGAGGACCCGGACGTGGTGCTGGTCGGCGAGATGCGCGACAGGGAGACGGTTCAGACGACTTTCACTGCGGCGATCACCGGCCACCTCGTCATGACCACGCTTCACACCACCGACGTTATCCAGACCATCAACCGCGTCATGGACTACTATCCGTCCGACCAGCAGAAACAGGCGCGAATCATGATGGCCGAGACTCTCCACTCGATCTTCTCGATGCGACTGCTCCCGATGGTCGGGGGCGGCCGAATCCCGGCGATCGAGTCGATGATCGCGACGGCCCAGATTCGAGACTATATACTCAATCCCGACGAAACCTACCTCATCAGGGATGTCATGGAGAGAGGCGCATCGGACGGCATGTTCACGTTTGACCAGTATCTGCTCAAACTGGTGCGCGCCGGCAAAATCACCTGGGAGACCGCGAGAAAAGCCGCGACCAGCGAGCACGACCTGCTGCTCCTCCACAGGAAATCGACCGAGTACGATGCCCCGATCACGCAGACCTACTACGGTACCGCGAGCGAATGACGCATCCCGGTTTTCACTTGAAAGACAGACCTCCCGTCCGGGAGGTTTTTCTGTTTCGCACGCGACCGGGAATCCATCGGGGTTCGATAGTGGGGGCGTCTCGGCGATTATATTGTGTTTAAGGCCGATAAGGCGGGGTTTGAGGATCTTCGGAATAATGGATCGAGCTCGAACGATAGCGCTTCTTGAGGGGTACAAGGAAACCTTTGTAGAGGAGTACAACGCGTTCAAGCTGAAGAGCGGCGTACCCGGCAGCCTTGCGCGTTCGGCGGCGAAGCAGGACATTCTGAGGAACTACTACGGCCTTCAGTATTTCAGCCCGGACGGAAAGTGGTCGAAATCGAGGTGGCAGCCGACCTTCGCGGAGCGCATGTTTTTTGTCAGGCATCGCATCCTGTCGAAGATTTTCGGGAAGGCGCACCGTTACAGCGAGGCCGACCAGAAGCGCCTGTGGCACATTAGGGGCGGCGAGAACTACAGCTTCGAATCCGAGACTCCGGCGTCGAGGGAGTATGCGAGGAGATTTCTTCAGGACCTCTTTGGTAGCGCCCCAGTGGCGAAAGACGGGCCGATCATAGAGCTGGGATGTGGTTCGGGAAGGAACCTTTCACTCCTGAAGGATCTCGGTTACTCCAATCTGAAGGGGGTGGATTTTTCCGCCACGCAGGTTGAATTCTGCCTTAAACAGGGGTTTGATGTCCGGCTGATGAACATCGCCGAGCTCGATTTCCCCGACCGCGGCTTCGACCTCGTGTTCACCAACTCGGTGCTTCTTCATGTGCCGCCCGACCGTATCACCCGTGTGCTTCGGGAAGCGATACGGGTGGCCCGAAACCTGGTTGCGTTCCGCGAGGAAACCTGTGAAGAGGAATTGTTTCAAGGGCATGTATACAAGTACAATTACGCCCGGCGCCTCGGGGAGCTTGGATTCCCCTGCGAGAAAGTCGGGGAATTCATTGTAGTCAGGCGCGACCGTGCCCAAGCCGGCGCGTAGGTAAACTTTCTGAACACAGCGAGGGGATTGAACCTTTGGGAGAGATATATCATCCAAGTTTGCAGGACAGACTTCTCGTCAGCCTCATCTTCTACTTCCCGGTAATCGTATCCTTTGTTTTCGGCACCATCATCGGGAGCCTCTCAAACGTAATCATATACAGACTGGTTTACTACAAGTCCATCTGGTCACCCTCAAGTCATTGCACGTCATGCGGCACGGAAATACCATGGTTCCTGAACATTCCAATCGTGAGCTACCTTGTCCTGCGGGGACGCTGCCGGTTCTGCGGGGCGAAGTTCACGATGCGGTATTTCTGGGTGGAGCTGGCAAGCGGGCTTCTGTACGCGCTGGTGGTCCTGTGGGCGTACACCTTCCCCCTCCGGCAAGGGGGATTCGGAATCCCGTTCCGGGAGGTCTTCGCGTACGGGTTCGCCAATACGCCGCCTTTGACATTCGAGCCGAGTCCGCTGGCGATGCTGCTCATGGGGAAAGCTTTCATCTTCACGACGCTTCTGGTCATCCTGACGGTGATAGACCTGGAGCATCGCCTCCTTCCCGACCGACTTACGTTTCCCGGCATGGTCGTCGGGCTTCTGCTGAGCGTGGTAGCGCCGCTGCACCGTCCCGAGATCGCTGTGCTGGGGACCTCCGGTGTGCTGGATGCGTTTCTCCAGTCGCTGTTCGGGATGTTGATCGGGGGCGGAATCCTGCTCCTGATCGCGTACCTGGCGCTGTTCCTGGCGCCGGTACCGATGGGTGCGGGGGACATCAAGCTGGTGGCCATGATCGGGGCGTTTGTCGGCCTGTTCGCGATCGGTCCGAGCCTGTTCCTCGGATTCGTGATCGGAGGGGTCATCTCAATCGTTCTCCTGATGCTGGGGAGGGCGAAGATGAAGTCGCTGATACCGTTCGGACCGTTTCTGGCGCTGGGCGGGCTTCTGGGTTTCTACTGGGGGTACGCGATCTGGTTCTGGTATCTCAGCTATATGAAAAGCTGAGAAAAGAAAAATCGGTAAAGGGGGTGTTTAGCCCCTTGCAGAAACCAGGATCATGGGGTATAAGTAGGCGAGGCCTTCCGCAATACCCCCCCTCCCAGTCTATTCGTATCCAGTACCCAGCCGTTATCCCAATTTATGCAGTACATGCGGAGGCAAGGTCCGATTAAGCTTTAAAACTTCAAAAACCGAGGCTTGTGTGATAAGATGTATTGATAATGTCAGAACGCCGTTTTGGTCTTGCCGAGACCATATCCCCAGCCAGCCGGTGAGAGACAGAATGTACAAGAGGCATAGAAGTTCTCGCGAATCGAATCATTTCTGCAGAACCGGGGAACGCGGTTTTACGCTGGTCGAGCTGCTCGTTGTAATCGCGGTCTTCGTGGCTCTGACCGCGCTGACTGTCCCGAGTTTCATAAAAACGAGGCCCCAGCGCCTGCTGAACGCGGAGACGAATCGTCTGGCTGCGGTCATCCGGCAGGGGAGGCTGTACTCCCTGAGGGACAACCAGAAGGTGTATCTTGAGTTCATTCCGGAGTTCGACATGTACCGGCTCTGGAGCGAGCAAGGGTGGAGAGCGTACTCGGACGTGGGTCCGTGGGACGCCGGCAGCGAGCCCACGGGCAGAAACCCCGCGATCGGGGACTTTGACGGCGACATGGACGGGGACGGGGACTTCTGGTGGGGAGATTCGGGAACGCCCCTGAGTCCGGTCGGAGTTCCCGAGGACCTGGATGTCAAGCAGGACTCGGTAAGCGGCGAATGGTACTACGAAGACTCCGACGGCATCTACCTTGATCCGGACGTTCTGCTCATGCCCACCTATCCGGGAAACCAGCCCTTAAGGACCTTGAGCCCGAAGCTGAGAATCACTCAGAACCCACTCTACGTGGCGAGGGATTTCGGCGATGCGGATGCGGTCGGTGGGGACACTATCGTGCCGTTCGAGGTCGACATCAGGCTGCAGAGAGCGGCGTGGAACGTTAACCAGCCGCTGGGAACGCGTAACGGTGTGCTTTCCCATTTCCCATTGATTTTCATCGTGTTCTTTCCTGACGGCACTTTGGCTGCGAGCTGGGACGAGAATCCATCTACCGACTTCTCGAACGAGATAGTCGACCTGGCGCCGGGACGTCTGGGCGCGGCCCAGATTCACGTTCAGGCAAGGGGGCAGGAGTTCAATCCCGAGTCGTACAACCTGTTCGATCCGCAGGTAGTGATCCAGGGCGACGAGGGTCCGAGAGAGCCCGTGAGCCCGTACGACACGCTGTCGGTGGAGGACACGCAGTCAGATGCGCTTGGGCGTCTGATTACGATCAACAACCTGAGCGCGCGCGTAATAATCCGAAACTATATCCCGTACAAACTGGACGAGTTGCGCGTTGTCAACGGCATCGACTACGACTACTTCTGATCGATCGGGTCGTGAAGTGGTCGTCATGCATATAAGGTAAGGCCATGGAAGGCTGTTCATTCAGGGGCAAAGAGAAAGGGAGAGACAAGAAGGAAAACGACGGGGCACCAAATGGTCTATCGTCAAAAGAAATTCCTGCGGAATGACAAGGGCTTCACTTTGCTGGAGGTTATGGTCGCGATAACCATCCTCCTTCTCGTGATCCTCCCGCTCGCGGGCCTGTTCGTGAGAAGCCTGACGGTCATCCAGAACGCGGCCCTGTATTCGCAGGCTATACAGCTTGCGCAGGAGCGCGTAGAAGTCTGCCAGGCCGTGGGGTATCCAAGCTTGTACTACTACAATGAGGCGTTCACGCCGGGCTTCCCGTATACCGGTCCGCTGCCGGTCGACCCCATGTACGACGGCGCCACGCCGCGGGAACAAATGGAGCCGGTCTCAGGCAACGCCTATGACTGTCGCGACAACCCGGATACTCCTGAAGAAGAACTCTATTTCGATCCGACCGATACGCTTGGCAGGCATTACCCGGTTCCCGTCTATCGAGACTACTACAACAACTACACGGGCGTGCTTCTCGACCCGAATTTCAACGGGCTTTGCGACGACGATC
This sequence comes from uncultured Planctomycetota bacterium, assembly GCA_964354375.1. GTDB lineage: Bacteria > JAJVIF01 > JAJVIF01 > JAPKYR01 > JAPKYR01 > CAYGZQ01. Next base: position 9,736 of record CAYGZQ010000010.1, read on the forward strand.
TGGACGGCGACGGCGGGGCAGGGATTCTCGCCGATTCCGTGGACATGGATGACATCGAGATCGCTACCAACGGTACGCAGAGGATGTATTCCGACCCGGAGTTCAGCGGGTTGCCGGCGTCCGCGCTCGGCGACACCTGGGTTCCGGGCGACGGGCTCTACGACACGGTTGTCGAGGGCACTTACGTCACAAGCATGGATCAGATGTACCGCATGATCCGGGTCACAGAGTCGCCGACGCCGATTCTGGATATGGGTTTGCTCATGGATCAGAGTCACAGGGCTGCTGTTGCCGACTATCGCTATCGTGAGGCCACTTACCAGAACTTCGTCCGGATGACGACTTTCATCGATCCGACACCCGACCTGTCTAATCCGAATGACCCCGACATATGGGTTGACCAGCTCTTCGAGCACGACAACTCCTACACAGCCATAGAGAGTGCAAAGCTGCACCTGTGCCTTCAGCGCGATCTTCCCCTGGTCGGAGGTTTCTCGAACTTCGATGTGGGAGTTGCGGACGGGGGCCTGGTTGACTTGACTCAGTACAATCTCAGTTACGCGACTCCGGTCTACGGAATGCGGATAATCGTTACAGTCTTCTACCTGACGGGACAGGCCGAGATGCAGTTGGCCGACGTGAACGGCGACGGAATCGCCGAGGAAGTACCGGTCGAGAATTACGGCGGGGCTCGAAGAGTGAGACTGGAGAGATGTTTCTACAGCCATGTCGAGCTTACGGGCGTTTCTGTGGCGTACGCGCCCCCGCGGCGGTTCAAGCCGTCCGATGAAGGCACCGATCTGTCGAACCCGGTTCGCTCAGTGCTGATACCCGACGTGGTGGACGGCGGTGACGGCTCGGACCCGTGCGATGACTTGCACAAGGGACTTCCATACTTGGACTGACGGTGCGGGGAAAGAATCGAAATCTATCAAGGATATACCTCACAGGGTTGGCGGTACGGTCCGCTTCCCAGTCGTAAAAAACGCCAGAGGTGGAAAAATAATGACACGACAGAAGGGATTTACACTCGTTGAGCTTCTCGTAGTGATCACCGTGATCGGGATACTTGTGGCGATCGCGGTGCCGAACATGCAGAGGCTCAAGATGAAGGCGAAGGAAGCGAAGGTGATGGGCGGAGCGCATGCGATCCAGACGGCGCTTCAGACCTTCGCGGCCAACCACAACGGTATGTACCCCGGGGTGGCGGTTCCGGCGGCCGACAACGTGGACGGTGTCGACTGGTTTCTGACGCAGAACCCGCAGTGGTTCACGATGCGCGGCGTCGTCGGTGGAGGGGTCGTCAAACCGGAGAATCCCAACCTGGATTTCATGGACGGGTTCTATTTTCAGGTGGACCCCAACGACCCTCCTCCCCCGCCGCCCAACCAGGTTCCGGACAGACTTGTGGCCGATAAGGCGTTCGAGATTTACCCCGAAAATCCGTTCCGGGCCAACATTCAGAACGTCACCGACCAGGCCATTCCCATGCTCAACATGTTCGGGATCGAGTTCGATACTGCGCCGGCGCCGGCGACCGACATATTCACCATTGGAGCGGACGCTCCGGCGAGGATCTGCGAGCCCTTGTGGTACGGGTCGGACGGCGACTGGCAGACTCCCACTGTGGGCGGAACCTATGATTTCCCGGATCCGAACGGCACCGACCTCAGATTCAGAGGCGACATCAACCATGCCCTGAAGTATGACCCGGACCAGGACTGGAAGGTCACCCGGGGTGAAATCCAGCAGGCCGGGTTCCCGGAGGGTAATTTCTCCTACATCCCGCTGGACCCGGTCCAGACCGATCCGAACGCTCCGGATTTCATGAGATATTGCCAGAACTACTGGCTGATCATTTATGGAAGCGAAGCGACGGCTCAGAGAAACAAGTACAAAGACGTATGGCCTCAATTCCCGAGGCCGCTGGGCGACGGCGACCCTGATCCGAAGGTTCTGAGCGCCTACGAGTTCACGGTGAAGCAGGCGCTGGTTGGAGCGATGGATGTCATGGCATCCAACTACGAGGACCAGGTAAGGGTAGAGGGCAGCTAACAGATGCGACTGAGCCGCCGGGCCGTTCTGTTTTGAGGGCGGCCCGGCGTGACGAGCTTTGTCGAGCCGGTAATCGTGGACGGGTGGCTCCTCGAGCTTATTCCCCTTCGAACTAATTGCCAACGGGGCTGAGAATATGAAACTGAGGAAACAACGAGGTTTCACTTTGATCGAGATGCTGGTCGCGCTGCTGATCGCCAGCATATTCTTCTCGATCTTCGTGGGGGTGGTCATGGCCACCTTCGAAACGTTGCGATCGGGCGATGAACGCACCGTGGCGCAGCAGAACGCCAGGGTGGCGCTGAACTACATCGCGAACGATGTCCGGCACGCGACCGAGATCGCCCCCCTGCGTCTCGAGGCCTACAAGGACTGGGCGACGGGCGGTTTCCCGGCGGTTGACGATGCTGTGGACCCCTTCGATCCCAACTTCGTCACCGAAGCGTGGCCGATCTACCGCCAAAGCGTCGATTCCGACCCGGTGGGATATATCGACTTGTCGATGGACGGGGCGCCGGGCGAGGGTGACGAATACGAGGATTTCCGGACTGACGGGTTCCCGTACGATGTCAGGGCGCTTGCCCCGAACCGCGTCAGCCTCCTGTTCTACGGCGACACCTATTACCCGAATACACAGTATTGGGCGGCCTTAGTCAGCAAGGACCTTGACACAAACGCGTTGCAGAACTCGACCGCCGGCGTAACCAGGGTGACGTACGAGCATCAGCTCGCCCCCCCGAGGCATCCGGAGGTCTATCCTGCTGAATTCAGCGGACGCCAGAAAACGTTCCGGATGGCCGTCAACCGAACAAATGCCGAGGCCATTCAGGAGGATCCGAACGACCCTGAGAACAAGTCCGACTTCGTGATCGTGCGGTCGTTCGAGATGGACAATCCCCGGTCGAGCCTGCCGGACGTGGGCGACACGGCTCACCGGGCCGAAGATCCCGGGCTTGGCGGGGTCAACTACCAGATTCGCGTCGATGAGGATTTCTTCCGTCAGCCGCTCGCCGATCACGTGCTCAACATGCGGTTTCGGTACTGGCACATCAAGGGCGACACGATGCTGGAGATCCGGTACGATCCCGATCCGGATGGAACCGACATCGGCGGGACCGGCATCGCGCCCAACGACGGGTACTACAGGTATTTCGACATCTACGGGAATGAGATATTCGTCTGGTACGACCTGGATTTAGGTCAGCTGGTGCCGCTTCTGGAAACCAACTATACGCAGGCGGACCTCGATAACCTGCCTGCGAACAACTTTCTGATTGACGGCGGGGCCGCAGGGGACGACCATTATCAGCAGGGGCTGCTTCTGTTCGAGGGCTGGAAGTTCGTGAACGCGGTCAGCATCACGATCAAGACCGCGAACAATAAGACACTGGACATCTATCGATCCACAATCAACAACAGCGTGACCGACCCGGCCATTCCGGACTTCGGGATGGGTTTCATCGACTTCGGTCTTGGCGACCAATTCACTGATCCGAATCATGTCGAGCTCAACGTGAACAAGTACGATCCGTTCTACCAGGCGGCAGACAATGTGAGGTTCAGCACCGCGCCTGTGCCCCAGAAGGTCACGGGACAGCGGGTGGACCTGTTCGATTTCGTCGAGCCGAACATAAACCCGAACTACAACGCGAGCGCTTTCACTACCCTGCAGACATTCGTGGTTCCGCCTGCCCTGCTGCTGAAGGCGGACGCGGCGGTGAGTCAGCTCAGATTCGGACTCGGTTACAAGAAGAGTCTCTAGACGGTTCTCAGCAGGGACACCATTTGAAAGAGAAATCACCCGGTGAATGCCATGATTGCGAAACCGACCCATAAATTCAGGAAGGCCCGCAGGGGTGAACGGGGCATGGTGCTCATCGCCGTGCTCCTGTTCATCGCGATGATCCTGCCGGTCACCCTTCTGATCCTGGACACTGTGAGGATCGAAAGCCTGCTGCCCGTGAACGAGGCATACACTCGCACGGCGGGCGACGAGGCCGACAAGGGCTTTCACGAGGCGGTTGCAGCGATTATGGCCAATCAGAGCGGTGTCCTTGTCGACCCCTCCAAGGACCTTGCGGTTCCTGCCGGGGGACCCTATTTCGTCGGCAGGGAGTCCAATATCAGGTCGGGCAAGCACAGATACGACTACCTGGCGGAGATGTGGGCAAGGCACCCGGACAACGACACGATCTTTCTTGCGGAAAGGAGCATTGAGAACTGGAACGGTTCGGATCCGGACGAGCACTCGGTGCCTGTCAGGTGGCAGTTGATGAACGTGCCGTTCGGGATGGACGATTTCTGTGAGTATTATCCGGACCCCGGGGACCATCCGCGGTTTCTCCTTCCCTTCGAGTACGTCGGCAGAACCGTGCCCCTGACAACGGCCGAGAGGAATGCTCCGGCATTCTATATTGATCCGAGCGACATGAGTATGCTGTCCGGCGATCACGAGGGCGATTCTCCCGCCGGGTTTGCGTCGGATGTCCTCACCGAGTACTGGCGCCTGCCTCCGACCGATCCGAATTACTACCTGAATATGGGCAACCTGACATCCCGCCTGCAATTCGTCCCGCGACCTGCCAGCTATTTCCGCAACACGTCCGGCGGCCCGTCCAACCTGAACCTGGCCAATGCCGAGTTGCCGGGCATGGAGACCGACATAGATCCCGGGTTCGCGCGCGAGAACAACGATGATATCGACGGGCTGGTCTATGACAGTCTATACGACTACAACGACCTGACCACCCAGTATCCTTTGAATCTGATGGTCCAGCAGGCTTGTACGGACTCGCTCTGGGCAAACCGGTTCTTCGGATCGACCGGCGGATCGAGTAACCTGACCGCGGCCTTTGTGACGACCAACAAGGAGTACAAGCCGGCGCCCGGCTCGCTCACGCGGTATCAGCTCGGGGCGACCGAGGAGGATGCGGTCCCCGGCTGGCACGAGGCGATTGTGTCAGACGAGTCCGGACGCTTCCCGATCAACCGGCTTTTGAATATCATATTTGCATCGGACAATCTCGATTATCACAGCATCAATGACGACGATGACGAGCCGTTTGCCAGGCGCGACCAGTTCGATCTGAACATCGACGAGCTCATCAACAACGACCGTCACCCGAATCACGGCGGTTATCTCATGGCGCGGGACATCCTGATCAGCCTCCTTATGAGCGATGAGGATATGGCCCGCCTCGCCGCCAACTGGGACGACAACGTTTACCAGGCCTACGCGAACAAAGCCACCTGGATCATCAGGCAGATGCTGACACGCAGGCTTCAGCTTGACGAGTCCAGTGATTTCAACCGGAACGGCGACTACTCGGACGACGAGTCGCACGGCGAGCGTTTCCAGTATCCTGATCTGTTAGGCTTCAACAATGACTCGGACACGCTGGAGATCGCTCCTCCGGGCCTGGATCTTCTCGACGGGTCGGGGCGCCTGGGCGACGGGCAGGACTTATGGGACGGCACATGGCGCGTTTTCACCAACCCTAAGGAGATCATGACCAACTTCACCGGCCAGGTTGGAAACCCGCTCACCCCGACCGATTTCGACATACTGAACCAGCGGGTGACGGTGTACTCGATGGACACGGAGCACACCGCCGATCCTCAGCATCCGTCGCTGAACCTGGGTCCGGTGACCGGAATGGATGTGCGTCACAATATCCAGCATATGTGGCCGCAGGATGATCCCAATACTCCCCTCCAGGACGAGAGCGCGCTATGGAAGTACCTGCAGCCGATCATCGGCACCGCGCGTCTTCAGAGCATCGTCAACTGGCGCGAGGGTCTGGTCGATCTGAACGGTGATGGGGACCTTGACGACGAATATATCGAGCAGCCTGTGAGCGGGGCGAGATACGATCCCGGGGCGGGTGCTTACACCACAGCGGACGATTGGCCGGTCAGCACGCTGACCTACAGGGAGCGCAATAATGTCAATTTCCAGGATCCGAACGTCAAGGATCCGACACATCCGGAGAGGTATGCGCCGCAGTACATCGACCCCGACATGCTGAACATCAGCTGCCTGGGCGACCTTGTGACTATCCCCATGAGCGCTGCCGAGGGCTTGATCGCGTACTCCGAGGCGGCGAATTCGGGGGATGTCCCGGAGCTGGTCATCAAGACCGAAAACGGGGCCAATCCCGCGGCCGGACCGGTATCGCTCACCACTCGAAGCGTCTACCCCGATTTCTCCAACGCCGGAGCGGAAATAGCGTACGACAACGAAACCAATGTATACCGGAACGATGTCAGCCTGGCGAATGAATCCCTCGTTGAGGGCACTCGCCTGCACCCGTCGTGGGGTCCCGGCGACGCCCTGATGTGCTACTACAACGGGGACGAAATCCGGCTGCACGACATGGGTACCGGCGCGGACAGCCTTGTCCTGTCCGGCGCTGACATGCCTCCGGACATCGACGACACTCAGGCCGATACGGGCGAATTCTGGACCAACTTCCCCGGGAATGCGATCGGGGACGCGGATTTCGAGATGGGCAGCCCGGACATCAACCCGAACGGCAGCTACAGCGAAATCGCATTCACACAGGTGGCCACCGCCGGAGAGGAATTCCTTGACCCCGATGTTGCGTACAACATCGCCTCCATCAACACTAATTCCGATGCGATTGATATCCTCACGGATAATGACGTCGGAACCTTCGACTACGCGCCGGATTACTCAAGCAACGGCGATCTGATAGCTTTCACGCGGACCTCGTATAACACCTTCAACATCGGCGGCGACCCGACCAATTTCCTGACTCTTGTTCTGGAGGCCCTCGGAGCCGATGTCGACGTTCCCGTAACCACGATTATGGTCATGGATCGGGCGGGTGGATTCCCTCTTTCGGTTCAGGCCGAATGGGATTTCGGAGGCACGGGCGGGGGTACATACATCGAGCTCGATCTGTTGAATTTCCCGGCGGAGATCGGGGTGTACATGCACGAGCCGATGTTCCCCAATTTCTCACCCGACGGCCGTTCGCTTGTGTTCATGGATGTTCCCGTCAGGTTCACCGTGGACACGGCGACGGACACGATAACCGACATGCAGATAGAGGCCTCCGACATCTACCGGGTCAATCTTGGGACGGACTGGTCTGACTGGTATCGTCCGTGGGGCGGAATGGTATCGATTCCGGCCTCGCCTCCCGTGGGAGTCTACGAGATCTTCCCTGACTGGGGTATGGGGGGCATGAGGGTTGCGCAGCAGAACGACAATCAGATCGGGACATTCCCGGGAACCACCCTGCCTCTGATCAACTCGCCGTCTACCGACAGCCCGTTCGACGAGGCGGAGCGGCAGACGATCGCCCAGGAGATCGGGGATGCGTCGCTTGCACTGAGGAAGTCGATCGGAATGGGCGCGGACGATCAGAACTGGCGTCTCAGGGACCTTCCAGTCATGCCGGAGCATGTCGTCGATGTCCTCGAAGGCCTGGCCGACATCGTCTGTTTCACCGATCCATATGTGATGTACGACACGCAGATTCCGGTGGTTGTACCGATGCCGGGACAGACGGTGAACGCCCCTCCGCTGCAGGCATATCCCGGACGGGTAAACATCAACACGGCCACCAGGCCGGTTCTGAGATCGCTGTTCCTGCTCATGTTCCAGGGTCCGCTGAATGACCCGGATGACGACAGCGACCCGAACTGCCCTGCGCCCCGCATCGCGGACACATCCGGTTATCAATACCTTAACCTGATGAATCCCGACATGGACGGCGGTTCGGCCGACGATGAATCAAGGTTCAAGGCGATGATGGTCGCTGACCGCTATGCTCACCAGGTGTGCGAGTACAGGAAATGGATCTATAACAACGAGGGCAACCTCGGAATCACCGACGAAACCGTTCCCAGCAACCTGCCGCTGTACGAGGCCCAGTTCGCAAGCAGTGACCCCCCGGTGAGCCACTACGGGAACTATCGAGCGAACCCCTTCTATCCTCTCGGCGACACGAACGGGGATACGATAGCGCCGGAGCTGAGGAGCGTGAGCCCGGACCCGCCGTTCAAGTCGGTCGCAGGGCTGTTCAGCGTGATGCTTTACGATAACGAGGCGTTCTCCGAGGACTGGACGTATGAGGGGATAGGTGGGGACGGCGGTCCGGACGATAACGACCTTCCGAATCCGCTCGACGTGGACGGCAATGTCACGACCAATACTCTGGATGCGCTCGAGGTATGGGGACCGATATACAATGCGTCGGATGAGCGCTGGTGCACTCACCCGGACAGTCCGCTGGCCGGGGGGACGATGTACGGGTTCCAGGCAACGGTCAATAATGATCCGAGCGACCCCGCCTACAATGAGTTCCACGAGCATCAGTTCTTCAGGCTGTTCTCGGCGGACGATTTCCGGCGCATCTCCTCATGGATCACGGTCCGGACGTACGACTACCGGATCGAGAGCAGGGGGGTCGTGAGGGTTGCGTCCGGCGCGCAGCGTACGGATATCACCCGCGACAGGATCTGGATCGTGACCACGAACACGGACGCGAACTACGGTTCGCGCCTGAATGATGACACTGTCTTCGATGTGGATAAGCCTCTGGATTCGAGTTTCCTGGCCCAGAATCGAGGAACAAAGCCTTACTACGTGTTGTACTTTGAGGAAACTCCCCAGTCGGGTCTCGCGCTGACAAGAGACACCTTCGTGCCGGAATGATGAGTCCGGCTTTACAGCGGACTGGAAATACATCGGGGCGCTCAGGCGCCCCTTTTTTTGCGGGTTTTCGGGTTTCCGAAGGCGGGGACGGGTGTAAGTCGAGGATCGACTGAGTCGATTATGTCGCATGAGGGAGAGCGGCCCGGAGGAGCTTTGAGGGGAACGATAGGGTGGGGTTGAACCCGTCGTCTGGTTGATGAGTCATAACTATTCGACCCGTCGCGGGGAGCGATCCCGACGTCACGGGTCCGCTCTCTATATTTCCTAATATAGCCGGTTGGCTGCCTTGACAATCAGGTGAGTCGCTACTATCATGGGGCCTTTGTTATCAGATTTATTCTTACTGATAAACTATAAGACGTGAGATTCATTGAACCATCATCCGTGTTTTCCAGGAGGAAATCTCTGTGATCACTGGAAGCAGCTTTGCGGCTAGGCTTCTCAGCGTGGCCTTGGCATTTTCAGTCCTGCTGGTCGTTGGAATCGCGATGCCGTCCAATGCCGACGCAGGATGCCGGCTTGTCAACGTGACTGTTTCGGCCGGCACGACTGGTGAGGCGGTGGTGCTTGAAGTGGAAGGCACACCCGAGTACCAGGTTGTTCCTTTGGAGAACAACAGCGGTCTGGCAATCGTGCTCGCGGACTGCGAGCTTGGGGACGGGTTCCAGCTGCCTACCCTGGCGCCCGGCTCGGCAATTAGCCAGATCGAGTACCGGCTGACCCTGCTGGCGGGGACCCAGAGTGTTGAGCTGACGATTCACATGGCTCCGGAGACTTACCAAGGATATGTCGTTGACACGTCCACTCCGGGCATGTTGAAAGTCAACCTGACACCTGAGGTCGCTTCCGAGGCTCCCCAGGCTACATCGGCCCAGGGGACGGCAGAGGTCGAAGAGGTGGAGGTCAAGTGGTATGGGCCCCGGGAGGGTGACCCCGACGCCATTTGCCGGGTGGACAGCATCGATGTTGTTAAGACCGGTGACGGCGAAAGCATCGTTATAACGCTGGACAAGCCTGCTGAGCCCAGGATTCGCAAGTTCTCCTATCCCAACAGGCTCGTTTTCGAGCTTGACGGGGGCTACCTGGCGGGGGATGTCGACGAGTACCTATATACGAGCAAGGACGGTCTGGTGACGAAGGTTGACATTCTTTTCTCCCCTCAGCATCTGGCCGGCGTTTTGCAGGTGATAGTCTCTTGTCCGAGCCTCGGTGCATTTGAGACCGCGACGGAGGGCAGTGTGTACACACTGATTCTCCATCCGGAGTCGGTGGAGGCGACGGAGCCTATAGCTCCCGAAACACCCGCCGCTCCGACCCCGACCGTCGATACCGGTGCCGTTGCCCCTGCGGCCGAGGTCGTAGAGCCGACTGAGCCGGAAGCGACTCAGCCGGAAGAGCCTGTCCAGGCTGCGTCCGAGGAGGAGACCTCGGGTTCGCAGGAAGCTCAGGCCGAGGAGGAGCCCGCTCCTGAGGAGGCATCCGCGGAACAGCCCGCAGAGGCGGAGACGGCGGAGGAGACGGAGGCGACACCGACCGAGGAGCCTGCCCCTCCGGCCAAGGGTTTCTACGAATACCCGGATGTCCCGATTGCTGGAGAGATCGCCGAGGAGGGGGCATATAAGTTGCCGACCGCAGGCGCATCGCTCAACCCGAACCATGTATCCGACGCGATTGTGAGCCTTAATGTCACTATGGCGCGGTTTACCGATGTAATGATGATTCTGGCCGAGCAGGCCGGCGTCAATTTCGTGCTTGACGCCTACTGGAACATATCGCCTACCGGATTTGTCCGCGAAGGCTTCCGGCCTCCGGGAGGTCCTGGCGGCGGCGGCGGCGGCGGTGGCTTTGGCGGCGGCGGTGGGTTCAACCCGCGGGACCAGAGCGGCGGCGGCTCCGTGACGATGCACCTGAGCGAAGTCCCGTTCGACGTTGCCTTCGGCATGCTGATGCAGGCCAACAACCTGAAGTACAAGGTGTTCCGATACACTGAAGACACCGATCCGATCCTGTTTATCTCGAGTCGCGAGCGAATCGAGCAGGAGCTGGGTCTGGGCTCTATACAGATATACCATCTGCACTACATCGATCCCCAGGCTGCTCTTAATTACCTGATCACCATGGACCTGCTGCCGACTACTTCCGGCTACGGAATGTGGACATACGGCGGCGGGAGCACCGGCGGCGGTGGGGGCGGCGGGTTCGGCGGCAGCGGTGGCGGTGGCGGCGGGCGCGGATACGGCGCCCAGCAGCCGGGCATGTTCGGGACGCCTGTGGGCGGAGTGAACATGGGCCTGCAGCCGTACGGCTATGGTGCGATTCCCTCGCCTGAGCCCCAGCAGGGCTTCGGCGGCGGCAGCTCCGGCGGCGGCACCGGCGGTGGCGGTGGTGGTGGCCGTGGCGGTGGCGGCGGTGGCTTTGGCGGCGGCGGCGGTGGCGGCGGTGGCGGCGGCGGCGGCGGCCTTAACCCGACCGCCAAGGCGGGCGCAATCGGCATAATCGCGACGGAAGAGACTCACGACGCGATCCGCGAGGCCCTCATGCAGATCGACAAGCCCCCGAAGATGATCTTCGTCGAGGCGACCTTCATCACCTACGATGACACCAATCCGGACGGACGTCCGACGGTCTACGGCCTCCAGAATATTGGCGACTGGGCCCTCGAGACCGGCGGAGACCGCTTCTGGGCCGGGTTCGATGTGTCCGGCAGCGAGGGTCTCGTGTTCGAGATTCTACCGAAGAACCAGCGAGTTCCCTTCGACGACTTCAGGGCGCGGTTCCATTACATTTTCCAGGAGCGCAACGCAAAGATCATTTCAAGCCCGCGAGTGGCTGTAATAGACGGGTTCACTGCGACCATCAACGTCACCGAGAACCGTCCGTTCATCGTTGACGGTGGCGTTGTGATCGACCAGTTCGGAAACCCGATCCCGGCACCCGATATCGTCACCTTCGTCCCGACCGGCACAACTCTGACAATCACGCCTTACATTGACGACTTCGGCAATGTGACGATGGACATGAGCCCGACCAACACGACCCTTCTGGGCGAGCCGACGCTGATCAACGGAAACCTGGTGTTCGGCACGGCGAATGCGTCGATCACCACCGTGCTGAGGATGCGCGACGGCGAGACCATCATTCTGGGCGGCCTCAAGGTGAAGAACCGCGACTTTCGAACCATGCGAGTCCCATTGCTCGGGGACCTGCCGCTGATCGGGCCTCTGTTCGGGCATACGTCGGAAGCGATTACCGACAACCAGCTGATCATCCTCATGACGGTCCATCTGGTGGGCAGTTGATCCAGATGACATACCCGTCCGGGAGAGCTGAGAGCAATACGTGATTCGGACGAAATGCGGACAGCCAGCGCTCCATTGAGCTGGCTGTCCCTTCATAGACGGCTTCCGGTTTTTGCCGTGCCGATTTGATTTAAACCTTTTCAGTCACTTTTGGGTCTCAAAGGCAACGGTGCAGGGGTGAGGATGGTTTGTGGGCGGAGCTATTTTACAATTATGATAAAATTATCCCCGCCTGGGGTGGCTTGGATGTGCGTCCGGCGCATCCCAAGGTTCTCCCCAAATCGAGGGGAAATGACAAAGGTTAGCCATGGCAGAAAAGAAAGTTGTCGGCATCGACTTCACCAATCGCGAGATCCGCATGGTTCAGGTTTCGGCCGGTCGGGGATTGCCGAGGGTTGAGCGCTTCGCAATCGGGCCGATACCCGACGGGGTGTTCCAGGGCGGGCGGCTCATGGAGCCCGGACGGCTTTCGGAAGCCATCAAGGATCTGCTGAGGGGTTACAGGTTCAGCGTGAAACGCGCGGTTCTGGGGATAAGCGGGAGATACGGCGTGACCCGCATGGTCACGCTGCCCAAAATGACCGCTGCCCAGACGCGAGATGCGATCAACCTGCAGCTCAATCAGTATGTGCCGTTCCCTCCCGGTGACAGCCTGTACGACTTCAAGACGCTTCGCGAGGTGAAGGAAGGGGAGCAGCCCTCCCAGGAGGTCCTTCTTGTTGCGACGCGCCGCTCGAGCATCCAGCCATTGATGAAGGTCATGAAGAATGCCGGGCTGAACCTTATAGGCGTGAAAATTACGACTCTGGCGTCGTTCCAGTTATTCGAAGACCTGTACGTCGACAGCGAGCAGGCGATCGCCTTCGTGGATATCCGGGACTCGGTCACGGACATCTCCTTTGTCGCGGACAACTATTTCCGATTGTCCAGATCGATCGAGTTCGGCCTGACCAACCTCACGGAGAGGATCAGAACGAAGCTGGGGGTATCGCATCAGGAAGCGGTGGAGTACCTGCTGCAGAACAAAGTCGACCTGATGGAGTCGTACCGTCCGGCTGCCATGGACACGGCGGAGGAAGGAGTCGTGCAGCCCCCATCGGGTCTTGTTGAAGGGCCCAAGGATATAGCGGAGCTCGACAGGCAGCTCGGCCTGGTCAAGGGCGATGACGCAGCCGAGAAGGTGATACGAGACGCGGTGCTGAGGTCGATGGGTCAGTTCGTGAACGAGCTGATGCGGTCGATCAGGTATTTCGAGAGCCAGGCCAAGCGTCGGTCGCGTGTCGGACGTATCGTAATGTTCGGCTACATCGGAGGGCTCGAGGGTCTGAGCGAGTATCTGGCCGAGCAGACCGGGCTCGATGTGACTGTCGTTACCGGCTTGCCCGGAGTCGAGAGCGGGCTCGACGCAGCCGACGAACAGGAGCTGAGAGACAGAGAAGCCGTGCTGGTGGTCCCGATAGGACTTGCGGTCGAGGCCGTCAAAAAGGCCAGGATCGACCTCAATCTTATCCCGCGCGAAGCCGTGTTCAGGCGAAAGAGTTTCAATGCGATGAAGTTCGCCATCGTGGTTGTGGTCATACTGGCCGCGATCCTGGCGAACCTGTACATACAGCGAAACAACGAATACAACAGATTCAAGGCCGACGAAGCGGTGCTTGACCAGAAGATACAGTCTATAAAGAAGTATCACGACCAGTCGCTGGAATTCAAGCAGCACATCGCAACCGTGGAGGGGAAACTGAAGGGTGTTCTGACGCTCGCCGCCGCGCAGCCCCCCTGGCCCGTCATCATGGATGAATTGGGACGGGTCATGCGCGACGCCGCCTTCATTGATGAAATGCACTGGGATGCAAACGGAGGATCCTGGGAAATCCACGGGTTCTGCATTGGCACCGATGAGTTCCAGAAACTGATCGTGAACTTCTGGCACTCGGACATTCTGCAGATGAAAGAAGCTGGAGATATCGAGCCGACGAACCTGGACCTGGATGAAGGCAAGCTTGGACCGCAGTTCGGCGAACGAGGCGTCGGTGGTGGATTCGGCTTCTCTGACCGCCGGCCGAGTATGCCCGGAGGCGAGGACTCGGGGGCGGGCGCCCCTGGTACCGGCAGGTCATGGTTACTGCCGCCTGCCGCGGAGCCGACCGGAGCGGGCATCCCCGTCCCGGAGCCGAGGTACAAGCTGCCCGAAGGGGGCGGATCAGCCTGGCAGGATATCGAGTGGTATTTCCAGGGACATGAGTATATGCCGCCCATCTATTATGAGTTCACGTTCAGCGGTACGATCAACCCGGCGGTCATGCAGAAGGGTAAGGACCTGTTCCCGGAGCTGTCAGACCTGGTGTCTGCCGCCCCAGCCGGCCCCAGGGGGCCGGCCGGCGGAACCAACCTTCCGAGTGGCGGGCCTGCACCCAGCCCCGGTACACCCGGCGGCGGCGGGGCCGGCGGTGATGGTGGGGACGGCACGGGCGGTGACGAAGGAATCTGATCCGGGAGGAGCGGCAAGGGCAGTTTTAGTGAGATATCATTATTTGCAGGAGAGCTTCGATGGAGAAAGCAGCACCACCAGCAGCCCGAGGAACGCAAGACGTAACGGTCGTTTGGATAGTGTTTGTGCTTGCGGTGATCGGTCTTATCGCAGCCTACTGGTTCCTTCTGTACAAACCCAAGGGTGAGGAGATCCAGGCGGTCCAGGCCTCTATCCGGACCAAAACCAAGACTCTCGAAGAGTGGAAGACCGACGCCAAGGAGCTTCTGAACTACGAAGACCAGTTTGCGGCTTTGGTTCACCAATGGAATGAAAACCAGCACTATTTCGTGAACGGGTATGTGCGGGACGACGCGACGGGGACATACCAGCCTCAATACAAGGGTCGGGAGCAGACCGCGATTTTCGAGACTTTTCAGACTGTATGGTCCGCGGCGAGAGCCGCCGGCGTGTACCTGCAGGAGATGTACGTCAGCGAAGAACTGGAGTTTTACATGGACGACGATCCCTTCGAGGTGCCCTGGGAGCTGCAGCGCGCGATCAAATGGAAGGCGATCATGTCGAACCGGGGAGAGAACACCAATCCCCTGTTCGCATCGCACAACATGGCGATCAAGTTCTTCGGGAATCTCCAGGAGACCAGAAGGTTCATAGAGATCATGCAGAAGCTGGAGGGAGACGTAAAGAAGCTGTTCTCGGTGCACTGCTTTGAAACCGCGGATGCTGCAAGCTACCGGGCCAACCTGGTTGGTTTCAGCGATGTGGTGCTGACCGACATCACGCTGGAGATCGACATGATGCTGTCGGTTTACGAAGTGAACCCGAAGGCGCAGACGGCTAACACACCGCCTGACATTCCGGGCACGGCATCCTGTTCCTACGGCTCGTCCGGCGGTGGCGGTCGCGGCGGCGGAGGTGGCGGTCGCGGTGCGGGCGGCGGCGGCGGCGTAGGAATCGGCATTTGATGAACCTTGGACGATATTAATGTGTCGAATGCATTTGGGGTCAACAAGGGAGTGACCACGATGAATACAAGATCAATAGTGATAATCATGGCGGCCGCTCTGATGGTTATCGGGCTGACGGCCGTTTTTGGCTGGGGGAGCTCAAATCCGGTTCAGGCGGCCTCGTACGGGGCGGGCGATCAGGGGAATGGTTCCCTGATGCAGGAATCAGGCGGCGGGGATACCGGCGGGGGCGAGGAGTCGGGTGGAGACACTGCCCCTTCCGATGAGCCCCCGGAATCCAGCCAGGGATCCACTGCACAGAGCGACGTGATCGCCGGACTGGGGACCACTCCCGCCGTCGACACGAACCTCCAGGATGCCCTGGCAGGGATCGCGGACTACGAGGTTTCCTACGATACATCCAAATCACGCGCGGAGCTCACCCCGCAGGCCCTCAAAGACCTTGAGGTTGAATACGCCGGTGATGAGAGCCCCGTGGCCAAGAGAACCGCGGCGATTCAGCAACTGAACCTTGTGGACACCCTCGCGGACCGCTACAAGATCGTCGAGGACGAGTTTGCCGCGGATGCAGAGAAGGACTTCACGCCGGACGACCCGAATACAACTCTGAATTACTACCAGCCTCGCGGCGACCCCTTCGTCATAACCGACCTCATCCCGAAAGAGCTTCGTCCCGAGCTTGAAGGCACCGGCTTGGACGGCCCCGTTGACCCGGAGCTTCTGGGTGAGCTTGCCTGGGCGAACTACACGGCGATGCTGCGGACCATACCCATTGCGGTCATCGGAACGATGCAATCGGGTCCCAACAGGGGCTGCATCTATACAATCGGCGGATGGGGCTCAAGCAGATGGATCGATGAGGGCGGAACCGACAACTACGGTTACTTCTCTCTGTATTGCGCGCAGGTGTCGGAGGACTTCGTCGTGTTCATACTGAGCGCCGGGAATTCGTCGGTCACACGTACATTCCACGTGAACAGGTAGGATTTCCCGTTGTTTATGTCAATCAAGCCCGTCTGGTTTCCGGACGGGTTTTTTCGTGGGGTCAGGTTCGTTGCTGACGACGATCCGAGCCTTGAGAGTCAGCGGTCGGACCGGCTGCGGATCAGTTGACAGCCGGCGTGGACACCGGTACAATGCCTGCTTGATTTCCGGATGCGGCCAGGTTCGGAGGTTGCTTTGTGTCAACCTCATGAATCTCGCAGATGTCTGAATCGATGGTTCAAGATTCGAAACCTAAGGACGTCTCGGAGAGCAAGGGGGTCCCGATCTACAAATCCGGGGACTGGTTCTCCCAGTTCCTCGCGTACGGGCTGCTGCTTGTAGGGGTCCTCGCCATTCCGTTTCCTTTCAACCCCATACCCGACTGGGTGCGTGGGGAGTTCTACCCGCAGTACATTTCGTCTCCGCTGGAGGTTTTCGCCTCCTCGTACCGGGCCTACTTCCTGCTGATCCCCGAGGCGATGGACCTTACCACCGGGCTCCTTATCCTGCTTCTGGATATGGTTCGCCCGAACAGGAACAGTCTGAGATCGCCGATAATCGCGCAGATCGGTCTGATCCTGAGCTACTTTCCGGTCATATTCACCATGTACCTGACGACGCGGTACTTCAACGCCGCGCTTGGGCAGTACTGGGGCGGCCTCGAGACCATAGACCCGTTCAGCCTTTTCCTGAAGAGCGTCGCGCTGGTTACGGTCAATTATGTTGTCGTAATTGCGATGCGGTCCAAGGACCTGCCGGAGAAGTTCTCGGGCGAGTTCTACGCGTTCCTGATGTTTGCGGTTGTCGCAATCGAGTGCGTTGTGTCGTCATCCGACATTCTGGCCATATACCTTCTGACGGAGTTCGTGGCGATCACTTCGTACATCCTGGTCGGCTGGCTGAAGCAGAAGCCCACCAGCACCGAGGCGGCGTTGAAGTACTTTCTGCTGGGCTCGATGAGCTCGGCCTTCATGGTATTTGGATTCGCGATTATGTACGGGCTGTCCGGGACGACGAACCTGTACGAGAGGAAGGTGGCTCTGCACCAGGTCAGGATGCAGGATCCCTCGATGGTGCCGGTCATGCTGTTGAGCGTGCTCTTCTTCATGGTGGGGATCGGATTCAAGCTGGCGATAGCTCCGTTCCACATGTACCTGCCGGATGTGTTCTCCGGCTCGCCGACCGCGGTGGCCGCTTTCCTGTCGGTTACTCCGAAGATCGCGACCGTCGCAGTATTCGTGAGGGTGTTTCTCCTGGGGCTGTCGACCGTGGCGGACCTGTGGCTGCCGATGATGCAGATCTGCGCGGTGCTGTCGATGACGATCGGGAATCTCTTTGCGTTGCGTCAGACGGAGATGAAGCGGTTCCTTGCGTATTCGAGCATAAGCCACATGGGTTACATGCTGGTCGGCTTGTGTGCCGCGGGCGTGGTGACTCAGAGCAACGCAAACGCCTCCGTGCAGTCTCTCGGCTACATGGGCATGCTCCACTACATGGTGGTCTACGCCATCATGAACACCGGAGCTTTTCTGATCCTCAGCATCGTCGAGTACCATACCGGCGGGACCGAGTTCAGGAATTTCAAGGGCCTGGTCCATCGCGCGCCACCGTCGGCCTACACGATGCTTGTCATCTTCCTGAGCTTCGCGGGTATCCCGCCGATTGCCGGCTTCGCGGCGAAGTTCTTTGTCCTCATGCCTGCGCTCGAGACCGGCGTGGGGCTGTACCCGCTGGTCATTATCGCGATCATCAACATGGTCATCTCGGCTTACGTATACCTTCGCCTCATACGGACGATGTTCCTGGAGAGGCCGGAGGTCGAGACACGCTTCTATCCCGACGCTACTTATCGCTACGCCATGATCCCCCCCTTCGCGTTCCTTGCCTTCTATTTCATCGGGGGATTCTTCGTGCGGCAGCTTTACGCCTACGCGGCGTCGAGCAACTTCCTCACCATCAACGTCTATTTCGGAGCAGGTCCCACGTCCGGGATGTGAGAGGGACCGGTTGGACGCAGAAAATCCGGGTCCAACGGACCCGGAATGCGCATGCAAACTGAGATTGGCCGGGAGTGGATCTCGGGATCAGAGGCGTATGTGCAAACCGAAATCGTCGTCGCGATACCATGCGTCAAAGCTACTGCCGAAGCCATGTCCCCAGCCGTCGTTGTACCAGTCCCCGTAACCGTGCCCGAACCATCCGCCGTACGGCCGGTTGTCGTGCCCCCAGCCGTAGCCACCGTCCCAGTAACCGCCGTAAGGACCCGTATAAGTGTAGGGGACGTGCGGGCTGTTGTCGTAGATCACATACATCCCGTCGTGCCAGTATCCACGGTTGTAGTGATAATACCTGGGAGCGCGGTACGCGTGGTAGTAGGGATAATTGTCGAGGATATAGACCGGGGGCTCATAGACTACGATTCCGCGTCCGGGACCGTAGTGATCCTCGTAGTAGCTTCGGCCCTCCCAGTAGTCGTCCTGTCGACCCCTCTCGTTGGAGCGGCCGTGAAATCCCTCGCCGCCCACCCGGTTCGGATGGTCGGTGATGTCGGAGCCCCAGGCCTCTTGACCTGAGACCTCGGTCTCGATATCGCCGCCGTCTTCGAGCTTGCTAAGAAGGTAATCCACAACGCTCTCGTCGACGCCGGAATCGATGAGGAGAGTCAAGGTGTCGGCATCCAGCTCACCTTCGAACCCGGTCGCATCGATCACATCGATGATGACGTCCGATGGAATTCCCGCCTCGGTCATGGCGACAATCTCGTCCGGCGTCGCCGCGTTCGCCGGCGGAGTCGACACGCATATCAGGATAGCCGAGACGAGAACAACCAACCCAAAGAGTCTGATGACCGATTTCATTGCTTCACCCTCCATGTCATGCAGTCGATTGCGGTTCGGGTCTCACCTGACGCTGAACCGCCGAGTCTGCTTGGCCATCTTCCCCGCGATGACCTCCATCTCGAACTGGACCTCGATATAGTTTACATGATTTTCGGGATCGCTGCCCATGCCGATGACGGTGCCCCTCATTTCCCTCAGCTGCCGGGCGTCGTTCCAGTCCCGGACCGCGCGGAAGATGACCTCGTCGCCGAGAACGAAGCTGGAGAGTGTCGATCTCGTCGAGTAGATGCGAGGCTTGCGGCGCTTCGCGAGCGCCTCGAGCTTGGCCGCCTTCTTCCCTGCGGCTTTCCTTGCCGCAGCCTTCTGCTTGGCTTTGAGCGCCTTCGTAGTTGCCTTGGCTTTGGCCTTTGTCTTCGGCTTGGGTTTGGCGACCGGTCGCTTTGCTTTGACTTTCGGCTTCGGCTTTTTCGGCGCAGCCTTGGCGACTTTCTTCGGTCGGGGCCTGGATGCCGCCTTGGGCTTGGCGGCGGCCTTGCGCTTCGGCGTAGCGGGACGCTTCTTCGGCTTCACCTTTGCAGTGCTCTTTGCCTTCGGCTTCGGCTTGACGCTTTTAGCTGAGGCTTTCTTCCGGGGCTTGACGGAGCTCTTCGGTTTGGATTTCCCGGTTGCAGCCTTCCTGACCGGCCTTGCGGTCGATGCCTTCTTCGTGACCTGCTTCGCGCTTCTCGATCCCGGCTTGGAGGATCGGGAGCTCGAGCGACCGGCCAGCCGGCTTGAGAGCCCGGCCAGGATGCCGCGAGGTCCGCCGGCCGTGCTTGAGGATCCCGCATTTCTCTTGAGGGTCCCCGCGAACGGATTATGTAGTCGCAAGATTGAGAGGGTCATAGTCCGCTCCTGAGCGGTGTTTTTTCCAATCTGCATCCAAAAGCTCAAAGTTGTATTATGAGCCGTTCCGGCTGTAGTGGAGAACGATTCTCCTGACAGCCCGGACGACATCGTCTATGTCCTCGTCACTCAAAAACGGGGTCAGCGGCAGAGAGAGCACCCTGTCCCCGATGCGGCTTGCGATGGGCAAGTCGTCCTGCGAAATCCCGTATTTCTCCCGGTAATAGGTGAACTCGTGGACCGGAGTGTAGTGTACGCCGGTGCCGATGTTCTCCGCCCTGAGGGCCTCCACCATGCCGTTCCTGTCGATTCCGGCCTTGCTGGGATCCACGGCGCAAACGAAGAGATGCCTCGAGTGCCTCGATCCTCCGGGAGGCTCCGGTTGAAAGGTGAGTCCCGGGAGATCCCCAAGTTCGCTTGAGTAGCGGCTCCAGAATCGCTCGCGTATCTTCAGTCTCTCCTCGACTCTCCTGAGGCCTTCCACGCCCAGCGCCGCCGCCGTGTCGGGCATGTTGAACTTGTAGCCCGGCTCCTCAAGATCGTACAGGGCTTTCCCGTCCGCCGAGAAGCGGTCGTAGGCGCTGTGGTCCAGCCCGTGGAGCGCCAGGACTCTCAGACGATCCGCCCAATCATCCCGGTCGGTCGCGACCATGCCGCCTTCGCCTGTGGTCACATTCTTGGTCGCGTAGAAGCTGTAGCAGGCGAGATCGCCGTACGTGGCGGGGCTACGGCCGTCCCGTCGGGCTTCTATCGCGTGTGCGCAATCCTGGACGATTCTGAAGCCCCCCCCGGCTGCGATGGAAGCAAGCGCGGACATGTCGCAGGGCATCCCGTACAGGTGAACCGGAATCAGGGCTTTGGTTGCCCGGGTAACGCGTTTCTGCACCTCGGAGGGGTCTATGCACCAGGTTTCAGGATCGATATCGGCGAAGATGGGTCTGGCGCCGAGATGCTCGATTACATTCACCCCGGAAGCGAAAGTCAGGGGCGTGGTGATCACTTCGTCGCCGGGGCCGACATCGAGGACCTTGAGGGAAAGGAAAAGACCCGCAGTGCAGGAATTGAGGGCTATCGCATGTTTAGTGCCCACAAAGGTCCGGAAGTCATTTTCGAAGGCTTGAGCTCTGCCTCCGGTGGTAAGCCAGCCGGACCTTAGCGTGTCAACCACGGCGTTGATTTCGCTATCTGAGAGCCTGGGCTGGGAGAAGGAAAGGAAGATTCTCCGCACAGGTTCCCCCCCCAAAACCGCGGGGAGGTCGACACGTGGCTCCGAAGTAATCATTAAATAGTATTATACATCGAGATGAAGAGTTTTTCACGTTCTGTCAACATTTGAGTAGAATTTAGGGGATAAAAAGCGTGACCAGGCACTTGAGAAGGCCTCGTGATACGTTCAACATCAATGCGGTAATCTTATCCAAGAGCTAAGTATCTGGGCTTAATCTTATACAGGCTAGAGCAGCCTGAGCCACTTCCTCAGGTCCGAGGTTTTTCATGCAGCTCAGGTGCCAGCACCGCTTTCGGTAGCATTTCACGCAGTCAAGCTCGGCCTGAAGCGGTGCGATTTTCCCCAGCCACGGACGGCACCTTTGAGGGTCCGTGGGTCCGAAGACGGGTAGTGTCGGGGTGCCAAGCGCATGAGCGATATGCATAGGACCGGTGTCGTTAGTAACGAGAATCTCGCAGCGGGCTAGGAGGGCGGCAAGCTCGTCGATCGTGGTCTCCCCTGTGAAGTCCAGAGGGCGCGTCTTCATGCGGGCTTTGACCCGATTGCAGACACCTCGCTCCCTGGGGCTTCCAATGAGCACGGGAATGCGTCCAAAGTCGGAAACGCGATCCGCCACGTATGCGAAACCTTCGGGAAGCCAGCGTCTCGTCGGCCAGGCTGCATTTGGATTGATGCCGACCAGCCGGGCACCGTCAGCAGGCTTGAGTCTTTCATCTATCGATGCGACCGCAGTCGGGTCCAGTACCATCTCCGTCAAGGTGTTGTAGTCGACATCGATCGACAGACATCGCTCGATAAGCCTGAGATGGTTCCATGCGCGATGTCTCTGAATCTCAAACGGGATGCCGCCCGTGAGGAAAACGAACCTTCCCCCGTTTGTGAACCCGATCCGCCTGGGGATCCCGGCTTTCCTGAGCATCATGAGAGACCCGTGCCCGCGGTGGAACGATATCCCCAGATCGTATCTCTCCCCGGCGAGGACCGCGGCCTCCCCGCCAAGCTTGGCGAGGCTGCCCTTCCTTGAGGTCGAGGTGATCACCCTGTCAATGCTCGGGTTGCGCTCAATCACCGGTCGACTCTGCGGGTCGACCAGGATTTCCATCCGTGCTTTCGGGAAGCCCCTTCTCAGGTTGGCGAGTGCCGGGGTGGACATGAGGAGGTCGCCGATGAAGGCGAGATCGACGACAAGGATTTTCGCGTCCTCGGGTATTTCTAGCCTGGCAGCCATGACCGATGCCAGGCCAGAAGTATTGCAGTAAGCACGACGATCCGCAAGGTTGCCGCCAGCTCGTCGTTCTTCCTCAGGCGATCCCTGTCGAGCGTGCCGGACAGCTTCACCGGCGGCCACAGACGAGGAATGAGGCTGGGCACCGTTTTCAGGTAAAGTGGAAGCTCAGCGGGGAACAAGTCTCGAAGGTAGTTCTCCTCAAGCGTTATCATTCGGATGTGGAGCGGAAGCAGGACCAGAATGAAGGCCGCCAGGAACAGGAACCAGAGGTTCGAAGCGAGTGCGGCGAAACCGAGGGCGACGAGACCACTGCCGAGGTAGAGCGGATTGCGAGTGATCGAGTAGATGCCGACAGTGCAGAGCTTCGCATCTTTTACGAGGGTTGCGGCAGAGACAAGCCTGACGGAGGCTCCGGCAAGGACCAGAATAACGCCGACTACGGTCCACGCAAGCGTGGGTTGAGCGAAGATCACGGCTGCGAGGAGGTAGAGGTAGCTTGCCCAGAGCCTGATTCTTGCCCAGCGCTTTACCGGTCCGCGATCGGGGGGCGTCTTCTCGGTTTCGACAGGCATTGGACGGATTGTAGACCGGGGGCAGAGTTGAGTCAATGGCGGGATTCTGAAGGAATTGTTCGGCAAACGGCTTGACAAGGGGTGTCATTTCTCTAATAGTGGAAGGTTAAAATCAGCGGTGTCCTGCTTTCCTCCCGGAGGCAGGCTTTTTGTATACCTGCGCAGAAGGGGAGCGTCGGATGTCTCCAGAGATCGGATTAGGTCGGGAAGCACGCTATTCATACGGTTTCGATGAAGTGGCGCTGGTGCCGTCCACGAAGACGATCGATCCCGCCGATGTCGACACGTCTTTCGAGCTGGGCCGCTTCCGCTTCGAGGTCCCGATAATCGCGGCGGCGATGGATTCGTCCGTGGACGTCGATACCGCGCGGATTTTCACGAAGCTGGGGGGGCTGGCGGTTCTGAACCTGCTTGGGATAGCGTGCAGGTATGATGATCCTACAGAGGCGCTGGAGAAGATACGGTCGGCGTCGGCCGAGAACGCAACCGCCGTGATCCAGGACGTGTATGCAAAGCCCCTGCAGCAGAAGCTTGCCGCGAAGAGGGTGGCGGAGCTGAAGGCTGGGGGAGCGGTGGCCGCTGCGAGCGTGACGCCGCAGTACGGCGCGACGATCGGAAGAGCCGCAGTGGACGCCGGTCTGGACATCCTGGTCATCCAGTCGACGGTCACGTCCAATGAGCACCAGTCGTCGCGTGCGGAGCCTCTGAGGATCGACAGGCTGTGCAAGGATGTCCGTGTCCCGGTGCTGGTGGGGAACTGCGTCGGATATCATGTCGCGCTGGACCTCATGCGTGCGGGCGCGAGCGGAATTCTCGTGGGCATCGGACCCGGAGCCGCGTGCACGACCCGAGGCGTGCTGGGGATCGGAGCGGGGCAGATCACGGCGACCGCAGACGTGGCCAAGGCGAGGGAGGATTATCTCAAGGAAAGCGGTCGGAGGGTCGCGGTGATCACCGACGGCGGGATGAGCAAGGGCGGGGAGATAGTGAAGGCTTTGGCGGCGGGCGGCGATGCGGTGATGATAGGCAGCGCTTTCTCGCGGGCGAAGGAGAGCCCCGGACGCGGGTATCACTGGGGAATGGCGACCGCCGATCCGCTTCTCCCGCGCGGCAGCCGCATCGTGGTAAAGGAGCTCGGTACGCTGGAGCAGATAATCCGCGGACCCGCGACCGGCCGGAACGACGGAAGCCTCAACCTGGTCGGGGCGATCCGAACGGCGCAGGGCGTGCTCGGCTGCAGGACTATCGCGGACCTCCACAGCGTTGAGATGGTCGTCATGCCGACCTTCGGAACCGAGGGAAAGAGCTTCCAGATACAACAGCGGGTCGGGATGGCGACCTGATCGGCCGTGCCCTGACCCGAAAAACGAAAGCCCCCGCGGTCAGCGGGGGCGTCTTGTCGATCGGGGGATGAAAGAGGGCGGATCACTGGGCAGTGATGAGACCGACGATGGTTTCACCGGCAGGAAGGTTGCCGTAGCAGCCCATGTCGACCCCGTTGTAACCCGTGCCTTCGCATGGGGAACCATCCTGGAGATGGTAGTCGTACGGAACCGTAGTGTTGTTCACATACAACGGATCGGCTTCGATGTTCCCCGTCATGTCGGTGAAACCTCCCCACGGGTAATCATCGATCTTGTAGGCGTCGCAGTAGGTCACGCCGCTCACGCCGTTATAGTAGTGATAATAGCCATACAAAGTCTGGGCGGCATTGCCGGTGTAGGTGGAGACGATATCGCTCCTGGACACAGGTGCCTGTCCGGTGTACGAGTTGTAGTAGGCATAGAGTGTGTAGTAGGGGACCGCCGGGCTGTTGGTGAAGTCCAGATTATCAACAGTGTTGTTCGAGAAGTTATAAACGCCGCTGTTACTGGTGCTGTTCCAGAAAGCATAGCCGGTCTGTGCCCCGCAGCCCGAATAGTGGCTGGGCTTGATATGGTGCATCAGATTGTTGGTGACATTGATTGTCCCGCCAGGAGTCCGGAAATTGACGCAGTAAAGATTCGTATTGGTGTAATTCAACGAGCTTGGGAAGATATTCGTGAACTCATTCCTCGCGATTGTCCTGGTGCCGGAAACACTGTTGGTCACGCGAACACAATAAACGGTGCAGGTCGAGTAAGCGGGGTTGGGACCGAGATCGTAGAACTTGTTGTTGTAGATCTCAACGCCGGAAGAATACGTTAAATCGATTCCGGTCAATGCGGAGCTGAAGGGCTGTCCAGTGAAGGAGCAGTCGCGGATTACGGTGTTGTTAGAACTCATGACGGACATGAGAATGGGCTGAGGATAGACCGGATTCGCTTCAAGCCTGAGTCCCTGGAAGGTGAGGCCGGTGGCGTTGTAGATCCACATCAATTCGGTGCTGGGCCCCCCCCGTTTGATAGTCGGACGTCCGCCGGGATCGGTGTGCCATGAGTAACCGCGGAAGGTAGCATTGCTGTAGTTGGAGCCAGATAGGTAGATATCGGATGTTTCTAAATACGTTCCCGTGCCGTAGTCGATTACGATTGTCGCCCCAGGGTTGGAGGGAAGGGCGAGGTTTGCCTGCCTGACTGTGCTATATGGCTCGGCCTTGGTTCCGTTGTCCGGGACGGATGCGAAATCGGGATGGTTCGAAACCCAGAGATCCCCGTCCACATCCACCTTGATGTCAAGGGTGGTGGCATCGACCGCCGGGAAATTGCCGTCGGTAACCGAGCAGTCGAGCTCGAACTTAGTCCCGCCGAGAGCCCATGGGTGCGGCCATATCGAGTAATCGATGTCAATGGTCCCATCGCCGTTGCCGGGAACACCGTCGAATCCTTCCACCGGGTCGCCGCTCGCCACGTCCGTCAGCGTCCAGGAGTAGGTGAGAGGATCGCCGTCGGGATCCGTGGCGGTAATCGAATACTGGTGTGAGCTGAGCTCAAGCGGAGCGGCCTCGCCGTCAACACCGCTGTCGATTACCGGAGGCTTGTTGTAGGCCTCGTTGGCCACGTACAGATCGCTGCGGAAGAACGCGGCCAAAACGGCTGTCGGGGCCCCTCCCGGAGGAGTGGATGCAGATGTGTAGTCGAAGTCCTCGTACTCCGCGATCACCCAGAACTCGTTACCCTCGGTGCCCTTTACACTGTCCGCGGGGATCTTGCAGTGGTAAACGGAGTAGTTCTCGTCCCCGCCGGTCGGAGTCATCTCAGCCGCATCGAACGTGTGCACCGCGCTCAGCACCGTCGATTCGATCTTGATCAGCGAAGGCTGATACTCCCAGCCCCAGAAACTGAGGTCGAGGATCAGGCTGCCGCCCTTGTCGGTGCCGCTGACGTAATAGATGTCCGGGGTTATGGCGATGTCGCACGCAGGCGCCTCGGGCGCATTGGCCGGATGGTCCGCCGGATTCGGCCCCTTCCATGACGCGACAACCGCGTACCCGTACTTCACGCCCTTCGACATCGGGAATCGCAGATAGTAATTCCTGGTGTTGGATTTCCCGGCGCTGAATACGCCATGCGTGTCGGCGTTGTCGCCCAGCCAGGTCCATAAGTCCTCATCCGCGCCCAGCCCGTCTGCGAAGTACTTGTACGGGTTGACCGTGGCAGTCAGCATCGACTGATAGCCCGGAGTCGCGAGCTTGCCCTGGGTATAGCCCATGATGCCCGGGAACGTAAATTCCTTCGCGTTGAACCATCGCGTGTACCCGTCCGGCATGCCGACCAGATCGTCCCCGTAGGGATCACTGTACGCCAACGTGTCCTTGTCGTTGAAATCGTACACCGCCTGGTCGGTTCCATACTCCGCATACTTCAGCTTGTTCGAGTATTTCATCGTGCTGGAGCCGGGACCCATGAAGACACCCTTCACGTCATAACCGTTGTACTGGGTCAAGCCGGGGAAGGGGTGCTTGATTGTGACATCTATGTCGACATCGACGTAATCCGCCGTCACAGGCGTGCCGTAAATTTTGAACGAGAGATTCGACACGGGGTTGTTCACGAAAGTGGTTACATTCGCCGTGAACATGCACATGCGGTTCAGAACCGCTTCCGCAGACTGGTTCTCGATGTCGATATAGACATCGTAATAACCCCACAGGTGAGCCTGAGCCTGTCCGACATGGCTTACGGATCCGGTCAGATCCGGGTTGGCGGCCGGCGCAGTCAAGTTTCCGCCGCCGCTCGAGCAGCCCACCGCGGTAAGCGTCGCCGTAAGCAACGCTGCGAGTAACACCATCCAACGGTTCATAGGACCCTCCTTAGCTATTCCATACCAAAGTTGGTAATCGAACCTATCCCGGACTGACTGCCAGAAACCGAAAATCTAAACACATATCATGATGGGGTATAGCTCAAAGATAAACGAACATCTCAGGAATATCAAGAGACCAAAGGGCGTTTCGGGAAGAGGAATTATGGGTTATGATATGGGGAAACCGGCGGTTGCCGAGAGATGCAAGGAGGGTCAGAAATGCCCAAGAGAGCGGGATACGGAACAGGATTCATCAGCACCGTCTTGCTGATAGTGATGCTTTGTCCGGTTGCCGGAAGCGCAGAGACCGTCATCTACGAGTACGACAGCGCGTATCACCACATAAGAGTGGTGCAGGACGGGTCAATGCGGGGTCTCAGGTTCGACAACAACCACTACCAGTCGAAAATCGATATCAACAACCGCTTCGCCGGTCATTTCGGGTACATCGACCTGCTCTTCCAGTCGTTTGTGTTCCAGCCGGAGCCCGACGATGTTCTGATGCTGGGACTGGGGGGCGGAAGCGCGCAGAGCCTTATCCATCATTACCAGCCGGATCTGAATATTCTGACCGTGGAGCTCGATCCGGCGGTGGTCGACGTGGCGGAGGAGTATTTTTTCTACGATCGGCGGGAGATGCCCGTTGACGTGTCGGACGCGCGCGCGTGGCTGAGAAGGGGAGAGGGGCAATACGATCTCATCATCCAGGACACCTATTCGTCGAACAACTACGGAACGTTCATCCCGTTCCATCTGGCCACGCTGGAGTATTTCATGCTGGTCCGTCAGAGGATGACCGATGACGGGGTGTTCGCGATCAATGTGATCGGCACGGTGTACGGGGGCGAGCCGAACCGTGTCATAGCATCGGTTTACCGGACCATGCACGAGGTCTTCCCGCAGCTCTACCTGTTCGCGGCCGCGGACGTTCAGAACGTCGTGATTATCGCGACGCTTGACGAGAATCGGCTGTCGCGTGCGGACCTGATGGCTCGCGCGAACCGGCTGGTGGAGAACAGGCCGTCGGAATTCCCCACAGGCCTGCCGACCGGGACGACGCGATTCTACGACACTGCGCCGTCCGGCGTGTCGAGCGCGATAATCCTGACGGACGACTACGCTCCGACGGACAACCTTCTCCGCTGACCCGGGCGGATCGCTCTTGTCGGCCATCTCAACGCGCCATCTTAACGAGGCTTTGATACCTCCTTTCGACTATCTCGCCGGACTCGACCGCCTCCTTTATCGCGCATCCGGGCTCGTGGGTGTGGCTGCAGTCCGCGCCGAACCTGCACTTGCCCAGGTGCGGACGCATCTCGCGGAATAGCCAGGCGATGTCAATGTCCCCGGCCTCCCAAAGCCCGAATTCTCTCATCCCCGGCGTATCGACCACGTCCCCTCCGGAATCCAGCCGGAAGATCTCGAGGTGGCTTGTCGTATGCTTGCCTTTGCCGGTGGATTCGCTTACTTCGTCTACCCTCAGTCCCAGTCCGGGCTGGATCGCGTTGAGCAGGCTGGACTTGCCGACCCCGGATTTCCCGACGAAGACTGAGAGACTGCCCTTCAGGGCCTCCCTGAATTCGTCCAGACCATCCCCGGTCACCACGCTGGTGAGGACGACGGGATAGCCGATGTTTCTGTAGACTTCCATCTCCCTGTCGATCTCCTCATCGGCGAGGTCCATTTTTGTGATGCAGATCAGTGCGGGGATTTCGGACGACTCCGCGTCGGCCAGGTAACGGTCCAGAAGGCTCCACTTGAGCCTGGGTTTGTCTGCGGACAGGACGGGTATCACCTGGTCGACGTTGGCGACGATGGTCTGCTGAAGCGGTTTCGGTCCGGCGGCGAGCCTGCTGAAGCTGTTCTTTCTCGGGAGCACTTCCGTGATCAGGCCGGAATTGTCACCTGCTTCGAGGAACAAGACGAAGTCATTGATCGCGACGGGGTCGACCTCTGCGATATCTACGACCTTGTCGACCCTCGGTCGCCTCGATGAGGGAGCGGCGGTGGGATAGACGAGCACTTTTCTGAGAGTGCTCGAGATCGAGCACTGCACGAGTGCATGGTCGCCGTCATCGAGAACCTGCACGAAATATCGCCCCAGATCTTTTCTTACGACCCTTCCCCGCACTTCCGCGCTTGCGGTCCTGCTTTTCAATGGTGTTTCGGTCATCTCGTTTCACCTTTCTCGGGATTATGCGACAGCATGTCACGCGTGGGGGCACACAAAGACGGTCGCCCCTCTCGGGACGACCGTCGAATCTGCTCACTTGGGATATCGAGTTCAGAATCGGGCCCTTGGGAGGCGTGACGAAGCGGCTATTTCTCTTTGCTGAGCTTTCATACGATTTACGCCTCCTTTCGGCACAAATGTCTCGGGGGAAATTATACATGCCGGAATCCTTGAGTCAAGCGCGAATGCCGCTAGAATGCCGGTAGCTGCTATCCTTGCCGCCCTGCCGGTAGCTGCTATCCTTGCCGCGAGCGCAGCGAGCGGTAAGGTAGCTGCTACCGGCGATATGCACGACCCGGATATTTCCCGTTCTGGTATAATGCCGTCTCGGCAAGAATGAAGGAGAGCCGGGGAACATGACGCTCCCACGCGGGTGGCTTGTTAACCTCAACAGGCGGCGGTTCTGTTTCGACCCGCCCAGGGAAGACCCTGTCGAGTACTCGCGCTGGGAGTTCGGGGAGGGGAGGAAGGTGTGGCAGCGATTCTTCGCGCGGAGAGTCTCCCTGGCAGGCAAGGACGTTCTGGACCTGGGCTGCGGTCCTGGGGGGAAAACCTGCTATCTCGCCACGTTGAAACCCCATCGGGTCGTGGGAGTGGATTTTGCATCCGAACTCATACATAAGGCCGAGCTTGCAAGAGAGGTGCTTCCCCCTCCGGAAGACCGGGTTCGTCTCGAGTTCGTGTGCGTCAATGCAGCGGACCTTCCGTTCCCCGACGAGTATTTTGACATGATCACATGCTCGGACGCTTTCGAGCATTTTGCCGAGCCCAGGGTGGTTCTTTCGGAGGCCGCGCGAGTGCTGAAGTCGGGGGGCGTTTTCGCTCTCGATTTCGCGCAGTGGGGTTCTTATAATGGGCATCATCTGGGCGATTTCATCGCCACTGGGTGGGCGCATGTGTTCTGGTCCGAGGCCGATGTGGCGCAGGCGGTGATGGAGATTGTGAAAGACGAGCGCGATAGTCTGGGGGACGAGCTGCGAGAGAAGCTGGATGATCTTGTCCGAAGACGGCTTGACCATTTTCACAGCTCACTTAACCGAATGAGCCTTGGGACATTCGAGCGTTACTTGAGAGAGGAAAAGAGGCTGAAGGTCCGATGGAGCCGGAGAACATCGGCCCATCCGCTGCTTTGGCCGCTGACGAGAGTGCCGGGAATCCGGGAGCTGGTCGTTGCGCGGAACGTCTACATTCTCGAGCGGCTGCCGTCGCGGAAATGATGCCCGGACGACAGGTTTTCGAGCCGGTCCGGGTGTGATACCATCCGTCCGTCGTCGTCCGGCGGGATTCCGATGCCGATCCTGATTGCATTGCTGGTTTTTGTCGTTTTCGTGTTCGCGTACATTTTCTACGCCTACAATCGACTTACGCAATTGAGGAACGCGTGCGAGACCGAATGGGCGGACGTAGATATACTCTTGACAAAGCGCGCGGACCTGATACCGAACATAATCGAGGTCGTGAAGGGCTACGCGAAACACGAGAGAGAAGTGCTCGAGAACGCATCGAGAGCCAGGGCTGAGGCGATAGGGGCCGGGCGGTCGAAGACCGATGCAGAGGCGAGCTTGTCGGAGCATGTCAGAACGATTTTCGCGCTGAGGGAGCAGTATCCCGACCTCAAGGCCAACGAGGATTTCCTGAGGCTGCAGAGTGAGCTCTTCAGCATAGAGGATGAGATCGCCGAAGTGAGGCACAACTATAACGACACGGTGAAGGCGCACAATGATTTTGTTTTCAAATTCCCTGCGAACATGGTCGCTGCCGTTATCGGATTCGCCCCGCTGGACACATTCGAGTTCACCGGCTCGCAGGAAGCGCCGACGCTCGATGTGTCGCCCGGGAAGGAGCAGGCGGTTTAAACAATGGTAAGACTAGGTGGCGATTCGAGGATGTCTCAGAGCGCAGCGATCACTAGGATCGGGTGCGTGGGACTTGTTCTCGTGCTCGGGCTGCTTCTGATCATCGGCGCGACCGCGGTCAGGATGGACCTCGCAAGGAAGCGGGCAAGCGCCGTAGCGGCCCGTGCCCGTGTGTGCGAGCAGGTGAAGAAGGCCCCGGGAGTGCTGCAGCGAATGCTCGCCTTCGATTGCGGGAAGCGTGCAGAAAACGCAGTGGGATCCCTGGGACAACTTGTCGATTCCCTGGGGTCCGACTCAACGGTCGAAGAGCTGAACTCGGCATGGAATGAGATCGACAGAACGTGGGCCGAGGTGAACAGTGGCTGCGCCTCGAAGCGGTTCGAACAGCCGTATACCGATCTGGAGACCGAGATGGAGGGTTTGCGAAACCGGTTTTCCGTAGAGAAAGACAATTACATACACCTGGCGGAGATATATAATTCTGCTCTCCGGGCGTTTCCCGGCAGCGCCGTCGCGTCGGGATTCGAGGAGCTCTGAATGAGAAGACGTCGCGAAAATACTTGCGCGGCAGCGACAGGACCAAATCTGCGTCCCTGGTTCCTGGCGGCAATCGTGACCGCTGTGCTTGCCTGGTCGGTCTCCTCGATGGCGGCGACGGTCGATATGCTGGGCAAGCCCACGGGATGGGTGAACGACTATACCGGCACGCTCTCCACTTCGGACTGGTCCCGCCTGAATTCGATCTGCGACGAGCTCGAGCGGGAGACGAGCGCCGAGCTGGCAATCGTTTTGATCGACACGACCGGCGGTGTTTCGATAGAGAGCTTCGCCCAGGACCTTTTCTCGAAATGGGGAATCGGGAAGAAGGACGTGAACAACGGCGTGCTCATTCTCATCGCCATCAACGACCACAAGTGGAGAGTGCAGACGGGCTACGGCGTCGAGGGGGTTCTGCCCGACACGCTGGCAAGCAGAATCATGACGAACGAAGCGGTGCCGGAGTTCCGCGACGGAAACTACGGCGAGGGACTCGTGAAAGCGGCGACACAGGTCGCGCTGGTTCTGAGGGGCGAGAAGTATAGTCATTCAGGATCGTTCAGCGCGAAGACCGTGGCGGTTCCTTTCGGTGTTGCGCTGATAACGGGGGTTTTGATATGGCTGGGCGTGAGGGTCAAGTGCCCCAGGTGCGGAAGTCGGGTGATCGAGACCAGGGACAATGAGGTGCTTGAAGCGACCTACAGCAATTCCGGGATACGGAAACGGGACTACGAATGCACGGTGTGCAACCATAAATTCAGCCGTATGACGGTGATCCCGATGCTGGTCGAGTCCAGCGGGGGCGGCAGCGGCGGGAAAAGCTCGGGATGGGGGGGCGGCGGCTGGTCCGGGGGCGGTGGGAGTTTCGGCGGATTCGGCGGCGGAAGCTCCGGGGGCGGGGGCGCATCGGGAGGATGGTAGAACGTTATGGCAGAGAGATGTCAATGCAGGCTGTGTGGAATCGAGTTTGAGGACAGCCAAACCGAATGTCCGGGCTGCGGCGTCGATACGGAACTGCTGAAGCGCACGGTCCAGATTCCTCCTCCGCGCGGGGCGGTGAACGATTTCGCCGGGATCATGAACGAGGCCCAGGCAGGGGAACTCTCCAGCATGCTGGGATCGTTCTTCAGACAGACCGATGTTCCGATCGTCATCGCCACGGTGCAGACAGCCGAGCCGCTGACACCGCCTGAATACGCCTTTCTTCTCTACAACGAGTGGGGGATCGGAAAAGCCGGGGTCAACAAGGGCCTCCTGATATTGCTGTGTCTGAAGGAGAGACATCTCGAAAGCGAGGTGGGATTGGGGCTTGAAAACGTCCTTCCAGAGGAAATCGCCGATGAGATCGTTCAGGACGAGTTCCTGCCCCATTTCAGGGAGGGTGGATTCTTCGAGGGTCTGAAGGCAGGGACAAAGGCGATAATGGACGAGCTACTGCGACGTCTCCCCACGCTGTCATGATCCGCAGTCGCGGGCACGGCATGCCTTGGCTCTATTCGCCGATGATTTTCACAAGAACCCTCTTCCGCCTGCGGCCGTCGAACTCGCCATAGAAGATCTGCTCCCAGGGACCGAAATCGAGCGAGCCGCCCGTCACCGCAACAACGACCTCGCGACCCATGATCTGACGCTTCAGATGAGCGTCGGCGTTGTCCTCGCCGGAGTCGTTATGACGGTATTGCCTCGTCGGTTCGTTCGGCGCCAGATTCTCCAGCCAGGTTTTGTAGTCCTGATGAAGTCCGCCCTCATCGTCGTTGATGAAGACCGACGCGGTGATGTGCATCGCGTTGACCAGCACGAGGCCCTCTCTTATGCCGCTCTCCCTCAGACATTCGTCTACCATCGGCGTGATGTTTATCAGCGCGACCCGCGTGGGTGTGTTGAACCAGAGTTCTTTTCGGTAGCTTTTCATGACCTTACCTTGAGGTCGATTATAGTCGGAGCGACCGGCGGCCGCTACTGCCATGACCATATGCCGAATGTACAGCAGCATACAAGTTGGGACACTCGGAGTCTTGAACTCTTGGCGGGTCGGTGGTAATACTTACGCGCTTGTGGAGAAATTCACAGAGTGAACATTACGCCCGCGATGCGGGATGATACGAGGTGTTTGACATGGCGAGAGAGTTCCTCTCGATAGACGGAAACAAGGCGGCCACCTGGGTAGCATACGCCTTCAGCGATGTGGCGGCGATCTACCCCATCACGCCTTCGTCGGATATGGGTGAGAACGCGGACTCGATGTCGGCAGAAGGTGTGCTGAATATCTTCGGCCAGCGGCTGAAGGTCGTGGAGATGCAGTCGGAAGCCGGAGCGTCGGGCTCCGTGCACGGAGCGCTGTCTGCGGGGGCGCTTGCGACGACATTCACGGCGTCCCAGGGTCTGCTTCTGATGATCCCCAACATGTACAAGATATCCGGGGAGCTGCTTCCCACGGTTTTTCATGTGTCGGCAAGGACGCTGGCCACGCACGCATTGAGCATTTTCGGCGACCACGGCGATGTCATGGCGACGCGTGCCACCGGTTTCGGCCTCATGGCCGCCGCGTCATGCCAGGAAGTGCACGACCTTGCGCTCGTAAGTCACATCGCGACCCTGAAGACGAGGGTCCCGATGCTCAATTTCTTCGACGGGTTCCGCACGTCGCACGAGATCCAGAAGATGGAGGTGATGTCGTACGACGAGATGGCGGAGATGATGCCGTGGGAGGAAGTGAAAAATTTCCGAGCGAGGGGCATGAACCCGGAGCATCCGCAGCTGAGAGGCAGCGCGCAGAATCCGGACATTTTCTTCCAGGCTCGCGAGGCGGCGAATCCCTACTACAATGCCGCGGTCGGCATTATCGATGAAACGATGCAGATGGTGAGCAAGAGGCTCGGACGCGCCTACAACTTGTTCGACTACCACGGACACCCTGACGCCGAGAACGTGATCGTGATCATGGCGTCGGGCGCCGATATCACCCACGAGACGGTCGATTATTTCAACGCAAAGGGATCGAAGTACGGAGTTCTCAAAGTCAGGCTCTACAGGCCATGGTCGACCGAGCATTTCCTCAGGGCGCTTCCGAAGAAAGTGAAGCGGCTTGCGGTCCTTGATCGCACAAAGGAACCCGGAGCGCTGGGTGAGCCGCTCTATATTGACATCCTTGCGGCTCTGGCGGAGGCGAAGCGGAACGACATTCAGGTCTACGGCGGTCGTTACGGGCTTTCGTCCAAGGATTTCACCCCGACGATGGTGAAAGCGGTGTTCGAGAATCTTGAGATCAAGCAGCCGAAGAATCATTTCACCGTGGGGATCAACGACGACGTTACGCATACATCGCTTCCAATTAAAGTCCAGATCGACACGACTCCGGCGGGAACCGTGAGCTGCAAGTTCTGGGGCCTCGGGGCGGACGGGACGGTCGGGGCCAACAAGGAAGCCATCAAGATCATCGGCGACCACACCAACAAGTACACGCAGGGCTATTTTGCGTACGACGCCAAGAAGTCCGGCGGCGTAACGATCAGCCACCTGAGGTTCAGCGACACTCAGATTCGCGGCCATTATTTCATCAAGAATGCAGATTATGTCGCGTGCCACAGCCCGGCGTATGTCGGCGTATACGACATGCTTTCCGATCTGAAGCCGGGCGGCACGTTCGTGCTGAACTGCCACTGGACGTGCAGCGGCGACTACGATGTGAAGCTCCCGGGCTCCATGAAGAGGTACATCGCGAAGAACAAAATCGACTTCTACACGATCGACGCGGTCGATATCGCGGAGAAAATCGGTCTTGGCGGCAGGATCAACATGATCATGCAGACGGTGTTCTTCATGCTGTCGAAGATATTCCCGACTCAGGAAGCGATCGGTTACCTCAAGAAGTCGATCCAGAAGACATACAGCAAGAAGGGCGAGAAGGTTGTCAAGATGAACTGGGACGCAGTGGACGCGGCCGTGAATGCGGTCACGAAGGTGCGAATCCCAAAGGAATGGGCCGACGCTGAGCTCGAGGAAAGCGTGAGGGCCGAGGAGCCCGGATGGGTGACGGAGGTCATGCGCCCCATTCTGCTCCAGAAGGGTGAATCGGTGCCTGTGAGCGCATTCGCCGGACCCCTGGACGGGTCTTACCTGTGGACCGCTCCGGACGGCACATTCCCGGTGGACACGGCTCAGTACGAAAAGCGTCATATCGCGATCAACGTCCCGGAGTGGAATCCTGAGACCTGCATCATGTGCAACCAGTGCTCGTTCGTGTGCCCGCACGCCGTGATTCGTCCGGTTCTTCTGAACGAGGAGGAGGCATCGAGGGCTCCGGCCTCGTTCAAAACAAAGGACACGAAGGCCAAGGAACTCAAGGGTCTCAAGTACAGGATGCAGGTTCTCATCGACGACTGCACCGGCTGCGGAAACTGCGCCGACATTTGTCCGGTCAACGAGAAGGGCGACAAGGATCCCGCCCTGAAGATGATGCCGCTGGAATCACAGCGCAAAGAGCAGGAGCCGAACTATAAGTTCGCGGACAAAGTCAGCCGGAAGCCGGAACTGATGAGCAAGACGACAATCATGGGCTCTCAATTCCAGGAGCCTCTGTTCGAGTTCTCGGGAGCGTGCGCGGGTTGCGGCGAGACACCGTACTACAAGCTTCTCACGCAGCTGTTTGGCGACAGGATTCTGATCGGCAACGCGACGGGGTGCTCGTCGATTTATGGCGGGAGCGCTCCGAGCTGTCCGTTCGCGGTCAACAAGGATGGTCACGGTCCGGCATGGGCGAACAGCCTGTTCGAGGACAACGCGGAATACGCGTTCGGGATGAAGCTTGCTCACGACCAGCGTCGCGACCGTATCGCCGTCCTTATCCGCAAGGCTCTGGAAAAGGGCGTGTCCGCAGATCTCAAGGCCGCCATGGAGAGCTGGATTGAGGGAATGAACGACCCGGACAAGTCGAAGGAGTTCGGCGGCAAGATGGCTGCGCTTCTCGAGAAAGGAGCCGGCAAGGATGAGACTCTGAAGGCCATTCTGGACATGGGCGACATGTTTACGAAGAAATCGATCTGGGCGATCGGCGGGGACGGCTGGGCGTACGACATCGGGTACGGCGGGCTGGATCACGTGATGGCGATGAACCAGGACGTCAATATCCTGGTTCTGGATACCGAGGTCTACTCGAACACCGGCGGGCAATCGTCGAAAGCGACGCCGACCGGATCGGTGGCCAAGTTTGCCGCATCCGGAAAGAAAACCTCAAAGAAGGACCTCGGCGCCATGATGATGACGTACGGGTACGTGTATGTCGCTTCCATAGCGATGGGCGCGAACAAGAACCAGGCTCTGAAAGCGTTCCTTGAGGCGGAAGCTTACCCGGGTCCGTCCATCATCATCGCCTACTCGCCGTGCATCAACCATGACGTGCGAAAGGGCATGGGCAAGAGCCAGGAAGAGGAGAAGCTGGCGGTGGAGAGCGGATACTGGCCGCTCTACAGATACAATCCTCTGAGGACTCTCGAAGGCAAGAATCCGTTCCAGCTCGATTCAAAGGAGCCCACGGGCGATCTGCACGAGTTCCTCATGGGAGAAGGACGATACGCCAGGCTCACGCTGGAGTTCCCCGAGGAGGCGAAGAGGCTCCACGCGAAACTGATCGAGGAGTTCAAGGAGCGGTACAAGAAGTACAAGGCTCTGGCCGAGTCGCCGACATCGGCGGTGTCTGCGGAAGTATAGGTGCGGCACGGAGGATAGATCGTTTTTTTCAGTCCGTCTCATTATCCCGACCAGTTTGCAGGGAAAAATGTAAGGGGAAATGATACCTCACATTGCAGAGTTGAAGGTTATCATAGTAATTCTTCGCCGTCCGGACCCGGGGCGTTGCGATGAGATGAGAACTGACCCTCTGTGGGAATTCGGCAGTTTCGGCCTGACTCATTGCCACAAGAGGAATTTGCTGAATCCTGGAAAGATACATGTGATTAAGGGAGCAAGATTCGCCTTTGCTCAAGGAGGAGCGACAGGTTTCAGACTGGTGCATCTTACACCTCCGATCGAACCCAAAAAGTACTGCAATTGTGCCGAAGCGACCTGGTCTCCGGCAGTGATGCCGTTCAAATACGCGAAAGCCCCCCTAATCATCGATAACAGAGGCAAAAGCGATTTCCCATCATTGAGGGATTCGCTTAAGTCGGTCAACCGAACAACGTGGGAAGCGAAGTTCTCAAGCAGTTTCCGATCCCGTCGCGCCCCTCTCGAGCCAAACGTCGCCAACGAATTCGTCGGAGTTTTCGAAGACAAGCTGCAATCGGCAACTCCTGCTTCATTTGCGTCGTCCTATGTGGAAGCCCTCCCGTACCTGCCTTCACGAATTGACAAGAGACGGGAAGAGACCTATAAGCGACTCCTCAACGAGGCCATGCGAGGTTAGAACCGTGAAGGTTGCCATGTTAAGAGTTGGAATTGACAGCGGGTCGGGCGGCATACAGGGACCGTTGTTCCCTGACGGCACGTTCGAATATGTCCCGATACCTGTTGATTACATAAACGGTGGCCAAACCTATGGCAATACCGTAGGCAGGCACGGCAGGAAACTCATAGAATACTTTCCAGCAGCAATGAGAGGGAGAATGGCAAATCAGACCATTCATTTTGACCCCGAATTTGATACATTTACGTATGGAGACCCTACCGCGCCAAAAGCCGGTTTAAGATTTCTGGATAGGGGAGACTTGCTTGTCTTTTACTGCGGTCTTAAGGGATGGAACTTTGAATCCTCACCGGCTTTGTACATTATGGGATATTTCGACATCCTCACCGCAGGCAAAGCAACAGACTTTCCTTCGGCAGTGCTTAAGAGGACCTTCGGAAGGAACGCTCACGTTATGCATCGCGATGTCTACGAATGCGAAAAGGACGCTCTGGTCCTGGTCAAAGGCCAAGAAAGCAGCCGCCTCTTGAACAAGGCCGTATGTATCAGCATAACTGGTCAAGACCGGACCGGGAAACCCCTCAAGGTGCTTTCTCCGGAGATGCAGAGGATTTTCGGCGATTTTGATGGAAGGATCAGCTTTCAACGTAGTCCTACCCGCTGGGTCGACCCCGCACAGGTGCCACATGCGGTGGATTTTGTGAGATCGCTTCAGTAATTATGACGTCTCGGCTAGTGCTCTTCGCTATTAGCACGCCAGCGCCGCCTTCGCTGAAGCTTCGGTGGCTAAAATGGGAGGCTAGGGGTCCCGGGTTCAAATCCCGGCTCCCCGGGGTCTCAGGGCCCCGGGATTTGCTCTTCCGGGTGGATATCGGCCCGGCTTGACTCTATCAGTTTGTTATCATATTATTGCATCGTCATTCACTCTCCAGGTGATAACAGGGGGCTAAGTGAACAGAGTGTTTGGTGCAAATTCGCCTGCGCGATCCAAGCGACGGAGGCCATTATGACTCGTATATGCGCTTACCTTATATCGGCGATCCTGCTGTTTGCCGTTGTTTCGTGTTCCGGATCGTCATCTCCGGTTCAGCCCGACCCAATGCAACAGCCGGATATCACTGCGGCCCGGTCGACTCATGCGAGCGCATCGACCCATCTCTGGGGCCTGTGGGACGTCTGGGCCGATCCTTCGACCGGGAGAATCGAAGCCGTTCCCCTGAGAGGGGCTGCGTTCACCGCGAATGTGATCAAGTTCGTGGACGGCCCACCGTCGAATCTCCTGATCTCGATCTTCTCTCTGGAGTCAGCCCCCGACTATACCGACATCACAGTTGATGTCGGGATTAAGCATCCGTTTCCAGGGCTCGACAAATACACGGGATTCGATGTCGTCGGCGTGTTCATGGGTAATGGCGGCGACGCGTATCCCGGACCCGGCGGCTTCAACATTCCAGGCGAGAACGATCAGAGGCTTCTGAACCCGGACGGATACACTCGCTGGTTCAATGCGACCGAGTTTGAAGGGGCAGGCTCCATCCAGCCGCTCCTGGGCTACAAACCCGGGAAGGCCGGAAGCCCCGGCTTTTTCCCGACCGCCGAGCTTAGCGGGTACAAGTATTTCGCAGATAAGCTCACCAAGCACCAGGAGGCTTTCAATTTCCTCACGGTAAACGCACCGGATCGTGGCTGTTTCAGGCCGGGTAATGTGAACTACCGTCGATACCAACTGAGATTCCCGAAAACGTCCGGGATCAAGTTCCAGTATGCGGTGATCGCGCATTGGGAGGACCCGGGCGTGGATAATCCTGTTCTCGAGGATTTCCCCCTTTCGGCGAATGCCGACGAGGCTCTGCTGATCGACATTGACGATTCGAGCACGCTCTATTATGTCGACTCGACCACCAAGGGCGGATACATTGACATCGATGTGAGTCCGTGGGACTGGTCGGCTGCCACAAGCGACGTGATGCAGGAATACACCATCAAGGTATACTCGAATGCATGGGGAGGGGCCTGTGATGTGGACATGACTCCTGTCGCCACGGATCAGTATCACTACACATTCCATGCGTTCGTAAGCGACGTCAACCTGGCGTCCGCGAATCCTCTGCCGATATGGGTCGAGGTCATTTATCCCGACCTGGACTATTCGAACAAGTTCGGCGTGCCGAACAATGCCGACGGTAACCTGACGAGTTACTTCCGATATGAAGTTCCGGTATCGGACACGGTCCAGCCGTACTTCGAGCTCGAGATACCGAACGGCGGACAGAAATGGGCTCCCGGCACGAGCCATCCGGTCAAATGGACATCCAATGACGTCCCCGGCACGGTATTCCTTCAGTATTCGAAAGACAATTTCGTGACCGATGTCCACACGATCGGGGCGGACAAGCCCAACACAGGCCATTTCATCTGGGACAACATTCCGAATGACCCGTCGAATACGGTCAAGGTGAGGGTAGGGTCAACCCTCGATCCGACGGTGTATGATGATTCCGACAACTATTTCACTATCCTGACTCCCGACGAGCCCTGGATCAACGTTATCCAGCCGAACGGGGGCGAGGAATGGGAGGTCGCCAGCAAGCACTGGGTTTTCTGGTCCTCAAACGACGTGCCGGGCAATGTGAAGATCGAGTACTCCAAGGACGGGTTCAACTCGGACATCAACGTGATAGCGGCAGACGAGATCAACGACGGGAGCTTTTTATGGAACCCGATTCCGGACGATGTGTCCGACACGTGCCAGGTCAGGATCACGGCGGTTGATGATCCTCTCGTCTGGAACATATCCGACGATTGGTGGAGCATTGTCCCGCCGGGCAACCCCTGGATCGAGGTGCTCATTCCGAACGGTGGGCAGGCGTGGGTGGCGGGAAGTCAGCACGAGATAACGTGGGACTGGTACAACCTGGGCGGCAACGTGAAGATCGAGTATTCGAAGGACGATTTCGCGAGCCCCGCGATTTCGATTGTCGCGAGCACCGAAAATGACGGGAGCTACATGTGGAACCCGATTCCCAACGATCCGTCGACCACGGTCAAGGTGCGGATCACCTCCGTGGACATACCGACCGTCAACGACAAGTCGGACGGGTACTTCAGCATACTCGCGCCGCTGAGTCCGTGGTTCGAGATTCTCGTCCCGAACGGGGGACAGCAATGGATGGTGGGGACCGCGCACGAGATTCTGTGGACGTCGGGGAATGTGACCGGCAATGTCGATCTGCTGTACTCGAAGGACGGGTTCGGCACGGACATACACACAATAGCGGGCGACATCAACAACACCGGATCGTTCATGTGGAACCCGGTCCCGAACGATCCGTCCACGACCGTGCGGGTGAGGGTCAGGTCTCATACGACGACGACCATCTATGATGATTCGGACTCGAATTTCGCCATAATGATTCAGGGCGGCGGCTGGGCGCGTCACTGGGGCTGGCAGCAGAGCGATTACGGGTACGGGGTGTGCTCGGACGGCGCGGCGAACGTGTACGTGACCGGCTCGTTCGAGGGCACTGTCGATTTCGATCCCGGCGGCCCGAACGATCCCAAGGTGCCGAACGGTCCGTACGACGCTTTCCTCAGCAAGTTCGACAAGGACGGAAACTACCAGTGGGCGCGCACGTGGGGAGGTAGCGATACAAGCAACAGGGACACGGGATATGGAGTTGTTGCGGACAGTCTCGGGAACGTGTTTGTCTGCGGGATTTTCTATGGCGCGGCCGACTTCGATCCCGGCGGCGGCACGGACATGCATACACCGACCGGAGGGAGCGACGCGTTCCTGGTCAAGTACAACTCGTACGGCGACTACCAGTGGGGCCTCAGCTGGGGAGGAACCGGGTACGAGAATGCCTATGCAATCGGCGCCGATTCATACGGCGATGTCTATGTTGCCGGAGAGTTCTCCTATACCGTTGATTTCGACCCGGATCCCGTGGACGAGACGACGCGGACCCCGAATCCGTACTATTGGCCGGATTCATACCTGGTCAAGTTCGACAACAACGGCGATTTCAAATGGGTGATATCCTGGGGCGGCACCTTGTATTATGACAAGCCGAACGGGCTCGCAGTGGACCCGTCCGATAACGTATGGGTGTGCGGCTACTTCGCGGGCCCCAACTGCGATTTCGATCCGGGCGGCGGGACCAATATCCACGACTCCAACGGCGGGCTGGACGCTTTCCTGGCGAAGTACGATTCCGCCGGCAATCACCTGTGGGCCGGAACATGGGGCGCCGGGTCGGATGACGCCGCCAACGGGGTGGCGGTCGATGGAAACGGGAACGCATACGTCACCGGCTACTACCAGTGGGACGTCGATTTCGATCCCGGAAGCGGAGTGTACAAGCCGGGCTATTTCTGGTACAGGGATATTTTCCTGAGCAAGTTCAACAGCTCAGGCGGTCTTCAGTGGGCGAAGGTATGGGGGAGCAACAACGACTACGAGTACGGTTGGCATGTCGGTTCGGACGATGTGGGGAACGTGTTTGTGGTTCACGAGATCAACGGCACGGCGGATATCGATCCGGGCGGCGCGGTGGACAATCGCAACACCGGCAGGTACCTGAGCAGGTTCAACACGAACGGCGATTACCAGTGGGGTCACCTGATCAGCACGTACTACATCACGGTGAACTCGATATGGATTGACCCGGACCAGAACCTGCTGTTCACCGGGACATTCCAGGGCAACCGCGATTTCGATCCCGGACCGTTGACGGACTACCATCAGTCCAACTCGAACAGCCAGGACGCGTTCGCGTGGAAGCTGATGTCGGACGGGTACTACTGAGCAACGTTGCCCGGGAGCTTACGCTGCCGGGTACACCCTCGCTCACGCGCGGGTTTCGGAAGCACGACCGTAAGGGAGTGCGTACCCGATGGCGTCAGCCCTCGGAGGGTACGGATGCCGTATCCCGATGAGTCAGTGACCGGTCGACAGCTGCTTTTTCCAGAGGCTTTGCGGACCTGCACACTTCCACTCTCCCTGTTGTTTCACAAGAGCTATTTCCAATCCCGGGTTTTCGGGATACCATACAAACGCCATGTCGCCCTCCAGCCTGCCTTCGAGGGACGCGACAATCTCCTCGACCGTGCGATTATCTTGCAGTTCCCACTGATACAGCTCAGGATGCTGGGAAACGGATTCCTCATCCCCGTCGAGATGCATCCTCTTGAACTCGTCAGTGCAGAATTTCGCGGCCACGTCGAACTGGTGATGTTTGCGGGCGACAACGAAGTTGGCGAACGCAGTTTTGGCAGCCCTGAGATCCTCAGATTGTCCCGTGTTCGTGGAGCCGCTGGTGCCGGTCGAGGTCACGCAACCTGTTACGATAAGACACGTTATCAGCAACTGGCAAAACAGTATTCGGTGTTGCATGGAAAACAATATACTATAACCGCAGGGAAATGGGATAATGACCCGGACTGTTCGGAGCTATGCGCTGAGTCGCTCCCTTGGAGGCGCGATGGAGTACTCGATTCACACAGACGAAAAGTTCGGTCCGCTCGAAATCGTGGATGCCGGTCGACTCGCCGACGAGTGCGACGAAAAGTGGTGGAACCAGACCCTCTGCCGTGTGAACGATTGCGTAGTGAGGCTCGGCGTATTCGAGGGCGAGTTCCACTGGCACAAGCACGATAGGGAAGACGAGTTTTTCTTTGTGCTCGACGGCAGACTTCTTCTCGATCTGGAGGACCGGACCGTGGAGCTTGCGTCGAGGCAGGGGCTGATGGTTCCGCGAGGCATTGTGCATCGGACACGCGCCCCGAAGCGCACGGTGGTACTGATGATCGAGGCCGCAACGGTAGTGCCAACTGGAGATTGAGAGGGGGATTGGTTTGGTCAGCTT
Source organism: uncultured Planctomycetota bacterium (assembly GCA_964354375.1). GTDB lineage: Bacteria > JAJVIF01 > JAJVIF01 > JAPKYR01 > JAPKYR01 > CAYGZQ01. Next base: position 54,088 of record CAYGZQ010000010.1, read on the forward strand.
GAAGATCCGAAACACGGGACGTGGTCGGCACGGGATGTGTTAGTGACAGAAGGCTACGAATCCCCGGCAGGCATGTGCTTCTCCGCTCTCGATCTGCCTTCCTCGAATGCCTCGTAGATTTTCTCCGACTTGTCGTTTTTCAGAATGGCCCTGCGGACCCGAAGGAAATTGTGGATTGTGCGAAGCGCAGTCTCGACCCTCCATGACGGGAAATGCCTGTAGAGGTAGTAGACAAGGCTCTCGAAATAGATCCGGAGCATGTCGGACGACGCACTTCCGGGCTGATGAAACGTTGAGGCGCCTCTGTGATGCTCGACGCGTATCGCAGGATGGACGAACGACGACCACCCTCTTCTTTTCGCTCTCAGGCAGAAATCGGTCTCCTCGAAATACAGGAAGAAGCGTTCATCGAACGGCCCGGTACGCTCGAACACCTCGCGCCTCATGAACCAGAAAGCGCCGGTGGGATAGTCGATGCGTCTGGGCGGCGCGTCTTCCGGCAGATTGAGCCTGACGGTGGTGCTCCATCGCGACCGGGGGATCAGGTGTCTCAGACCGCACCAATCCCACACGGCCATGAGGGGGGTGGGGAAGACACCGCCGCATTCCTGGGGCCTGCCGTCCGGATCAGTGAGAATCCCCCCAATTACTCCGCAGGTGGGATGAGTCCTGATGAGGTCCCTGGCGTGCTGAAACGCCGGGGTGAGCAGGCGCGCATCCGGATTGACAAAACAGAGCCATTCGCAACCCGCGAGCTGGGCTATCCGGTTCGCGCCCCAGGCGTAACCGTGGTTGACTCCCTGCGGAATTATGTGAAGCGCGAACGGGAACTTTTTTTCCAGCCTGGACAATATCTCGAGCGTGTTATCTTCCGACGCGTTGTCGAGCACGATGACCGTGGGGGAAGCGTCCTTCAGGTTCTTCGCCACCGAATCCAGGCACGGTCCGATATGGTCGGATGAGTTGTACGTGACTATTCCGACAGTGACGCGCGAGTACTCGGATGTGATCGGGGATGCCCGGTACATGATTTGCGAAAGTGCGTTCTACTCCATCTTGAGAGATCGGGTCATAAGCTCCCTGATGGACGCACCAGGGTCGGCGTCCTCAAAGAGAATCTCGTGCATGGCCCGGGTGATGGGAAGGTCAAGGCCCTCCCTGACGGCATACTCGTGGACATGCTTCGTCGTCTGAACACCTTCCGCGATCGCCCTCATGGTCTTGAGAATGTCCTTCAGCTTCTCGCCGCCGGCGATCCGTCTGCCCACCTCGTGGTTGCGGCTCAAGGCGCTCTGGGAAGTGCAGACGAGGTCGCCGAGTCCGCTCACGCCGTAGAATGTCCTTTCATCTGCGCCGAGTCTGAGGCCAAGCCTGATCATCTCGGCGAGACCTCGTGTGATGAGGGCGGCGAGGGCGTTCTGGCCGAGCCTGAGACCGTCCGACACGCCCGCCGCTATCGCCATGATGTTCTTCAGCGCTCCCCCGAGCTCCGTGCCTGCCACGTCCCGGCCGCCATAGACCCTGAACCGTTCGGTCGAAAGAAGAAGTTGGTATTCTTTGACCAGGTTCTCGTTTGTCGACGCAACCAGGCTGATCGCCGGAAGTCCCTGGATGATCTCCCTTGCCAGATTCGGGCCGCTCAGGACTCCGACGGCATTTTCGGGGAGTTCTTTCGCCAGAAGCCGGCTCGGCCTGAGAAGGTCGGGTCCGACGAAGCCCTTGGTCGCGGAAACGATCCATGCGTTTCGATCGACTCGCGGGACGAGGTCGTTCACTGTCCCAGAGAAGAATTGCGAGGGGACAGCGACAATCAGGCGGCTGATGTGCGCGAAATCAGCAAGGTCGTTTGTCACCCTCAGTGCCTCGGGGAGCCTGGCGCCCGGAAGGTAGATCGAGTTTTGTCGTGCGGCATTGATCTCCTCGACCACCTCGGTCTCGTAAGCCCACAGAAGCGTCCGGTACCCTCCGGCGATCAGATGGGACGCGAGGGTCGTGCCCCAGGCGCCGGCCCCGACCACGCCGACATCATATTCGGCTGCATCTCTCATCGCTCATGTGTCCTTGTTCGTTTCCGAAAGGTCCTGAGAATCGGGCCCGGACATTTCCGGTGGTTTCGTTGTCTGTCCCGATTTTTCGGGGACCGCGGCGAGTCGCGGCTCGCGGGGCCTCCTGACGCGGGGCTCGGTGCCCGCGAGAATGCGGCCGATATTCAACCTGTGGCGCCAGACGATAAGGATCGCGGTGATCCAGGCGAAAGCCATCAGAATACCCATTGCGCTCGAACTGTCAGGTGTGCGCGCAACAAAAGGAACCTTCTTCGACAGGAGCAGAATGGTCAGAGGGACCGAGATCGCGGCCATGATGCTTCCGAGCGAGACGAAACGAAACAGGAAGAGGAATAGGCCGAAAATCGCAAGGGGGATGAAAATGTACACGCCCATGAGAGCGCTCAGAACCCCCAGCGCCGTGGCCACGCCCTTGCCGCCCCTGAACAGCAGATAAACGGGATAGAGATTCCCCAGCATCACGCACGCCGCCACGATTATGACGATCGTCTCGTAGATCGAGGACAGTCCCCCAAAATCCTGCGGGCTGAAACCTGCCATGGCAACGTAGACCGGGATGTAACCCTTGAGGAAATCGAGCAGGCCGGTGATAAGTCCCGGACCCCACCCCAGCGTGCGGATCACGTTGGTGAGGCCTATGTTTCCCGATCCGTGCTCGCGGATGTCGATCCCTCCGGCGATGCGCGCGACGATAAGCCCCACAGGGATGGACCCTATGAGATAAGAGAAAACGATGGCCAGAACTGCCTTTGTCGGTGCGAATATGGCGCATGGGTCTCCCATTCGTTAATGCCCCTGCGATTTCGGAGAGCTCTGTCTCGCACGCTTGCGACGAATCTGGAATAACAGCGGCGAACCCTGGAATCCGAAGCGTCTCCTGAAGTGTCTCTCCAGATATCTCTTGTATTGATCCCGAAGGAACTCAGGTTGGTTCACGAAAATCGTGACTGCGGGCGGAGCTATGCCGGTCTGGGTGATGTAGTTGAGCTTGAGTCTTTTGCCGCGCTGAGTGGGCGGCGGTCGAGACGTAACCGCCTCGTTCAAAGCCTGGTTCCATTCGCTCGTCGGGACCTGCTTCCTGAACTCATTGTGCACCTCGATTATGGCGGGGAAGATATTCTCGGTTCCCTCGTTATGCAGGCCGGAAGTGAAAATCACCGGCGCGTGAGAGAAGAAGTGCATTCTTTTCTTGAGGTGTTTTTCAAACGCGCTCCTGTGACCCGGCTGGTCCTCGGACTGGTCCCACTTGCTCGCGACAAGGACGCACGCCCTGCCGGCCTCCTGGATCAGTCCCGCGATCTTGAGGTCGGTGTCCGAAACTCCCTCGGTGCAGTCGACGAGAAGCAGCGCCACCTCGCATCTGGCCAATGCTGCGTTGGTGCGACGGACGGCATAAAAATCGACTGCCTCGGTGACCTTCGCGCGTTTCTTGAGCCCGGCGGTGTCGATGAAAACCATTCGGGTCCCGCCCACTTCTATGGCGGTATCGATCGCGTCCCGAGTGGTGCCGGGAATGTCGCTCACGATGGCGCGGTGGTCGCCGATCAGGGCGTTGAACAGCGTGCTCTTGCCGACATTCTGCCGTCCCACGATCGCCACCGTGATCGCATCGCCGTGCTCCTCCTGCGCTTCATCGGGCACGATTTCCGCGGTTACCAGCGCGATCTTGTCCAGAAGCTCGTCGATGTTCAGGTTGTGACTGGCCGATATCGGGATGGGCTGGCCCATGCCGAGCTCCCAGAAAACGTCCGCCTGGCTGAACGACCTTACCGTGTCGCATTTGTTCACAACTACAAGCACGCGGTTTCCGATGACCCTGAGCTTGTCGGCGAGGCCCTCATCCCATCCCGTCGGACCGTCCCTCCCGTCGACAAGGAGGATCAGCACGTCGGCTTCCTTCGCGATCCTGCGAATCTGCGCCGTCGTTTCTTCGGCGAACGGATTCGTGGGGGTCTCATCCCAGCCCGCGAGGTCGGAAACCCTGTAGCGGCGACCTTCCCATTCAAACACGCCTTCGATGCGGTCGCGGGTCACGCCCGGCATGGAATCGACAATGGCTGTCCTGCGTCCCACGAGACGGTTGAACAGCGTGCTCTTCCCCACATTGGGGCGCCCGAGAATGGCGATATGAGGTATACCCGTCATTTCCGATCGGGATGCGGTCCTTTTCAGAGCTGAGCTACGTAACTGGCTTTCAAATCCTGAAGGGCGCGCTCGAACTCGACCTGTATCTGCTGCGGGAGTTCGGGCCCTGACCTTCTCAGGAGTATCTCGAACAGATCGATCGCTTTTCGCGCCTCCTCCATTCTCTTGGCGACAAGACCGGTCTGAGGATGCGGGACAAGCCCGAGGTCGACAAGCGCGATGGTGGCGAGCGTTTGCATGAAGGACATCACGATGTTCCGATGGCTCAGCGGGTCTTCGTCGGGCTTCTGGGCCTCACCGTCGGGAGCGGCAGTTTCCTGGGCGGACGATCCCGGTTCATCGGTAGCCGGCTTGCCGTCGGAAGGCTTTTCCTTGAACGGCGTCGGCACTTCTCCGCCGTCGGTTGCGGGCTGAGCAGGAGCAGGAGGGACGGGCTGAGGCGGCGCAGTCTCCTCCGGAGCGTCCGAAGCCTCGATGTCGTCCGCGTTGATCCGCCGTCTGTCAACTACCTTGAATTTCTGCTTCTTCGGTTCCTCGTCCGATCTTTCCTTCCTGTCATTCTTCATATCGCAGTCCTTCCGAATTCCGTCGAGTTCGGATTATATCATAGCCTGAGATGGATGAAACGGGGCACGGGGGTTTGGTCGGGCGCGGGCTGGGGCTTATAATTGTACGTGCTAAGGGGCGTTACGAATCCAGTGGACGACAGTAAGAAAAACAGGCCCGATGAATGGTCGGATCAGGAGATGGAAATCCTGGTCGCGGAAAAGGCCGGCTTCTGCATGGGCGTCGAGCGAGCGCTCAATATCGTGATGTTCGCGGTCGGCGAAGAGAAGGGCCCGATCTACACCTATGGTCCGCTCATTCACAATCCGCAGGTCGTGTCGTACCTGGAGTCTCTCGGAGTCCAGGTCGCGGAAAGGATTGAGGACATTCCCGAGGGCAGCAGGGTAGTGATAAGGAGCCACGGGATCGGCCCCACGGAGCTGGAGAGAATGAAGGACCGTCGGCTCGAAATCATCGACGCCACCTGCATGTTCGTGAAAAAAGCCCAGAGGATGGCGAGCGAGCTTTACCGGGACGGCTACAAGGTCATCATCCTGGGGCACAAGGACCATCCCGAGGTCAAGGCGCTGAGGGATTTCGTCCATGACGAGGTCCTTATTGCCGGCTCGCTCGACGAGCTGCCGACCTTCGACGAGCCCCCGGAGAAGCTGGGGGTGATCTGCCAGACCACGCTCAACACGGAGTTTTTTGAGCAGGCGGTGAAACGTCTTAAGGCCCGGGTACCGAACCTGGTGGTCAGAAACACGATATGCGACGCGACGGCGAAAAGGCAGCAGGCGGCCAGAGACATCGCCGAGGAAGTGGACGCGATGATCGTCGTCGGGGGCAGGCATTCGTCGAACACCCGAAGGCTCACCGATATCTGCCGCGACAGAGGAGTGGACACCTATCACATTGAAACGCCGAAGGAGCTCAGGAAGGGATGGTTCCTGGGAAGAAAACGCATAGGGGTGACTGCCGGAGCGAGCACGCCTGACTGGATGATCGAGGAGGTCATCCGAGCCGTCCAGGATTTCGGCTTCCAGCGTCGCGAGGGCAAGTCGGTGGTATCCGACGACGGCAAGGTGAAGGAGGAGAAGGTGGATGCAGGAGGCAGGTAAGCTCCTCATAGTAGCGGGACTCCTGGCTCTTGCTGTGGGCGGGGTGCTCTATCTCGGATGGGGACCCAGGGTTTTCGGATGGGTCGGACGTCTTCCGGGAGACATCCGGATCGAAAGAGAGAATTTCAGGTTCTACTTCCCTCTTGCCACCTGCATCGTATTCTCGATCCTGCTGATGATTGTGGTCAGAATCGTGCTGATGTTGAAAAGCCGTTGAGAATTGTGCCGGGTCCGCCGCTTTTCCAAGCGGCATTTTCTTGATGAACTGGAGCCGACTAGAAAGTCGGCGCACCCGGAAAGAGCACTCCTCCGGGTCCGCCGCTTTTCCAAGCGGCATAATTATAGAACCGGACCCGGGGCGTCAAAAACGGGCATGTCCGAAGTGAGTCTATACTGAAAGCCTATGATGCACTCCCCGAGGACCATTCTCCGCGTTTCATCTCTCATTGTGATCTTTCTTGCTCTCGCTCCGATATCTCACGCCCAGGAGTCAGACCAGTCACAGCCTTGGATACGTGTTCTGATCGCAAGCGGCGGCCGATCGGCGACCGTCGCAGCTTCCGGCCCGAGTCGTGTCAATCTGATGGGATCGCCGGAATCAGTGGGCTCGTTCGATGAAGGGCACACGTACACGTTCGAGCTTTCCGGGAGCGGAGTTCGGCTGGGAGGGACGGACAGGATTTCCGAGGGGGGTTTCACGATTGTCAGCAGCGACGATTCGGGCAGAATCACGGTCAACAGAAGGACCTACCGGGGTATTGTGAGAATCGTCCGCGGGGAGGGATCTCTTTCGATCGTGAACGTTCTCCCAATGGAGCAGTATCTCCGGGGAGTTGTTCCGTGCGAAATACCATGTCTATGGCCAGTGGAGTCGTTGAGAGCGCAGGCGATCGCGGCGCGCACGTATGCCATACGCGCGCTCGAGCAGTATCCGGACAGACCCTTCGATGTGTATTCGACCGTTGCCGATCAGGTCTATATGGGGGCCGGAAGCGAGGAGGATCGCACCACGCAGGCTTGCATCGATACGCACGGGCAGGTTTGCACCTGGAACGGAACCCCGATAATCGCGTATTACCACGCCGCCGCCGGTGGATGGACCGCGACCGGTGAGGATGTGTTCGGAAACAGCCAGCCGTACCTGAGGTCGGTCCCGTCCAGGGATTCCGCAGTGTACCGGTGGACTTACTCGGTCACCGCAGGCGAGCTGGCGAGAGCCCTGAGAGGCATCGGTTACCAGGTGGGATCGATCGACAGAGTGTGGGTTCATCGTTTTTCGTCTGAAGGAAGGACTGAGGAGATCAAGATCGTTCATTCCGGCGGGATTGTGTTTGTGTCGGGGGTCGAGCTCAGGCGGGCATTGGGGGCCTCCAATATCCAATCGACATATTTCACCATCCAGGGGCAGGCTGCTCCGGAAATCCCAGCAGGCTCGGCGGCGCAGTCGAGCGAGTCGACGCTGCCCGAGACCGCGCTGAATCCGCTCGAACAATACTCCTTCACGAATCCCCAGATACTCGTCCCACTTCCCGTCTCAATGATGCTCGAGGAGGAATCGATCTTATCGGCGGACGGAAGCCATCTCATGGACCGCGCCGTTGTCAGGGGTGCGAACGGTTCGCGTCAATACATAGGCGGGTGGTTCTGGGTCGCGTTTCCGGTGAGGGTGGGGGACCTCGATGAAGCGAGAATCGCGAGGATCGTGTCGGCGTCCGAGCGATTGAGTGCGGACCTTCGGGGGAGCGAGGCGGTGGAGAATCCCGGCAGGGGAGTGGGAACGCCGCAAAACGGCTCGTTTGTATTCGTGGGGCACGGCTGCGGGCACGGTGTCGGGATGAGCCAGCACGGAGCCAGGATACTGGCGGAGACCGGATGGACGTACGAACAAATCCTCATGTATTTCTACACGGGCATTGAGATCGAGCGACTCTGGTAGCGCAGCGTGCCGTAACCTCAGTAGTACCTGAAGTAGAAGTAGTAGATGAGGACCCAGACCAGGGCCCAGAGGGTCCAGTTTCTGAACCTTCCGTAATCGGGCTGCGCAAGACCGTCGATTATGGTGAAACCTGTGTGAGACTGCCGGAGGCTCGTGACGATCCTGGCCTCTTCCGCCCGTTGAATGCGCTCATCCTGGGGAAGGTCCACCCTGAGGGCCACGACACCTCCGGGCTCCGTCATGGTGCTTACGACGAGGATGTGACTGTGCGAATCGTAACCCAGCATCTCGATCTCGTACGGCTGGAACTCCAGGGACCGCATCCGAACCATGAGATTCGCAAGGATGGGCAGTATGAACACGAGGGTGCTGGCCCACCAGCCCCAGTCCTTGACCTGCGACAGGATGTCCTGCAGGAAATAGATGATCCCGCCCGCTCCCGCAGCCAGGAAGAGGACGATCGATGACCTTGCCTGCGCGCCGGTGATAGTCCAGAGACCATTCTTGAACTCGAGCTGCACCGCCCTGTTCGGAACGAACCCCATGCTCCTCACGAGCCCGAGACCAAGATCATCCCACTTCAGGGGCGGCCATACTACGGGATAGCCGATGACCTGTACCGGAGCTTTGCCGGCCTTCGCCGCGAACTGCTTTCCCCGCGGTGCTTTCTCGGGGCTCTCGACAGGAGTCCCGCGCTTACCGGGCAGGTCCTCGTTGAAGGCGTCGCCGAAAATGCTGGATATTTTCTCTCTGGTCGCCATACGGTCAATCAAGCCGACAACTTCGCCTCATGATACACGAAATCAGCCTATGCATGGTAGGGGCGCCCCCCCGTGGTCGCCCTCCTGATTGTTGTTGATCTGTAGGGGCGCCCCCCCGTGGTCGCCCTCCTGATTGTTGTCGATTTCCCCGGGGCAACCACGGGGGGCGACCACGGGGGGCAACCACGGGGGGTTGCCCCTACGGGTGTGATTCATGTGTTATAATGCCCGTGAGGAGGCCCGACATGAGGACTCACCTCATTGTATGCTTTTTGTTTCTCGCTTTAGCTTTGCCCGCTTGCAGTAACACGAATCCTGTACATCCGTCCGAAGCAGACCAGCAGCCCTCCATCGCGAACCCGACATCGCAGGCGACAATCCACTCGAACCGGTATCTCTGGGGAATCTGGCAGGTCCATATCGACAGGGACCTTGGTTCTGCCGTCGTCACGCGCAACCGGGAAGCTGAGATGCATCTGAACTGCGTGAGGCTCCTCGAGGTGACTCCGTGCAAGAACTGCCTCTCGATGGAAAATCTTCAACTTCTGCCGGACAACGTAATCCAAGGCGATCTAAAGCTGAAACATCCCTATGCATCCGGGAACATGAAGCTGTCCGGTTTCGACGTGCGCGGGATTTTCATCGGGGAGGCCGATTACACCTGGCCGGTCAGCGGCAGGAAGATGGCCGTCGGCGACAGCGTCCCGCGGCTTCTCAATCCGGACGGGTACACATCGCTCTTCAACCCGACCGAATTCCCTCAGACCAATCCGCCCGCGCTGGGCTATATTCCGGGGAATTACACATTCGGCGGCGACTTGACGGCCACGCTGAACCCATACGTCGCGTTCAAGAGATTGGAGCCCCGGCGGATTTTCCTGTTCGGAGAGACCGGAGTCAGAACCATCCAGGTCAAGTTTCCCGAGGGCCCGCTGGAATTCGGCTACGCGATCGACGGCTGCTGGCAGACATTTCCCGGGCCGTGCATCGATCCGGTCGTGGACTTCCCTCCCGACGCCAACTGCCTTGAGGCCTATCAGATATCGACATGGGCGGGTCCCGGCCTGAGTCTCGATCCCGGCGCGTGGTCCTACGTTTACGCCACGGTCTACGATCATCAGGGCATCGACTCGATCGTCGGGGTGACGGCGGAGATACCCGGCGTCGTTCCCGGCGCCCTCGCGCTTCAGTTTTACGATGAGCGCGCCGACGGCGGACTTGTCTACAGAGGAAAAGTGACGAATCAGCTTGGGGCCCCAACGGGAGATTTTCCTTTTCTTGTCAGAGTCATTGATGCCGAATCCGATCAGAACCTGGGCCAGATCGACGCCTGGTTTCCCGGGACGTTCCCGATCCGCGAAGGGTGGGTGATGATGTGGGGCGAGGAGGGTTTTAATTACGCGTACGAGGTCGGATCGGATGATGCGGGCGATATTTTGGTGCTTGGCGATGTGCATAAGAATTCGGATTACGATCCGACGCCAGGAGAGGAGATACAGGATCATAATCGGGACATGTGTCTGTCCAAATTCGACTGGGGCGGGGGATTCGAGTGGGCCCGTTGGTGGGACGACGTGGATACATATCACTCGGACCTCCTTGTTGACTCAGACGGATACACTTATATATCGTGTGTGTTCTGGGATACGGTGGATTTCGACCCCGGCCCCGGCGTGGAAGAACGTACTTCGTACTATGATGAAGCTGCGGGGTATTATCAAGGGAACATGTTCCTCCTCAAGCTGGATCCGAGCGGCGCTTTCGTATGGGTTCTGACATGGGCCGATGACGCAACAACCAGGCCCAAAGCCTTGGCAACCAACAATGATTCCTCCTGCGTGTATCTGGCAGGGTATTTTTGGGGCACGATGGATTTTGACCCCGGTGACGGCCTCGATGAACGCACAAGCATTGGCGATGAATACAACTATGACGCTTTCCTGTTGAAGGTCGACTCGGACGGCACGTACGGGTGGACCGACGTGTGGGGAGGGGAGGGATTCACACGGGCGGTTGATGTGGCCGTCGATGGATCCGGGAACGCGATAGTGTCGGGGACGTTTGACGAAACGGTCGACATGGATCCCGGTCCCGGCGAGGATATCCATGTGTGCGAGATATGGTCGGCGTCCTTCTTCAGCAAGTTCAACGCGGATGGGGAGTTTCAGTGGGCGCGATCGCTCAGCGCAAGCTCGGCTAATCCTCAATACAGTCCGGTCGTGGCCGTCGATTCAGCCGATTACATCTACTTGGCACATGAATTTCAGCTTGTCGTCGATTTCGATCCCGGCACGGAAATGGACGTCAGGACATCGAACGGCTCGACTGACGCATTCCTCACCAAGTACGATACGAACGGGAATTATCTGTGGGTGCTGACCTGGGGAGGAGAGTACGAAGAACAGACGGATTGCATGACGATCGACGCCTTCGACAATATCTATACGGGCGGTCGGTATGGCGCCACGGTTGATTTCGATCCGGGACCCGGCGTCGATGAGCACACTGTCCAGAATTATGTGGGCAGTTTCCTCAGCAAATTCACTTCCGATGGCGCCTTCCAATGGGTGGGGGTCTGGGAAACAGCTTCCATGGGACATACGATCGCATCGGACGTGAACGGTAATGTCTATCTCGTAGACAGCTATGGCTATCTTGAGGATTGGGTAGACTTCGATCCCGGTCCCACAACCGAGTTCCCGGACTACGAGCTGCCCGTCAATACGAGCAGAGCGTTCATTCTGAAAATGCCGTACGATTTCTACTGGTGGTAGAGGGGAGGTTGATGAGATGAATCCATATAGACCTCATGGTCTGGAACTGGTTTTTCTGGCGCTTCTGTTCGGTGCCCTCGGATGTTCAGGCTCATCCGCACCGACCCAGCCGTCCGTTCTCTATCCCAAGGTGCAGACAGATTCGGGGAGTCCGAATAATCGCTATTTCTGGGGCGCATGGGAAATATCCGTCTCCAGAGATCATCTCTCCGCTGAGGCTGTCCCGGTGCGAACAGGCGCGATGCATCTGAACGCGGTCAAGCTCCTTGAAAAATATCCCTGCACCGACTGCCTGAAGATCAGCAACCTCGTTCCGTATCCCGATAACCGCCTTTCAGCCGACCTCACTCTGGTCCATCCCTTCCCGGGCATGCCGCAACTCACCGGCTTCGACGTGCGCGGAGTTTTCGTAACCGACGCGGACTACCATTTCCCTGAAAGCGACAGGTGGATCGCGTGGGGAGAGGATATTCCGCGACTTCTGCTCCCCAACGGTTACACGACTCTCTTCAACCCGTGGGAATACCCCTATCCCGGCGCCGGCCCCGATATTTTCAGGTACATACCCGGGAAATTCGCGCCGGGCGGCATGCTGCAGTCGACTCTGAACGGGTATGTCGCATATGGCCGGGAAGCTCCGCGGTGCATGTTCCCAAGCGGCGGCGCCGAGACCCGGACGGTTTGGCTGAGTGTGCCCGACGGACCGCTTAAGTTCGGCTATGTCGTTGACTGCTGCTGGAAGAAGGTTGACGGGCAGGTGACCGATCCCGTAACCGATTTCCCTCCGGACGCGAACTGCCTCGAGGCATACAGGGTCGATGTCCAGCTCGGCTCGAATCTTGCGCCGATCACGGGTTCCACGCAGCCGATCGAGGTGCAGGTGTTCGATCATCAGGGACTCAACACGGTCGACAAGGTGATTCTGGAAGCTCCCGATCTCTTTTCGGGCGAGATCCAGCTCGAATATGACGAGGATGTCGGCATCAATACTCATTTATTCATAAGCACGGTGGAAAATGAATTCGGAGTCGGGCCGGGCGAATACCCGCTGCTGGTGAGGGTTGTCGATACCGAGCCCGATCCGAACCTGGGTCAGATCGATGCGTGGTTTCTGTACACAGTGGAGGTCGGCGCGAGGAGAGGATGGGTACGCACTTGGGGCGGCGACGCATACATGATGGGCGCTCACGATTATGCCAGAGCGGTGACCACGGATGCTTCGGGGAACATCTATGTGACCGGGGAATTCAGGAAGACCGTAGATCTTGACCCGGGCGATGGTGTCGAGGAGCATACCTCTACCAAAGACGCGGCGTACCTGACCAAATTCGATCCTGATGGGGACTTCATATGGACTCGTGTCTGGGACGGTATGGGCGACGACTCGGGCTCTGATGTCCTGATCGACAGCGCCGGGAGCGTCCTTCTGCAGGGTTTCTTCGATGACCTTATCGATCTCGATCCTGGAGTCGAGACCGATGCGCATGAGGGGGGCCTTTTCCTCTGCAAACTGGATTCGGACGGGAATTACATTTGGGGGCGGTCATGGGACAACATCGGGTGCGTGGGAATCGCGATAGACAGTAACGACGACATATATCTCGCAGGCGGCTTTCATGGCCAGGCGGATTTCGATCCCAGCGACGCGGAGAATCTTCACTGGCCAAACGGGATGCAGGACGTTTACGTGCTCAAAATGAGCTCGAATGGAGACTTTCTCTGGCCGCGCACGTGGGGCGGACCGGGGAATTCCTTCAACGACGGTGACAGGTCGATCGCTGTTGCAGCCGACAGCGGCGGGAATGTCTATGTGGCCGGCGATGTCAGCAATACAACCGATTTCGATCCCGGGTCCGAAGTGGATGAACACGAAGGCGGACAATTCATCAGCAAGTTCGCGCCGACCGGGAAATTCCTGGGAGTGAATTGCTGGCTTGCCCGTACGCGCTCGCTGGCTGTCGATGCAGACGACAACCTTTATGTGATGGGCTCGATTTCCAATAACGTGACTGTCGATCTTGACACGGGACCCGGTGTCGACGAACGAACAGGTCCGTCCGAGTTTGTGGCAAGCTACACGTCCGAGGGAGAATACCGCTGGGGCAGGACATGGGGCATGAGCATGGTGGATTCCGCCGACATTATCGTGGCGCCGACCAATGAGCTCTATATCACCGGCGAATTCTACTGGAACCTCGTCGACTTCGATCCGTCCGAATACACCGACTACCACGGGTCATGCGCTAATGACGATGTCTTCCTCAGCAAGTATCTTACGAACGGTGAATACCAGTGGACCCGCACATGGGGCGGTGCAGGGGATGAGATCGGTTATGAGGTGGCGTCGGATGAATCGGGCAATGCGTTCGTGGCGGGTGAATTCGAGGAACTGACCGATTTCGATCCTGGCCCCGGATGGGAATATCACGAGAGTCATGGCAGCGGCGATGCGTACGTGATCAAGATCCCCCCCGATGGAAATTGGTGATCCAGTCATGGCGCATCCGCGGGCGGAGCATTAGGATTTGCGTCCTCAAATTCCCGATATTGCGCGTTTTCATCCAGAGCCTTCCGCAGTCGATCCACGATTTTCCCGCCGGAATCGGCATGGAAACGCATGGCCATAGCCAGTTCGTCTCCGCCGTCGCGCCATCCCAGCAGCAATACCCCGTATCGCTTGAAATAGACCGCGCGACTGACCGAGCTCCAGGGGATCGTAACCCTGTCCATCCTGCGATCCGCCGCCAGCCTGCCGAGAACCAGGGGCAGGAATCCTTCAACACTCGCGTACATGAGAAGGAACATGCCGACCGCGACAATCCCGGACCCTGCACGCGCCGCAAGAAGCATCCCGGCGAAAAACAGAATGACAAGGATGTACACGCCCCACGCTATCCCTTCGAGTGAGCGCTCAAGTCTCGAATCGACCCTGTACCATCTGCCCTCAAGAATATAGGACGGCCTGTCGCCCGACGTCTCGACTATCGTTGACTTCACCGGCTGAAAGATGAAATGCTGCCTTGGGGTTCTGAGGATTTCCGCTTTGGAGAAGCCCCACGCACGCCATTTCGACGTGTTGATGTTCAGCCACTCCTGGACGTCGAGAGTGATGCTGTGGTTAGAGATGTCCTTGTCTCCGGGCATTGACAAGGGGACATCATGCCACCTGTCCCAGGACCGGGCAAGCACGAAGGTAATGCGACTGAATTGCATTTGCAACTTCCTTGCATTCATGGGATAATCGCGCTCGACATGAAGGCGACATTTGACAGGAAATCGGCGGCCAGGGAACTTCACCAGGCCGGGCTGCGATCGACTCCCGCCCGCAGGGCACTGATCATGGCGTTGCACAGCGCCGGTCCCCTCAGGGAAGAGGAGATCGCGTCGAAGCTGGGCGCCGACTCACCGGATCCGGCGACCCTGTACCGCAATCTCGGCTCGCTCATCAGGGCGGGCCTGGTCCGCAAGCATCGTTTCGGCGACCGCGCATGGTATTTCTCGCTGCACCTTCCCGGAGAGCTTGCGTGCACTCACGCGCATTTCGTATGCGAGTCGTGCGGACATTGCGAGTGCCTGACGGAGACGAATGTGCCGACCGACATCATCGATGCCGGGGATCGAACCATAAGTGACATAGAGCTTGTCATAAACGGCCTTTGCAGCCGATGTCGCGAGTAGAGCGACGGATTTTCAGGAGAGAAGAACGATGAGAGGAACATCGCGCGCTTTGTTTTTTCTCGCTTTGCTGACGGCTCTGGTTTTTGCCGACGCAGAGAACCGACCGTGCAGTGCCCAGGGAGTCGTCATGCTGAGGGTGGCGGTGACTCTCCCGGACCTCGCCCCGATCGTGAGAACCCTCGGGGGAGAGAAGGTCAGTGTCCTGGAGGTGATGCCGCCGGGCTCCGACCCGCACAGCTTCACTCTCACCCCGCAAGCTCTGGCGAGCATCCAGTCCGCCGATCTGATCGTGTACGGGAAATCCGATTTTCTGCAGTTTGAGAAAGAGCTTTCGAACGCCGCACGGAACATTGACAGGGTCGACTGGCCGGACTACGAGCGTTACGGCGCAGCCCTGAAGGATTTTCCGGGCTTCAGCGGAAACCCTCACGGTTTCTGGCTCGGCTTCGACAACGCGAAGGCCATCGCGTCAGGGATCGCGGAAGCGCTGATCCTGAAAGGTCTCGACCCTGTGCAGGTCGCCCAGAGCCTTCGGACTTTCCTGGAGGAAGTCGACGCAATGAGTAAATCCGGGAAGGAACTGGTGGCGAACCTGGGTCGTGAGCGAAGCAGATGGGTGGCAATGGAGGCATGCGTGGTCTACCAGATCGACAACCTGGGGCTCACCGTGGCCGACGTGGTGTACCGGGACGCCGGCGGATTCGCGTCGGGGGCCGATCTTCTCGCGATCGAGGACAAGTTGAGGGAACGGGAATATGCGGGCCTGGTCTGCCCTCTCAGCATGCGGGGGTCCAAGGAGGGCGAGATGGCCGAACAGATCGCGCGCGACACAGGTGCTCCCGTGGCGTACGTGAAGTTCCTGGACGCGCAGGCCGGGGACTCGTTCCTCGCTCAAGCCGCCTACAACTGCGGCGCAATCGCAGTCGCAGCAATGAAAGGAGAAGCTGCCGCCCAGACCCGCTCCACGGGCTCGGGCTGGATAGTCTGGATGCTTGTTGTGTTCGGGCTTCTGATCGCTCTCGTGATGCAGAACAAGAGGATGTACTACTCCGGAGGCGGCGGGGGTATTTTCGAAAAGAAACAGAAGAAATGACCGCGGTTCTTCCGATAGAAGCTAAGAATCTCTCGTTTGGCTATACGCATCCCGCAGTGGAAGCCCTGACCGGCCTTGCCTTCGACATCCCGGCGGGGAGCTTCAACGCGGTGATGGGTCCGAACGGGTCCGGCAAGACCACGTTGCTGAGCCTTATCCTCGGACTGCTGAGGCCGGATTCGGGCGAGCTTACCGTCTTCGGCAAAGAGCCCTGGCAGAATCCTTTCACCACTCAGAGACACATCGGGTATGTCCCGCAGAGGGAGAGCGTCAATTATCGACTGCCTCTCACGGTAAGTGAGGTCGTGCTCCAGGGAGTGCTTGCTCGAGTGGGCGGGGGGATGGCGCGGTCGGAGATGGGGCGACGCCTGATGCAGGTCCTGGAGATGGTTCGTCTGGCGGACCTTGCCGACAGGCCGTTCAACGCGCTTTCCGGCGGGCAGCAGCAGCGGACCCTCATCGGTCGGGCCCTGGCGGTCGATCCCGAGATTCTCCTTCTGGACGAGCCGTTCTCGGCCGTCGACCTGGCCAACCAGCAGGAAATGTCGAGACTCCTGAGGACCCTCGCAACAGAAAACGGTGTCACAGTTCTCGCCGCGGTTCACAATGTGAACATTCTTGTCCATGACCTGGATCGAATCCTCCTCCTGAACCGCCGCCTGATCGCTTTCGATTCGCCGGATTCGGTTCTCCGGCCCGAGATTCTTCGGCAGGCGTACGGGGTCGATGTCCCGGTCGTCGTATGTGAGGACGGATTCAGGCACGTGCTTGTGGAGGAGTCGCATGAGCTCGGCCAGTGAGTATCTGGGATCCCCGTTTATTGTGCGCGCGTTCCTCGCGGTGATTCTGATTGCAGTCAACGCCGGTCTCGTCGGGTCGTTCGCAGCTTTCAGGAGTTCCACCTTTCTTGTCGAGGGTGCAAGTCATGCGGCTCTTGCGGGAGCCGCGGCGATAATTCTCCTCCACTCGATCGGGATCTGGATGGGGGTGGACCCGATGGTCGGAGGCGCGGTCAGTGCCGTGCTTCTCGCGCTCCTGGCGGGTCACGCGAGTTACGCGGGGAAGAAAGCGGATGTGGACACGGCGATCGGGGTGGGGTTCGCATTCTCTATGGCGATTGCGGTGCTGCTCATCTCCCTGATACCCGAGTCCGCGACAAAGGTTTGGGGGATTCTTCTGGGTGACCTCCTGCTCGTGACATGGACGGACTTGGGCATGATGGCCGCGGCCACGGTGATCATCGCAGCCTTCTTTTTCGCGTTCAGGCGCGAGTTTCTTTTCATTACCTTCGACATTGAAGGCGCGAAGGCGTTCGGGGTTCACGCGAAACGCTACAATCTGCTCATGTTTGTACTGATCGGACTGGCGGTAGCCGTGATGCTGAAAGCTATCGGAGCGATCCTCGCATTCGCATTGATGGTGGCTCCGGCGGCCACCTCGATTCTGATCGCCAGGTCGGTGAGGCGGGTGATAGTGGGTGCAATGCTGATCGCGCTCGCGAGCGGCGTGCTGGGAATTGTTCTTTCGTATTTCATCGATGTATCGGTCAGCGGCCTGACCGCTCTCTTCGCGACCGCGGGGTATCTCGTCACTCGCGTCGCCGTGACCTACTTGAACAGGCAGAGGGTCGCACAGAAGGCTGTCCCCGTCTGATGCCCGGGGAATTCAACCATTGCCCAATGCTGATTCATGTGGTAGCCTTGAATGCGCCCGGGAGGCAGTCATGAAGCGCTTGTCGATTGTGGTCTCGCTTCTGATCCTCATCCTGCTGGCATCGTGCTCAGGCGCATCGAGCGCGGGCGTCCAGCCGGACCCGCTCGAGATTTCGTCCGTACCGAAAATCGAGAGGCAATCTGATCCTCACAGTCCTCAGCTTTGGGGACTATGGCAGGTCGAATGGAATCCCGAGGAAAACAGGTTCGATACCGCACCGCTCAGATCCGTCATGTTCGCGTGCAACGTGATCAAGTTCATCAACGCTTACGACACCAACCTGATAATCAAAGTCAACTCGATGGAGCATGAGCCCGGCTGGATGAATGCCGATCTGGACATTGGCTTGCGGCATCCGTTTCTGGGATTCGACTGCTATACCGGCTTCGATGTCATGGGCGTATTCATGGGGCAGGGATCGGAGCAGTATCCGGGGCCCGAGGGCTTCGCGATCGCGGGTCCGGACGATCAGCAGCTTCTGAATCCCGACGGATATACTCGTCGGTTCAACGCTTCGGAATTCAGCGGGGCCGGTCAGATCATGCCTCTTCAGGGTTTCTTCCCAGGCAACAAAGGAACTGCAGGGTATTCCCCCACTGCGGTGTTGAATCCATACAAATACTACACAGATGGTCTCACGCCCGATTATGATGCTTTCTTTTTTCTTACCGGCTACGGCGAATACCGAGGCTCCTTCCATCCGGGGATGGTCAACTATCGGAATTTCAAGGTTCGGTTTCCCCTGGATCTATTGGAGTTCCAGTATGCGGTGCTGGCTAACTGGGAGCCGAACGCAGACTATCCCGATCCTCCGGGCAGCCTCGATGAATTCCCGACATCGGCCAACTCGCAGGAGGCTGTCGTGATAAGCGTGGTCGATTCGAGCGATGCGTATTATATCGACGAGTCGGAGTACGGCGGCGATGTCGTCCTTGACATCACGCCGTGGGACTGGTCGGCATCGTGCAGCGCGTCGATGGAGGAATACTCCATCAAGCTCTATTCGTCCGCATGGACCGGCCCTTTCATGGTGGACATGACGCCGACTGCGTCCGCTGAGTACCACTACACGTTTCACGCGGATATCCCGGTTGAGACGCTGGATTCGAGCGGTTCGCATCCGGTCTGGATCGAGGTCGGCTATCCCGGGTACGACTACGCAAGTCCGGTCGGTGTTCCGAACGACGCCGATGGACAGCTGGCGGCGTATTTCATGACGTCCGTGACCGTACTTGACTATGATCCCACCCCGCCTCCGGTCAACTATGTTTATGGCTTTGCCGACTCGCAGCTTATCGGTTACGTGCAGTTCGCGGATAATGCAAAGCTCCTGTCCAACATGCTGAACTTGCCCCTGGAAGGTCCTTACGCTCAGAATACAAAGGTCATGTACTATGAAGGGCGCTCTCGTGAGCCTGCCCCGGACCATGAAGAGATCAAGGAGTTTGTAGAGAGCCTGGGTTACAGTTACATTGTTGTTGAGGCTGGTGCATTCGCACAATTGCCGGACACGACCGGCGTCAAAATGCTCATTCTGGCTACCTACCTTGTAGATGAGGATTACGATCTGTTCTATCCTGAAGAGATCCAGGCAATAAGAGATTTTCTAAACGGAGGAGGGATATGCATTATCCTGTCCGAGAACTATGTATGCTATTGGCCGCCGTACGACACGCACATCCTGGATCAACTTCTTTCCGAATTGGACGTAGATTTCTCAGATAGCAACGATGGGATGATATACTATGGATGGAAGTATACAGACTTCACACCGGATCCCATTCTGGAAGGTGTCAGCGAAATCCGCGGATCGGCCAGCGGACGGTTTGACGTTTTCGGGGAAGGCGTTAGTCTCGTGCGTGGCGATGAGGTATTCACCGGCAAGATCTTCACGGCGATCTGCAAATCCCCTTGGAAGGGATAGACAGGACTCCCCCTCTCGTACACGCGCTCCAATCTGCGATAACTTCCGGCGGGCAGTTGAACCATCCCATTCCCTCTGATAAAATTCGGCATCCGTACGAAGTCCGACGGGGTGGCAATGGCGACCAAGCCGATCCAGAAGATTCTGATCCTCGATTTCGGCGCTCAGTACAACCAGCTGATCGCGCGTCGAGTGCGAGAGGCGAAGGTCTACTCGGAGGTTGTACCGTACACCATCACGCCCGAAGAGATCCTGAGGGAGGGCCCGAAGGGCATGATCCTGTCCGGCGGACCTTCCAGCGTGCGTCTCAAGGACTCCCCGTTCCCTGATCCCGGGCTTTTCAGGCTCGGCATCCCGATCCTCGGCATCTGCTACGGCATGCAGTTGATGGGCAGCATGCTCGACGGACAGGTCACCGGCACAAGAAAGAAGGAATACGGGAAGACCGAGCTGACGGTCGACGACAGCGATCTTTTATTCAAAGGCCTGAACCCGAACCTGATCTGCTGGATGAGTCACGGGGACATCGTGAAGAAGCTTCCCCCGGGTTTCAAGAGCCTCGCGCACACGTTCAACACGAAGCACGCTTCGATGGGCGATCCGGAGCGGAAATTTTACGGCGTGCAGTTTCATCCTGAGGTCGTGCACACGCCCTGGGGGATCGATCTCATCAAGAACTTTCTTTACACCGTCTGCGGATGCGAGCCCACCTGGACCCCGTCCAATTTCGTGGACCTCGCCGTCTCGGACATCCGGAAGGGTGTTGGGAAGAGGCGGGTCATCTGCGCATTGTCGGGCGGAGTGGATTCATCCGTCGTAGCCGCGCTGGTTCACAAGGCGGTGAAGAAGCAGCTCACCTGCATTTTCGTGGATCACGGTTTCATGCGGAAAGGCGAGATGAAGCAGGTGCGCGAGACCTTCGAGAGCCATTTCAAGATGGACCTGGTGTGCGTGGACGCCTCCGAGCGTTTCTTCCGCAGGCTGACGGGCGTGAAGGACCCCGAGCAGAAACGCAAAATCGTGGGCGAGGAGTTCATCAGGGTTTTCGAGCAGGAAGCAAGCAAGCTGGGAAAGATCGACTTCCTCGCGCAGGGGACGCTGTACCCCGACGTGATCGAGTCGCAGAGTCACACCGGCGCTACGAAGGTCAAGATAAAGAGCCATCACAATGTGGGCGGGCTTCCGGAGAAGATGAACTTAAAGCTCATCGAGCCGCTAAGGTTCATTTTCAAGGACGAAGTGCGCAACGTGGCGAGCCAGATCGGCCTGCCCCCTCACGTGGTGTTCCGGCAGCCGTTTCCGGGACCCGGCCTCTCCATTCGGATAATCGGAGAGGTCACGCGGGACCGTGTCAAGGTCCTTCAGGAAGCGGACGCGATAATCATCGAGGAGATTTACCGCGCTGGCCTGTCGCGTGACGTATGGCAGTATTTCGGAGTGCTGCCGCTGATCCGATCCGTCGGCGTGAAGGGCGACGAGAGAACGTACGAATATCCGATCGTCGTGAGGGCAGTGACGAGCGAGGATGCGATGACATGCGACTGGGCAAGGCTGCCCTACAGCGTCCTCGAACGAATTTCGAACCGGATCGTGAACGAGGTGAACGGCGTAAACAGATGCGTCCTCGACATTACGTCCAAGCCGCCCGGCACGATCGAATGGGAGTAAGTGGCGGAGAATCCGTCGGACGGGTGAAACGTCCGACACAACTAAAGGATACTGAAGGTGGTATGGAAGTGAGTCCGGAAAAACACAGGGTGCTCTTCTCGAGACAGAAAATCCAGGCGAGGGTCAAGGAACTTGCCGAGGAGATCTCCGCGGACTACGAGGGACGAGTACCGTACCTCGTGATCGTCCTCAAGGGCGCGGTGATTTTCGCCTCGGACCTGATGCGCAATCTCACCGTCCCATGCGAGCTGGATTTCATAGGCATTTCCTCGTACGGCGAGGAAACCCGGTCGACCGGGATCGTGAGAATCACGAAAGACCTCGACGACAGCATCGAGAGTAAGCACGTGCTCGTGGTCGAGGATATAGTCGACAGCGGCCAGACCCTGAATTACCTCATCAACACCCTGAGGCAGCGACGTCCGGCGAGTCTGAAAGTGGTCAGCTTTCTTGACCGCCCCGATCGCAGGGAAGTGGATGTCGCCATCGACTACAGGGGCTTCGACATCCCGGACGCGTTTGTTCTTGGGTACGGCATGGACTACCGCGAGCGCTACAGGAATGTCCCTTACATCTTCGTGCTGGATCACCTTCCCAACGGAGATGACATCCTCCTCAAGAGCGGGGGATGCGCGAAGTAATCCCCCTGAGACTGTGGAATCAGCAGCATGCCTTCCTGGGCGTGCTTTTTTTTCGCCGCGCGTAAACCCGTTGTGATAACCTGTGTCCGTGGTGCGCGTAGAGAGGAAATTCTCCCCCCTCATTTCTCGCCTGCCGCTCTGGATGATGGCGGGTGTACTCGACGCGATTTATGTCAGGTGGATTGGGTACGAAGGCGCTGAGCGGTGGATTGTCTTTACCGGTACTGCGATCGGAATCTACGCTTTGATCGCGGTCCTTGTGCACCTGCTTTCGGGGATTTTCTGCGGACTTGGCAAGAGAAGACGGAAGACGGAAGTGGAGGCGGCTAAGGAGCTCTGCTGGGATGTCGGTGTCCTCTTTCTGTTGATCGTCGGATTCCGACTGAACGAGCTCTATCTTCCGTCGATCAGGGACCCGGTTTCGATCGCTGCGAATCTTCTTCTGCTGGTTGCGTCACTGGGTGTGGTCATGGTCGGAAGGCTTCTTGTCAGGCGGTCCGGAAAGCATCCTGTCATTGTCGGGCTCTCGATGTCTCTGGTCGCATTGATCGTTCTGGCATCATTTGCGCAGGAGCGCCCTGGAGCCGTATCCGATGCAAGCGGAAAACCGAACATCATCTTGATCACGCTCGACACGGTCCGGGCCGACCATCTCGGAGCTTACGGTTACGAGAGAGACACCTCCCCGAATTTCGACCGGTTCGCCCGTGAGAATCATCTGTTCAAAAACTGCCGGACGCCTGCGCCGCTGACTTCCCCCGCGCACGCGTCCCTTTTCTCCGGGGAAATGCCGCACGTTCACGGGGTCCTGACGAACATCTCATCCTACCCGGAAGCCCTTGGGCTCCCGACAATAGCGGAGCAGCTCGCCCAAGCCGGCTATCGCACCATCGCTTTCCCTGCGGCGGTCCACATGGGAAAAGAATTCAATTTCGACCGTGGATTCCAGGTTTTCAATCAATCGACCGTTCTGACCCGTCCGGATTGGTTTCAGAATGCGTATCAACTCGCGCCGATCGCGATTCTGTGCAGGCTCGGAATAATCAGGGAGACCTACCTGGTCCGGGACTCGCGTCAGGTCAATGGAGCGTTCTTCAACTGGCTCGATCTTTCCGCCCGGCAAAAGGGGCCTTTCTTCTGCTGGATACATTACTTCGATGCGCACGCGCCGTATCAGCCTCCAGAAGAATACTGGCGGCTTCACGACCCGACGTACGCGGGCCGTGTCAGAGGCTCCCAGGAGGAATGCGAGGAGATCAATTCCCAGGTCGAACAGACGGATTACGGGCGAATACTTCCCCAGGGCTTCTCGCAAGCCGATATCGGCAATCTCGTCGCACGCTACGACGGGGAGATTCGTTACCAGGATGAAAGCCTGGGTGAGTTGTTCGAGAAGCTGAAAACCGCGGGAACCTGGGACAATACCATCATCATCGCGGTGAGCGATCATGGCGAGGGGATGTACGATGACGGCTATTTCGGTCACGACCATTCTCTGAAAGAGTACGAGATCAGAGTTGCATGCGCGATCAAAGGCCCGGACATCATGAGTCCCGAAGATCGTCCGCTGAGCCTGACCGATATCACCTCCTACATCCGGTTCCAGGGCGGTGTCGGCGTGGACATATCCAGGCTGACCGGATCGGTCGAGACGGAGCCGGAGCCCAACGACGATCCGTACGCGAGCATGGTCTTCCTCAAGTCGCACTGCTGGATCGATCCGCCCTTCAAGCTGGTCAGGACTTATCAGGGAGAAGGGCGGGGAATCCTGTACTCCCTTTACGATCTCCGGGCGGACCCGCGGGAATCGATCGATCTGTTCGACGCGTCCGACTTGCGGTCGCAGGAGATGAAGAACCGGCTCCAGGACTGGCTTGAGAAGAATTCCGCTGACTTCCCGTCGCTGTTGAAACGCCAGAGCACGCTTGGGGATATAGACCCGGCGACCCTTGAGATGCTTCGCTCGCTGGGTTACATTTACTGACGAAACAAGGGTTCCGCTGCACAGGGAAGGACTCGGAATCCATTATGGGGTTTCGAGAACCCGGCGGCGGTCCGGAGGAGCCAGACGCGTATGGGCTTCGGCGCAGCGCATGTAGGGTTGCTCATTGTGGGCCTGCTGTTGGCCTTCCTTGGTCTGCCCATCTACAAGAGCGCGATCAGGTTCATCGGGTTCGTAGTCGGGGCAGGATACGGCATTTACCTATTCTCCCTTTTTGCGAAGAGCGTCGCCTGGGACCCCCTCTTTGTGATCCTCACAGCGTGTTTCTTCGTGATCGTGATGGGCATACTGGGGGCGTTCGTGGCCCAGGCCGCGAACATGGTGCTGTTCTTCCTGACGGGCGGTCTGGTCGGGGTCATGATGGCGAAAATTGTCGCGGGGGCGACTGCGAGCGAGATAATGGACCAGTCCTCGGTGCTGGGCCTCATGACGCCCAGGGTGACGGACCTGATATGGTTCATCGGAGGGGGGATAGTGTTCGTCATCTCGATCGAGGTCCTGATAATGCTCGCGCTCGCGTCGCTGGGGACCGGACTGATCTGGTTTGGCCTTCGGCCTCTGGAGCTCATGAGGCCCGACTGGGTGATCCCAGTGGTCCTGGGTGTGCTTGGCCTTGGAGTCCAGGAAGCGTCGAGAAGACGCAGGAGAGGTCCCCCGCAACTGCCCAGACGAAAATACAAGCCACCTCCCGTCGTGTTCAAAACTCCGGTCAAGCGGGGTTGAGTCATGAACAGGAATGAAGTGATACTTCATGTCTCGCTCACCGGCGTCGGGCTCGTTCTTCTCGCCGTGCTCGTGATGTCCCTGAGGGCCGAGCTCACCTTCCTGTCTCAGAACAAGCGGCATCGCATGCAGGTGATGCTGTCGGTCATAAGCATGGGGGCGCTGATCTACCTGACCCTGACCCTTCTGTTCAACTGGTCGCTGCCGAAGGAGACGGTCCTGTGGACAATCCTCGTGGTCATGCCCGTGCTCCTGATCCTCGCCCCGGTTATCCTCATTCTTCGCGCCCGGTCCTTCAGAGGGGTGGTGAGAAAGAGAATAGAGGAACAGAGAAAGCTGATCTGGGAAGTGCAGGAGCTTATGGACCAGAGAAAGCGGGAGCGCATCAGGGAGGGGAAGATATCGCGAGGCGAGCCGGTGGACGATTAGGATCGCAGTCGATAGTCCATTATCCCATGGAGCAAAAGGCGGAAATATCGGAGATCGAAAGGAACCAAACGGGTCTTCTGGTTCTCTTATAGTGGAGAAACGCGCCGCCTTGACTGAAGGCGGACGGTGCGGGTATGGTCATATCAACCGGCGACAAGCATAAAATCACACTCAGCCCCGATTTCCTTGCCAAGCTTGCGCGTCTCAAGCTCGAGACGAGGATGATCCTGGGCGGAGTAATGAAGGGCGAGAAGCGGAGCAAGAAGTACGGCACGTCGGTTGAATTCGCGGACTACCGCGACTACCACCGTGGCGATGATCTCCGCTATCTGGACTGGAACATTTACGCCCGGCTGGAGCGGTTTTTTCTGAAGCTCTTCCAGGAAGAGGAAGACCTGACGGTCCACATCCTGGTCGACCTGTCGGCATCGATGAATGCAGGGGAGCCTTCGAAGCTCCACTACGCGAAGCAGCTCGCAGCGGCGCTTTCCTACATCGCGCTGTCGAACCTGGATCGGCTCAGCCTCACCACATTTTCCGACCGGCTCGGGTCAAGCACGCAGATGATACGCGGACGCGCGCATCTGGCAACAGTGATCGATCTGCTGAACGACGCTCCCACGGGCGAGAGGACGAATCTCGACGACGCCCTGAAAGCTTTCAGTCTCCGTCACCGTGCCCGCGGCCTGGCTTTCGTCATCAGCGATTTCCTCGACCCTGTCCACGCCAAGGACGGGATCAAAAGGCTGGCCCAGCACAAACACGACATCCTGCTGCTGCAGGTTCTTGATCGAACCGAGCTCGATCCCGACCTTAGAGGCGACTGGGCGCTGACCGACTGCGAGACGGGGGAAGTGGTGGAGGTGTCGGTCAGCCCGAGACTTATCACTGACTACAAACGCAGGATGGTGGCATATCTCGACGATTTGAGGACTTTTTCGAGACGTCTCGGCATTGGTTACGTTCTGACAACGACCGATGTGCCGATCGAGGATTTCATACTGAAGGAACTCGTATTTACAGGGCTGGTGAGACGCTGATTCTAGAGCCCCTCCAACGGCTCGATGGGCAGCGTATCGATGATCTTGAGAGCCGCGGCAAGCTGTCGGCCCATGCTCTCCGCCTTCTGTTTCAACGCGTCATGTTCCTGCTGCGAGACAAGCCCTACTCTCTTGCACACCACGAAGTGCGAGCTGAGCTCATTCAGAGAAGTGAGGGCGCGGGTCAGGAGAGCATAGCGATAGGGCACTTCGAACCGGGCCATGCCCAGGGCCGAGTTTTCGAGGACGCTCAGCGCGCTGTCCCGGATCATGGGCACCATGACGTACCGCTCCTCTTCCGGGAAAGCAGCGATCTCCTCGTTGACGGCCAGGGTCAACTCGGCGGCGGTGCGTACGATTGTCAGCATGTTCCAGGATGCCATATTCGTTCGGCGAAGCCTATTACAGATTATAGCACGGCCGGTGCCTCCTCTATTATAGATGCAGAAAACGTGAGATACATCGACACAAACAAGCTGCGGGGTCGGAATGACGATAAATAATCCCCTGGCGTTGATCTTCGCTGCGGTCATACCCGTGATCGTTGCGCTCTATCTCCTCAGGCTCAAACGCAAGAAGAAGCTGGTGGCTTCCACGTTCTTCTGGACCGAGATGGTTCAGGACCTGCAGGCGAACGTTCCATTCCAGAAGCTCCGCTGGAACATTCTGCTGCTTCTTCAGATTCTGATTGCCCTGGCGATTATCGGCGCGATGGTCGACCTGTCGGTCAGGGCAGCTCTGAACGAGGGGCAGAGGACGATTTTCGTGCTCGATACCTCGGCCGGCATGGGCGCGAAGGAGGGAGGATCCACCCGTCTGGAGAATGCGAAGAACGACATCAAGATGTACTGCAGGAATCTTGCGCAGCGGGAGCAGGTGATGATCATCGAAGCCGGAGAATACGTGCGTGTGATCCTTGATTTCACCGGCAGCTTCCAGGCGGTGGAACGCGCACTGGACTCGGTGAAGACGCAGGACACGCGGAGCGACCTCGCGACTGCGTATTCCCTGGCTGTCGGGAAGGCGTCGGAGGTCGACAAGCCCAGGATCGTCATCGTTAGCGACTTCTCCGGCTTCGACCCGGAGATCTTCAGCGATGCCCAGTACCCGGTGAGCTTCCTGCAGACGGGGAGTGGGGGTCGCAACGTGGCGATAACCGATTTTGCGATCGCCGGGCTGGCTGAGACTGAAACAGGCAGGACCTTCAACGCTTTCCTCGCCGTCAGGAATTACACCGATCAGAAGCTTGCGTGCGATGTGGAATTCTATGTCGAGGGCGGGCTGGCGGATGTCAGAACCATCGAGGTCGGTCCCGGAAGCCGTGTCGCGAAAGTCTACAACGAGATACCGTATTCCGACGGTGTGGTGGAGGTGAAGCTGGACACGACGGACGATCTCGATATCGACAACGTTGCCTATGCCATCCCGCCCGCGAGCGAGTCGATGGAGGTGCTTGTCGCGGGTGACGATCCATTCCTGGTCTTCGCGCTGTCCGGGATTCCGGGAACGCGCCTCTACCGGATTCCTCAAAACGAGTATGCTCCCGGCGCAGGATACGACCTCACTTTTTTCCCGGGATGGGCCCCGGAGCAATTACCTCCCGGCAACTACGTGTTCTTCAATCCACCGAACAGAGATTACCTGCCGTGCAAGATGAACAATCAGGTCGAGACTCCGAAGGTCACCGACTGGGACGACGGCCACCCGATGCTGAGATTCGTCAATCCCGGCAGCTTCAACGTCTTCGCAGCGACCAAGGTCGAGCCCGTGCCCGGATCGATGACTCTGGTCGATGCGGACAAGACACCGCTCATGGTCTACGGCGAGCGAAACTACCTCAGGGCGCTCGTGTTTCCCTTCGATCTCACAAGCACCGATCTGATCACTCGGCCGACATTTCCGATCCTTATGTACAACGTCGTCAGCTTTTACCGGTCGTATCTTGAAAGCGGCTCGTCGGGGCTGAGAACGCAGGGGATCGAGGCGATCAGAGTGGAGGACCTCGGGGAGAAGGTGAAGCTGACCGGGCCTGATGGCGTCGAGCTCGAGTTCCCGATCGATGCCGGGCATGCGTTCATAGACGTGAACACAGCCGGCGTCTACAACATGCAGGTCGTCGGGGGAACCAAGGAATCAAGCAAGAAGCTGGTGGCGAATTTCTTCGACGAGTCGGAGAGCGACATAGCATCGGTCGCGAACCTGGAGGAGCAGTTGGGCAAAGATAAGGTGATGCGTTTCGAGGTCCAGGGCGAGAAGCGCATATGGAAGTGGCTGTCGGTCATGGCGCTCGTGATTCTGTCCGGCGAGTGGTTCTTCTACCACCGAAAGGGGTTTTAGAGTATACACCGTCCCCCCCCTTGGGGGGGGACTACAGGGGGGGGCATTACACCGTCCCCCCCCTTGTGGGGGGACTA
>CAYGZQ010000011.1:0-77721 GCA_964354375.1 uncultured Planctomycetota bacterium
TTCCCTGATGTATGCAATGATGTATCCAAGGCCCGAACGTAAGTGAGGGCGCTCTTGATACCCACTACTTATGCGCCCTCACTTACGTTCGGGCCTTGGATACGGGGGTCGGAAACGGGGACTGGCACCGAATTTTGCCCTTGTTTTGCCTGCCGCTTGTGATGCGCTTCGTGGGCAAAATTCGTGCCTGTCCCCTTCTTCCTAAGACACTCAACCAGTTTGACTTCTATGAACCGCCACATATCCATACGACAACATCTCTCCCGCGCTTCCACCGGAGCCCCGACGCAGCTGCGTTTCGCGAAAGAGGGCATCATCACGCCCGAGATCGAGTACGCCGCGACAAGAGAGCGCCTTGATCCGGAATTCGCGCGCCGGGAGATCGCAGCGGGACGCATGATTATCCCCGTGAATCTGCATCATCCCGAGGCTCTCCCGTTTTTGATCGGACGCAAGGCGCTGTGCAAGATCAACGCGAACATCGGATCGTCCGCGATTCTCGCCGATCCCGCTTTCGAGCTTCGCAAGCTTGCGGTTGCGGTCAAGTACGGAGCGGACACGGTGATGGACCTGTCGACAGGCGGCGACATCCCCGGCATTCGCTCCGCCATTCTCCGCGCGTCGACCGTTCCGATCGGCACGGTGCCCATCTACGAGGCGATCGCGAGGGTCGGCGACCCTGAGGAATTGTCCGCCGAGCTTCTGCTGGAGGTTGTTGAGCGTCAGGCCGAGCAGGGCGTGGACTACATGACCGTCCACGCGAGCATTCTTCTGCGGCTGATCCCGCTGGCCCAGAAGCGCGTGACCGGCATCGTCAGCCGCGGCGGGAGCCTGATCGCGCAATGGATGGTGCGTCACAATCGAGAGAATCCTTTCTACACACATTACGATCGACTTCTGGAGATCTGCCGGAAATATGACGTCTCGTTGTCACTCGGCGACGCGCTCAGGCCGGGATGTCTCGCGGACGCGTCGGACGCGGCCCAGTTCGGAGAGCTCGAAGTTCATGGAGAGCTTGCCAGACGCGCGCGAGAGAGGGATGCCCAGGTTATGATCGAGGGTCCGGGACATATCCCGCTGCATGAGATCGAGATGAACATGAAGAAGGAGCAGGAGCTTTGCGACGACGCTCCGTTTTATGTTCTGGGACCGGTGGTGACCGACATCGCACCGGGTTACGATCACATCACGTCCGCGATCGGGGGCGCGATTGCAGCTTTCCATGGGGCCGCAATGCTGTGCTACGTGACGCCGAAGGAACATCTGGGCCTGCCCGACGAAGATGATGTGCGCGACGGCGTGGTGGCGTCCAGAATTGCCGCGCACGCTGCGGATGTAGCTCTGGGAAAGCCCGGCGCTCAAGATCGAGACGATGCGATGGCGCGGGCGAGGTTCGCCTTCGACTGGGAGACGCAATTCTCTCTGGCCCTGGACGGCGATCGCGCGCGGGAGATGCATGACGAGATGCTCCCCGATGTGTCCTACAAAACTGCGCAATATTGCTCCATGTGCGGCGAGAAATTCTGCGCGATGAGGATTTCGAAAAACCTGTCTACGAATTCCACACAGGGGACTGGCACAACGATTTCGCCGGTTGATCCTGCCCCTGCCGAGTGACCGGACCTGAGGCGAAATCGGGGTGCCTGTCCCCGAGTTCTAAACACTATGCGTCAGCCGACTGCAGACGATGTTTTCTCACGACATTATCTCCTCCCGGAGATCGGGCGAGACGGTCAGGCGCGGCTTTTCAGGGCGCATGTCGCGGTGGTCGGAGTCGGAGCGGTCGGGAGTCGCATCGCGGAGCTTCTCTGCAGGGCGGGGGTCGGGCGGTTGACGCTTGTCGACAGCGATGCGGTCGAGTTCTCCAACCTGCACCGTCAGACCCTCTACACGTGGCAGGATGGCGAGCGGTCAGTTCCGAAGGCTGAGGCCGCGAGACGTCAGCTGAACTGCGTCATGCCGACCGTCCAGGTGTTTCCGCACGTCGCGCGTCTGGAGAAAACCAACGTCGGAGATCTGCTGAAGGGGGCGGATGTTGTCGCCGACGGTACCGACAACATCGAGACTCGTTATGTGGTGAATGACTGGTGCGTTATGCATGAGGTGCCGTGGGTGTACGCGGGTGCTGTCGGCACGAAAGCGTCGGTATTTCCGGTGCGCGGGAAGAATGCATGTCTGCGATGCGTTTTTCCGAACCCGCCGGACAGAAAGTCTTTGCCTACCGCCGCCGATGCGGGAGTGATCGGCGCGGCGACCGCCCTTGCGGCTGCGCGCGCATCGACGCTGGTCATGCGCTTCATTCTGAACGACCCGCCCGAACCGGTATGGGAGACCTGGGACGTGTGGACGGGGGGCTGCTCATCACTTCCGCTCGAGAGCCTCCGCCGCGCTCACGGAAACGAAGATTGCCCGCTTTGCTCCGGATGATTCTTGCCAGGTTGCGGTTTCCCCTCATCACGAATACTATTTGCATCCGACATGTGCTCGAGCAATGACACACCCGGCTCCGAGGCCGAATTGATCCATCTGTTCAAGGACCTGTTCGAGTCCCAAGGCCCGCCGACCGATCTCATCCTGGGGATCGGCGACGATGCCGCCGTTTTCGAGCCCGGTGTGGATCCCGAAACCCGGTTCGTGGTCACGACGGACATGCTGGTCGAGGATGTCCATTTCCGAAGGGATTTTCACAGTTTCTACGATATCGGGTGGCGGACCGCTGCGGCCAACCTGAGCGACATCGCCGCGATGGGAGCTTTGCCTCGCTGGGGTGTGGCTGCAATAGCCGTGCCGTCGAATGTCACGACACAGAACATCATGGAGTTCGCCCGCGGAATCAGGGACGCCATGAGCGAGCACGGCGCCTGGGTAATCGGGGGCGACCTCACCCGCTCGACCGACAAGATTTCCATTTCCATGACCCTGATCGGGGAGACCACGGTCCGGCTGCTCACACGATCGGGCGCGCAGCTTGGCGACGTGATCGCGGTCACCGGACATCTTGGCGCAAGCGGTGCCGGGCTCGCGCTTCTGGAAGCCGGCGATATGAAGGTTCCGGAGGAAATCGGGGACGCGGTCGTGGGCAAACACCTGAGGCCCGAGGCGCGGGTCCTGGCGGGCCAGGTTTTCGCCGGCAACGAAGGCATCCACGCAATGATGGACATCTCGGACGGCCTCGGGATCGATCTCGGTCGCCTGTGCATGGCGAGCCGAGTCGGCGCGCGGGTTTTCGAGGAGTTGATCCCCATAAGCGATGAAGTCCTGAAAGTCGCGGAAGCACTGGGCCGGGATCACCTCGAATTCGTGAACTCCGGCGAGGATTTCGAGCTTCTGGTGACCGGCGACCGCAAGGCTGTCGAGAGCGCCGCGCGGATCCTGGCGAATGAATCTCCCGGCTTGCTGGTGTCGATTGTCGGGGAGATCATCGACGCACCGTTCGGGATAAACCTCGCGCGCGTCGACGGATCGGTCATCAATCCGTCTCGGCTTGGTTGGGACCATTTCAGAAGAAGCGAGGGACCCGGTGAGTGAGCGAAGAACAATCCTCTCCCGGTCGGAGGACGAGACGCTTGAGATCGGGAAGCGCGTCGGAGGAGCGTGTATCGGTGGCGAATTGATCTCGCTCGTTGGACCCCTGGGCTCCGGAAAAAGTGTTCTCGCCAGGGGCATGGCTCGCGGCGTCGGGGTCGACGGCCCCGTGAGAAGTCCGAGCTTCAACCTCATGAGGGAATATCGCGGACGCCTGATCTTCAGGCACTGGGACCTATACAGGCTCGGAGGCGGTTTCAGGGAGCTCGGGCTTGTCGAATCGATCGAGGACGATGCTCTTGTCGTTGTCGAATGGGCGGAAAGATGGA
Organism: uncultured Planctomycetota bacterium; assembly: GCA_964354375.1. Lineage (GTDB taxonomy): Bacteria > JAJVIF01 > JAJVIF01 > JAPKYR01 > JAPKYR01 > CAYGZQ01. The sequence continues at coordinate 3,855 of CAYGZQ010000011.1, forward strand.
CCGCGCTTGATCGGTACTGCACCGGCACCATCTATCTGAGCCACGGGGAACGTGAAAACGAGCGCTCTTTGACCCTGACCGGAGCCATTCCCGGGGCTAGTCTCTAGCGTTATGTGGCTTGCGATTGACACGTCAACCCGAAGAACCGTCCTGGCTCTCTACGATGAAGAGTCGGAGTGCGTGCTTGTCGAGCGGATTTTCGAGCCTCGCGCGACCCAGCGAGTCATTTTTTCTGAACTTGCGCGCATACTCGAGGGCGGCAGCCTTCAGAAGATCAGCGCGATCGCGGCAGGCATCGGACCCGGTTCCTTCACCGGTGTGAAAATCGGAGTTATCGCCGCGAAAACTCTCGCGTGGTCGAGACGCATTCCGCTTGTGGGGGTCGGGAGTCTCAATGCGGTCGCGGCAGGTACGGCACTCCCAAGGAACCCCGAAACCGGCCTTGTTGTCGCTGTGCCGTCGACGAGGGGCGAAGGATACGTGCAACTGTACGAAGCAGGGAAGGAAAAGTGGACTCCCGTCGGTCCGACACACGATGTCCCCCTTGAGGCCGAGAGACTCAGGACGTTTCTCCCACCCGGACCGGTGTTGATCAGCGGGGAGGCTGCAGAATCTTTTGCGCGCGCGCTGACTTGGAAAGACGATGCGGTCCTTGCCGATGAGGATTCCCGGTTCCCGTCCGCAGCAGGACTTCTCCGCCTTGCCGTGAACAGACTTAAGATTGGCGGGATCGATGATCCACTCAAGCTCGTTCCGTGCTATATTCGCCCAACTCAACCCGAGAGGCTCGAATCCGGAGGTTCTGTTGACGCCTGAAACCCGAAAACGCGACTACTGGCCCGATCCTCCGAAGTTGCCGCCTGTGAACCATGTGAAGCTTATCCCCATGGAAATGAACCACGTGGACAAGGTCCTGAAGATCGAAAGGGAGAGTTTTCCGACGCCCTGGTCTGTGGATGCGTTTGAGTACGACCTCACGCAGAACCAGCTCGCGCACTACTGGGTCATGCTGATCAGGAAAAAGATCGTCGGATATTCCGGAATTTGGCTTGTCGGCAACATAGCTCACATAACAACCCTCTGCATCGAGAAGGACTCCAGGAGACTCGGGCTCGGCAAGTGGCTTCTTCTGAAGACGATGCAGATGGGCGCCGACCTGGGGGCCCAAAGGTACACGCTTGAGGTCAGGGAATCGAACGAGGAAGCGATTAAGCTCTACGAGGGCGTAGGCTATCGAACGGTCGGGCGTCGACCCAATTATTACCAGGAGATCGGAGAGGATGCGCTCGTCATGTGGACAGGCGATCCTCCCTACGAAGACTGAATGCTCGCACTTGGGATAGATACATCCTGTGACGACACTTCGGTCGCCGTCTACGACGCCGATCGGCATCACATTTGTGCCGAGGATGTGTCCAGCAGGATTCAACTCCATGCCCGGTACGGCGGGGTAGTGCCGGAAATCGCTGCGAGACAACACCTCGAGCTCCTTCTGCCCATGATCGAAAGCATGCTCGACCGGTCGGGGCTTGCAGCGGGTCCCGATGCCGTGCAGCTCATCGCCGCAACGCGAGGTCCGGGGCTGATTGGGGGACTTCTTGTCGGACTCGGATGCGCCAAGGCCTTGTCGCTCGGGTGGGGGATTCCCTTCGTCGGAGTGAATCACATAGAGGGACATCTTGTGAGCGTCCTCTTGAGCCGTCCCGCGATGCCGTATCCCCATGTCGGCATGGTCGTGAGCGGAGGGCACTCGGAAATCTATCGTGCCGTTTCTCCGACTGAATATGTGCTTTTGGGCGAGACGCGAGACGATGCCGCGGGCGAGCTTCTCGACAAGGTCGGACGACTTCTGGATCTGCCGTTCCCGGCAGGGAAGACCATCGATGAATGGACTCTTGAGGCCGATCCGAAGGCGCCGCATCCAGATTTTCCCAGGCCGCTTCTGAACCGGGATTCGCTGGAATTCAGTTTTTCGGGGCTCAAGACCGCGTGCCTGTATTTCCTGCGGTCCGGCGAAGGCGGAAAGGTTTCCCGCGAGAGCGTCGGCGCAGAGGTCTTCCGCGCAGCCGTGGATTGTCTTCTCGGGAAGGCGTTCCTGGCCTGTGGCAGGGAGAATATCGGGACCCTCGTGATCTCCGGTGGGGTTGCGTCCAGCGGTTACCTCAGGAAAGAAGCCCATCGACGCGCGGCGGTCGAGGGAGTCGATGTCTTTTTCCCTGAACCCCAGCACTGTACGGACAACGCTGCGATGATCGCGCTTTCCGGGTGGCATTGCTTCCGGGTGAGGGGAGGGGATACGTACGATCTCGACTGCGATGCATCTCTTTCGGTCGGTAGCGAAGGAGCAAAGCCTTGACGCACCGCGTTCAGCTGTTTCCCTGGTCCCTTATTTTCCCAGGAAAGCGCCTTGTGTAGTCATGCGCCTCCGGCGCATGGTTCTTGCGTGGTGTAGCATGCGCGTCACGCGCATGGTACGTAGCGAAGCAAGATGAAACCGATCGCGAAAATCGCATTGGGCTTTTTTCTGCAGATGCTCTTGCTTCTGACGATGGGTTGCACGATTGGCTCCGACGGCTGGGGCGCTGTGACATATCCGTCCGGCCCCGGTGGAGATTACCAGGGCCCCCCGTCCGGACTTCCCCGGGGCTCGCTTGGCTGCGAGATAACCTACCCGAAGGACTACGCCTCATTCGATTGGGAGCAGACGATCTGGGTCTACGGAGTCATCTGGCGCGAGGGGTACCTGATGGATACTTATCCGTGGGAGGGCCCTCAGTGGGATGTCGACCTGGGGAAAATCGGAGAGAGCTACTACATGTACGATCAATTCAGCCCCGAGGTGTGGGTCAGGTTCCCGTTCAACGGCAGGGTGTTCGGACCCGGCCGCCACGATATCGCATTGACGGCATGGGACGCGCGTTACAGCGATCCATTCCCTGTGACCGACACCATAACCGTGACCCTTGAGTGAATCAGTAGGGAATCTCGGTGATGAGCCCGCCCTGGACAACAATTTCGCTCATCGTCGCGTAAGGAACGTCGTTGAAGACTTCTGTGCCCTCTCCTCCGACCTGCTTGGTGACCACTTCGACCCAGTATTTCATGTTCAGAGCGTTCTTCGCGATCTCTACGGAGAAGCTCCGCACGTTTTCATCGGGCCTTCCCCAGGATTCCACCCTCTTTGTGACGGTCTCGACGACGCGATACACGATCGGTCCGTTTGAGTCCTTCTTGTAGCCCTTGCTCGGATCCACCGGGTCCTCATAAAGGAACGTGGCCTCGCCGGTCGGCACGTTCGCCTCATACACGAAATGCACGCCCACCGACTGGTCGGAAGGGACATCGAGGTTCTGGACCTCGACCACGTAGATGTCCAGACCCAGCGCGGATTCGTCCTTCATTTTCTCCACGGTGATTATCAACGGGGGAGCCTGCGCGACGGTCTGTGTTTCCCCGGCGGACCGGGTGTCGCCGGAGGGAGTCCCGGACTGCCCCTGCCTCGGGCAGCCCATGAGAAAAACGGTCTGTAGGGCCAGTATTGAAGCCAGTATACGTGCTGTCGATAAGGAATTCATAGGTCAACCTCAATTCAAGGGGATCATGATCGCGATTGGACATTGAGTTTACCCCCCCTTGCCTCCGCAGTCAAAAGCCCTCACTATGTCGCAACAGGTCTTCAACCTTACGCGCTTTCGTTATATCATACATAGTATGAATCGAGCCGCTCGCAGGTGGTGTCATGCACTCGTCTTTTTGATGGCCGGCCTGGCGGTCATGCTTATCACGCCGAGCACGGGTCTCGGGCAGTCCGGCTTGAACCCTGCGATGGGCCTGCGGGTGGATCCCGGCTTCCCGATCTGGCTTGGGCCCGATCCCGTCGACTATCTGCCGCTTGTCGCCGACCAGACAAGCGGACTCGACTGGGTCGGGTCGGATACGACCCTGTCGGGCGACCTGCGGCAATGGCTTCTTCTCGCCGACGACATCAACATCGGCGACATCCATCTCGCCAATGTCGAATCCACCGCATCCGGACCGAAAATCGCCTTCCATTCCGAGCTGACGCTTCCGCCGCCGGAGATATTGGGTCTCCCGATTGCACAGGAGCACGGCTACGATTGGGAGGCGATAAGCCTTCATCCGTGGAGCGGGACCGTGTTCATCGCGCAGGAAGGTTCCAGGGACGAGATCGGAATCTACCATGGGCTTGTCTCACCGGGAGATGGAGGCCTCGCGGACGGCGCGTTCGGCAGGACCGGAGACCTGAAGGCTCTCCCAGGGTACTTCTCAAACCTGAACCGTCTTCAGCTCCCGGGATGGGACGAGGCATTCGGGCAATACCTGTCGGACAACCGGGGGATCGAGGGCATCGCGTGCACTTCGGACCGCCTGTTTGTCGGCCTGGAATCGCCGTACGAGTTCACCCAGCGACTTCTGTGGGAAAAATCCACGATCCTTGCGATCTGGAAAATCGATCCCGAGGATCCCGCAAACATGGAGAAGTGCGAGCTTCTCGAGGTCCACGATACATCCGAGTGGGCCTCGTCGCTAGGATATACGGTCGAGACGATCTGCGGCCTCGACGCGATCGACAACACGCACCTTGTGGGGATAGACCGCGACAACCAGAGGCTGTTCGCCGTGCAGTTCACTGAATCCGGCCTGTTCATCGGAGGAAGGGTATTCTACCTTGACACTCCGGGCCCTGCGCCTCTTCCTGAAGAAGATTGCCCTCCGCTCGACCATCCACCTGTTCTCATCAAGCCCTCACTCGAGAGCGTTGCAGTCGTTCCCCTGAGTCCGCCGACCGATTCTTCTCAGCCCGTCTCCTACCATATATACCTCGCCGTCGACCCGTGGGGCCCTGGCTGGACCCTTGCCGAGACCGATTGGGATTGTCCCGCCTATGAAAAGCGCCTGAGTTCCCTCCTGCCGGCGCTCTACAGGTACACTGTGGATTTCACCACCCTTTTCCCGGGATAGAGCTTGGTGGTATCAAGGGAACATGACGATGAGGTAGTCGACCGTCTTGTGGTATTGAAGTATCTCGAGAAGAGCGTAACCCGGCTTGTTGTCTTTCGCGACTATCACTGCGGCGGTCTGCCCTCTTCCCGCTGCCTGGTGCGACAGGGCTGCAACTAGTTTCTTCGCCAGGCCCCGTCGACGAAACGCCTTGAACGTGTACACTCCTTCGATGACAACATGATCCAGCGTCTCGGCCCCCCGGATGGCGACCGAAGCGATGGTGCCTTCCACTACACCCAGAAGGATGCGGTTTTCGACGATCAGCCTGTCCCAGTCGTTGGGAGGCGCGATCCCCATCTCCGCCTCGTATTCTGCGGCGTACTCTTCGAGTCGGGGGATGTCCGATGCGCCGGCGAGTCGGTGATGCCCTCCGGGACCATGAGGAATGATCCTCGGCTCTCTGACGAAATGAACGTATTCGTGGAACGGTTGCAGGGGAGATTTCCTGAATGTCCCATTGGCCAGGGCCTGCAGCACAATCCTGTCCTCGCCCTCCAGCCTTGACGGAGCCAGGTCCTTCGGCACCGCGTCCAGCAACTCGTCGAGCGCCGTCGCGTTGCCCGAGTGGATGAGCCACTTCCTGGGTGAGACGATGGCGAGCGCTGCAGAGCACAGGTCCTTCTCTACGCGGGCCAGCACCAGGGCGTCCATATGTCCCTGAAAGCCGCCGCTGGATCCCTGAAGGAGAGATCGGAAGGCCGTGTGCGTCGGGCTTGTGTTCATGAGGAATGTGTCGACAATGCTCCTCATGCGCGGCGACTGGACCTGGATAACCGCCCCTGGAGGCAGACTCAGCGCGGTGCTGTGACGAGGGTCCGGGTCTCTGGACGTAACCGCGCGGGCGTTCTGTTCTCCCTCGCCTCGAGGAAACACCTTCTTGATTCCCGGTTTGGAAGATGGTCGCCGACGTCTGCTCTTGGGTGGATTGCGTTTGGGATTATCCGGTCCACTAGGGTCTGCAGGATTAATCATATTGTTGAACTTACCGCCGTTGGCATAACTGAAACTCCGCTGCGCTGAAAGCATCTCGTCAGACAAACGACATCGGAGCCGTTCTTATTATAGCAGTTTGTCACGCTGCGTGAACGGTCATGGCAAGAAAAAAATCACCAGTGCTGTTGACACTCATTTTCCTCCTCGGACTCCTGGGCTGTTCGCGGGGCGATCCGGTCGACTTTCCCACCGGCGCTGACACGATAAGGGTGGGGACCTACAATGTGGAAAACCTCTTTGACAGTGTCGACGATCCTCTGAAAGCTGACGGGCCGGCGCCGAGCGTCGAGAAGCTGTGCGCGCTCGTGACCATCATCCAGTCGGCTGACTGCGACATTCTCGCCCTTCAGGAAGTGGAGAATATCGAAGTCATCACGTGGTTCAACAAGGTCTACCTTGGAGGGATGTACTCTCAGGCCGTGCTGATCGAAGGCAACGATCCGAGGGGCATCGACATGGCCGTGCTGTCGAGACTCCCTCTCGGTAACGTCAAATCGTTTCGGGATCGCGAGATCACTGACTGGCTTGATGGTCCACGCAAATGCTTCTCTCGGGATCTCCTTGCGGTCCAATGGACCGATCCGAGGGGAAGAACATGGAATCTTCTCACCACTCACCTCAAATCCGGCAGCAAATGGCGCGATGGAGTTCTTCGCGAGGTACAGGCTGACGCGATCGCGGACATCTGCAGGGAGGAGGGATTTATCAACAGTCTCGGGAACGGGCTGACGCTCCTGGCGGGAGACCTCAATGCGGAGCCCTGGGACGATGCGCTCGATGCTCTCAGCAGGGTGCCGTTTTCCGATCCTGCCAGAGACCTTCCCCGGCGCTACACCCATGCATCGGGGAAGGTACTGGACTACATACTTCTGTCGCCCGACGCTGAAAGGTTCTATGCGATCGGATCCTACGGCATCCTTCGGGAGTCCCCGGCAGATGAGGCGAGCGACCATTTCCTCATTTATCTGGACCTTAAGCCATAGCCTGTTTCGGCTCTCATTTTGAGAGTTCCGGACCAGTCCCCCAGCCATCCGCCGGGGAGTTTCCCCCTCAGCGGGGATTTTTCCATGTTTTTTTTCCTGGCAGAAACTCCTTTACTGATGCGGCCTCCATTATTTAACGGGGGTAAAATTGTCCGAAGTTCCGCTGTCGTGGCATCCCCGTTGCATAACCTGGGGTCGTCAGACAAAAAACAAAACCAAACGGAGGCTCGCCATGACAACCAAAACACTCTCAAACCGAATCATCAACATCCTGATCTCCCTGATTGCTATTGCAGTTCTTGGGACGATCAGTTGTTCCAGTTCCTCGATGAATCCCGTAGGAACCGGACTGAATGACACTCAGGAGATGACCGGAAACAATCTGGTCTCCCCCACGCTCGATACCCAGGACAGGGAAGCCCAGATCTTCTGGTACGAAAATCCCGAGGGCTCAACCGAGCCGAACGACACTCCCGAGCAGGCCTACCAGGTCTATCACGCTCAGCTTTTCAACGGGCATGCAGATGCCTCAACCGATGTCAACGACTACTTCAAGATAAGGGTGCAATTGGTCCCGGCTTCGATCTCTGTGAAGCTCGGCTGGACGGACGGCTCCTTTAACCTCTACCTCTACGACGAGGACCTGAATCCGATCGAAGCGCTCAATACCGCCGCCGATTCTCCCAAAGAATTCTTCCAGTACGAGCTCGAACCCGGTGATTACTACGTCCGCGTGAAGTGCACCTGGGCTTCCGGCGACTACCGCATCAAGTTCGGTGTCGGACGCCAGGTCAACGAGCCTTCGAACGATACGATAGAAACGACCACCTGGAACGCCATCGATCCCGAAGACGACATAATCAGGTCCGTGGTCAGCGAGACCGAGGATCAGAACGACTACTTCTTCGTCGAGGTCGCAGAGGGCGAGTATGTGAGCGCCAAGCTGGACTGGGTCGGTCTTAGCGGAACCAACCTGAATGTTTACCTCTACAACGCCGACTACAGCCCGATCGTCTACTCCAACGGCAATGCGTGCCCCGAGGCTTTCGCAAGCGAAGTTCTCACGGCCGGTACCTACTACATCCGCGTGAAGGCTTTCGCCGGACAGGCCATCTATGAGCTCGAAGTCAGCGCTCGCGAGCCCCTCACCTTCGATCCCGGCAAGTTCTACTATCAGCAGGTCTCGCCGTGGGATCCGCCGACACCGCCGGTTGATGATCCTACCTTCCCCTTCGATCCGTCCAAGTACGAAGATCCTCTCCAGGACATCCCGCCGCAGTGGAATCCCTTCGGCCCCGGCCCCGGCGATCCCTTCTTCAATAACCAGGACGATGTGCAAGTAGATATGCCCAACCTCCCGCAGTTCGGATACTGAAAATACAAGGCTCCCCCTCCCTTAACCTAAGCCCCCTCCCCGGGGGCTCTTTTTTTGCCGCACGAAGGACCGCTCCTGTCGTGGTTCAGAGCCGCGAGCGTAAGCGAGCGGTCCGTCCCAGCACGTTCAGAGCAACTTGAATGCGGTTGGATGAGCCTGTGTGGTAAAATACAACTGTTGTCCCGGAGTCTTAGGAGCCCGGCTGGAGCGGTTATGAATCCAAAAGATCTGAAAGAGTCGCTCATCAAGGTTGTGCGACTGCTCGACAAGGGCATCGCCATGGAGATGCATGCCCGGGACTTCTATGCCGCAGCCGCAAGAAAAACCGGCTCTCCGCAGGGCAGGAAGCTGTTCGAGTGGCTCGCGCAGTTCGAAGTCGGACACAAGGCGAGGCTGGAAGGCAAGAGAAAGGAGATTCTCAGCCATCCGGCGCTGAAAGGGGTCGAAACGAAAGAGGTCGGGGACTACGATGTCAGCGAGGCGGATGAATCGGTCGCACTTCCGTCCAATCCGACCGATATCGACATCCTCAAAATCGCCCTGGAGAACGAAAGGCGCGCATATGCTTTTTACCAGAAGAAGATAACCTTCAGCACGGATGCGCTTCTGAAAGAGATGTTCAACACCATGGCACGAGAGGAAGAAAGGCACATCAAGATCCTCTCCGACCAGCGAAAGCATCTCGAAGTGAACCGGATCTGGGGCGATCTGCAATTGATCCTTGGCGAAAACAAGTAGCTCGCGACATATCTTCGCCAAGGGCGTTTGACGGGACACGAGGTAGGGGGTAAAATCATTCTATGAATCGTGAAGCGCTCAGGGCGTTATGCGATCATCGCAGGGACAGCGGTGTGGGAAAATAGAACTACCGAGGAGGAACTCCGCCCATGCTCTCAAGATCTTTCGGACTTCTGTTTGTCTTGCTGCTCATTCTGATAGCGACGGCGTGTACGAGCGCGCCGTTAGGCCAGGCACCCACTGCTCCCGCTGTTCCCGGTGAGCTTTCCTCGGAGCAGCCGGGTCCTGCTCTCGCACCGACCGATCGGGCTCTTCCCGAGCGCGATTCGCAGATTGTCTGGACTGCGACTCCGGAGGGAGAGCCGAACGACAGCACCGTCAACGCTGTTTATGTCACTGATTTCCATTATGTTGACGGCAGCGTAGATTCGGCCGGCGATCAGAACGACTACTACTATCTGGGCCTCGACGAGCCGGGCTGCATCTATGCGAAGCTCGGGTGGTCCAATCCGGACGCTCATCTCAATTTTTACTTGTACGACAGCGAAGTCCAGCCGGTCGACTACGACAGCACGATGTCGGGCAGCCCCAAGGATGTCTACGCGTGGGAAGCCCCAAACGGCTTATATTACCTTCGCGTGAAAGCAAGCTGGGGTGCGAGCAGCTATCGTCTCAAAGTGGCCGCCCTCGAGAACATAATCGAACCCGAGAATGACACGATCGAAACGATGGACGCCGCCCTGCCGATAGCGTTCAACACGCCGTGGCGCAGTGCCGCGAACTCCGAGCTCGACGAGAACGATTACTACAAGGTCGACATCGACACGCAGGTAGCCTCCGGAATCCTGGACGTGAACCTGGACTGGTTCGGACCTCCCGACCCCAATTTCAATGTCTACCTCTACGAAGAGGATTACACACCGGTAGCGTACTCGAACGGCAGCGCTCAGCCGGAGGTTTTCACGATCGTAAATCCTCCGGAGGGCACGTTCTACATTCGAGTCAAGGCCTTCTCGGGCGCGGGAGTGTATGAGCTCACGACCCATGCTCACCCGGTCTACATATTCAATCCCAAGGAGCTCTACGAATACGTGTACCCGCCAATTCCGTGGCCGGACCCTGACCCGGCGCATGACATCCTCGACAAATTCGATCCCGAGATGTTCGAGCCTCCCCCGTTCGACGTCCCGCCGCAATACCACCCACTCCTCTTTGATCCGCCTGATGACTATGACGGCTGGGGGGCCGATAGTTTCTTCGACGTCTATTTCGACCTTTAGCTCGCCGAACACCTTCTCCAAAGCAAAAGGCGCTTTGGGAGGACACCGCGACATCACGTAGGGGCACGGCATGCCGTGCCCTTGCTTCATTGAGCGGCGTTCTCAGTAGTACACGATCCCGTCCCTGTGCCACACGAACGGTCGGGAACCTTCGCGGAATGCAGCTGGATCGGTCGAGTCCGAAAGAAGGAACAGTCCGCCTTCGATGGCGGTCGCAGGGAATGTCGCCGAGACATTGTCTCCCTCCGGCGTGGTCACAATGGTTGCCCGGGCCTTCCACTCCATCGGACTCGGCGCTTCAGGATCCTCGCACTTCACGTACCGGAATAGAGTGACCTCTTTGCCGTCCTCGAGAATCGATGAGGCATTCCAGCCCGTGAGGACTATATCCGAATCCGGGACCGCCTGCGGACAGGGATCGGTGTAATCGACGTTTCCGTCCAGATGCAGCACAAATGGAATCGCGACTGGATAATGCGTACCCCATCCGGTCTCATCCTCGACATATCGGGTCGCGCAGTACAGGATGTCCTGGTTGCCCACATCCCTGAACGTCACGTTCTCTCCCTCGGCCCATGCGCCGGCCACGTCCTGCCAGTCCCCGAAGTTGAAAACGCAAAGGTAGGTGGCCCGTGCGGGATTCATGACCCGGAGACTGATATCGCTCACCGTTGTGTATTCGGACGTCACATCGATCGCGGGCGTGCGCATGAGACGGGGAGGCTGAGTGCCGTCCGGGGCCGGACCCATGATCGGCTCGGCCGAAAAACTCTCCCTGTAGACCTTGGCGAAAACGCTCGTCCTGATCGCGTCCCAGGTGGGATCCGTGCGCGCCTCGCAGCCCATGAACGAGTACCATTTTCCTCCGGAGAAAACGACATTCCATGCGTGGTTGTTGTCGCCCTTCGGCCATCGCGGGGTGAAGTCGCTCGTCGTCGGCACTCCCACAGCCCTAACGCTGTAGTTCGACAGATTGGACATGTCCTCGCATCGACCCGAGCCGCACGAAAGCAGGGTAGGGATGTCGCGGTCTTCCGGATGACGGTAGTAAAGCGGATCGAAGTGAAAAATCCCCGTATTGTACGTGTTCACCAGCTCCGCGACATCAAGTGCGGTTTTCTGCCCCGAGAGCATGGAAACGAATCTCTCGAACATCATGGGACGCCATGAATGAAGCGGCTCCTGGGTCGAACGGTAGGGAAGCACATAGTCGAGGAAAACGTGCTCGGGAAGATCCCTGCACCACGCAAAACGCTCTCTCGCCGCAAACGCCCACTCGACATTCTCGATCAGAAGATCGCTTGTCATTGTCGAATAGTCCCACACATATTCCCTTACCCAGTCGATGTCTTTGTCCTCGGGGCTGAAGGGGTTTAACGGATCATCCGGGTTTACGTAGTCCACGTAAACATGTTTGTCCATGTTCGCGATGAGGTAACACACGGCCCGGAATTTCGGCGAACCGGGCGGATAGGCACTCAGCGCCCCGATGAGCTCGTCGTCGTTCCAGTCGGCGCTTGCGAGATCGAGCACTCTCGCCACATCGTCCTTCCATTGCTGCGGCACGTGCCTGACGACATCGCTGTAGTCGCCCGCTTCCGAAACTCTCCAGGGCGCGAGTACCCCGACGGCAAAGACAAGAGCCAGGAATATTCCTGGGATGCAAAGCCTTTGCATGGTAAGTCTCTTGACCTCCGAATTGTCCTGCCGGACTCATCCGGCTGTTTAGTGACGGAAGTATAAGACAAAATGGGGGCGAAGTTGCAGGTGGTTTTGGGTTACGCGGACGGACCTCGCCCGATCCAGCCTCTTGAATGGAAATAGAACAGCATGGTACACACAGTTCCCAGCATCAGGAGCAGTACGAAGGGATAGCCGAGGTACCAGTTAAGCTCCGGCATATTGAAGGGCGAGACCTTCGTGTTGTAGTTCATCCCGTAGAGGGAGGCGAGAAAGGAGAGGGGCATGAATATCGTGGCGATTATCGTCAGAACCTTCATGACCTCGTTCAGCCTGTTGCTGATGCTTGATAGGTAGGCGTTCATGAGGTCGGAACAGATTTCGCGGTAGTTCTCGACAAGATCGATCACCTGGATCGCGTGATCGAAGCAGTCTCTCAGGTAGACCCGCGTGTAGTCTGTTATGAAGCATCCCTGTTCCCTGAGAAGAGAGTTGACCACATCCCTGAGGGGCCAGGCGGCCCGACGGATACTCAGGAGGGCTCTTTTCACTTCGTGGATTTCGGACACGATATCGGCCTTTGGCTGAGCAAGGATTTTGTCCTCAAGAAGCTCGATACGTTCCCCCAGGTCCTCGAGAACGGGTAGATATCCATCGATGACTGCGTCGATGATCGCGTACGCCAGATAGCTCGCGCCGTTCTCTCTCATCCTGCCTGACGGGTTGCGCAGACGGGTACGTACGGGCTCAAGGCAGTCGCCTTCCCTCTCCTGGAAGGTGATCACGAATTTCTGCCCTAGAAACAAGCTGAGCTGTTCCAGTTCCAGCCGCGGGGCGGGTTCGATCATGCGGACGATCACAAACAGGTGTTCCTTGTATTCCTCGGCCTTGGCCCTGTGCTCGCCGCCGACGATGTCCTCAAGGGCCAGCTTATGCAGACCCAGTAGCTCTCCGATTCTCTCGATAGTCCTCAGGTCCCCAAGTCCGTCCACATTTATCCATGTGACATCGTTTTCATCGAGAAACTGCGGGAGAGTCTCCAGTGCGGTGACTTCCTGCTCGACGAACTTCTCACCCTTATACGCAATGACCCTGACCTTGGGAGGTTTTCCGTCCCCGGCGGCGGTCAGCATGCCCGGAGGCGCCCCGATCGACGGGTCCGGCTGAACGCTTCGAGTCGCTTTTCCCATGATCGCCTTCCTTTCGGGTTAACCCTTCTTAATCTCCGATGGTCGAAGGCACAATTGCACCAGTTAAAGGCTTAATTCATTCCGCCCACGGCACAGGCGAATCGAGTTGAGTTTTGCTCATCGGAAAGGGTAAACTTCCGGCCTATCCTGACGGCCATACGTCAAACGGTTGGAGGCAAGGAAAACATGATACTGACGACAATGGACCATGTCCCGGGACGGGAGATCACCGAGGTGTTGGGCCTCGTTCGAGGAAACCAGATGAGGGGGTTCGCAACGATATTGAGCTCGTTCACCGATCCCTCCAGGCTCATGACAATGAACGCGGAGCTTCGCGAAGTGGAGGACGGTGCGACGGAGAACCTGATCCAGCAGGCGATCGAGATGGGAGCGGACGCAGTCATCGGAGTGCGCATTTCGTCCACTGCTTTCGAATACGACAACGCGCTGAAGTACCAGGCGACGATGTACGGCACCGCCGTGAAACTCGACTAGTGTCTTCCCACCCCGGATCGGTTTGGCGGGACGAGCCTATTTGTTGTAGGGCCTTTCCCAGAGCAGGTAAAGCTTGATCCTTGCGTAGAACCTGGCCCAGGTCCATCCTTCCCGCATCTTTGCGGGAATCTTCGTCACCTTTCGCAGGATATCGAGGAAGTTCTGGAGATCGACCAGCTTGTAGAGCACCCAGGGCGATCTTTCGAGGTGACGTTTCTTCGCAAGCCATCTCACGAAGTTTTTCGAGAAGACCCGTCGCGCCGCCATGTGGAACAGGGGGATGTAGAACCTGTCGCGAGGCTTCCTGTCCTCGTAACGGAACGTGGCCACGAACTGGCTCAGCGTCTTCGCCGCCTCGTCCTCCACCTGGTCCCGCCTGATGTAGCCTGCATCCAGCGACATCTGCGTCAACTGCACACCGGGGAAATAGATCAGGGAATAAAAATTGAATGAATACGGACCGGGAAGCGTCAGGAAGAACTCGAGCGAGTCCTTCATGTCCTGCTCGGTCTCGAACGGGTTGTCCGTGATTACGTCTATCACCACGGAGATATTCCGCTCTTTCATGATGTTGCACGATTCGATGATCGAGTCGTTGGTCTCCGGACGCTTCATCAGGTCCATGCGGATTCGCTCGCTGCCTGTCTGGACGCCCATATCGATGTGGCTCAGCCCGATGTCCTTCAGTGCGTCCATGACATCTCCACGGATGTTCTTCGGATGGAAGTAGCACCAGAACGGGTTTTTGAAGTTCTCCTTGTACGCCCTGGCGAATTCCAGAACCCACTCGGGATTCAGGGTGAAGATGTCGTCGAAGAAGCTGATCTGCAGGTTGTCGAAATTCCAGTACCGCCCCTTCATGCGCCTCATCTCTTCCATGACATGCTCCACCGACCGCTGCCTGAGACGGTTGTGGCCGCAAACCCTGAATTCACCCTGGTTGAAAACGGAATTCACGCAGTAGTTGCAGTGGTACGGGCATCCCCGGTTCGTCATCACGAAGATGTAATATTCCTTGAACGCGGGGTCCTCGTTCTTTCCGAGCTGCTCCCAACGGATGTACCACTTGTTCCTGTCGTCCCAGATCGGGGCGGGGACGGTGTCGAGGTCGCGGATGACCGGACGCATCCTGTTGCGGTACTCCTTGCCGGTGGTCCGGTCGCGCACCCACAGATTGGGGACATCGTGCCAGGGCTTGCCTTCCTCGATCCGGTCGAGCAGCTCCAGGAACGGAAGCTCGCCTTCGCCCAGGCATATCACGTCGTTGTGCTGGAAACACTGCTCCGGCGCGACATCGACATGGATCGATCCCCATATCACCACCGCATTCGGGCAGACCTTCTTCACCAGCTTGTCGACCTCGAGCGCCTGTTTCCAGTAGCTCGTGCAGGCGATCGAAATTCCGACGACCTGCGGATCGATCTCCTTGAGCGCAAGACCGAGATTCTCCCAGTCCTTCTCGGCAGGCGGGGTCCAGTCGTTCGCCAGAAGCCGTCCGAAGAAAATCGCGTGGCAATCGTAACCCGCATGCATCGTCACCGACTGAATCCATCGCACGCCGAGGTTATAGACATTCGACATGCTGATGAGCACTGCGCGGGTCTTCTTCGTCGGCTGCCAGGTCTTCTCGTCGGTGTATCCCGGCAAGTCTTCGAGACGATACTCAAGATACCTGAAATCGTTGGGCAGGGGCCCATAGTTCCGATGATAGTAGTAACCTTCCGGCACCGGACCCTCCGCTGGCCTGCCCAGGGTTTTCTTTACGCTCCCGATGTCGAGCCCTTTGTCATCCATGTAGAAACGCCTCGCGAACCTTATCTTGCCTGTCTTCCCTCGAACGCCCCCATCGACGCCGCCCGTTGCCTCACTCCTGAGGAAGGCCCAGGCGGCGATATTTGTTGAAGCTGTACGCGATATCGCTCAAACGTATCTGCCCCTTGAAAAGCCGTCTCCAGAATATCCTCATCCGCGCCCCGAACCAGACCGCATTGCTCGCACGTTTCGCCATCCACACCACGAACCCGGGGCGCTCCCTGAGACGCGGCCTGTTCGCCAGAAACCTTAGGTACCACCTCGGCACGAATGTCTTGCCGGTCATTGTATACAGAGCGATCCAGAAAAGCTCGTTCGGACTGCGCTTCGCCCAGTCGTACTTCGTTGCCCACTGCTCGAAGACCTTCATGCGGTTCTGCTCGATGTCCGCGTCCGTTATCAGCCCGGCTTCCAGCGCCCTCTCGGTGAACCTGACCTTCGGGAACATTATCATGCTGAGATAGTTCAGAGTGAACGGCCGCCTCAGCGACAGAAAAAACTCCAGCCCGGAACGCTTGTCTTCCTCCGTATCGAACGGGTTGTCCGTGATGACATCCATCACGATCCCGACCTTTGCCTTATGGAGAACTTCGACCGCTATTCGAATCTTCTCGTTCGTGTCGGTCCGGTCGAAAAACTGAGTCCTGATGCGCTCGCTGCCGGATTGCACACCCATATCCACGTACTTCAGCCCGGTCCCCGCGAGAATCCCGATGATCTCCTTGTTCACCGTGTTGGGGTGGAAATAGCACCAGTACGGTCGGGTGAAGTGCTTCTGATATTCCTCGGTGAACTCCTTCACCCAGTCCTTGTGCAGGACAAACACGTCGTCCCCGAAATTGATCGTGCCGTCCTTGCCGGCCTTGAAATCGGGGAAGCTGTCCTCGATGTACCTGATCTCGTCGATGACATTCCTCACCGATCGCTGCCGGATGAAATTGCCTTTTCTCAGGCCCTTCCTGTAGTCCTCGAATATCAGGGGGGTCGCGCAGAACGCGCACTTGAACGGGCACCCGCGACTCGACAGGACGAAGATCGAGTACATTTCCTTCCTGAAGGGCTCGATCCTCTCGAGCTTCCCGTGCGCGATGTAGTACTTGCGATCGTTGTCGTAGTCAGGGAAGGGGACCTCGTCCAGGTTTTCCGCGACCGGGCCGTGCGGATTCTCGTGCACCTTGCCGTCCGGATCTCTCACCCAGGTGCCGGAGATGTCGCTTACCGGCCTGCCGGACTCGATCCTCTCGAGAAACTCCGCCCATGAGACCTCGGCCTCGCCGGTGAAGGTGAGGTCGGCATGTTTCACGCAGTCCTCCGGGCAGAGGATCGCGTGAATTCCGCCCCAGGCGATGTACCCGCCGTAACCCTTCGCCCGAAGCCCCTGGGTAACCTTCACGGCCGTCTTGAAGAACGACGAACAGCTCACTGAGATGCCCACCACGTTCGGCTTGATTTCTCCCGCGATGAGATCGATCAGAATCGCGATGTCCTCGTCCGTGGGCGGCATGGTGTCGTTCTTAAGGAATGCGCCCGCGAAAATCATGTGCGTGTCGTAACCGTGCACCTTGGCAAGCGAGCTTAGGTGCCTCGCCCCGATGTTGAACGGGTTCGAGAGCGACACGATCGCGACTCGCGTATTCCTTGTGGGCTCGGATTCGAACATCTCAGCCAACCCTGTGCCGGGCAACCTCAAATACCCACGCAGAAAAAATCCGGTGCGAAATCCACCGGTCCGCGCGGGAACGGACCATTACTTAATCACATTATAGTGGAACGGTACCGGAGCCGCAAGTCTTTAACCGAGGTTACACATCGTCCGCTCTCGCAGAAACGATTGAGCCGCCTTCCACGATGTGTTATACTCCCCATTCCGGAAGAGTGTCCGGAAGGGCCTCTTCTCTCTTTTGGGGTGTACTCGGTTTTTGAAAGGAGTAAGCCTCATGGGCATACAGACTTACGTAAACGGGAAGCTTTATCCCAAAGAAGAAGCCAGCGTTTCCGCCTATGACCATGGGTTCCTCTACGGGGACGGCACTTTTGAAGGTATCCGCATCTATAGCGGCAGGATATTCAAATTCGAGGAGCATATAGACAGGCTGTGGGATTCGCTAAGGGTGCTCCAGATCGACCCCGGCATGACGCGCGAGCAGCTGATGGATGAAGTCGTGAAGGTGTGCCAGGTGAACCAGCATTACGACAGGGCTTACATCCGCCTGGTCGTTTCCAGGGGCGCCGGCGACCTCGGCATCAATCCCCGCAAGTGCACTCAAGGCGCCACAGTCGTCATCATTACCGACATCCTCCAGCTCTATCCGGAGAAAGCGTACCAGGAGGGCCTCGAGGTAATCGTCTGCCAGACCCGCAAAATCCGTCACGACATGCTTAACTGCCGCATCAAGAGCTGCAACTACCTGAGCAACATCTTCGGCGTCATGGAAGTGGAGTACGCACGAAGACTTGCCGAGGCCGGAGGCCAGATGGGTCCGATCGAAGGCATTATGCTGACCCACGACGGCTATGTCTCCGAGTGCACCGCCGACAACATTTTCATCATCAAGAACGGCGCTTTCCTGACACCCCCGAAGTACCTGGGCATCCTAGCCGGGATCACGCGGCAGACGATCATGGATCTCGCGCGTGAGGAGGGCTACGAGGTCAGGGAGGACATCTTCACCCCGTTCGATCTCTACACCGCCGATGAGGTGTTCTGCTGCGGCACAGGCGCGGAGATGATCCCGGTGATCAAGATCGGACCGTACACCATCGGCGACGGCAAACCCGGCCCGATCACAACCAAAATGCTGGCCCTGTTCCGCGAGTACGCGAACTCGCACGGCTACCCGATACGTCCCGACCTCGTCAAGGCCGAGAACAAAATGGCCACCGCGAAGAAGTAATTGGAATCAGCCGATAATCGGCGTTAGATGGAACCTTTCCCCGCTCAGCAATGTGCGGGGATTTTCTTCATGGAATCGTGTGGCGCCCACATGCGAGTCTTCGAGCATGTGGGTGATTCGCTTTTGTGAGGACACGCTCAGGGCTTCCGTCTTAGTCGACCCACCGTCAGTTAGTTGTCTTCCCGTAAGTTCCGTAGATCGTGACGGGAGGGGGTTCCATCTCAATCCGTTCGCACCATGCGGCCCAGTAGTATTGCGCGCCGAATGAGAGAATTTGAGTCGAAACGCCTGGATTGATGAACGGTATCTGGCTTATGTTGTAGTTCCCGGTGATAGTATTCGAGCCATCGAATGCGGCGGGCCCCCAATCGAAATGATGAGTGCTCGTCACCTTGGGTGTGGCTTGCGGGTTCACATGGACATCTATCCCCAATCTGCAGGCTGCCGGGTGCAACGTGTCGGACTGGGCATCCTGGGCCATATAAGTGATGCTCGCATGGAACGGACCGATCTGGCTTGATTCCGAGTGGATTGATATCGATGGATAAAGCCCGTCTGCATAATTCAGAGTATAGATCGGCTGAAAAGCGTCCGGGTCAGCGAGTATTATCGATCCCATGCCGAACAGGTCGGCTTCATACACCTGCATTACAGGTCCGTAGCCATCCACACCCTCTTGTTGGACATAAACGACTGCTGCGAAGTTACGTGCGTTTGTGTTCGGGCTCACATCAATAGACGGAAGGCCCGCGTTCAAACTTGCGTAAGTGGGGTTCCTCAGCACCTGCATTGTTCGCAGGCTGTATCCCTCGCCTGCTTGACCTCCCGTTATCGGCCACCCGCCCGCAACGACATCAAAGCCTGCGTGGGCGGAGTCAAACTGGGAAGTGTAGGCAACCACAACATATTTATGGTTTTCAGACCAGAACCAATCGAGCCCATTGATGGTGGTGTAGAAATCCAGGCGCCCGATATCCACCGACGGCGTGTATCCATTGTGGTCTGTGTCGGTCTGGACGACCAAAGGCCATAGTGCGCTGTTATACTGGTCCGTGAACCATCCGTCACCCATAGCCCAGCAAGCCTCCTCCAGTTCGCCGGTGAGGTGAGTATCGCGTCTGAAGAAGACGTATTTCAGAAACTGCTTAGCCTGGTCCAAGTCGGCGTCGGAATAGAAGATGAAAAGATCCCCAGTTTCGTGGTCGTAAGCTAGATCCGGAGTCACATCCGGCCACTGCCTGTTCTTGAGAGGATCATTATTGTCGTCGTCGGGTATGATATAGTCCTTTCGTTCGACAGCTCCTTCCGGGAAGTCGGCCTCATGCCATCGCAACACGGTCAAACCGATATCCCAGTCAACACCGGTGTTAGTCTCTGTCTTAAAAGGGAAGGTCTCGAGCTCGAAGAAGTCAATCCCCAGTTGCTCGACGATATCAGCCTGAGGGATATTGAGCACCTGATAGCAGACCGCGAGCTCAACGATTCTGGTCCCGCCCCAGACAACGCATATCGCATCGCACTTTGGTGCACGATAATCGACGGCATTCTCGGGATCGAGATCGTCTCTCTTTGTGACCCATTGCACCACCGACATACTGCCAGCAGTCCCATCAGCGCCTCCCTGAAGCCATCGGAAAACCGGCTTGAAAGGAGCATACGGGTCGTCGACATTCCGCGCAAGCGCTACGGCAGCCGTGCTGAAGGAGTTAACCGAATACTGCTTGCCAGGAGTGGGGCCGACCAGGTTATAGCCTGCACCGATAGAGCCCAGTGAGATGTCGTGGAACCCGGCCACCTCCGTCTCCTGCGGCATAATCTCGTCAATGTCCTGAAAGATCGGCCATGCAGGGGGCATGATCTCACATGATCTCGCGACATCGGGGTCCATTGGGTTCTGCCTATGCGAGCATCCACCCACAACGCACAAGAGCACCGCAATACCCAGAACTGATGAATTGAGTCTCATAACTTGTCTCTCCTCTCTTGCTAGTCGTTATCTATCACAAAATCGAAGATGTCATAAGCTACCGTTGGGGCAACACCGGGTTCCCAGGATGGAGGTCCATAGTAGAATAGCGCGGCAGCGCCACGGTAGGAGCCGTTTCCGAAGTAGTACGTCACAACCTGTGGTGGGAGCGTCGCCCGTATGCCGATCGGCGGGGGATCAACAGGGGGACAATTGAAGATCAGCGGGCCGCCAAGTATCGATTCGTAGTCCCAATACCGTGCGCTGAGTATGTTCGGTACCTCGCCGTACCATTGCAGGTACTCGAGCCACAACTTCTCGCAGTCGTATTCGGTGGTTCCGCAGCAGTTGTCCTGCGTGATCACCTCGTTGTTGTTCAGGACATACTCGAAGTAATACGGCTCGCGCTGGTTAGCGGAGAACGGGAAATCATCGACCGGATTCGTGACCGGCGTCACGGTTGCAGGCTCCCAGCATGCCTCTATCGCGTAGCCTGCCGTCACTGCTCCGCCGGGAAGCGAGATATGATACGTCCGCTCCACCTGCCCATTGCACTGAAACATGTGCCTGTCCTCGTCGGTGTAGAAATTGAGGAAAGCGTTGACATTCGCGGTCGGCGTGCCCTTTGAGAATTTACCGGGCCAGTAGTTGAAGATGGGCATCGATGAGCCCGAATCCCACCACGGGCTCCAGCGGGGCGAGTACCCGTCCGGGTTCAATACCTCGGGATCCCCCTTCTCTCGCCAGCTCACCCTGATAGGATCATAAAAGGGGAAAGTCGCCTCAGAGTCCCATTTGAGCTCTACCGACGCGTTGAACATGATAATGCCCTTCACATCAAATCCGGTGTACTCGGGATGCCCAGGGAACGGATGCGTGATCCGGACGGCGAGATCGATGGTGCCATCCCCGTTGTT
The DNA here is from genome assembly GCA_964354375.1 of uncultured Planctomycetota bacterium. Taxonomy (GTDB): domain Bacteria; phylum JAJVIF01; class JAJVIF01; order JAPKYR01; family JAPKYR01; genus CAYGZQ01. Next base: position 25,203 of record CAYGZQ010000011.1, read on the forward strand.
TACGATATTCGTCACCTCAAGACAGTCTTTGCAGTAATCCTCAAGGAATTTCGTGGAGTTCAAGTGCAGCCGGCCCAGACGTTTCGGGGCGATTTCCACCCGGCTGTGATCGCCGGAGAAATAGAGCGTGAACTCCCCCCAGAGACGATGAGGATCGTCAATGCCGCCGATGCCGCACGGTCTGACATCAAGGCTCGGCGCGATCGGTCCCGTCTGCGAATGGGCACACCCCACCAGCATCGCCATGACGATGACGATAAGCAGTATGCGACACATACGATCCCTCCCTCTGAGCGGATATTTTTTATATACTGTTCTTCTGGATGCTACCTACTTCCCGAATACCACAGTTTCGCTTATGTGTCAAGCCTCGATTCCGTTTTCTCATGACCAGGTCTCTGCAATCCGACTAGGTTATCGGGTGCTCTGGGAAAACCAACCATAGTCTAGCCTGAATGAGGAAAGAAAAACCCGCGCTGGGCGGGTTTGAAGACTGTCTCAGTTGTAGAGCGCGACTCTATAAATCCGGTTGCTCTTCGTAGTAGGGGTCCTTGGTGATCTTGTACACCGTGGCTCCGTTCGCCTCGCCCTTGCTGTCCATGTAGAACAGCGCCTCATCGTAGTGCGTGTCGCCGGAGAAATCCCATCGCTTGCTCACGAAGACGATCCATTTACCGTCGTCGGAGATCGCGGGGAACGAGTCTGCGAAGCGGTTGTAGGTGAGCTGCCGCTCGTTCTTGCCGCTGCGGTCGCACGCGTAGAGCTCGATGAACCCCTCCGCCTGCGGAGTCATCTGGAGCAGCTTCTCGTAGATGATGATCGAGCCGTCGTAATTGATGGCTGGGAAATACTCCGGTATGTCTGAGTTGGTCAGGTTCACAGTGAAATTGCCCTGAATATCGTACAGGTAAATATCCATCTCGCCATCGTAGAACGAGTTGTAGACAACGTAGTTCCCGTCCCCGGAAATCTTCGGTATCGCATTCTTGAGGCGGGTATCCGCGACCATCTTCGCGTTGTTCGCGTCGCCGTCGGCCAGCATGAGCTTGGGCTCGTCGGGCAGTTCCTTTGTCGCCGACATGTAAACCATCTTTGATCCGTCCGCCGTCACGCTCACGCCGTAGTCGGTTTCATTGTTGAAGGTGAGGCGGGTCGGACCCTTGTAGTCGGCCGTGCCGAAAAGGGTCATGTCGATCATGTAGATCTCGGAGTTCTTGGTGAACGGGTTGGGATTGTTCGGATCGTCGTCGTGATCGCTGATGAAGTACACGCGCGTGCCGTCCGTCGTTATCGCGGGGAAGCTCTCGACTGAGGGCCAGTCGGTGAGACGGATGGGATCGTAGCCGGTCTCATCCAGCATGTAGATATCGCTGTTGCCTTCCTCCGTGATATCGCACCGGACGACTATTTTCAGCCCGGGACCCGCGGTCACGGAGTCCTCGTACGTGCCTTCGCCGACAGGCTCCTCTTCGCCCTGGTAGATCTCCTTGCCGAGAAGCTCGGTCAACTGGTCAAGAGTCCTGACGCCAGTGCTGTCGCCCTCGGGGAAGACCACCTGGTTAGCAACATCCTCCCCCTGCACGCCGGACACCTGCCCGGTCGGGGCCCCCTTGGGCACGCTGCCGGATCCTCTCCCGCCGGGACCTGTCGCGCAGCTCCCGGGTCTCACCGCGATGGTTATCCCCAGTATCGCAACCACCAGCAATACGGGAAACAGCCAGAAAAGCTCATCGCGATCTTGTTTTTCCTTAAGTTCATCCATTTAATGCCACCTCTGAACATGCCCGAACAGTTATGAGGCGCTCGGACATCAAAAGGTTCATCAGTCCGGTTCCTTCCTTGGACGAAGACGGATCAACCTTAATATCTTCTCCTTCTCCTCAGGATCGAACGCCCCAAGCAGGAAGAGGAGTATAGAATACGCCGCGAAGTATATCAAATACTCGCCGATCACCATGAAGCCGGGCCATCCGATGTACCACAGGATGGGCGCCGGGATGAGACATGCCAGGCTGATCTTCGCGATGTCGATCCAGTTCGCAAACACTCCGTACCGTTTCACAATCCACCGCCCGAAGAACCAGGTTCCCACGAGCCCCACCACTATGGCCACGGCGGGTCCCGCAAGAGCGCGTCCGATCGGATCGTCCGGCCCGAAGGCGCTGAAAGGCAGCACCTTCATGAGAACCCAGTTCAGCGCAAACGCGCAGACCAGAAGGGCCGTGACATTCTTGAGGGGGTACTCGGGATGATTCGAGGCGATGATGATGATGCTTGCGGAAAGATAGAGCGTGTACGCGGCCATCGCGAAGACCAGCACCCCGAGATACTCCCATGCAAACGGGAATTTGTCGCCGGCCAGGATCGTGAAAATCTCCTTGGACGTTCCGCACATCGCCACTGAGATGGGAAGCAGGACTATGAAACCCGCTTTCGTGGCCTGAACGATGATCTTCCGGACCTTGTCCAGATCGCCCCGGCCGAGATGGTAACTGATGGTGGGGAACAACGCGGGATAGAGAGATTGATATAGAATCGCAGGTATCAGGGCTATCAGGCTCGCGAATCCGTAGCTCCCGAGAATCTGGTTCGCGAGAAGCTCATGCGGCGAAGCCGATGAATTCGATCCGGGATTCACGTACATGGAAGGGAGCATGCCGGACGTCACGAAGCCCTTGACGCACCACAGGTCGACCTTGAGAAGGGCCTGGTAGACGAACATAGCGACAATGTTCGGCGTTATGAACCGGACAATCGCCCTTATCATCCCCGGCTCTTCCCTGAAACCCTCCACACCCTTCGTGTACTGAACGCTGAAGTAGAGGCCGACAACGCTCGAAAGGAAATTGGCGATCAGCGCAAGGGGAATCATCAAACCCGGATGACCAGCCTTGTAGGCCCACAGCACGCCTGCGACGGTCATCACCGTTCGACTCGCGTTGTACCAGATGACCGTGTACGACTCTTTCGTGAATCTCCTCAGGCCGTTGAGAACGCTCATCCGGATGTTGTACATCGCGTACGCCGGGATATCGATCATCGCCAGCGCGAACAGAAGTCCGAATACGAAGGTCTCTCGGAAGTACTTCGTCGCGATTGGCGCGATTACAAGGCTTATGGCAAACAGGATCAGACTGAACCACACCTGCAGCTTGAAGCCCTTCGTCAAAAAATAGCCCAGGAACGCGCGGTCTTCGGCGATGAATTTGCTTACCGCTGCTGGAAGCCCGTAGTGCAGCGCGATCTCAAATGCCATCACGAAGCTCATCAAAACCTGGAAGTTGCCGAAATCGCCTTCCGGCATGATTCGCGGAAGGACGATGTTCATCGTGACGAAGGTGCAGGCCAGTCCGAAGACCCGCGCAAGCAGGATTACGAAAGTGCCCCGGGCGATCGATTCACCCTCTAGCGCGACGGGCATGGTCGCGTCTTCCTCGAACCGATCGGTCGATGGTCCCGAGAAGGTGAGATCGCCGTGCAGGATGTCCTCGGCTTTTGATGATGGTTTCGATGCCGCAGGCATATACTGAGCCGTCCCAGGCGCGATCTCCCATTCTACCCCCGGATATCGGGGATTTCCATTGCCCGATCGCGTTGTATAATGGACGTAACATGCGCGTCGAGGTAGCATGCGTCCCGCGCATGGTTCGATGTAACCATCCCCCACGGTCTTCCGGGGGGGATTATAGGGGGGGCATGCAGGAACCGGAGGTCGCGCGATGCGTGCGATGATCCTCACAAAAATCGGAGAGCCGCTCAGACCGGTCGAGGTCCCCGACCCCCGACCCGGACCCGGGCAGGTTCTGCTCAAGGTCCACGCTTGCGGCGTGTGTCGCACCGATCTCCACGTGATCGACGGCGAGCTTCCCGACCCGAAACTTCCGCTCATAATCGGACACCAGATTGTCGGGAGCGTTGTCGCGCTCGGCGAGGGAGTGACGAAGTTAAGGACCGGCGACAGGGTAGGGGTTCCATGGCTCGGTGGAAGCTGCGGTCGCTGCGAATACTGCAGAACGGGACGGGAGAATCTTTGCGATCTCGCGAGATATACGGGCTACCAGATCGACGGCGGGTTTGCGGAGATGACCGTTGCCGATGAGCGCTTCATCTTTCCGATCCCCGAAGGCTACGATGATCTTCAGGCCGCTCCGCTGCTCTGTGCGGGGCTGATCGGCTACAGAGCGTACCGATTCGTCGGCGACGCGCGGCGAATCGGGTTCTACGGCTTCGGCGCAGCGGCTCATATCCTGGCGCAAGTGGCCGGACATAAGGGCCGGGAAGTGTACGCGTTCACACGTCCCGGCGACAAAAGCTCGCAGGAATTCGCTCGGAGCCTTGGAGCAGTCTGGGCGGGAGGGTCGGATGAATCCGCGCCAAGTCCTCTCGATGCTGCGATTATTTTCGCGCCTATCGGAGACCTGGTCCCGACCGCCCTGCGTGGCGTTGTTAAGGGCGGAATCGTCGTCTGCGCCGGAATCCACATGAGCGACATCCCCTCGTTCCCGTATTCCATCCTGTGGGGCGAGCGCTCGATCAAATCGGTCGCGAATCTCACGCGGCGCGACGGTGAGGAGTTCCTCGCTCTCGCGCCGAGAGTGCCGATCAAGACGCAGGTCGCGGCTTATCCCCTCGAAAAGGCAAATGAGGCGCTGGACGATCTGAGGGCGGGCAGGTTCAACGGCGCTGCAGTGATCGTAATCGGGGAATCTCCACGTTAGGTTCCTGACCGGCTCTTTTGGGGCAGGCTTTCCAGCCTGCCATTTCTGAATACTGCACGTGTGGCCGGTCTCATGCCCGTCCTCTCACTACCGCGATCAGATATTCCGCCAGGTTGGCCTCTTCCGGGCTGAACTCGAATTCGATCGCCGGTCTCCCTTTGCGCTTGCCCCTTCCTGCAGATCCGCTCTTATCTTTCGGTTTTATGCCCAGAAGACCTTTCAGCCCAAGGTAGATGTTCATCGCGAAGACGCCGAATTTCGTGTATGCCTTCCCTTTCACGAACTGCCCGAAAATCGAAATGTTCCATTTGTCAGAGGGGAAGCTCTCCCTGAGAAGCTCTCTCAGTTCTCCGAGCCTGAACTCGTTCACATGATAAGGGTTCCGCTGCGACGATGTCCGCACCGCCCCGTTTGGGGTGCTGACTATCAGCATGCCCGACGGTTTCAGGACTCTGGACGCCTGCTGCACCAGCGTGTCGGGATTCTCGATATGCTCGATGACCTCGAAACAAACGCAGGCGTCGAAATCGCCGTCCGCAAACGGGAGATCTCTTATGTCGGCTACTGCGAAACTCGGGTTGGTCGCCCCGTAATTCTCCTTCGCGTGATCGATGGCATCCTTGTCGATGTCGACGCCGGTCACGGACTGCGCGTACCCGCTCATCATGTACGTGCCGTACCCTGTCCCGCATCCGATGTCGAGCACCTTCATGCCCCGCACCTGATTGCACGCAAACTCGTACCGCGCCCTGTGCTCAGCCTCGAGCCTGGGAGGGCTTTTTGACGGGACAACTCGTTCGCCTGTGAATTCCAGATCAGACATTTTTTCCCTCCGAAGCTTTTCTAACCCCTTCAGCGAACCCGCGCGCGAAATGACACATCGCGCTGAAAACCCTCGGCCAGCTCACCAGAAACCCGGGATATTCCTGCGTTTCCTGCGTCAGAAGCCGCCATCCGACGAAGTGTGTCTTGACAAACGGCACGAGCAGCGACCCTCCGGGACGGGTCAGAAACGAGCCTGGAAGGTCGTACATCGCGCGCGCCCGTCCCGTGCATTCGCCCAGACGTCGCTGGTGAACATAGATATCCTTCAGTTCCGTTTTGTTCCGGTGAAACACTTTCACAGCGCGGTTGAAATGAAGCTTCTCGCCCGCGAGCATCATGCGCGCGAACAAGAGGACATCCTCATTGCCGAACTGATCCTCAAGGAACGGTCCGTACTTCTCGAAAACACTGCGGCGGACAGCCACGTTAACGGTCGGCTGCACTCTCCGCGGACCCTCCGGGGCGTGCGGCCCGTAGCCGGAGAACTCGCACCAATGGGCGAGTCTGCTGTAGCCGACGGACGGGTTGGCATTCAGGACAGGTCCGCCCAGAGCGCCGACATCAGGGTTATTCTCCATGTAGCCGTGGATTGCCTCAAGCCAGCCCGTATCGGCATAGGCGTCCGCGTCTATGAAGCACAGAATGTCGCCCTTGGAGGCCTCGACACCACGGTTTCTCGCAGCGCCAGGATACGCGCGCTTCGGAAGCCTGACAAGATTGACCTCGGCGCCTACGCTAGCGATTGCTTCCGCCACGGCATTCCCCTCGGGTGGCCCGGGTTCGGTCGAATCGACAACGGTGATGTCGAACTCGCCGGGGAACGTCTCGCGATTAGCCAGAATCGACTTCAGCGTCCGGCCGATGGTCTCGCTCGAGCGGTAGGAAGGTATGATTACGTTAAGAAACACGTTTGCGTACAGCCAGCTCCTCGATGATGTCGGCGATCCTTTCCGCCGCGGACGGATCGCCGAACTTCCTCGCCTTCTCCCCCATGACATTGCGCATGTGTGGGTCTGTGAGAAGGATCACGATCTTATTAGCCAGGCGCGACGGATTCAGCTCCGATTCCTCGATGCAGAGAGCCGCTCCGGCCGACTCCCACGCCCTTGCATTCCTGACCTGGTGATTTTCCGCCGAAAAAGGGTAGGGGACGATCACCGACGGAAGCCCTCTGCAGGCCACCTCGGACAGCGTCGACGCGCCGGCCCTGCAGACCACCGCGTCGGCGGCGGCCAGGTATGTGGGCACGTCCTCGATGAACTCAACGACCGAGTAACGCGACTCGGGCAGGGCTTTCCTGTCGACGACCACCTGGTCCAGCTTCCCACGGCCGCATTGGTGTACTACTCTCAGATCCATCCCGCGCGCGGTCATCGAGATTAACTTGACCGATTCAGGAAGATTCCTGTTGATTCCCGCGGCTCCCTGGCTTCCGCCCATCGCGAGCAACATCAAAGTGTCATCCCCAACTTTAAGCTGCGCCCTCGCGGATTTCCGATCCCCCTCCAAAACTTCAACTCTTGCAGGCGAGCTTATCGAGTGAGTCTTTTCCTCCCTGAAGAACCTTTTCGCCTGCGGATACGCAGTGAAAACGGCCGATGCGCGTTTTCCAAGGAAACGGTTTGTCAGGCCGGGGAAGGCGTTCGGCTCAATGATCGCCAGAGGTGTTCGAGTCATCCACGCTGCCAATCCCACTGCGCCTGCGGCAAAACCTCCTGTAGTAAGAATTATGCCGGGCCTGATCCTTCGAATGAGTCCTACCGATCGAAACACAGAGCCAATCAGCAGGAAGAGGGTTCGCGTGTTGTACAGGATATTCATCGGATTCAGGCCCCTTCTTATCTCGGTCTGCCTGAGCCCGACGAACTCGATCCCCCTGGCGGGGATCAGGATCGACTCCATGCGGTGGCTGCTCCCTACCCATGTCGCCTTCATCTCTGGATGCCGCCGCCTGAGAACCTCCAGCACCGCGAGCGCGGGGAAAATATGTCCGCCCGTACCGCCTGCGGCGATTATCAGACCGCCGAATCCCTCACGCATGTTCTCCACGACGCTAGATTAACACGAGCGGCATATGAGTGAAAGGATTTTCGCCGGGCAGGACTTTGAGAGAGCGTCGATTCGTGCTAAACTAACAGGTTGCATGTTGGCGCTACTGCATGTTTGTTGAGCTATGCAGACTCAAAATGGATATGCTCTCGTGCTCTCGACTGTGCCGTCGGTCGAAATCGGTCGCAAAATCGCTCGGGACATCGTTGAGAGCCGCCTTGCAGCCTGCGTGAACCTTGTCCCGAACCTTACGTCGGTATACGAGTGGGAAGACAAGCTGCAGGAAGAGCCCGAGGTGCTTCTGATCATCAAGACGACATCGGACCTTGTCGAGAGATTGAGAGCACGGATCGCAGAGATCCATCCCTATGCCGTCCCCGAAATCATCGCGATCCCGATTATGTCAGGCCACGAGAAATATCTGGAATGGATTCAATCTGTGACATGCCCATGTGAAACCCGGGAGGATGCTGCCAAATGACACCCCTTCTTCGCTATTTCGCGTTTTCCGCACTTATTGCGTTGACAACAGTTTCCCTGCTCGCGTGCCGTGAGACCAAGCCGGACACAGGCGGCGTGGACCGGTACAACCGCGGCATCTCGTTTCTAGAGCGCGGCGAATACAAGAACGCCATCACCGAATTCAAGGCCGCTCTTCGGTCGGACCCGTCCAACTTCGAGGCGCAGAAGGATTTGGCGGGGGCGTACGTCCTGGACGGCAACTTCCAGGAAGCCCGCGACAGTTATCTCGCGGCACGGGACATGAGGCCGAACGATCCGTCAATTTACTCGGACCTCGCATATGTCTATCAGAGTCTCGGTGAGACCCAACTGGCATGGGATAACATCGAGAAGGCTCTTCAGTACGATCCGGGATATCCGCTGGCCAAGTACAGGTCGGGAGAGCTTTACCTGGCTCAGGGGGACAGCGAGAACGCTCTCGCAGCGTTCGGCGAGTGCCTCAGCCTCGAATCCAATTCGAGGCTCTACATGGATGCCCAGGAGCAGATCGACAAGATCAACTCTCTGTTGGGCGCCACCGTGCCTCCTGGCGACCAGGAGGGCCAGACATCAGGGGTCGAGACGGAAGATCAGGCTGTAGAGGACCAGACAACCGAAGAAGCGACTGCCGACGAGACTGCGTCGGAGCAAGCTGCCGAAGAGACTGTGGGCGACGAGGGGACGGAGGAAACGGCCGCCCCGGACGAGGAAACACCGGATGAGGAGCAACCGGCGACCGAGACGGCGGAAGAGGAGCCCGCTCCAGCAGAGACCACAGAGGAAGATCAGCCTGCGGAAGTGGAGAACGAGCCCGCGGAGCCGCCGCTTACCGGGGACGCGCTCTACGAGGACCGTCTGAGCCGCGGACGTCAGATGCGCGCCATCGGATCCTCCGCTGCGGCAATCGGTTTGCTTCTGGAGGCTTACGACGTTCATCCCGACTACGCCCAGGTGAACTATGAGCTCGGTCTCGCCTACCTTCTGGACGGCCAGACCAGTGAGGGCAAGGGATACCTCCAGCGCTACATCGAGCTGGAGACCGATCCGGACTTGCGCGCCAAGGCGGAAGAAAGACTTCGCGCTATCGAAGGTGACGATGCCGGGGGCGATGAGGGCGAGGGATAGTGCTGATGGAAGGGTGCACAGCTTGGGTATGTCCGTGCATTGAGGGTGAGTGGATTGTCCGCTAAATCGGTCATGAGCACCAGGAAAACGAAGAGCAGTCGAACCGTCGGCGATAATTCCGCCGACGCCTGCATTCCCGAAAGCCGCGACAAGATCATAGTCCGCGGCGCCAGGCAGCATAACCTCAAGAACATCGACGTAGAGATACCCCGGAACCGGCTGGTCGTGATCAGCGGCCTGTCCGGATCGGGGAAATCATCCCTTGCTTTTGACACCATTTATGCCGAAGGTCAGCGCCGTTACGTCGAAAGCCTGTCGTCGTACGCTCGGCAGTTCCTGGGCCAGATGGACAAGCCCGACGTTGACTACATCGACGGACTGTCGCCGGCCATATCGATCGATCAGAAAGCCACGAGCCACAACCCGAGGTCCACGGTCGGGACGGTCACCGAAATATACGACTATCTCCGTCTTCTGTACGCGCGGGTGGGCGAACCCCACTGCCCGAAATGCGGCGCAAGCGTCTCCAGCCAGTCTCCCCAGGAAATCGTCGACCGAATCCTTCAGAAACCTGAGGGCGCCAAGCTCTACATCCTTGCGCCGATCATCCGACGCAAGAAGGGGCAGTATCAGAAGCTTTTCACCGAGCTGGCGCAGGAGGGTTTCAGCCGCGTCAGAGTTGACGGGCAGATATACCTCCTCACCGACGACATCGATCTGGACCGCTACGGCATTCATTCCATCGACATCGTCGTCGACCGTCTTGAGGCCAAGGAGTCGGTCAAGCAGCGCCTCACCGAGTCCGTCGAGCTGAGCCTGGACCGTGCCGACGGCATGGTGATCATCTTTGAGCCGGACACCGGCGACGAAGAGCTGTTCAGCATAAGGTTCGCCTGCGACCTCTGCGGCATCTCCCTCCCCGAGATTACCCCCAAGCTTTTCAGCTTCAACTCGCCGTACGGGGCGTGCGAGAAGTGCGGCGGACTGGGGACTCTGAAGGAGATCGACCCCGATCTTGTCATCGACATCGATCGGTCCCTCGTCGATGAGGCGGTGCTGCCGTGGCGAGGAACCAGCTCGGGCTACTTGACCAGCATGATCCATGCAGCGGCCCATGAACTGGGCATCGATCCCTATGTGCAGCTTCGGAAACAGGACCCGAAGTCGGTTGACGCGCTCATCCATGGGGGGAAATCGGTCAAGGTGAGATTCGCGTTCCACGATTCGCAGGGCAGGCTTCGAAAGGGCCGGTTCACTTTCCGGGGCGTCCTGGACTACCTCCAGACCAGGTACCGCGAGACGACCTCAGACTACATCAGAAGCGTACTGGAAATGTACATGAGCGACCGCCCCTGTCCCGAATGCAAGGGCAAGCGACTCAAGGAGGTCGTGCTCGCCGTCACGCTCGACGGTGTGAACATTTACGATGTCACCGAGCAGCCGGTCCGCGGGAGCCTTGACTTTTTCCAGACATTGAAGCTCACGCCGTACCAGCAGAAGGTCGGCGACCGGATTCTGAGGGAGATTGTCGCCCGACTGTCATTCCTCAACAATGTCGGCCTGTCCTATATCACGCTCTCCCGGACTGCTAGGACTCTCTCCGGCGGCGAGAGCCAGAGAATACGTCTGGCTACGCAGATCGGGAGCAATCTTGCAGGCGTGCTGTATATCCTTGACGAGCCGTCGATCGGACTCCACCAGAGAGACAACGCCCGTCTTATCGCAACATTGAAGGGCTTGAGAGACCTCGGGAACACGGTGATCGTGGTCGAGCACGACGAGAACACGATCCGCTCCGCAGACTATGTCATCGACCTGGGTCCGGGCGCGGGTGTCCACGGAGGTACGGTTGTCGCCCACGGGACTCCTGCGGAAATCGAGGCATGCGAGAAGAGTCCGACCGGCAGGTTTCTGGAAATGAAAAGCGGTTTGACGGGCTTTCCGAAAAGGATAGTGCGTCCCGGCAACGGGAAGAGGCTGATTGTGCGAAGCCCCCGCCAGAACAACCTCAAGGGCGTCGATATCGCCTTCCCCCTGGGTACGTTCATCGCGGTTACGGGCGTGTCCGGAAGCGGCAAGTCCAGCCTGGTCAACGAGACCCTGTGGCGGAACATCGCGCATGAGTTCGGTGTCCGCACGGAAAAACCGGGCATGTGCGACGGGATCGAAGGTCTGGAGCACATCGACGCGGGGATAGTTGTCGATCAGTCCCCCATCGGGCGCACCCCGAGATCGAACCCGGTCACATACACCAAGATTTTCGACAAGATTCGGAACCTGTTCGCGAGCACTCCCGAGGCCAAGTCGAGGGGATACTCTCCCGGACGCTTCAGTTTCAATGTTCGCGGGGGTCGATGCGCTCGATGCGAGGGCGACGGGATGCTGAAGATCGAGATGCATTTCCTGCCGGATGTCTATGTAAACTGCGAATCGTGCGGCGGCAAGAGGTACAATCGCGAGACGCTCGAGATCAAGTACCGCGGCAAGACCATCCACGACGTCCTCACGATGACGGTCGACACGGCGGTCGATTTCTTCTCCGCCCACACGGCGATATCCGAGAGGCTTGAATTGATACGCGACGTGGGGCTGGGATATATCCAGCTCGGGCAGCCTGCTCCCACGCTTTCCGGCGGAGAGGCCCAGAGAGTCAAGCTTGCCGCGGAGCTTGCGAAGAAGAAGCAGGGCAGGGTGCTGTACATTCTCGACGAGCCCACAACCGGGCTGCACTACTTCGATGTTGTGAAGCTGCTGGTGGTCCTCCAGCGGCTTGTCGATATGGGCAATACGGTGGTCGTGATCGAGCACAACCTCGATGTTGTCGCCGCGGCCGACCACGTGATAGACCTGGGCCCTGAAGGTGGCGAAGATGGCGGATACCTTGTTGCATCCGGAACGCCCGACGAGATCGCGAGGAACTCGAAAAGCTATACCGGCAGGTTTCTCGCGAAAATGTTCGGGTTGCCCGGAGCGTCCAGATCCGTCGGCAAGAAAGGAGCATAGCACTACAGTCATGACCAGGGCAGCAATGATCTGGGATGAGGGGGAACGGTGGTACGGTGCAGTTGCGAGCGATGAGGGGGTTCTTTTCCTTACATGGTCGACGGACCGGGACGAGGTGGCTCGAAGTCTCCCCGATCTCAGGGGTGTAAAGGTCGGCGCCGCTGCAAGAAGGAACCTGGAGCGCCTGAGACGAGAGCTGAGGGAGTACCACGCCGGGAAGCGCAGAAGGTTCACCATTCGTGCGGTGCCGCAGGGCACCGAGTTCCAGAAGCAGGTATGGTCGGCTCTGGAGGGGATTCCGTACGGGAAGTCGACCACGTACGGTGAGCTGGCGAAGCAGATAGGCAAACCCGAGGCGATGCGCGCCGTCGGGCAGGCGGTCGGGAGGAACCCGGTGTCCATCATCATCCCTTGTCACCGGGTGCTGGCCGCCGGCGGAAAACTGGGGGGTTTCGGCGGAGGGCTTGAGGAGAAAAGAAGGCTTCTGAGGCTCGAAGGAATCGAGTGGGAAGAGTAGTCTCGCGCCGAATACGCGATTTTATCGAGTTTTAAGCTTCTTAAACATAGGCGTCGATTCCGCCGTATGTTATAATGCCGTTTCTTCTAATCCGGCCTACAAAGGCCTGAACCGGGGGCATGACACCTCTACCGGAAATGCAACCTGGAACTGAGGCTCCTCGTCCGGATGCTGCTCGATCGCCGGCAATAGTCATTATCACAGGCATGTCCGGCGCCGGGAAAACCAGTGCCCTGCGCGTCTTTGAGGACGCCAACTTCTTCACGATCGACAATCTTCCCCCGCAGTTGCTCGAAAGATTCATTGCGTTGTGCCTGGCCGGTTCCGGAACCGACGCGAGTTTCGCCGGTATGGCCGTCGTGATCGACATCCGTGCCAGGGGGTTCTTCGAGGGCCTGATTGAGAACGTTCGCGCACTCAAGAGGTCCGGCTACGACGTCAAGATGATTTTCCTGGACGCAAAGGACCACATCCTCGTTCGCAGGTACAAGGAAACGCGTCGCGAGCATCCCCTTGCCAAGCCAGGCGAACAGCTCGAAAAAGCCCTGAAGCGCGAGCGCGATATCCTCGCTGCAGTCGAGCGCGAGGCCGATTTCACCCTCGACACATCCAACCTGCCTCCCGCAGAGCTCCGCAAGCAGATCGAGTCCTATATCTCCGACGAGCGGGAGAAGCCGAGGACGAGCATCCGCGTCCTGTCGTTCGGCTACAAGTACGGCATACCTCTAGACCCGGACTTTGTCTTCGACGTGAGGTTCCTTCCCAATCCGTTCTACGAGCCCGAGTTGAAGGGGCTGACGGGTCTCGAAGCGAAGATCGCCCGTTACATCGAGCGCGCTCCCGAGTGCAAGGAGTTCGTTGAGAAGGTGGACGGCCTTCTTGAGTGGCTCATTCCTCTTTTCAGCGAGGAGGGGAGGCTCAGGCTGAACGTGGCGATCGGATGCACCGGCGGTCAGCACAGGAGCGTCTACATCGCGGAAAAGCTAGGCGAGGCTTTGAGAAAGCGGGGTTTTGAGGTTAATGTTGTGCACCGTGACATAGGGAAATAGCCGTGGCTTCCCTTCGGAAACTTCGGTAAATGCATCAACAATAACAAACAACAAACAACAAACATTACTGGAGGAAGAGAATATGGCTGCAAAAGTGGGAATTAACGGATTCGGGCGGATCGGGCGGCTGATCCTGCGGATCTGGGCCGAGAGGCTGCGCAAGGGCGAGAAGCTCCCCTGGGACATCGTCGCGATCAACTCGAGGTCCAGCACGAAGACCAAGGGCCACACTCTCAGGTACGACACCGTCTACCATCGATTCGACTGCGAGTACGATGAAGGCGCCAACGAGGTCAGGCTTCCGGATATAGGCAAGACAATCAAGTGCCTTGTCCACAACGATCCGTCGGAGCTGCCCTGGAAAGATCTGGGCGTCGACATCGCGGTCGAGGCCACGGGCAAATTCAACGAGCGTGAAGCGTGCATGAAACATATCAAGGCCGGGGCAAAAAAGGCCTTCCTGTCCGCGCCCGGCAAGGGCGATGGTCCCGACCTGACCGTGGTGTGGGGAGTGAATCACACCGACTACGATCCGAAGAAGCATGTCATCGTGTCGAATGCGAGCTGCACCACCAACTGCCTTGCCCCGCTGGCGAAAGTCCTGCATGAGGGACTGGGGATCCAGGCGGGTCTGATGCTGACCATCCACGCATACACATCCACGCAGAACATCCTGGATAACTCTCACAAGGACCTCAGGCGGGCGCGAGCCGCGGCCTGCAACATGATCCCCACCTCCACCGGTGCCGCGAAGGCTGTCGGGCTTGTTCTCCCCCAGCTCAAGGGGAAGCTTACCGGGTTCGCGATCCGAATACCGACGCCCACGGTCAGCTTCATCGACCTAACGTGCATAGTCGGAAAGGACACGACCGTCGAGGAGGTCAACAACCTGTTCAAGGTCGCCGCGGAAGGCCCGATGAAGGGCATCATCAAGTACGAAACCGAGCCTTCGGTCTCGAGTGACCATGAGAAGACTCCCTACTCGACGATCTACGATGCCGAGCTGACGGAGGTCATGGGTGGGCGGCTGGTCAAGACCCTGGCATGGTATGACAACGAGTGGGGCTACACGGAGGCGCTCGTCGACGTACTGACGCACATGGTCAAAAAGGGCTTTTAATATCAGCTGTCCCGGACCGGACTTGGAAGGGATCCGGGGTGGATAGCGGGAGGAACGTTCAAATGAAGCAATTCCCACATGTAAAGGACGCTGATGTCCAGGGCAAGAGGGTCTTTCTCCGTTGCGATTACAACGTGCCCCTGGACGAGGAAGGGCATATTACCGATGAGAGCCGCATCCTCGCCAGCCTCCGAACCGTGCATAATCTGCTCGATCGCGGCGCTCGCGTGTTTGTCACCAGTCACCTGGGCCGACCCGACGGCAAGGTCGTGCCCTCACTCAGCCTGAAGCCGGTCGCCGTACGACTTGCCGACCTTGTCGGGGGCGAAGTTCCCCTGGTGGAGAACTACCTCGATAAGCAGGTGCCGGACATCCTCAAGCGTATCGGCCCCGGCGAAATCGCGGTGCTCGAGAATGTCCGCTTCTGGCCCGGTGAGGAGAAGAACGATCCGGATCTGGCCAAGGCGTACGCCAGGCTTGCGGAGATCTTCGTCAATGACGCTTTCGGCACGAGCCATCGCGCTCATGCCAGCGTTGTGGGTGTCTCCGAGTACCTTCCGCACTACGCAGGTTTCCTTCTCCATGATGAGCTGGAGCACCTCGACAATCTTCTGTCCGAGGATGTCAAGAGGCCGTATGTCGTTGCTCTTGGCGGCGCAAAGGTCAAGAACAAGCTTCCCATCCTGGAGTTCCTGGCTCCCCGCGTCGATACAATTCTTATCGGCGGCGCCTCGTCCTTCACTTTCCTCAAGGCCCAGTGGCGGGAAGTGGGCAAGAGCAAGGTCGATGAGAGCCTGCTGGACGAAGCGAGAAAAATTCTGAACAACCAGGCTACGATGGGGTACCGGGTCGAGCTGCCAAGGGACCTGCTTGTGGCTCCGAACGGCGATCCCGAGACGAAGCCCAGGATGGTCGATGTCGACGACATCCCCGCGGATTGCGCCGGCTACGATATCGGGAACAAGACGCGCAAGGCGTGGGACGCGCTGCTTCGACGCGCCGGCACTGTCCTTTGGAACGGACCTATGGGACTCTTCGAAGACTGGCGGTATAATGGCGGCACCAGAGCGGTAGCGAAAGCCATCGCCCTCGGAAACGCGTACTCGGTCGCAGGCGGTGGCGAGACCATGAGCGCCATCAATCATTTCGGTCTCGGCTGGGGATTCAGCCACATCTCGACCGGTGGCGGCGCAAGCCTCGAATACCTCAGCGGAATGACCCTCCCGGGCGTCGAGGCGATTATGCGCCCGCAGCCCGGGACTGTTTGAGTCCCGTGAAGTCCCCTCGGGCTTGTGTGCCGTCCCGAGACTTCCCGGCTCCTGCCGTTGCCTGGTGAGGTGATCTATGCGTGTCCCTTGTGCGTACGCCAACTGGAAAATGAACAAGACCCTTACGGAGGCGCTTGAATTCATATATGAATTCGTCCCTGCGCTCTTCAGGGAGGTCAAGGAAGACGCCGTGGGTGTCGCGATCTTCCCCCCGGCTCCCTATATTCACCCCATCCGTGAGGAGTTGGGGGACGACAGCCCCATATTCATCGGCGCACAGGACATCTACCCCGAGAAGGACGGCGCATTCACCGGCGAGCTGAGCGGCCAGATTCTGCGATCGGCAGGTGCGACGCACGTGATCGTCGGCCACTCGGAACGCCGGCACATAATCGGCGAGGACAACGCGATGGTCGCCAGGAAGCTCGCGAGGGCTCTTCGCGACCGACTCATCCCCGTTCTCTGCGTGGGCGAGCTGCTGAGGGATCGCGAGGCAGGCCGCGCGAACGAAACGGTCGAGGAGCAGCTCGAGACCGCCTGGACCGGCCACGAGGTCACCGGCGGCGCGCTGATCGCATACGAGCCCGTGTGGGCCATAGGCACGGGCAAAAACGCCGAGCCTCGCGACGCACAGGAGATGTGCTCCCGGATCAGGGCCTGGATCGCCAAACACTTCACCCCTGAGACGGCCGCCGCTACCCGCATACTGTATGGCGGCAGCGTCAAGGCGGACAACATCTCCCACTACGTCAAGCTGCCGGATGTGGACGGTGCCCTGGTCGGGGGTGCGAGCCTGGATCCGAAGGAATTCCTTGGGATTGCACGCGCTATCGCTGCACGTCGAGCTGGAGGAAAGGCCCAAGATGGCTCTTGAAGTGCGCCGCCGCCGCATAGGCTCAGGCGAGCGCGCCGTCGAGATCGTCGACATCGTCGGGCGGCTGGACGCTCCGGGAAGCGCTTTGCTCCGGTCGGCCGTTCAGGAGGCCCTGAAGGAGGGCTCCCCCAGGGTCGCGATCAATCTCTCCGATTGCATTGAAATCCATCGCGAGACGGTCGGCACCCTGCACTCGCTGGGACGTGCCTGCAAGCGTGCCGGAGGTCATCTTGCCGTGTTCGGCGCGAAGGGGGACGTCTACGAATACATCAAGACATTCTCCGATCGCACTCTCGCGCCCTGGTTCGACTCCGAAAGAGATGCCGTCACGGGTCTGGGTGGAGACATCAAGCCCGAGCCCGAGCCCGGCGAAGCGGTCGAAAAGGAACCCGATCTCGTCGTCGCGCTGGGCACTGACCGCGTGTTTCGCACGCTGTTCTGGAAGCTGGGCAAGCTGGGAGGTCGGCCGGTTGCGAAATTCGACAACATAGGTGCGGCGGCGGACTACATCACGCGCCGTAAGGTGCACAGTGTTATCGTGGATATCAGCCTTCCTCCCCATGACGTTGCAGGTTTCATCAGGCGGCTGAAAACGTCGAAAGAGACCAAGGGGATCGGCATATTCCTTGTCGGACCGCCTTCCGTGAGAAGTGTCGGCTGGATTCTGGCGGGCGAGGGTGCCGACAAGTTCGTTCCCTATGTCTTTTCGGGTGAGGAGATCACCTCCAAGCTCGACGCGCGCGCGTTTTTCCAGCGGCTGAAAGAAGCCTATGACCGCTTCGACGCCGGCCCCAGGGGCGACTCAGCTCAGTGATACTGAAGATTCCAACTGGATAACAGAATGTTTCCCGACCATGATGTTTTCGATGCACCCGATTTCCGGGACACCGTCTTCACGAACAGCCGCAACGGGGTCCTCTATCACGACGATTTCCTGAAGCATCGCACCGGAACCCATCCTGAGAACCCGCAGCGCCTGGTGGTCATGAAGAACGCTCTCGAGAGCCACCCGGTCAACAAATCGCTCGAATGGGTGGAGCCCCGCTTGTGCGACGAGTCCGACGTTCTGCGATGCCACACGTCCGGCCATCTCGAAATGATAAAGCGCGCAGCCGACCTTGCATCATCCGCACCGGAGAACCTGGTCTGGCTCGATCCCGACACGCCCGTCTCGCCCGACAGCTTCCGCGCGGCTTCTCGGGCGGTCGGCGCCTGCTGTCAGGGGGTGGACATGGTCCTGCACGGGGGCTTCCAGAGCGTCTGGTGTCTCATTCGACCCCCGGGCCATCACGCGACCGCGGAGAGAGCGATGGGCTTCTGCCTCTTCAACAACGCGGCGTGTGCCGCCGAGTACGCGAGGGCGGTTCACAAAATCGAGCGCGTGATGATCGTCGACTACGATCTCCATCACGGTAACGGCACGCAGGACATCTTCTACGGGGACCGAGGAGTGCTTTATACGTCAATCCATCAATCCTACCATTATCCGGGTACCGGCCACATCGACGAAATCGGCTCCGGCGAGGGCCGCGGCTACACCGTCAACTTCCCCGTCCTCGCGGGAGGCGGCGACGGTGAGTTCGCTCTGTACATGCGACAGGTGGTCGCCTCGATCGCGTCGCAGTTCAAACCGCAGATCCTGATCGTCTCGGTCGGCTTCGACGCCCACGCGGACGACCATCTCGGAGCCCTGCAACTGTCCAGCCGGCAATTCGGAAGGATCGTCACCCTCCTAAGGGCCGTGGGGTCCGACCTGAATATCGGCATCGTCTACGCCCTCGAGGGAGGCTACTCCCTTGAGGCCCAGGCCGAAAGCATCGTGGAATCTCTCGTCGCGTCGACCGCCGAAAGATTCGATCCGGCCGAATTGCCCATGCCGTATCGACCGTCCCAGAGTGCGCAGGCAGGTCTCGAGACTCTCCGAAGGGCCCTGCACGGTATCTGGGACATCTAGCCCGCTCTCCGTTCAACTCCTCCGGACCCGGCACAGATGACCCGGCGCGAGACATATCAGCACCGCCGTCGCCATCGCCGTCGCAGCCAGGATTATCGGACATGCGGTCGTGAGAACCCGGACAGTTGTGTGCAGATCGAATGGATTCTGACGATTGATCATAAAAATCACCGGGGTCAGCGCCAGGAACGTCGCCAGCGCGGGAAGCCTTCCCGTACGACCTATCACGCTCTCCTCTCCCGTGGGCGCCTCCTTCGACGAATGCTTCAGCCACCCCACGGGCACCAGGAGCATGTCGAGCGCCGTCAGAAGCGGAAAGAAGACGAAAACGCACAATGCGGGAGCGTACAGTTTCACCGCCATCGCCGGCACTTCCGCCGGCAGGGCCCCCCTGTACATCGACTCGACCACCGTGGCCGCGAGGATGGCGATGTTGACGGCCACGAGGACGAGCCTCTTCCACGAGACCCCGATGAAGGGGTAACGCGCAAATGCCGCGATGGTCGCGGCCGTGATTTCGGCCTCTGAGAGCGGTGTTGCCAGAAGCAGCTCGAGGGCGCGGGGAAAATCGAATGGGGAAGGATAGTTCCTGAGCGCGATCATCTGGGCATTCCAGCCGGCTAGGTACAGCCCCCCGAAAAGCACGATGGGCCCCAGAAGCACGAGCAGCACAACGGGAAGGCCTTTCAGGCCCGGCACGAATGCATCCGCCATCCAGAGAAGCGCAAATGACACTCCGAGCCAAATCTGCCACGTGACATGGCGTCCCGGCGCGAGCGCTTCGACAAGCCGAATCCTCTTCTCCTGAAGATCGAGCAGATATTCGTACAGAGGATTCCCTGCGAGACTTGCGAATGCTCGAAAAAGGCTCCCGTCGCGATGTGACTCCTCAGGGCACATACACCGTGCCCATGATCTTCTGCACAAGGTCCTCGCTCGTAACCTCTTCCGCTTCCGCTTCGTAGGTGAGGAGAATTCTGTGCCTGAGGACATCCATCACGACCGCCTTGACGTCATCGGGCGTCACAAACCCGCGACCGTTCAGAAAGGCGAAGGCTTTTGCGGTCATCACGAGGTAGATGCTGGCGCGGGGGCTGGCTCCGTAATCGATCAGGTAGTCGATATCCAGCCCGAATTCCTTGGGTTGCCTGGTGGCAAAAACGATGTCGAGCACGTATTTCTTGATGGTCTCGTCGACGTAGATCTTGTCGACCACCGCCTGCATCTCGGTAACCTTCTCCGGTGTGATCACCGGCTTGAGATCGATCCTCTTGCCCGACGTGATGCGGTCGATGATAAGACTCTCCTCGTTTCGCCAGGGGTAGGTGACCTTGACCTTCATCATGAACCGGTCCAGTTGGGCTTCGGGAAGCGGGTAGGTCCCCTCGGTCTCGATCGGGTTCTGCGTGGCCATGACGAGAAACGGGTCCGGCAGCTTGAACGTCTGGTCGCCGATCGTGACCTGCTTCTCCTGCATCGCTTCCAGCAGCGCCGATTGGACCTTGGCGGGAGCGCGGTTGATCTCGTCCGCGAGAACAAGGTTCGCAAAGACCGGGCCCAGGCGGGTCGAGAAGTCAGACGTCTGCGGGTTGTAGATACGGGTTCCCACTATATCCGCGGGGAGAAGATCGGGCGTGAACTGCACCCGCGAGAATTTCGCACCTATGGCCATCGCCAGAGCCTTGATGGTCAGCGTCTTTGCCAACCCCGGTACGCCCTCCAGCAGTATGTGACCCCGGCATAGAAGACCGATTATCAACTTCATAAGCATGTCGTCCTGCCCGACAAGTATCCGTTTCACCTCGTCGAATACTGTCTGAACGACGGGCTGATAGCTTTCGCACTCGCGACCAAGCGCTTCAATCTCAGCGGCTATTGCGCTTGTTGGGGGAGGCATCTGGGGGATATCAGGCATGGAATTCCTCTCTGGATGTATAACTCTGTACGCTTAATCTGTATTAATCTTGTACAAACTTGTACTGTTGTCTGTCAGCCGCGGGGCTGTTTCAACCCCATGAGCGTGTCGCCCGCCCTCTGTGTCACGGCAAGGATCTCTTGGGCCATCGGCTTCGTTTTCGCAAACTTCACCCAGTCGCAGTCGTTCAGCAGCACCAGTACGCCCTTTACGCGCGAATCCTGAACCTTGCGCTTCCTGAACTCGCGCTCCAGCTCCCACCTGGTAGAGTCCCTCGTGGCGACATTGTACCGCTTGTTCAGGTACACCCGAAGGATATCGTCCACTGCATCATAATACGCCTTGACCGCGACTTCGTCATCCGCGTCGGGGATCGGCAGCTTCTGAATGTCCTCGTACGCTAACTGCTCCGGGGATTTGACCCTGGGAATGATCGGCGCTGCAACCGCCCTGGGCTTCCTTCTCCTGGCAGCCACCAGCACGCTGACCAGCGCAGCCAGAGCAGCCAGCAGGAAAGCCGCCAGAATCCACTTCCACAATCCCAGCAGCTTGCCGAGGATGATACTGCTCGCGGGACGCGGCGCGTCCTCGTAAACCTGCACGGTCACTGCATCCAGGCTGAGCTGCGTCGACTCTCCATCGCTTGTCGTGTAGGTGACCTGGAACGGGCCTATCTCGAACTCCCCGGCTTCCTTTGTCAGGTACTGCGCGGTGAACGTGCTCTCTACGCTGGTGACGCTCTGTTTGACGCTGACTTGCTGCAATTGCCCGAACTTGTTGCCCAGCGTGACTCCGTCGGGTGCGGGAAAAGCGGGTCTCTGGATCTGGATGTTCTCGTCGCTGGTGATTGTGAGGACGATCTGGAACGGGTCTCCGAGCCTGACGAGTCGGGGGTTTGCCCCAGCTGTGCCGGTTGTCTCCGCAGGAAGGGGTGCAGGCTGCGCCAGCGTCCAGGCAAGGGCGAGAAGAAGGAGAATCCATGACAAAGAGCGGCGTCTCATGAGTCCGGACCGCAACAAGCGGTATGACACGCGGGCACCCGGTCGGTTCAAGGTCGCGCGGGCGGTCAGAGGATGCTATCACAAGGCGGGCGTGGGTATCAAACGACGGGATTGGGGTCGCATTTCGGGGTGGGGAAGGCGTTTTTGCCGGGGCGGCGACTTGACTACAACGCGATAATGTGATATAATACTGAATACTTGGACGATAAAGGCAAACCCGTCGCGAGGCGGGGACGCAAAGCCGAGGGCCTCAATGAGGCGGCCGGGCTGCCGAACCGAGTTCGCTTGGAATTCTGCGAACCTCCGGGAAGGCCGGGGGTTTTTTGATTCCCTCGACATCAGGTTCGGCGCCTGCTCCAGGAATGGTGCGAGCGATCTTGTGCCTGGTGGAGGTGATAGTTAGCGCATAAACTGGCCGGACATCGATACGCGCGAGCTGCAATCATTCGAAATGATGCCTGAAAGGAGGCTGGTTATTGAGCAACAGCATTCCGGCTGCCCCCCGGAAGCCCGGTAATACGCAAAATACTACAAATGGCAATGCACCCATGGTTGCCTTCGGCACCATGTTTGACACAGTTGTCGGACCCTTCAGTCATGATCGATGACGAACAATAGCGAGCGACGCCCCGGATGAGTTCCGGGGCGTTGCGCGTTTCAGTCGTTTGGGTAGTCTCTATTAATCCCCCGGGAGAGACCTGATTTCCCAATCTTCGAGTTCGACGATCTCGCCCGGTTTCAGAATGTCCGCTCTTATCGGACCATGCGCCGTCCTCACCAGCCTCAGCACCCGATACTTGACCGCGCCTATCATCTCCCGTATCTCGCGCTTGTGACCCTCGCCCATCATCATCTCCACCCAATAGCCCATCTGCGGATGCTCGTCGTCCTGGGGCTGCGGACCCATTCTCGTCACTCTGAGCGCTCTCGCCGTGAAATCCCCGCATTTCACCCCGGCGCGCAGTCTTTCAAGGTCCGATTCCATCGGCCACCTGTCGATCAGCACCCGGTAGACCTTCTCGACCTCGCCGCCCGGATGCGTGAGCCTCTGGAGCAGGTCGCCGTCGTTGGTGAGCACAAGCAGACCTTCGCTGTCCGCGTCCAGACGTCCCGCCGGAGCGACTCCCTTCGGAATGCCACGTCCCTCGAGGAGGTCTGCGAGCGATGACCGCTTCTGCGGGTCGTCGAGAGTGGTCACCATTCCCCTAGGCTTGTAACACTTGTAGTAGAGGAGGCGAGGGAGCTCGATCATTTCACCGTCGACGGTCACGATGTCGATCCCGGGTGCCACGGTCGTTCCGAGCTTCTGACACACGATCCCGTTGACCGCCACTCGTCCGGCCGTGATGAGCGAGTCGGAGTCGCGGCGGCTTGCGAGGCCGCACCGGGCGATATACCGGTTCAGGCGCATCACCTGCGATACACCTCCCGGCCGTCAGCCCACACTTTTACGATTTCCTCCGACGTGACATCCCACAGCAGTGTCTCGTACACGTCGCGGTACCGATGCCGTTCGTCCAGATCCGGCTCCACGAGCAGGAGGTCGGCGCACGATCCCGGGCGCAGGTCGCCCACCATGTCCTGCATGCCAAGCGCTCTCGCGGGATTCGTGGTCACCATCTCGAGCACGGTTGCCGCGGGAAACCTGTCAGTCTCTCCAGTCAGGCCGCGCTGGAGCAAAACGAATCTGCGCATTTCCTCGAAGAGGTCGAATGTCTCACCGCTCGCGGGGCTGTCGGTGGCGATGCACGTCCGGATGCCGCGATTCATCCACGACCCGACCCTCGCGATCCCCACTCCCAGCTTGGCGTTTGACGTGGGGCACGTGACCATCGTGCACCCGCGCCCGGAAATCAGGTTGAGGTCCGAATCCGAGACATGGACCCCATGAACGATCATGGTGTTCGGCGTCAGGACTCCCAGCTTGTCGAAATGCTCGACAGGCGTAAGGTTGCAGTTCAGTCCCGGGATTCTGACGGAGCGCCTTACGGTCGCGAACCTTCCTTCCCTTCGCAGAAAGAGCTCGACCTCGTCTCGCGTCTCCGCGACGTGCGTGGCGATCGGCAGCCCGTGCTTTTGCGCGAGATCGACCGCCATCGCGACCATTGCGGGGCTCACGGAGTACGGAGCGTGCGGCGCGACCCCGGCGCGAATGCGGTCGGACGATTCTCGAACCAGTTTCTCGATCTGTTCCCTCTGCTCAGTCACGCTGCGCCCAAGGTTCAGGGAGGCGATCCCGAAGACCTCGTGGAAAAAAACGCCCTTCATGCCGGCTTCGAGCATCGCGTCGAGTCCCCACGGAACGTAGTGTTGTTCCCCGACCGCGGTTATGCCGTGTCGGAAACACTGGGTCACGCCCCGCCGTGCACTGAGCCGGAACTCCTCTTCACGCCCGAGAATACCGAGAGGGATCACGTACTCGGTCAGCCAGGAGAAGAAGTCAGCGTTGTCCGCGAGCCCTCGGAAGGCAGTGTAGGCAAGATGCGTGTGAGCGTTGACGAAGGCTGGGAGGAGAATCGATTCGGGATGCTCCTCGCGAGGGATGTCGGTGGGGACGGCGGCACATCTGGTCACCGACTCGATCTTCCCGTTCGAAACGATGACCGCGCCGTCCTCGATCGGTGGCGCGTTCATGGGGACGAGTGTCCCGGCAGTTATGGCAAATCGTTCAGGCATGAAGTATATTTTGGTACAGCGTCAGCCTATTGACCGGTCTGAATCCCGAAGCCGCAATGATCCGACGCATCTCCGCCTCGTCGGTCCTGAAGCCTGCGCCGGTCGATGCCACCACTTTCTCCTCCATCATGACGCTCGAAAAATCGTCCGCACCGAACCTGAGCGCCGCAGATCCGAGCCTGAGACCCTGTGTCACCCATGAAACCTGGTGATGCGGGATGTTGTCAAGGACCAGCCTCGCGGCCGCCTGAATGCGGAGATAATCGATCCCGCCGGACGGCTGCACCTCGGACTCCATCGACGTCTTCGACGGCTGAAATGTCCACGGGATGAACGCGGTGAATCCGCCCGTCTCATCCTGAAGGTCACGAAGCCTGGTCAGATGCTCCAGGCGCTCGCCGATGCTCTCCCCGAACCCGATGACCATCGTCGCGGTCGTCTTGAGCCCGAGCCTGTGCGCGATGCGCATCGTGTCCAGCCATTCGTCGGAAGTGCACTTTCGGGGCGCGATGCGGCTCCTTGTCGGCTCCGCCAGAATCTCCGCACCGCCTCCGGGAAGGCTGTCGAGCCCGGCGTCTATCAGCCTCGATAGAAAGGCCTCCGGGGACAGTGAGAAGAAACGCGAGATCGACACAATTTCCGGCGGCGAGAACGCATGGATGTGAACCGCCGGAAACCTGGCCTTGATCGCCCTCAGAAGATCGACGTAATAGTGGAACGGAATGTCGGGATTGTGCCCGCCCTGGAGCAGGATGCCCGTGCCGCCCGCTTCCACCGTCTCGGACACTTTCCGGATGATCTCGTCGATCGACAGCGTCCAGCCCTCGGGATGTCCGGGCGGACGACTATATGCGCAGAACCGGCATCCGCTGATGCAGATGTTCGTGTAGTTTATGTTTCTGTCGACCTGGTAAGTGACGCGATCGGCGGGATGCAGCCTTGATCTGACTCGGTCGGCAAGCTCGCCCAGGAGCCAAATGTCGGCGTCCTGAGAGAGACACCAGCGCGCTTCGTCATCGCTCAGTCGGACGGCATCGCGGACCTTTCTCGATATCGCGTCAAACATCCCCTGGTGTCTCCTGACTTTTGAGGAGCTTTTTCGCGAGAAGGAAGAACTCGCGCTCCCCCGCCTGCTCCCTGGGACCGTGCATGTACGTGATGTTCGTCCGGAGATAGCGATCGATAAGCTCCGGGGGAAAGCCGTATTTGCCGGCGAGCGGCCCGATGAGTTCATGGAGGTGAAGGAGGCTCCAGTCGCGGGCCTCGCGCGCTATGTCTTTCAGTTCTCCTGCTGTGTCACCGTCCTTCGCTATCCATCGGGCGAACGTAAACGGGTGGTTCGTTTTCTCGCGCCACAGCTCGCCCAGGTCTGTGCAGGACGCGGGCGGAGGGATTCTCTGACCGAGCACAAGCGCCTGATCACCGATCACCAGCCGCCCGGTTCGTGCAGGAAGTCTCTCCACAGGTGGCGATTCGTCCCCGTCCGGCAGCACAAACCTGCATCGCGCGCTCGACCAGCGATCAACCAGCACCCTGACGAGCAGGTTGCTGGTTCGGCTTACGGGATCGAGCCAGATCGTGTGGAGCTCCTCGAATGGCGTGTTGTGAAACACGAGTACGCTCGCCACGGCGCCGCGACTCGCGATCGCCACGTCGGGAATCGGGATGAGATCAGGTCGATCCAGGAGAACCGCTACAGGCGCGAGCGCGCAATCCAACTCTCCGCGCACGAGCATTGCAGCAAGCTCGGACGGCACCGCGCGTAACAGGCTGTGTCCGTGCCTGATTGTGCCGTCCTCCAAAGGTCGGACGAGCGGCTCGGCGTTCAGAAACGAAATCGCTCCAAGCTTCTTTCCTGCGCTCACCTTGAATCCCCCCTGACCGGTCGATGAAACGAGTCTCTGCGATACGGCTCCAGACCCGCGCCACGGATTATCGATTCGAGATACTGGGGCGCAAGGCTCCTTGGAGCATCGCTTCCCGCCTCGTGCATGACTTCCTCCCGACCCACCGTTCCGTCAATGTCGTCCGCGCCCGCTCTCAGGGCCGTTTGCGCCATGCGAATCCCGAGCGCGCGCCAGTAGGCCTTGATGTGAGGAATATTGTCGAGCATCAGACGCGCCAGCGCTGTCTGCCGCAGGTCCAATGAGCCGTTGGGCGCTCCTGCGGTCTCCCCGAGGTCGTTGCCGCCCGGAAGATAGGGCAGGGGGATGTGCGCGATGACGCCCGCGGACCCTTCCGCCTCATCCTGAAGCTCGCGCAGTCGAAGAAGATGGTCCACGCGATGCTCCGGTTTCTCGACATGACCGTAGAGCATTGTCGTGTTCGACGGTATGCCAAGCTTGTGAGCCGCCCTGTGCACGTCCAGCCATTCCTCTCCCGTCGCCTTCACCGGACAAATCCGTTTCCGGATTCCCTCGTCGAAAATCTCCGCGCCTCCTCCCGGAATCATCCCCAAACCCGAGACCCTGAGAATACCTAGAAGCTCCTCGATTCCCATACCTTCCCTTTCCGCGAGCGCGTGAATCTCGATCGCGGTGAAGGCCTTCAGTGTCGCCCCCGGGAACGCTCTCTTCAACGCTCCCAGAAGCTCGATGAAACAGACGAGGGGCAGATCGGGATTGACTCCTCCGACAAGGTGTATTTCGTCCACCCCGTCGGGCACTCTCTCGACCGCCTCATCGCCTGAAAGGACATAAGTGCCGTCGGAACCGGGCGCGCGTCCGAATGCGCAGAATCTGCACCCCGAAACGCAAATGTTCGTGTAGTCTATATGGACATTGACTGTGTAGCCGGTCCTCTTGCCGTGAAGGCGTCGACGCACCGAATCCGCGAGCATGCACACGCAGTGCAGATCGCCGGTCTCCTCCAGGACCATCCCGTCTTCCCTGGACAAACGCTCCCCGGCGGAGATTTTCTCCGTCAGGCTCTCGAGCCTGGGATCGGAAACCATGATTCCATCCAGTTGAATCACTCGCGGCCCCCGCCGGTCCTATTCCTCATCGAAGAGACAATGATAGACGGTCGCGGAACCCGCCTCTGTCACATCGAGCTGTACATCCGGGACCCTGTGATCGAGAATCTCCCGGGACAAAATCTCTATCCCCTCATCTTCGAGGATTCGTTTCAACGACGCGAGAAACCCGTTGTCGTCTTCGCGAAACGGCTCGTCCTGCTCATCGTAGACGATTCTCGAGGTCCCGGGGTCTATGGACTCCTTCGTGAATCGGACCCTCGCGTACGGTCCGAGATGGCTGATCTCGAGCAGCGCCTGGAAACACTCTCCCCCCAGTTGCCTTATGCGGACCTCGACCCCGTCGCGCGTCGGAACGCCGATGTATCGCCCAGGATGGAGCAGGAAGGCTATGGCGGTCGAGCCGCCATACATGGGATCGGTCTGGTTTCTGATCGGCCACGTCGGCAGACGTTTGCGAAACAGGGCTTCGAAAAACCTGGCCCGGTCTCTCGCGACATGCCACGGGTCCACGGTGCGATCCTTGTAGACAGCCCGGATGAGCGCTTCGATGCGTTCGAGGATTTCAGAGTTATCCGGCATCGCGATTACTTTCCCGGTGTTCTCGTCAGCATGGTCGAGACAATCACGCTGGCATACAGAAGTATACTGATAACTCCGTTAAGAGTGAAAAACGCAATTCCCAGGCGCGCGCGATCGCCGGGTCTGGCCACCGCATGTTCCACGATCAGCAGCGCCCCCACAATCCCGATCGCCGTCCAGTACGGCCACGCCGCGAAAGACATCATGGCTGCGCGTCCGAACGCCACGAAGGCGAAAAAGCTCAGAACATGCATCCCGCGAGCGATCCAAAGCCCCCTTTGCTCCCCGACCATCGCCGGGATGCTGTGTATCCCTTTCAGTCTGTCGAATTCGATGTCCTGGAGCGAATAGATGACGTCGAATCCCGCCACCCAGAACACGACGCCGATGGACAGGATGACCGGCAGCCATGACCATCCCCCCGTGACCGCGATCCAGGCCCCGGTCGGCGCAATCGCGAGCGCCGATCCGAGCCACAGATGCGTGAGAGCCGTAAATCGCTTGCTCCATGAATAGGTGAGGATAAATGCGATTGTGGGAAGGCTGAGCGCGAACGGCAGCCTGCCCAGATACCAGCATGTCGCGACGAAGACGATCGAGCAGGCGATCACAACCCCGAGCGCATCCGCCGGACGCGCCCGCCCGGAAGGAATCGCGCGATCCAGCGTGCGGGGGTTCGACGCGTCGATGTCCCTGTCGAGCCAGCGGTTGAAACTCATCGCGGCCGTGCGTGCGGTGAACATGCAAAGGAGGATCGCGAGAATCGTGTTCAGCCGGTACCCGCCGGTCCCGACAAACGCCAGATGCGCCGACAACAGCGCGAACGGCAGCGCGAACACCGTGTGCGCGATCTTGATGTCTCCCAGAACCGCTCCGATCCGAGCGACAGGATGCCTAGACGGGCCTTGCTGGAGAGTGCCTTCCGACATCGTTGAACTCATCCTAGCTCTCCAGAGACCACCTCACCCTGAGCTCCGATTCGAGGCCCAGTTGATCGAGTATCCGCGCGACAACGCTGTCGGTGACATCCTTGATGTTTTCCGGACGATGGTAGAAGCTGGGGCTCGCCGGGAGAACCATCCCGCCCGCGCGAGTCAGCCTGAGCATGTTCTCGATCATGATCTCGGAGTAGGGAATTTCCCTGAGCACGCAGATGAGCTTGCGGCGCTCTTTCAAAGTGACATCGGCGGCGCGGTCGAGCAGATTCGTGCTGACCCCGTTCGCGATTCGCCCCAGCGTGCCCGCCGTGCACGGACAGACCACCATCCCGTCCGTGCGGAAGCTTCCGGACGCTATCGGGGCCTCGAAGTCCTGGTAGCCGTGAAATTCGATCAGCGTCCCGTGAAAATACCTCAGGACTTCATGCGCCACCTCGACATCCGCCTTGAAGCTCAGCGGTTCGAGCTCGTAGGGGATCACCTTCATGGCGTGACGCGAGAGCACCAGGTGCACCTGCACGTCAAGGTTGCAGAGGATGTCGATCAGCCGCTGCGCGTATATCGCGCCGCTCGCCCCCGTGATTCCAACCACTATTCGTTTCATATCGCTCAACCCTTCGTTCCCCGGACTATGTAAGCGACCCCGAATGTCATTCGCTGCCAGACGATATCTCGAAAGCCCGCAGCCTTCATGACTTCCTCGAAATCCTCCGGACCGAAGAAATCGTTGATTGACCTGCAGAGGTAGGTGTACGCGTTCGTGCGCGTCATCATGTTTCCAAGCCAGGGAACGATACAGTCCGAGTACCACCTGGCGGGTGCCAATCCGGTTCCGGATCTGAAAAATTCCAATATATTTACCTGTCCCCCGACTTTCAAGACCCGATGCATTTCCTTCAGACCCTCCCCAAGGTCGGTGAAATTCCTCACTCCGAATCCCGCCGAGACGACATCGAATTTGTCATCGGCGAACTCCAGGTCCAGAGCATCTCCCATGAGAAATTCCACTCTTCTCGGGTAGGGCGGACCCAGCTTGGCCAGCCTGCCCCGGGCAACATCGATCATTGGCGCAGAGATGTCTATCCCGATCACGTAGCCCTTGAAATCCGGGCGTTCCTTGACATACCCCAGCGCGAGATCGCCGCTGCCCGTGCAGACATCGAGCACGAGCCCCCTCTCCGGCAGTTCCGCACCCCGAATCAGCCTGCTCCGCCACTTGTCCGCCTGCCGGAAGCTTAGGAATCGGTTCACGAAATCATAGCGATGAGCGATCGATGAGAACATCGCCGCGATTTCTTTACGATCCTTGACTACCTTTGCGCTCAAGAAAGACCCAGCTTCCTCCAGGTTTCGTCTACCTTACGCAAAACGCTTTCGTCCATGACGATGCGATCGGGCCATGGACGATAGTGGCCCTCCTCGGGCCATTTCTCCGTCGCGTCGAATCCCATCTTGTTGCCGAAATGCGCGATCGGCGCAGCGTGATCCAAAGCGTCCCTCGGACCTTTTGTCACGAGCGTGTCTCTCTCGGGCTCGCAGTGATTCCCCAGGACCCAAAGCACCTGCGACGTGTCGTGGACATCCACCCATTCGTCCACGACAACCACGAACTTGGAAAACATGAGCTGGCCGAGTCCCCAGATCGCGTTCATCACCTTAAATGCGTGACCGGGGTAGCGTTTCCTGATCTTCACGAAGACCCAGTTGTGGAAAATCCCCTCCGCAGGGAGCGCGTAGTCGATCACCTCGGGCAGCACCATCTGGATCAGCGGCAGGAAAATACGCTCCGTAGCCCAGCCCATGTAGAAGTCTTCCATCGGCGGCGGACCGACGACGGTGTGCGGGTAGACCGGGTTCTTTCGATGAGTGATCGCAGTGACATGGAACACCGGGTACCGGTCCTCGAGTGAATAAAAACCTGTGTGATCCCCGAAAGGTCCTTCCAGCCTCGATTCTCCTGGATCCACGTAGCCCTCGATGACATACTCCGCGTCGGACGGGGCCTCGAGGTCGATCGTCCTGCATTTCACCAGCTCGACGGGTTTCTCTCTGATGAATCCCGCGAAAAGATATTCGTCGATTCCGTCGGGAAGCGGCGCGCTCGCCGTGTAGGCCAGGACAGGGTCGCCACCGAGGGCAACCGCGACCTCCATGCGCTTTCCCGCCTTACTGTATTCGTCAAGAAAACCGCTTCCGCCGTGATGTATGTGCCAGTGCATGCCGGTGGTTCTACCGTCGTACACCTGCATCCGATACATGCCGACGTTCCGAACCCCGTCGGAAAGTCGTTTCGTGATAACCTGCGGGAGCGTGAAAAACGCGCCCCCGTCTTTCGGCCAGCATTTGCACACCGGAAGCCGCGTCAGGTCGGGCGGATCCATGACGACTTCCTGGCAAGGTCCCGATCCCACTGTCCTCGGCGGCCATTTCGTCAGCTCAACGAGTTGCGGGATCATTTTGATCTTGTCCACAAAATCCTGCGGTATCTCGGGCTTGAGGAGAGACCGAATCCGGGCGGGGATACCCTCGATGTCCTCCACTCCGAGCGCCCATGCCATCCGCCTTTTGCTTCCGTACGCGTTGACGAGGACCGGTATCCCGCAAGGCTGAGTCTCTCCGATCCTGATTACGTTTTCGAACAGCAAAGCTTTGCCGCCGCCGGGGTGTTTCATCATCCTGTCGGCCCACGCGGTGATGTCGAGCTCCGCGCGCACCGGCTGGGCGACTCTCACCATCTCGCCGGATTCGTCCAGTCGCCGGATGAACTCTCCCAGGTTCGTATACGCCATGTGATCGGTCTCTCTGTGACGTTCAACCGTTTCATGATAGCAGATTTCAAGGGGGCTTGTGCCCGCCCGGCACTCCACCCGAGGTTTGCGTATCGATTACCCAGCGCAAATATCATGGCTTCCGGCGGGGGGAAGTACTATAATCCCGAATTCCAAAATCCTGATGATCGAGGATGCAACGTGGACGCGAAGAAACTCGAAGTACACCTGCTGGAGCTCATCAGACGGACCTCGACCGATCTGCCTTCGGACATCGAGGACGCATTGAAAGCCGGGTTCGAGCGTGAGAAAGCAGGGAGCCCCGCGAAAACAGCATTCCAGACAATGCTCTCAAGCGTTGAGTTGTCGAGGCGCGAAAGCCTTCCCCTCTGCCAGGATACGGGCGCGCTGGTCTGGCACATCCACTGTCCTGACGGCGCCGACTTGCTTCCGGTTGAGAAGGCCATCAGGAACGCCATGGTCAAGGCGACGGACTCAAGCCTCCTTCGCCCCAACGCGGTCGATCCGATCACCGGCAAGAACTCCGGCAACAACCTGGGCGACGGTTCACCCATTCTATATTTCCACCCCTGGAAGAAGAAGACATGGGAGTTCAATTTCCTCATGAAGGGCGGCGGAAGCGAAAACTGCGGGGCGCAGTATAAGCTCCCGGATTCTGCGCTGGGCGCGGGACGGGACCTCGACGGTGTCTGCAAATGCGTGCTCGATAATGTCTGGCGGGCCCAGGGCAAGGGTTGCGCACCGGGAATCATCCTCGTGTGCGTCGGCGGCAATCGCGACACCGGTATGGCCGAGGCGAAAAGGCAGGGTTTCAGGAAACTGGACGATACCAATCCGGATCCGGACCTCGGCAAACTCGAAAAGAGACTGACCGAGGACTGCAACAAGCTCGGTATCGGCCCGATGGGCTACGGGGGCAAGACGACCGTACTCGGCGTCAAGATCGGCAAGCTCCATCGCCTGCCGGCTTGTTACTTCGTCTCGATTTCCTACCTCTGCTGGAGCGCTCGACGCCGGCAGATGACGGTGAGCAGAGAGAAAGTGAAGTTCTCCGGCTAGCGGTATTCGGGACGGGAAGAACCATGCGCGGGATGCGCGTGCTACGGGAGAAAACAATGATCAGCATAAAACTACCCACAGACGAGGTCACGGTGCGATCGCTGCACATCGGCGACGAGGTGCTCCTCACGGGTGTCATAGTCACCGCTCGCGACGCGGCTCATAAGTACATGGTGACCGAGAAGCCGAAGGACCTTGATCCCATACTGAGGAACAATGTCATCTATCACTGCGGTCCCATTGTGAAGAAGGTCGGCGAGAAGTGGTACATGGTGTGCGCCGGACCCACGACCAGCATCCGGGAGGAGCCGTTCGAAGCCGAAGTCATCAAGATGTATGGAGTCCGGGGGATTATCGGCAAGGGCGGCATGGGTCCGAAGACCCTCGCGGCGTGTAAGGAATTCGGCGCGGTCTATCTTCACGCCACCGGGGGCTGTGCAGCTGAGCTCGCCTGCGCCATGACCGAGGTGCTGGACGTCAAGAAGCTCGAGTTCGGCACCCCGGAGGCATTCTGGGTCATCCAGGTCAAGGATTTTCCGTGCACGGTCACGATGGACTCGCACGGTCAGAGCCTTCACGCGATCGTCGAGGAGGAATCGAAAAAGGTCCTTGAGAGCCTGATTAGGTGACGGGGGCAATCAAAGAAGGGACTGGCACCCCGATAGACCATCACCTAGAATGACGGCATCGTGGTGGACATTTCCCAATCCGTGAAATTCTCGTAGATCGCCACCGGGGTGCCGTCCGGACATGCGCCCCACAGAATCTCCACAACCTCGTCGGCCGCAGCCACGCTCCCGTTTGTCCAGTCCCGACTTGTACCGCCTCCCTGGATCGCAATCCCTCCTCCCAGCGACGTGTCCTGCGGTGGGAGACGGCTCTGGTTGTACAACTCGTATATGTCCTGGTGCACGCGCTCCGTTATGGCACCCGATTTGAGCGCGACATCCGCATCATGCTTTCCCGGGTACGTTATGAGCATGCCCAGGTGATGCTGCCATTTTCTCTCGTGCTTGCAGATGGTGTAATTCCCGACCGGCGTTCGACCATCATCTGCCGTCGTCTTTGCCCCTTCCGGACGGCTCCCGAGCGCGACCCTCCAGCGGTCGATCAGCTTGTCGCCGGACAGAAGATACAGCATCCTGTTGTTCTTCGTGACAACGATTTTCACATCGGGGACGGGGTCGGTCAGTCGATGCTCCTGCAGAAACGCCTGATAGGTGGCATCGACCTTGTCGAAATCGACGTCGGGCTCGATTTTGCCTCTCACTACCGGATAGAGGTAGTAGCCGCTCAGGGAAAGGAGGACAATGACGGACAGAATGAGAATCGCGCGGTACATGGTCTCGGCTATTCTATCATGGAAGATATCAGCAGTACCGAACCGCTGCCGATATATACTAGACGGAACCGTCTGCATGGTCGGTTCATTGTCGCGTTTCATCTGGTAGACTGATCGACGATTCATGGCATACCTGGAGATAACGGGGCTTCCGATTGGCGCCCGCTCAGACGAGTTCGGCGTGAGCGTCGGCTTGGAACTTGAGAAGGGCAGG
This sequence comes from uncultured Planctomycetota bacterium, assembly GCA_964354375.1. GTDB lineage: Bacteria > JAJVIF01 > JAJVIF01 > JAPKYR01 > JAPKYR01 > CAYGZQ01. The sequence continues at coordinate 59,696 of CAYGZQ010000011.1, forward strand.
GGACTGAGCGTTCTGTCCGACGACGGCGCTCTTCCTCAGGAGTTGGCCGATGCCGTCACGGGGCGCGCTCGCTTTTCCGGCGAAGTGATCCTGAACGGAATGCGCATCGACCCGATGCCGCCGCGAAAACGCTCGGTGGCGGTTCTGGGCGAGGTCCCCGGCGTGCTGCCCTCCCGCACGGTCCGCGAGAACCTCGAGCTTGCACTCAGAGAACGTCCCACGACCGTGAGCGAGCAGGTCTTCCTCGTCGAGGAGGAGCTGTCGGACGGCATGCTCGCGGGCCTCGGCGACGGCAGGGCCGGCTCGCTTGATGATGCGACCCGCACGATTCTGGCCCTGACTCGTATTCTTCTCGCCGGCTGCGACCTTGTGCTTATTCGAAAGCTTCCGGTTCCCGGATTCGCGAGAACCGACCGGGAGCCGTCGTGGAGACCCGGTTTCCACATGGACACCCTTCTGGAGCTGAAAAGCCTTCTCAGAAGGTTCCGCGCGACATGGATAAGCCTGCTGACCGACCCCGCATGCGTGCACGTGCTCTCCGATCGCGTCGCCTTTTTCGCGTCGGGCCGCATGGTCCAGGAAAGCTCCCTCCGCGAATGCCTGAATGCGCCGGCTTCCCGCATGGTCGCCGATTTCCTCACCTTCCCGAGAATGAACTACCGAACCGTGAGAATCGAGCGCGACGGACCGTTCGTCATGCTGAGGAGCGGACGGTACAGTTTCAGGGTGAGCGAATACATCAAACGTCAGCTTGTCGCCAGGGAAGGCGAGAACGCCGTGATGGGGATACGTCCCGAAGACCTCCTGATCCGGGCGTATGAGACCGGCGATCCAACCGTGATGAATCTGGCCAAGGTCACGAGGGTTGACGCGATCCCGGGCGCACTTGTGGCCAGGCTCGATGTCGAGGGGGACGAATGGCTCGCGATGACCGAGCCGGGACGTCCAGTCTTCACCGGTCAGCTCATCGAGCTGCGTCCCGATCCGGACAAGGTCCACATCTTCAGCCCGTCCACGGGCGCGAACCTCCTCGATTGATCCATTCCGGGATTGGAGTCCTTTCACCCCGTTTCAGTTCTTGAATTTTCTGCGCTCCGCGTTTGCGCGAATCCGCAGCCGATCAATGCGCTTCGGGGTTGGCGGATGCAGCCTGAACAGGTTCTGGTAGGGGTCACGGTTGTGCGGGTTCATTATGCAGCATCCGCTCAGCGCCAGGTCGCAGTCGAAGGGGGAAAGAAGCACGGCCTCCTGAAGCCTCATGAGCCCGAAGGGGAGATAATCTGCGTTTTCGAGCTTTCTGAGCGTCGCGTAGTCCACGACATACACCCTGTGCCTGTTGGCCCCCAGCAGTCCGGCCGGATAACCCACGAGGAACGCCGGAAGCAGGTTGAAAAGGGTCGACAGCAGGTTGGGCTCGCCCGGCGCCTTGCCGGACATTCTTGCTCCTATGCGTCCGGGCAGAAGTATGATCCACAACAGCGTCGCCAGTCCCGTGTTCGCCGACGTCAGCCCCTGTCGTATGGCCTCAAACTCCCTGTATATGAGACCGACCTGGGCCTTGTCCTCGATGCGATCGAAGAATCCCTGGGTGCAGATCAGGTGCGATCCTCTCTTGCTGAGGCCGACCGACAGTATCATGGGAGACGTGTTCCGGATCATCCACGCGGAAGGCGGCCCGATCCTCGCGTCGATCCGCATGGACTTGATCAGCTTCGCCGCCTCGGAGTATTTCGAGACATTCAGCGGCTCCGCCCCCAGTGTCTTCATGAGAATCGCGTCGCCGAAAATCAAGGCGATCACCCACCAGACTATCGCTACCGCCGCGCCCGCTGCATAGGCGATCCAATGGTTGAATATCAGGCCCGGAATGAGAGCCGTGACTATCACGAAAAACAGATGCGCCGTGATTACTCTGCCGTCGGACATAAATCTGAATCTCCCGCAACAAAGACAAGCCGTACAGTACTTCCCTGAACTATTATCAGAAACAAGACCGGGTTGATTAACCGGATATCTTAATGCGATTTAACCCGGCGAAGCGGATACGCCGACCGGCGACCCGATCCGGTCCAATGTAACTGATACCGACTTAATCGCTCTTGGCAGGATTATAACGTGGGATAGCCCATTATCAAGTCCCCGTTGAGGCGTCCGTGCGTTTCTCAGCTTTCATCGGTCCCTGCGAACCCTATCATCTGGTCGCATTTCCTGCAACGCTGTGACTCGATAGGATTCTCTGCGCCGCAGTACGGACACATTTTCGTCCCCAGCGCCGATTCCATCGAATCAAGCAGCCTTTGGCATTTCCTGCAGATTTTCTCGCTGAACGGATTTTCCTCGCCGCAGTGCGGACAAAGCTTGTACCGCCCGTCCTTCCGCTCCTCTTTGGGCTTGCCGGCAAACACCGCCCGAGATCTGAAAACCAGGTACAAGGGGAGAAAGATCAGTCCGAAGAAAACCACGGAGACCGACCAGAAGGTCACGGCGGCCCTGCCCAGCCCGAGCTTCCTTGCGTCCTCCTGCACTTTCCAGCCGGCGAACGCAAAAAAGTACATCACCGCTGCGAGGGCAATAAATCCCGTCAGCCAGTATCTCTGGATTACTTCGTATAGCATTGCGGTAGGGGGATTATCGGAACTGGCGAACCAGGCGTACCACTTTGCCTATCACGCTCACGGTCGCGCGCTTCAGGTCGGGATACTCCGGATTCGCTGCCCGAAGAATCACCCCGTCAGGAGCAAAGTATACCCTCTTGAGCGTGACCTCGTCACCCTCCATCCTCACGGCGCAGACGGAGCCCTGGTCGAGTGCGTTCTTCAACATCGGGCTTATGATCACGTAGTCGCCCTCGAGTATGCCCACACCCACAAGGCTCTCGCCCGAGACTTTCAGGGCAAACAGATCCACGTCGTTCGGCAGCCCCGTCCTCTCAACGGCCAGTTTCCCGATCGTGTACTCTTCCACACCCGACGGGTATCCCGCAGGTATCATTCCCAGCACCGGGAGCTCCATCGTCGGTCCCTCTTTCAGAGCGTCCAGAAGACTTCGCTTCATGTCGTCCAGTTGGCGGAGAAGGTCCTGCACTTCGACCTTCGATCTTATCGACACGCCCGCTTCAGGTTCCCCTGCAGTCGGCTCGTACGGGCGGGTGAGCTCGGCCTCCACGCGCTTCACTATGTCGCCCTCGTCCAGGGGACGACCTGAGTTGTCGAACTCAAGGTATCCGGCAGCCATCATCAGAAGATCCACTCTCACGGCCAGGGCATCCGCGAAACGCTGAAGAATCCTGGGGGAGGGGGGATTTCGATGCGCGTTCTCGAGACGCGAGATGTAGCCGGCGTCCACCTGCGCTTCTCTTGCGAGCTCGTAAATACTCTTACCTCTGACCTTGCGGACCTTGCGCAGAATGTTACCGAAGCGCCGCCTGACAGGCGTCGGCTCGCTTGAGGTCGATGGAGTGTCGGGTTTCATCGCAATAATAGATTCGGCAGTTCCGGAGGCTTCTTTGACAATATTCCAAATAATAGGCAAGGAAGCGCCGGAAAAGTGCCAAATTATCAAGTTTGCTGCGACCTACACCCCACCGCGGCCCGAACTGATGGCCTCCTATTGATAGTTTAAATGAGAAGTTGCCAGATTGTCAAGGTTGGATTTCTTGCGCATGGCACGTAAGATTTGCAAGACTACGTAAAAGGCCGGGGGACTCCCGGCCTGATGTTGCGGAATTCTTGCGAGCCTCATTTCGCCGAGGTTGGAATCCGCCCTTCTCCCTCAAGACGCCGCTGGAACTCCTCGAGCTTGACTGCGCCCGTGTCGCCTGTGCCGCGCTCGTTGACCGACACGGTGCCCGCCTCAGCCTCATCGGGTCCGACAACAAGGAGATACGGCACCTTCATCACGCGACCGTCCCGAATCTTCCACCCCACCTTCTCGTTCCTGAGATCGGGGGTCACGCGGAATCCTGCCAAGTGGAGGGTACGGGCGACCTGCCGGGCGTATTCGTACGTTTTCTCGCTGACCGGGAGAACCCGCGCCTGCTCCGGTACAAGCCAGACAGGGAAATTCCCGGCCGTGTGCTCGATCAGCACACCCAGGAATCTCTCCAGAGAGCCAACGATTGCCCGGTGTACAACCCTGGGTTTCCGGCGCTCGCCGCTTTCGTCCACGAATTCCAGGTTGAACCTCTCGGGGAGGTTGAAGTCCACCTGGATGGTCGACAACTGCCATATCCGTCCGATGGCGTCCCTCATGAAGATGTCCACCTTCGGACCGTAGAAAGCCCCTCCGCCCGGATCGTACGTGAACTCCCATCCGATCTTCTTCAAAGCCTGTTCGAGCGCCTTTGTCGCGGCCTCCCAGTTCTCATCGGTTCCGATCGATTTCTCCGGACGTGTCGCCAGCTTGACGACGAAATCGAACTCGAAAACCTTGAACACGAAATTCGCAAAATCCAGAAGACCGATGATCTCGTCTTCGAGCTGTCCGGGCGTGCAGAAGTGATGAGCGTCATCGATCGTCAGGTTTCGCACCCTTGTAAGCCCGTGAAGCACTCCTGACCTTTCGAATCTGTAGCACGTCCCGAACTCGAACAGCCTCAGCGGGAGATCGCGATAGCTCCTCAGCTCGCTTTTGTATATCAGTATATGTCCGGGGCAGTTCATCGGCTTCACGACGTAAGTCTGGTCCTCGGACGCATGCCTGGCCATGAACATGTTCTCGACGTAATAGCTGAGATGCCCGGAGGTCTCAAACAGCTCCTGCTTGAATAAGTGCGGCGTGACGACAAGGCTGTATCCGCGATGCACAAGCTCGCCCTCGACGAATTTCTTCAGAATGTTCAGAATCATCGCGCCGCGAGGCTTGAAAATCGCGAGCCCCGCACCCGCTTCATCCGTGAACATGAACAGATCCAGGTCCCGTCCCACGATGCGATGATCCCGCCTGCGCGCTTCCTCGAGCATCGCGAGGTGCGCCTTCAGGTCCTCTTTCGTGAAGAAAGCGGTACCATAGATGCGCTGGAGCATCGGGTTCTTCTCGTCCCCCTTCCAGTATGCCCCCGACGTGCTAAGCAGTTTGAAGTGCTTCAGCTTCCCTGTGGACGGCAGGTGAGGTCCGCGACACAGGTCGGCGAATTCCCCCTGCGAATAGACCGTGAGCTTCTCGGTTTCCAGCTCATCCACGTGAGGAACCTTCAGGTCCTCGCCCCACTCTTTCAGCTTCTTTACGACTTCCCCCTTAGACAGGACTTCGCACTTGAGCGGAAGGTCCTCCTTGCCGATTTTCTTCATCTCCTCCTCGAACATTGCGAGGTCTTCGGGAGTGAAAGGCTTGTCGACGAGAAAATCGTAGAAGAAACCGTCCTCGATGGCCGGACCGAAGCCGAGTTGCGCCTCCGGACGATGCCGCTTGACCGCCTGCGCAAGGACATGCGCTGCGGTATGCCTGAGAATTTCCAGCGCTTCGGTATCCCGATCGGTAAGGAGTTTGATGTTGCCGTCCGTCGTCAATGCCCGGTCAAGCCCAATGAGCTCGCCGTTGAACAGCGCGCCCAGGCTTTTCCGGGCAAGGCCCTCCGACAATCCCTCGGCAATCTCCATTGGAGTAGTGCCGTCCGGGTACTCCTTTGCATCACCATCAGGGAATGTGATACGTACCATCGGGTGTCACCTCGCACGCTAAGCGGCTTTCAATCCAGCCGCTGCGAAAAAATCGGCCCCCATCATAACACAATCATCTCTGAGAGGTCGCAACGCGCCCCGCGCGTTGCCGTTTGTGATAATCGTACGCTATACTGTTAGGCTAGGGTAAAAAAAGGAGCTGGCATGCATGAAGGGAAAAACGTATTCTCTGATTTTTGTTATTGTCCTGGCACTTGGTCTGCTATGCGGGTGCACAGGCTCGGTCTCTCCGACATCCCCCGGACCCGCTCCAGGCCAGGTACTCTCAAGCGCAGGGCAGTATGACCCGGGCCGGCAGATCTGGGGAGTCTGGGAGATCACGGTGAATGGGACCGGCGTGACTGTGGAGGAGATTTCCGACCGCTACTCCGCAGGTCCGGTACACTTCAACGTGAAGGCGTTTCTGAAGCCACCGTACTGCACCGACTGCCTGAAGTTCGCCAACATCGTCAACGATGAGACCAACCAGCTCCTGAAGGCGGATGTAACCCTTAAGAATCCGTACCCGGTCTCGGGCGCGGATGTCCGCGGCATAGCGATCTCCAACATCCCGGAGATCTACCTCGCCAATCCGGACGACTACACGGATTTCTATGACGGCGACGATCCCCCGGACATCAACCCCTTCCGCCTCTTCGGAAAGGACCTGACTGACGGTATTGTCGGACCGGGCGCCGAGATCACCGAGCATTTCGAGCTCCACTACGACTCTATCCCCTTCATCTTCAAGACTGCCGTGGACGCCATCTACCCTGCCGATTCGCTCCGCGAGCCCTACGCCATCCAGAACCAGACCATTGAAGGCGTCCTTGATACCGAGGGAGTGCTTAGCAGGAAGGTGGACGTCGAGGTCCTGGATCGCAATGACGACACCGGGACCGTCAGCGTTACGTGCGAGGACCTCGGGCTTAACACCGCTCTGTTCAAAGACACTCAGAACGCCAATCACTACTACGGCTGGATCAACAACAGCGCCAAGACCCCTGAAGGCACGTACGAAATCCTGATCTCCGCGACGGATTTCGTCCAGCCCTGGTTTTTGTATGATTATCTCACGGTCACGGTCACAGCGGATATCGGCCAGTGGTCGACCAAGACCTACATGCTTCCCGACACGGACTGCCCGAAAGATATCGCTGCCGGCTTCGACGTGCTGACAGGCCTTCCAGCCATCCAGATTCCGGGCGGCGAAGCCTGCGACGAAATCACCGCCACAGACTTCGAGTTCTCCGCCTACACCACGTATTTCGACCTCAATGAAATAGACCCTCTTGTCCCCGGATTCAGTCCGTTCCCTGTGAGACGGATAGACGCCTCCATCGCCGGAGGCACAGCGTTCTTCTGTGACTCGTCCGCCACCTATAACGACGGTTTCTATGAGGGCCCGGTTTCCTCCCTGATGATCACCGTCTTCCCGGGAATGACCGGCGAGCCTTCATACATCAATCCCGGCGACGGCGATGCGGGACGAGTGTATCCAACCTACGCCACCTTTGCGGGCATTGATGTCACGGACGACGCGATGGGGATGCTGTACGGTTTCTGGGCCGACCCGGAGGGCGTCCTTCCACCCGAGATCTGCGGGCTCGGTCCGGACTACACGCGTCACGATGTCGCTATGGGTGGGTTCCTGCCTGCAAATCTGGTCGGAGACGGACCTGGCAAGGTCTCCCCACTCAGCTCGAACCTTAGGGCCATCGAAGTCGCGGGAGCCGGCTTCGACAACGGCTACCTGTTCGTGCTTGAATCCGCAGGTTCTGGTAGCGAGATCGAAGTGCTTAGGTACACCGTTGATTTCTCTCTCAAGATCACGACCTTCACCTTTCAAGCCACGATTGCCCTGTCGGGACTGAACGCGGTCGATCTCGACTCGATAATGTTCAACCCGTTGTACACACCGAACCCGGACTTTGAATCCCTGGCCGTCCTCATACAGGGTCCGGCCGGACCTTACATCAAGATGTTCGACGCAGCTGAATTCGCCCAGGTGGATGAGATCGGCTCAGCAGATCTACCCATTCTCCCTGGGACTGGAGCTTCTCTGGATTGCGAGAATTTCACCTGGTCGACGATAGTGCTGACCGAAGAGGGCAGGATTGCTGTCCTGAACTGGGTGGTCTGAGAGCCGGCTTTCACGCCCTTGGCTGATGTGCTCTGATTGAGTGCATCGGCTCTCCCTGGCGCAGGGTCGAGATACGTTGCATTTGGGACTCTGGTGGATTTCGCATCATGAAAGATAGAACAGTCTTGCTGCAGACGGTGTTGTACGGGGGGATCCTGATCCTGGCGGTTCTGAGTTTTCCACTTTGGGCCATGAGAAAGCCCACTGGCGTGATGGACAAAACCCTCGCCGGGAACAGCGATCTTCTGTACTTCGCCACGGACGCTCCCGATACGTTCATCGTGTACTCCCCAGGGCGTCATGAAAACAGGCTTATCCTTCCGGCCAGCGAACGCATGGCGGACATGGTCGTGTCTCCCGACGGGAAGGTGGTTTGGACCGCCACAAAATCGGGTTACGTGGATCGCTACGCGATACCGGTCGACAGCACAGTCTTCACAACCCCGGTGATCTCGAGACAGAAGATTGCGCCCGTACTGTCCACCATAGCCCTCTCCGGCGACAGAAGGTTTGTTGCCGTCGGCTACGGCACTTCCGAAGACTACAACTCAAGAAGCATCAAGATTCTGCCGGCGGACAAAGTCTCCCTGGCCGATCAGCTCGCTGAGTTTCATGTCGCCGGTGATATCCAGAGCATTGTCGCCCATCCCGTGGAAAACTATTTCTATGTCATCAACTCCCATTCCGACCGCGTTCGCATAATCAACGCCGATCGATTCGTCCTCGAACCGGAGATCATCGAGCTCGGGAGCTCCCCCGGCAACTTCATTATCGACCCGAAGGGGAAGTGGGGATACGGAGCGATGAACGCGCGTAAGAACATTACTCCGGTCGATCTCGACACCAACCAGACGGCTGAACCGATTCCTCTCGGGTTCCCGCCCTACGCGATGGCGTTCAACGCGGATGGTTCTCGGCTGTACGTCGCCAGCCGCGACTCCGCCACCGTGGCGATTCTCGACACCGGAACGAACACCATAGTCAAGACCTTCGACCTCCCGCCGCGCGTACAGGGGCTCCTCGAGTTCAACTTCCCCGAGATGATCGGCGTGTCCTCCGACGAGAAATATCTGTACATAATGCCCAAGCGTCCGGAGCTTGTGGTATACGACATGACCGATGCGCGCGATCCGTCGAAGCCCGGCGCGAAACCCGTCATGGTGCAGAGCGAGGTGCTTGCGGCGACCCCGTTCTACATGGCCGTGGTCAGGGGTCACACGGTCCCTGGAGCATGACTTTCCCCATTCCTCCCGAATGAGCCCCTGCACAAAAAAGCCGGATGGGAATCCGGCCTTTGCGATTTCTCGATGGGTTCGATGCGCCTAGTTCTCGCCGGCCGGGCAGGTCTCGCACGGAGTGTCGCTCGATTCCTCCGTCTCGGCGGCCTTGCGCTTGCAGGTCCCCGAGCTTGCGCAGCCGTTACCCTTCCTGCTGTCGGTGGCGTAGAACCCGCTGCCCTTGAATATCACGCCCACCTGGCTGATCAGCTTCTTCGTTCGGCTGCATGAACACTCAGGGCATTGATACTTCTTTTTCTCTCCTATGGCATGACTTCTCTCGAAGACATGACCACATTGTTTGCATTGGTACTCGTACGTCGGCACTGATGAATTACCTCTTCGCGCTCAAATTAGATCCGGGAGGATCAGTCCTCCCATTCCGCCCCGCCCTCGTCGGACGATTTCTCATCCGGAATGCCGCGTTCAGCCTTCCGGGACTGTCTTGTCCGAACAGGCTGTATCGGACTTGCGGCCCGGGGCACCAGGCTTGCCATCTCGCGGTAGTCGGTCTCCGTGATCTTCTGCTGTATCTTTCGGTATAGCTTCTGCAGAAGCTCCTCGACCGTTTGTTGCATCTCCTCCATCTGCTGGCGCATGCGGAGGATTATTTCCACTCCCGCCAGGTTGACGCCCATGTCCTGGGTCAGGCTGATAATGCTTTTCAGCCTCTCGATATCTTCTTCGCTGTAGAGCCTCGTCTGGCGGCTTGTACGTTGAGGTTTCAACAGACCCTCTCGCTCGTAGAGACGGAGAGTCTGAGGGTGGACACCAACCATTTCGGCGACCACACTTATCGGGTATTTCGGGCGTTGTCGTTCGTCATCCGTCATAAGCTTGCCATTGCCCGGGGTTCCTGCGGGGCAGGCAGGTCGAAAAACACTTCGCATGCCTGTCCGCTTATCTTGCTGACGATGGCTGTGTATCTTGCCGTGTCGTTGTCGGAGAGAATCTCCGACTCCTCCGAACATCCGATCAGAAACAGGTCCCTCGCTATCAGCTTGGCTGTCTCGTCGCTCAGATGCCCTATTGTGTACTTCTCGCAATCCAGTTTCGTGTTCGCAAAATGATCTTTTGCTCTAGTCAGGGACGTCATCTTTACAGCCTCCTCTCCAACTCTCTCAGATTGAGCCTCTCTGAGTTGCCCTGAAATATTATCGTCTGCCTCAGGTCTGTGTGTCGCTGTTCTGTGGTTCTTCACCTCCTTCGCCGGCGTCCTTCTCTTTCTCAGAAGCCGCCGCGACGACCACCTGTGCAGCTCGAAGCACTCGATCGTGATACTTCCACCCTCGACGCTGCACTTGTACTATCGTGCCGGCCTCGGCATCATCAAGCTCACGGCGCTCCACCGCCTCCATCAGAGATGAGTCATACTTATCTCCCACCTCTATCGGAACAGGTGTTACCCCATGCGCCGACAGCACGCACATCATTTCCTTTACTGTATATTCTACACCAAGAACCACGCTTCTGGCTTCTTCCGGCAGATTTTCTGAGAATGAAATCGAGCTGTCGAAGTAGTCAAGGACCCTCAGAAGGTCGTACGCCAGGTCGAAACACGCGTACTTCCTTGCCCGGCTTTTCTCTTCTTCGACTCGCCTCTTGTAGTTGATAAAGGCGGCACGCTCTCGTTGCCAGTTCTCAGTCATCCTGGCAAGCTGAGCGGCCAGGTCGTTCTCCTCAGCTTCATGAGACACATCGATCGACGAAGAGGTTTCGTCGGGAGGCGTTTTTTTCGGAAAATCGGCAGGGGAGGCGGATTCGCCGTCGCCTGCCTCTTGCGAACCGCCGCCCTCCTTAGTCTCCTCGTTCTCCAGGTCTCTCACGGGAATCCTCTTTTTCTTCTTGTCCGTCATGGTCAGACAGCTCCGAAACGTTCGATCAGTTCACCGACGGATCGCCGGGCGTCCACTGCGGACCGTTGTCTGCCTGAGGCGGACCGGAGTCGCTGTATCCCGCCTGACCGCCCTGAGGCGGTGCTCCGGCCGCCTGCTGATCCTTTTGCAGCGCTTCATAAATCGCCGCCCCGATCTTCTGAGCCGCGTTGCCCAGCGATTGCGTCGCACGACGGTAGTTGTCGACATTGTTCGACTCAAGCGCCTGTCTCGCGTTGGCAAGCTCCTTCTCGACTTCCTGCTTGATCGACGCACTCACCTTGTCGCCGTGCTCCTGCACGTGCTTCTCCGTCTGATAGATCAGGCTTTCGAGACGGTTGCGCTCCTCCGCTTCCTCGCGCTTGCGTCGGTCCTCCTCGGCATGCAGCTCCGCGTCCTTGACCATTCGCTTGACCTCGTCGTCGGTAAGGTTAGTCGAGGTGGTTATAGTAATAGCCTGCTGCTTGCCCGTTCCGAGGTCCTTTGCGCCCACGTTCACGATACCGTTCTTGTCTATGTCGAATTTCACCTCGATCTGCGGCATGCCCCTGGGGGAGGGCGGCAGTCCGGTCAATGCGAACCTGCCGAGAAGCTTGTTCTGAGGCGCGATGGGACGCTCGCCCTGGTAGACCGCAATCTCCACTTGGGTCTGGTTGTCCGCTGCGGTGGTGAAAATCTGGCTCTTGTCGACCGGTATCGTGGTGTTCTTCGGGATCAATACCGTCATCACCTCTCCCAGGGTCTCAACGCCGAGCGAGAGAGGAGTGACGTCGAGGAGCACGATCTCCGAAACCTCACCGCCTATGATGCCGGCCTGTATGGCGGCGCCCACAGCCACGACCTCGTCGGGATTGACCGATTTGTTCGGCTCCTTGCCCGTAAGCTCGCTTATGAGCTTCTGAACGGCCGGGATGCGCGTAGAGCCTCCCACAAGGAGCACCTGGTCGAGGATTCCAGCCTTGACGCCGGCGTCCCTCATCGCCGTCTCCGTCGGACCCTTGGTCATCTGCACCAGATCGAACGTCAGCTTGTCGAATTCGGCACGGCTGAGGTCGCGCACAAGGTGCTTGGGACCGGTCTGGTCCGCGGTGATGAACGGCAGATTCATCGTGGTGGTCATCTTGCCCGAAAGCTCTATCTTCCCCTTCTCGGCAGCTTCCCTGAGACGCTGCATGGCCTGACGGTCCTGCGACAGATCGATGCCGGTGTCCTTCCTGAAACCGCTTACCAGCCAGTCGACTATTTTCTGGTCGAAATCGTCGCCCCCGAGCAGGTTGTTACCGTTCGTCGCTTTGACTTCCACAAGGCCTTCAGATATCTCCAGGATGCTCACGTCGAATGTGCCGCCGCCCAGGTCGAATACCATCACGGTCTGCTCCTGCTGCTTGTCCAGCCCGTACGCAAGGGCAGCCGCGGTAGGCTCATTGATAATCCTTCGCACGTTGAAGCCCGCGATACGTCCCGCGTCCTTCGTAGCCTGACGCTGGCTGTCGGTGAAGTAGGCAGGGCAGGTGATCACAACATCCGTGATCTTCTCCCCGAGCTTGGCCTCGGCATCAGCCTTCAGCTTCATCAGGATGAACGCGCTGATCTCCTGGGGTGAGTAGTCCTTTCCGTCTATGGGAACCTTGTAGTCCCGGCCCATTTGCCGTTTGATGGATATCACCGTGCGCTCGGGATTCATGATCGCCTGGTTCTTCGCGACCTTCCCCACGAGCCGCTCACCGTCCCTGGTGAACGCGACAACGGAGGGGGTAATGCGGTCGCCCTCGACGTTTTCGAGCACTACCGCCTCGCCGCCCTCCATGATGGCTATAACGGAGTATGTTGTACCGAGATCAATGCCTGCTATCTTACTCATTTGTATCCTCCGATCCTAAACCCAGCCTGATTTGATATCGTCATTAGTATATTACCTGAGTCCTAGTCTGTCAATAGTAAATAAAAAAAATAACCGGGATTTTTCCCGGTTTTCTCCTCGACTCCCCGATTGGCCCACACTGAGGGCATTATCACATTTGTTCCAATAAACCTAATTCCGTCAGCGCGAATATCGTCCCGGCTGTGCCGGTCGCTTTTCGCGATACCATGCCCGCTGACCTGGCTCCCTCCACATTCAGCTGATTATCGTCCAGAAACAGGATCCGGCCTACAGCGCAATGCAACGATCTTGCCGCGTAGAGATACGCCTCCACATCGGGTTTCAGAAGGCCTGTCTCGTGTGATGGGAAATTGTACTGAAGAAGGCGGCCCAAGCCCATTTCATCCCTGAGCCTGTGCCAGTGAAGCACATTGGTGTTTGTCAGACTGCCCAAGATGAAACTGCCCCCAAGCTCTCTCAGAAGAGACTCGGTGCCGGGATACAACCGCACAGGCCAGGACGTGTACTCCTTCAGGAATTGACCTTCATCGACCGGGAGTGAGAACTCGGCTATCATACCGGACGCGAATTCGTGCGATGACGACGTGCCGGTCTCGAAGGCTCTGACGGTCGGGGAGAGAAGCCATCTGCGCCACAGGTCATCCTCGGACACACTCCAGTCCATCCATTCCCGCATCCTGGGGACACCCTTCAACTCGACAAGCACGCCCCCGAGGTCAAACAGAATGGCCTCAATGATAGGGTGTCCTGGATCACTCCCCGCGACCTTGTCCATATGCCGTTCCAGTTCTCTCCGCTGGAGTATTCGCTTACGAAGTCAGCCCGTTGTCCTCCACCGACAGAACCCATTTTTCCGTGTCGAGCTCGTAATCGAGCACTTCAGAGGGGTCGAAGTAGATGTTCATCTCGCGCCTGGCGCTGTCCGAGCTGTCCGATGCGTGAATTATGTTGAGGGGAAGCTCCTGCCCGTAGTCGGCCCTGATCGTGCCGATATCGGCCTCCGACGGGAGTGTGGATCCCACCATTCTTCGAACCTGCTGAATCGCGTCAAGCCCTTCGATAACGCCCACAACGACAGGTCCCGACGTGATATACCTCAACAGCCTCTGGTAGAATTTCTTCCCCACGTGCTCGGCATAGTGCTTCTCCGCGAGTTCCTCGCTGATCCGGATCATCTTCAGAGCCGCGATCTTCATGCCGCGCCTTTCGAATCTCTGGACTATCTCGCCGATCAGTCCGCGCTGAACGGCGTCCGGCTTGATCATAATAAACGTACGGGAGACCTTCATCTGGTCGCGCTCCTGAAGACCTCGTTCCCCCTGTCGAGGCCCACTAAGAGAATATCGTCACTTTTTCGCCTGTATTTTCTGAGCGCGCCACTCGATGATCTGTCTGAAGATGAATGCGATGACCACAAGGCCGATGAACGCGGCGATTACGATGTCTATGCAGTGGAAATACCCTCTCAGGGATTCCCAGTTTTCCTTGAGCTTCCAGCCCGCCCACGCGAGGAATGTGTTCCAGGCGAGAGCGCCGACAACGGTCATCGGCACGAATGTCCTCAAGGGCATTCTGCCCATTCCCGCAGGGATGCTTATGAAATGACGGACCACGGGAATGAACCGGCAGACAAATACGGTCATGCTGCCGAATCTGTTGAAAAATCTCTCGGTCGCGTCAAGGTGATGGACATTCAGCAGGAGAAATCTGCCGACCTTCAGCACGAGGGGCCTTCCACCGCACATCCCCATGTAGTACGAGATCATACTGCCGACAAGGGAGCCGAGCGTCGAAACGACGGCTACCACGACCATGTTCATTTTCTCTTCGTAGGCAAGGAAACCGGCGAACGGCATAACCGCCTCGCTGGGGATAGGGACGATCATCGATTCGAGCGCCATGAGAACGAAGATCCCGGGGTAGTCCATGACCTCGATAACATGGACGCACCACTCGGAGAGGCGTTCGAACATGCTGATGCTCCCGCTTCCATCGCCTGAAGCCTGCGTCAACTGAACAGCCTGTTGGCCAACGGATTCGGTTGTCTGCTGAATGAGTGAAAGCAGTTCGAGTGCCAGCATATGAACCTGCCCGTACCGCGGGGCTCTACTTGAAATGAGCGCTCACGCTCGTGCCGGTGTGAATCGAGTTGATGGCCTTGGCGAACAGAGGCCCCACCGAGAGAACCGTCAGCTTGTTCCTCGTGCCGTAATCGAAGATCGGCACGGTATTGGTGACCACGATCTCCTTCACGTCGGTCTTCTCGAGTTTCCCGACCGCGTCGGGGCTGAACACGGCATGCGTGCAGCCTGCGTAGACCTCTTTCGCGCCCCACTCCATAACGGTCGATATCGCCCTGATGATGCTCCCTCCGGAGTTGATCTCGTCGTCGAGGATGATCGCCGTGTTGCCCTTCACGTCGCCGACCACGCCATGGATTCTCAACTCGCCGGTCACCTTGTCGCGGCGTTTGTCGATTACTGCGAGCGGGCACTTCAACCTTTCCGCGTATTCGCCCGACCGTCGGGCGCTTCCCGCGTCGGGCGCCACGACTACCGGCTTCTTTATGCGCCTGGATTCGAAATACCTGACGATTATGGGTTTCGCCACCAACTGGTCCACGGGCACCGAGAAGAAACCCTGTATCTGTTCCGCGTGGAGGTCCATCGTGACCAGACGGTCCGCGCCCGCGGTTTCGAGGATCCTTGCCACGAGACTCGCTGTTATCGGGATCCTCGGTCGGTCCTTTTTGTCGGAGCGGGAGTACGCGTAGTAGGGCATGACCATCGTGATGCGCCTTGCGCTCGCGCGCAGCAGCGCATCGATCATGATCAGCGCTTCCATCAGGTTGTCATTGACCGGCCTGACCGATGTCTGCACGAGGAACACATCGCACTCCCGTACGTTCTCCTCGATTGCGCAGAACGTGTTGTCGTTGGTGAACTTCTGACACTTGACACGTCCAGGTGTAATGCCCAGCTTGGCGCAAATTTCCTTCGTCAGGTCGACCGAAGCGCTGCCTGCGAAAATCTTGAGTTTCCCTGCGGCATTTCTGCGACCGTGCGCGGAATGTCTGAGGCCTACTGAACGCGGCATTTAGAGACCTCCTTCAGATTGATCGACAAGGGCGCAGTATAACCGCGCAGCGGAGGGGGGGTCAAGGAAAGCGCCGGCGACCCCAGAGGACTTCGGGCTACGGCCTGTTCGGAAGGACCTCCAGATCCTCCACCCGGTCAATATCCACGCCGTACTCGGCAAAGTAGGCATTTTCAATGCCCGGAAGGTAGGCGACCGAGTATCCCGACTCAATCGCCTTTCCCACCTGTGTCGGTGACAGCATGTATCGGAACCTGGGCCCTCCCAAGTGTGAAGCCCAGACGTTGATCGTGCTTCCGTCGGCAAGCGGCAGGTCCACCTCGCGCATGTCCGGAACCAGGAAGGCGATGACCGGGAGACGCAGGCTCACCATGACGATCTGATCGGACGGAAAATCGCGATTGATGAGCTCCTCGGCAGACAGAAAGAGGAGTTGCCTTACGCGGGTCTCGTTGAAGACGTTCTCATTCTGAAACGGCGCGAGATTGCGCGCGTACGACTGAATCGCGGGATTCCGTCCGGAGGGGTCGATAATACGAAGCCCCTCGATATTCGTCTGCCACCAGGGAAAGTTCGCCAGGATTATCAGGGCCCCGACCACGGCGAAAACCCGCGGTTTCACCGATCGCGCAAGGATGATGAGCAGGAAACCGGTCGCCGGAATCCAGTAGTTCGGGTGAAGATGCCAAATGTACGGCACCATGATGAAAAGTGCGATCAGCAGGGGCGCCCAGACGCCCCGGTCGCGATCCCGAAGGCCTTTGACGAATGCGGGAATGCCCCATAACCCTGCAACAATAAATCCGATCGTAGCGAGCGGGCCGAAAAGACTTGTCGCCGGGATGAGGAATCTCTGCACTAGCGTACCGCCCTTCAAGCCCGCCATCCTCGAACTTTCCTTATTCAACTCCTGGAACCATCCCAGGTACTCGGACAAGCTTGTCTTCTTCGCGAAAACGACTGAGTAGAACACAAGCGAAATGAGAATGAAGGACAGAACAAGTATCACAAGCTGTCTTGCCGACAATCGCTTTGTCCATGCCAGGACCAGAAAGGGCACAACCTGGAGCGCGGCAAAGAATCTCGACGCTGCGGCCAGTCCCAGCCAGACTCCGGACATCAGCGGAGCGAACCTGCGATCGGACTCGACTGCCAGCACCGAGAGGATCAGGAACGATGTCATCCAGAGATAATCGATCGTCTCGACCGAGTAGACCCAGTTCAGCGGCGCGAAAGCGTAGACACCAGCCACCATCAGGGGCGACCTCACTCCCCATCTCCTGGCGAGCGCCCAGAGCGCCACAACCGAGGCGCAGAAGACGATGCAAGTCAGTGCGTTAGTGACGGTCCAGGTCATCGGGCTGCTGTGTAACAGGCTGTAGCTCAGCGCGGAGATCATCTCCAGAAGCGGGAAGCCGGGTGGACGCGACGGGAAGTATTGTCCAGTCGTCACAAGGAGCTTCCCGGTAAGGCCGACGCGCCACGCGTCCGCGCGACCGAATCCCATGTCCAGAAAGAAGACCCTGGTGAGGAGGACGAAAGCAAGGAGGGAAACGAGCCAGAACCTCTCGACAAACCCGGCTCTATCGGGATTTTTCTGGGGAGATCGGTTCATCCGGGATCAGCCTCGCCGATTTCACGCAATCATCCGGCTGAGCTCTTCGGTATCGATTATGCCCTCCCGAAGTATGCGGTGGGGGACCGAGACGAGGTCGACCACAGCCGACGCGGACCTTGGGGCGGTCGAGCGTCCGAGGACGATAAGCTCGACCTGGTTCTTCCACCAGGCGAGGAGCCGTTCGTGCATCGCGGACGGCTGGAGATCATGAGGGTTGGCGCTTGTGAGAGCAAGAGGCGCCTTGACGGCCCTCACGATGTCCGTGACCAGATCGTAGTCCGGCACTCTGAAGCCTATCGTATTCAGGCCGCCGCCCACCAGGTGGTCTATCTTCCCGCTCGATTCGAGCACTATCGTCAGTTGTCCGGGCCAGTAACGCTCGGCAAGCTTGTCGAAGACGGGAGGTATGTGTGTCGCGTAGCCTCTTACATCGGAAGTGTCGGCAAGGATCACCGGTATCGGGAGATTCTCGGGGCGCT
>CAYGZQ010000012.1:0-76767 GCA_964354375.1 uncultured Planctomycetota bacterium
ATGTCTCGATCAAGCATCCGTTCTCGAATCCGAATCTGACGGGTTTTGATGTCCGCGGGATCGCGATGTTCAGCGGGAGCCACCTGTTCCCTGGATCAGGGCTCATCGTGTCGGACCGGACTCTGGGCGAGGGGGAAGTTGTGAATGCCGACGGCTACACGACTCTGTTCAACCCGACGACGGGAGGACATGGTTTCGAGGGCTATGTCAAGGGCAAGCTCGCGACCGTGACTGCTCCAACCGCAACATTGAACGGGCACAAACGATTTGTGACAGACGATCCCGCGAACACCCGGAACGCCTTCTATGCCGGGGATGAGATCATCGTGACCTACCGGATCGATATGCCCGACGCACCGAACCCCTGGGTCTTCGGTTACGCGATCGACGCGAGCTGGGCGCAAGCGATTCACAAGCCGGTTGTTGATCCCATAACTGATTTTGGACCCGAGGCGAACTGCACGGAAGCTTGGAAGATGGTTGTCCAGGACTTAGGTCCCGGGCTCACTTCGCAAGGCGGAACGACGATACTTCAAGTCGATATCTACGACCGACAGGGGAAAGACGAGGCGCACCCGGTTCGTGTCGAATGCCCCGAGCTATTCGATGGTGAAGTTGAGGGGAGCTGGGCAACGGACGGCGACGGGTACACGCGATATGAGGCTATGGTCGAGAATGTCAAACTGGCTCCGCCCGGGGATTACCAGTGTCTTATCAGCAAGGAGGCTCAGGAGAACGATCCTTCCGGCAAACCTTGGCTGGACTTGACGGCATGCCAGGTGTTCCCTGTCGCTGTAGGGTGGCCGCCCGGTTATCCTGTTGATGTCACACCCCCTTGGCTGAACTTCAGCCCCCATGATGTCTGTGTAGCCGGCGATCTCGCTTACGTAGCGGGGAGCGTTAATGGGCTTCATGTATTCGATATTTCCGATCCCGTTAATCCGATCTGGGTAACTCGGGTCGATACGCCCGGCGAGGCCCAGGGAGTGGCGGTATCGGGAGGTTACGCGTATGTGGCGGACGGCGATTCGGGACTCCAGATAATCGATGTCGAGCCGCTGGAATCGGCTTACATCGTCAAATCAGTCGATACCGGTGAAGCCCGCAAAGTCGCGGTATTGGGAGGTTATGCCTACGTGACGCGCAGCTCGTGGCAACTTCGGATTGTCGACATCGATCCGCCGGAATCCGCCTACGTTGTCAACTCGGTGGCAACGGATGGCGCTGCCAACGGGGTCGCAGCGTCGGGAGGCTACGCTTACGTCGCGGTCACCGGGTTGGGACTTCAGGTCATCGATGTCGACCCGCCGGAATCGGCCTGCATCGTGAAATCGGTCGAAGCGGGTAACAGGGCCTATGGGGTAACTGTATCGGGAAACTACGTATACATGACGGACGCGCACTATGATTCCGAGTTTGGCGTGCAGTACCCGGGATTCGTGATAGTCGACGTTCAGAAGCCGGACCTGGCCTTCATTGTCACTTCTCAAGAGATACCCTTCATCACATACGGTTACGCCTACGGAATCACGGTATCGGGAGACTGTGCATACTTCTGCGCCGCTTCGGCACTTCAGGTATTCCACGTTGAGCCGCCGGAATTCGCCTATTTCGTGAAGACGGTGGACACGCCCGGGCACGCTCTTGAAGTCGCGGTATGGGGAGATTACGCCTACGTAGCGGATGTTGAATCAGGACTTCAGGTAATCGACATAGAGCCGCCGGAGTCGGCGTTCAATGCCGGTTCAGCCGGTACGCCTGGCCATTCCAACGGGGTCGCGGTACAGGAAGGTTACGCGTACGTAGCGGGCGGATCGGCCGGACTGCAGGTGATCGACATCGATCCGCTGGAGATCGCTCACTTTGCGAGCTCCGTCGATACGCCCGGCGATGCCGTTGGAGTCACGGTGTCGGGGAGCCACGCCTACGCGGCGGACGAATACAGAGGACTTCAGATAATTGACATTGCATCGCCCGAATCGGGTTACATCGTCAAGTCGGTGGATACTCCTGGTGATGCCGTCGGAGTCGCAGTGGAGGCAGGCTACGCGTATGTCACGCAGGGACTATCAGGCCTGGGGATAATCGACGTCGAGCCGCCGGAGTCGGCTTACCTCATCAACTCGGTCGATACGCCCGAAAACGCCTTGGAAGTCGCCATATCCGGAGGCTACGCGTTTGTCGCCGATGAGGAATCGGGACTTCAGGTCATCGACGTCAATCCGCCCGAATCAGCATTCACAGTCAAGGCGGTGCTGGGACCCGGCTCCGCCAATGGGGTCGCGGTGTCGGGGGGGCACGCCTATGTGTCCCAGCATGCTTCCGGTTTCTCGGAACTTGGGATAGTCGATATTGAACCGCCGGAATCGGCCAACATGATTCAGTACATCTTCACGCCGCAGTGGGCTGAAGGAGTCGCGGTATCGGGCAGCTTCGCGTATGTCGCGAACGACGAGAACGGATTGCAGGTTGTCGATATCGAACCGCCGGGATCAGCTTCTCTTTACAGCTCGGTCGATACGCCCGGTATAGCCATCGGAGTCGCGGTATCGGGAGGTTATGCCTATATCGCGGACAGCGAGGGCGGGCTCAGAATCATCAAGCTGTGGTAGAGAATCGCCAGGTGGCAGGGCTACATCTATACCTATCCCAGCAACTCCAGAATCATCGTAGCGACCCTTCGCACCCCTTGCCCATCGATCAGTTCCGTTCCCTTTGACGCGACGCTCGCTCTCAGTGCCCCATCCGACAGAAATCGGTTTATCATTTCCATGATTCCAACCGGCGTCACGTCCACCGGTGCGAGACACGCGCCTTTCTCAGCAAGGATCCGCACCACGTCGGACTCGAACTCGTTCTGTGGGACCGCCATAGACGGCCGTCCCAGCGCAAGCGCCTCATAGAGAGTCGTCGCGCCGTTTGTGATCACCGCATCTGCGCCCGCAATTCTCTGAAGGAATTCACCGTGAGGCAACTCGGCACCTTCGACATACTCGACCTTCATCGGGAACTCCCGCGCGAATTCCCATTTGTCATAGCCTGACGCCGGACCCAGCACGACCGTCCACACGACTTTCGGATCGTTGTACCCGCGTATTGCGCCCAGCACTTTTCGGGTGAGTCCGGCGGGATCTCCGCCACCCATCGTCACCAATACCTTTCGCGGGGGATCTCCCGGACTCTGAGCGATGTGGCGAAGCTTCGAAATCTCGTCAGAGAGAAGGATGTACTCGCTCCCGGCGAAATGCGTCACTCCCAACGCGCCGTCGGGACAAATCGTCAGCGGACGAACCGTCGGAGCTATGACACGATCTGCAGCGAGGATTTCGTAGTTGTGCTCGTGAAGACTTACGTGCGCCGAGGGAAAAATCGCCGCTTGATACTCCTCCACACGTCCCCTCAGGTCGATATCGGTTACCACCACAGCCGGGCTCAGTTCTCCAACAATCTGGGCCATCGAATCGATGTCGCGGGCATCCTGCGTAATCCATCTGACTCGATTTATAAAGGGCGATCCCTTCAGCACTCTCTGAGAGCCTGCATCCTCGCGAACAACAAACTCGATCGGGATTTCCCTTCCCCGTTCCTGAAGTTCCGCCACCAATGTGGACGCAAGCGACAGGGACCGGACGACATGCCCCATCCCCAGTTCTTTCGAACCGTCGGCGCGGAAGATCACTCCTCCTTCACCCATGGGAGCCCTCTTGACCCAGCGCTTGAGTCACTCTCCGCATTCTCTCGGCTTCCTCTGCGTTGGCGGGCTGATAGCGAATTCGACCGGTCCCGTCCGCGAAGCCGATCGCGATCGACGGCTGATCGATCGAATCGACGACTATAGTGCCGGGTGCGCCGATAATTCCGCCCGCCACAACAGGTACCCCGTTGACCTTTCCCGATCCCATCACCCTCGTGACCAGGTCGTGCGACTGTATGAGGCTGACAAGCATCCCGGCCATCGCGGCGCGATTGTCCACCCGGATCATTCTCAGCCCCTTCTCCCGGGCGTATTCCGCGGCATCGGGCGTGAGGGTGCCGATTCCTGCGTCCATCACAATCGGCTTCCTGCGGCAGATCTCGAGCTGTTCTCTCGCAATGACCCTGGTGTAAATGGCGGCCCCTATGACGACCTCCGCCTCTTGCAGGACCTTCTTCGGGGCGGCGTCCCGCCCGTACTCCGCATCCGCGTCGTAGCGCCGAACCGATCCGCAGTACCCCGCGAGCTCTGCGGTCAGCAACGCGGCGAGAGTGTTCGGAGCATCGGTCCTGCCGATCACGACGACCTTCTTCCGAGGGAGATCCGGGATCAGCGCGAGAAGCGTGTATCTGACGCTCTCGACCCATACTCTCTTGTCGCTGTAGGGAAGGATAACTGATTTCCCGTGACGCTTTTTTCCGTCGCGGGTGAACTCGCTCATGTCGAAATCGAGCGCGGTATCGTAAACGATGTAATCGACCCTTCCGTCGAGAGCGGTCACGCAGGCCTTGAACGCTTCTATGGTTGCGACCTCGGCGTTTCCGTACACCAGCCCGTCGCATTCGCGCGTTATGTGCAGGGTCAGCTCCTCACGCTGCTCAACGGGATACGCGGCAAGAGTAAATGCGCTGACATAGCCTCTTCTGAAGGCGTGCTGCTCGATGTTCCCGGCCAGTTTATCAATCGATTCCTTGTCGATCATTTATCGTCTCCGTCATCCGTGTCGAACCTCACCGCGTGCGGGAACCGGAAACGTCTCGGACGCTTCGCAAGCTCCTGCGCCAGGTCCATTATCATTTCGTCGCTCGCGCCCACCACATCCGCCTCCCCGACACGCATTATCAGCTCTCGCAAGTCAACCCCCGTCTCTTCCGCAGCCTTCTTCACTTTCGGCAGATAGCTCGAGTGAAACTTTCCCGCGCCGGTCGCGACCGCGACATCATCGACCCCCTTCTGCGCGGGCATCATCGGAGCTATGACCTTCTCCCCGATGTCGAGCGTCTTCAGAAGATCGACACCGGTGGGCTCACCCACTTTCTCCAGCAGGGTGACCATTATCTCGGTCTGCGCGTTTCCGGCGCTCCGACCCATCCCGCGCAGGCTCACGTCCAGTATGCGCACCCCGGCTTTCCTAGCTGCAAGACAGTTCGCCACTGCAAGCTGGAAATTGTTGTGCCCGTGAAATCCCAGGGGAATATCGACTGCCTCCAGTCCACGCTCCGCGTACTCGGTGATCTCTTCCGGAAGCATCCCCCCCGCCGAATCGACGAGGACGACAGTGTCGGCGCCGTACTCGGCAACTTCACGGCACGTCGCGGCGAATCGCTCGGAGTCCACCGCGTACGATTTCATCAGGTTCACGCTGACCATCAGCCCGAGCGATTTCGCGTGCTTCACCGACGCTTCCGTGCTCCTGTGCTCGGTTATGTTGCTCCCGACGCGGATGAAGTCCAGACCGGCTTCCGCGGCCTCCTCCATGTGCCTCGCTTCTCCTATCCCCGGGATGAAAAACACTCCGATGATTGCGTCGCTGCCTTCGATCGCTCTCTTCCCGGCACGGACGTAGTCGATATCCGTCTCCTTCGCCTGACCAATCCCCTTCTCGCTTGCGCCAAGACCCACTCCGTGCCCCACTTCGATCCATCTGAATCCCGCATGGGCGAGCTCCCGCGCCACAAGCTCGGTGTCGGCGACCGAGAACTGGTAGTCGATCGCGTAGCTCCCGTCGCGAAGCGTGCACTCCAGGAGAATCGGCGGGCCGAATTTTTCAATCGCTGAAGTCATGGTATCTCAATCCGTCGGTCGCCTCCCGGTCCATTTTGCCACAATCTCGGCGACCCTCGGCGCATCCCTCTCAGGGATCCCCTCGTCAAGCCACAGGTTGATGATTCGAACCCCCGCTTGCTCCGACCTCGGACACTCCCCGGCCTCGACCAGCTTCGGCGCAAGCCAGTGCAGAGGGAGATACAGGTTGGAGGCGTGCATGCCCTCCGACCTGATCGCCCTTGTGATCTCCTGCACCTGGGGACCCGTGAGCCTCGGCGCTGTGAACGTGAATCTGAACGGCGAACACCCCTCCGGATACCTGAGGATTTCGATGTCCAGACCGTCCATATGCTCCCGATATTTCTCCACGCCCTCCCTGCGCTTTGACGTGATCCGGTCAAGGTCTCTCATGGCATGTGCGATCTCCCCCGCTTCCTCCGGATCCATCGAATAACGGTAAATCTCCCTGTACTTCGAATACTCCTCCGACCAGACCGATGCCGCTTCTCGATTGCCCTCGCGAGCTCGGTTGAATGCTTCGGTGGACACATCACGAAGCTCTCGCGCCTTCGCGCCGATGTTGTCGGGTCTTCTCGGCAGCTTCTCAACCTTGTCCGTCAGACTCGCGAACAGCTCGTCACTATCCGTCAGAATGACACCGCCACCGTGCGTAGGGAGGATTTTTCCCTCCGCGAAACTGAGAACGCTAGCCTTGCCGAACGTCCCGACCGGACGCCCGTCTACACGGCTGCCGATCGCCTGTGCGGCGTCCTCGATCAAGATCGCCCCCCTCTCTCTGCAGATTTTCTCAAGCTCCTCAATTGCGCAGGGAATCCCGAAAATGTGGACGCCGAGCACGACATCCCCCTCCCGAACCACCGCCCTCACTCTCTCCGGATCAATGTTCAGATTCGGGTCGACATCCACGATGACCGGCTTTCGTCCCGCGAGAAGCACCGTGGCAAGAAGAGACGGGCACCCGACGGCAGGGAGGATCACTCGACCGTCCGGACCGGTGAGCTCTTCGTAAAGGAGCATCAGGCCGGTCGCCGCTCGTCCGACCAGCAGTGCCTTTCTGCGTCCGAACAGGCCCGACGTTCTTATGAATCGCTCGGTTTGTGCAACTACATCGGACATCCGCTCTCCTGAATGCCTGGTCAGGGACGGTGATTATCGGCCCCTGAGGGTTCCTTTCACGCGATAAAGCTGTTCGCCGCCTTCCGACTTCGCGGACAGATCGTCCCACACCAGCACGACCGACCCGTCTCCGCCCATCACGCCCGACAGCGTCTCAGGGCTGCTCAAGTTCCGAGTTACGACCGCCGGTGCATCGAAAGACTCCCCCCCATCCTCTGAGAAAACGTACCTCATCGCCGGACCGTCCATCTCGGTATCGGCCGTCGCAATAAAAACGTACTTGTCCTGCGACATCAGCAGCGGCGATCTCGTCAGCGGCTCCGCGCTCTCAAGAACCGACACCGGCACGCTGAAATGAACTCCGTCATCAAGGCTTCTGGAGTAGTACAGGGTCGTGAGATCGGGGGTTTCCTCCGCGAAAACGAGATGAATCGCGCTATCGCGGCCGTACGTGGCCCGCTCCATTGCGAAGAAACTCATCAGACTCCGGATGACCCTGTCCTCAAAAAGGTATGACCTGGCAAATGTACGACCTCCGTCGATGCTCTTGAGGAACGCGATCCGCCCGCCGTCCGAGTTCTCCTGCCTCTCGAAATACGCAAGGCAGACCAGGTCCCGCCCGTCGGTCACTCCCTGCAGATGCAGCGGAGTGCCCTGGGCCACGTCTATCGTCTGTTCCAGCTCGGTGCTGAAATTCCGGTTCGACGCAAGCTCCCAGCCGTCGCGATACTCGAGGAAGAAATACGCGACGGTACCGAGCCGGGTCCCCAGCACGCACGGCCATCTCGCCTCGTTACGCTGGTTCCACCTCGCCTCCATTCCGAATACCCTGCCCCCGTCGTCGCTCGACTTGTACATGAGCTGCCCACCCGTCGCAGAGACATTGATCCAGTAGAAAACCAGGCTGCCGGGAAGCGACGCGATGTAGCATCCCCCGGACTTCTGTCCTTCCCGCTGAGACAGGTAGGAAGGCGGGCGGAACTCCCCGTTCTCCGTCCTCGTGTACATGATCCTCTGGGAGTTGCCGTCGTTCAGGATGTAAGCGAGTTGGACCGTCTTGAGCGCCGGGTCCGCGGACAGCCGGGGCGTGTCGACGATGCCCACGTCGGTGAAGGGGGTCGGGGTATCGAACATGTACCGTCCCAGACCGCCGGTGTCGCCCGATGAGCCCGTCTTGCCGGACCCTCCCTTGCATCCTCCCGAAACGGCCGACAACATCGTAAGAAGAACCAGTGCGATCCCGATAACACGCGCCATGATTGCGACCTCCGGGCAGATTTTACCGCACCCGGACCGTTTTTTCAGGAACTGCCCGGCCGCAAGCGGAATGGGCAGCTCCCAGCGTGGCATGCAAGGCAAAAAAAAGCCCCCCGACGAATCGGGGGGCGATTGATTTTCAGTGAGTCTTTGCTCAGGATCACTTGGGAGTCAACAGGCCTACGATAGTCTCGCCCGCGGGGAGATTGCCGTAGCAGCCCATGTCGACGCCGCCCTTGCCGGTATCGATGCATGGCGAACCGGTGCCGAGGTGATAGTCGTAGGGCTCGGTTGCGTTGTTGACGAACAGAGGATCCGCGCTGATGGAGTTAGGACCCGGAAGGGAACTCGGGTAGGCAATGTCCTGGATATTCCAGACATCGTTGTAGTCCGGGATTGTGTTATACGCGTAGATCCCGTAGTAGATCGGCAGGGTCTTGGATCCGTTGAGATTGGTAACTATGTTGCTATTAGCGTCATAGACATATGAAGGACTCGCGCCGTACAAGTACAAGCCGTAGACGTAGCTGGAGGCGAGATCCCCGCCCTTATTAACATCGAGCTTGTCGATAACGTTATTGGCCACCGTAACGGTCGCATACGGGTAGTAGATTCGCGGCCCATACAGCTGGCAATAGGTCAACACGTTCGGCGAGATATGGTGGAACAGGTTGTTCGAGTACTTCGATCCGGCAGGCCAGTAGTAAGCATAAATATAGAAGTACATATAACCGGGAACCTGGGGGGTTTCCTGGAGCTTGGTGAACTCGTTCTGGACAAAAGTCTGCGTGCCTGTGCCGTTATAGATGTAGAAATACATGTAGGCATAGGTGTAGGTATAGGAGGTGTTCAAGTCGGCGAACAGGCAGTTCTTGATCGTAATGTTGTTGCAGTAATACGCATATAGTGCGTACAGGTAGTAATACGATACCGTCCCGGTCAAGTAGCAGTCTATGAGTTTGAAGTTGTTACTGTAGTAAATATAGAGAGGCTGATACCCGGCGCTTCCCGTTCCAGGGTAGATCTCGAACTTGAAGCCCTGGATTGTGACGTCGTGGCTGTAGTAGATATAGAGCAGTTGGGCCATACCCGGGTTCGTGATCTTGGGCCTCCCGGCCGGTACCGTATACCAGGACCAGCCTCGCAGCGTGAAACCAGTGCCATAGGACCTCTGAATCTGCCCATTGTAGGTGCCGGTTCCGTAGTCGACAACGACCGTTTGCCCGAGCTCGCAAAAGGCTAATGCCTGGGCGATGGTCGAGAATGGGTTCTCCTTCGTTCCGTATTTCGGGTTGGCTGCGAAATCAGGACTATTCGACACCCACCAGTCACCGTCGACCATCAGATCCACGTCCAGAGTGGTCGCGTCGACCGGATCGTTGATGCCGTCACTGAGTACACAAGCGATGCTGAACGGGACTGTTCCCTGCGTCCAGCCGCAAATCGCTCCGAAGTCGACATCCAGGTTACCGGCACCGTCGCCGGATACCCCGTCGTAACCCGGAACCGGATTGCTGTCGGCATCGTACACTGTCCACGAGTACGTGATAGGATCGCCGTCGGGATCTGTCGCGTCGACATTGTAAATCTCGGTCGTGAACTCGAGCGGCTCAACATTGCCCGTGACACCGCTGTTGACCACAGGAGGCTTGTTGTAGGCCTCGGGTGACACGTACAGGTCGTAGCGGAAGAACGCAGCCAGTGTCGCGACCGGAGCGCCTCCGGGAGGTGTGAGACTGCATGTATAAGTGGAATCGTACTCTCCGATCACCCAGAACTGGTTGCCCTCGGTCCCGGCGACCGCGTCTGCCGGAATCTCGCAGTGGTAGGCGGAGTAATTCGCGTCTCCACCGGTCGGGGTCATCTCGGTCGCGTCGAACTCGTGCACCGCACTAAGAACGTTCGACTCGATCTTGATGACCGACGGCTGATAATCCCAGCCCCAGAAGTTCACGTCAAGGATGAGATCGCCGCCGTTGTCGGTGCCGTCCACATAATACACGTCCGGGGTCACGTACACCGACAGCCCGGCGGCCTCGAACGCGTTCGCCGGATGAGTGGTCTCATTGATCCAGCTCGCGGCGACCGCGTAGCCGTATTTCACGCCGCCGGCATTGGGGAACCTGAGATAGTAGTTCCTCGTGTTCGTGCTGCCGGACTTGAATGTACCGTTCTTCGTCGGATTATCATTGAGCCAGGTCCACAGGTCATCGGACGCCTTGAGACCGTCCGCGAAGTACTTGTACGGGTTGACCGTGGCGGTAAGCTTGTTCTGATAGCCCGGGGTCGCGAGCGTGCCCTGGGTGTAACCCATGAGTCCGGGGAACGTGAATTCCTTGGCGTTGAACCATCGGGTGTAACCGTCAGGATTACCCGTCGCTCCCTTGGTCTTGTACGGATCGACGTAGGCCGGATTGGACCCGTCGGGATTGAAATCCCACAGCGACTGGTCCGTCCCGTACCTGGCATACTTGCACTTTGAGCTGTACTTCATGGTGCTCGAACCCGGTCCCATGAAGATACCCTTCACGTCATAGCCGTTGTACTGGGGCATGCTGGGGAAGGGGTGAGTGATCGATACATCGATGTCGACATCGACGTAACCGGCCCCAATCGGTGTTCCGTAAATCTTGAACGCAAGGTTCGACGGTTTGCCGTTCACAAACGATGTGACATTCGCAGTGAACATGCACATGCGGTTCAGAACCGCCTCAACAGACTGATTCTCGATGTCGATATAGACATCGTAGTAACCCCACAGATGAGTCTGTGCCTGACCGACATGGCTTACGGATCCTGTCAGATCCGGGTTAGCGGTCGGCGCAGTCGGGTTTCCGCCGCCGCTCGAGCAGCCCATCGCAATAAACGTCGCCATTAGCAACGCCGCGAGGAGCACTGTCCATCGATTCATAAAGACCTCCTTAAGAAAGTCAGATTGACACGCTTCATTTGCCCAAAGCCATCCAGATCGCAAAAGCGTACTGCACCAGAACCTACGGGAGATTGATAGAATGATAAAGCATAACATTAGCCAATGCAACTAAAATCTTGTCATTCATTGCCGTTTTATCCCTTATTTTGGTGCCCCCTCAAATGTATAGAACAATAAGGCATCTCCGAGGCGTCCGGAAGCGCCGACTCAGACCGACGGCAATGAACATGATGAACGTGCGGCTCAGGACCGCGTCAACCGCATCGTTTTCGGTGCTGCTCAGACCCCCAACCGGTAGGGCATCACACTACCATCCTGACAGTTCACATACTTGACCGTTCCGTCCGACAGAGAGATTTCCCAGCAGAGCGCGGGTGATGGCTCGGGGCCGCTCTGATCCTGGATAAAGACAAGGTCGACGTGGGTTGCATCCGGCCTTGCGCCTGCACCGTTCCCTGAAGCCCGATCGATCGCGGTTTCACGGTCGACGCGAATCTCCGAAATCGACCCGGTATCCCCTCTCTCGAACATGATGGCCCTCAGGCCGCCCGATCCGACATCGGTTGCCATCATCACCCTGTGGGTGCAAACCTGATACTCCAGGTAAGGATCGTGTTTCCGATATTCACGGGGAAACATGCCGGGCAGCCAGGTCGCGGCCACGTATCCCTTGGCGGGGAGGCCCAACGCTTCCGCGACGCGCTCGGGCAGATCGGGGCCCGGTCTGAGGGCAGGAGGGGAGTAGGAGTCGGACGGCTGGGCCAGTTTGAAGAGAGTCACGTCCAGGGTTCCATCCTGCACCGTACCGTATCCGAATTCTGCTCCACCTTGCTCCACATCCACGGTCCAGAAGGAAGCGGCCGCCCCGCTCACGAGCTGGCTCTGAGCGATGACAAAGGTCGACTTGTCGTAACCGAGCTTCGCAAGCAGATTCAGAATCGCCCCCCCGGGGTCATCGGCGGTTTCGTCGGCCGGGATCGATTCCTGGGATCCGGTCGATTGCTGCACCTGTTGATCAGCCTGCGATTCCGGGGTAGAGGCCTTCTCAGGCTGCGGATTGGACGGCTGTCCGTTCCGGTCCGGAGAGGGAGTCCCCGGGCAAGCCGTCAAGAGTCCCGCCAGGATGAGACCTGAAAAAACAGCCAGGATCGAATGGATGTATCGCATGATTTCGATTATAGCACCGTATTATCCGGGGGTCGAGAATTCAGGGGGGCGCGACCGGGGCGCCCAGACTCACAAAAAAGCGCCCACTATCAAGTGGGCGCAATGATCGGATTCAAGTGTTACTGTCCTATGGCACCCATCCATACTGGTACGCCGTATTTGACTGCGCGCCGTAGGTGATGCAGCAGCCCCCTGTTGAGCTCGTGTAGAAGGCTGCCGCATAAGAGCCGGAATAAGTCAGGTTCTTCCACTGGACACGCCACGGATCGTTAGTGGTCTGGCAACCGTCCATCAGCACGATCTGGAAGGTATTCGCACCGGTGTTGTAGTAGTGCGGGCAGTTCTCCCAGTCAATGATAAAGCAGTTGACCCCATTGACCACCTTGGAGCCGTACCTGATCGGTGCCAAGTTGGAGTTCAAATCCGCCTGGTAGGCCCAGATATACGGCCAGCCAATTACGTACCCACAACTATAGGGATACCATCCCCAGCAACTGCCGAAGGATACTCCGCCGTTCCACTCGATATTCAATGATGTGTAGTTGCCCCCGGCGAACGAGAAGGTGAACGGGATGGAGATGCTGTATCCGCACCCATCGTCTCCTTGGGTAGTGCTGTAGCCGGTAGTGAGCTCATACGCGGAATCGTACGACACAGTGGTGCCGGCGCCGCAGGTGTACGCGGTCTCAAGGCACAATGTGACGTCCACATCGGCGCAGCAGATGGCCTCTCCGCCCTTTCCGTCCGTGACCTTCACGCACACCTCGCCGACATAGTCGGCGGTGTAGGTGTGGGTCGGTTTGTCGGGGGAGCCGGTGTAAGTGTCGTCGGCACCGCCAAAAGTACCGTCGTCGTTGAAGTCCCAGGCGAAGGTCAACGGATCGGCGTCCGGATCGGTCGAGCCGGAAGCATCAAACGCAATCTGGCCGTTGCCGATATGAGGCATAGCCGTGACGACATCGAGATCGCACACGGGATCCGCGTTGTAGGGCTCGTTGGCCACGAACAGGTTGTCGCGGAAGAAGGCAGCCAGTTTCGCCACCGGGGCGCCTCCGGCTGGTGTGAAATCGCTCATGTAGTCGAAGTCGCCATATTCGGCAATCACCCAGAACTCGTTGCCTTCTGTGCCCTTGACATTGTCCGCGGTGATTTCGCAGTGGTAAACGGAGTAGTTCGCGTCCCCGCCGGTCGGAGTCATCTCCGCCGCGTCAAACGAATGAATTGCACCCAGTACGGTCGACTCGACCTTGATGAGGGTGGGTTGGTAATCCCAACCCCAGACATTAACGTCCAGAATCAGGTCGCCGCCCTTGTTCGTAGCGTCGACATAGTAGACGTTAGGCTCCACATCAACTTTCATAGCAGCGGCCTCGGGCGCGTTCGCAGGATGATCCTCGGGGGCCTCACCCTTCCAGGACGCAACGACGGCATAGCCGTATTTCACGCCGTTTGCATTGGGGAACCTGAGATAGTAGTTCCTGGTGTTCTTGGTGCCCGCGGAGAACACGCCGTTCTGGTCCGGGTTTGCATTCAGCCACGTCCAAAGG
The DNA here is from genome assembly GCA_964354375.1 of uncultured Planctomycetota bacterium. Taxonomy (GTDB): domain Bacteria; phylum JAJVIF01; class JAJVIF01; order JAPKYR01; family JAPKYR01; genus CAYGZQ01. Next base: position 13,781 of record CAYGZQ010000012.1, read on the forward strand.
TCGTCGTTCGCACCGAGGAGGTCCGCGTAGTACTTGTACGGGTTGACCGTGGCAGTGAGCATGGCCTGATAGCCAGGGGTCGCGAGCTTGCCCTGGGTGTAACCCATGATGCCGGGAAATACGAATTCCCTGGCATTGAACCATCGGGTGTAACCGTCAGGATTACCCACGGGTCCGTCGCCCGCGTACGGATCGGTGTATGCCGGGTCGTCCCCGTCGGGATTGAAATCCCAAAGCGACTGGTCCGTCCCGTACTTGGCATACTTGCACTTGGTGCTGTACTTCATGGTGCCGGTGCCGGGTCCCATGAAGACACCTTTCACGTCATACCCGTTGTACTGGGTCATGCCGGGGAAGGGATGAGTGATCGACACGTCGATGTCGACATCGACGTAGTCGGCGGTAGCCGGCGTGCCGTAGATCTCGAACGCGAGGTTCGAAACGCTGCCGTTCACAAATGTTGTGACATTCGCCGTGAACATGCACATGCGGTTCAGGACCGCATCCACCGTCTGATTCTCAACGTCGATATAGACATCGTAGTACCCCCATAAGTGCGTCTGGGCCTGTCCGACATGGCTTGACGATCCGGTCAAGTTCGGATCGGCGGCAGGCGCGGTCGGGCTTCCGCTGCCGCTCGAGCAGCTCAACGCAACAAGTGCAGTCATCAGCAACGTTGCGAAGAGCACCGTCCATCGATTCATATTGACCTCCTTAGTATGAACAATATCCTGTTTTCTTCCAGTCCAGGGTTTACGAAGCTCAGAAACCTTGCTGCACGCAGACAATAGAAACTCAAGAGCCATAATAAGAAATAATGGTGAATTTTTCAATGGCAGAGTCGCCATTTTACGTTATCCTATCTCATATTCCGGGAAGGGCATGTATGTGCGGGTCGTGCAAAAAAAGAGGCCGGCGTTGCGCCGGCCTGTCATGCTTCACGCTCTCCGCGTCGTCATCTTATCGTACAAAGAAGGGCGAATGCATTATCAGCCTGTCAAGGCCAAACCACTCCGCGACGAAAAGCACTACCGATATCAACATGAACTTCGCGTGCTCGGGGAAGAAGTGACGGTTGAGCCAGATAAGAGAGCAGACAAGCACTATCGGGTAGCCGATCTCCTGTATCCGGTAGTAGATCACCGGGATGTTCCATTCCGTGAATGGCGTGGGCTCGAAGTAGATCCAGAAGAAAAAGAACTGCACGCCGAAAAACACGATGTGCATCAGCACAAACGACGGCCAGTCGTCGGTTCGATACTCGTATCTGTTGCGTTTCATGGCTTCTCGCCTCCTGATTCCGCCCTGCTATGCCTTTCGTTTGTTAAGACCCCGTTAGATGCCTGAAGGTTTGCCGATTCGGACGCCGGCGCGAGAGAAAAAAGAGAACCCGCCTTTCAGACGGGCCCCGCTTATCCCCTCAGGACAATGTCAGGGCGAATGTTACTCGTCTTGCAGACATACGAGCTTGGTGTGGAACAGGGTTTGCCTGACTCCTGCCAGGATACCGTGCTGGGGACCGAAGGTGAGGTATGATGGACGTCCGTCAAGGTCCACCAGCCACCGCTCGGAACCGTCCGGGCCCAGGCATCTCACCGACCCGTCATCCGTCGCAAAATACACGGTCCCAGTCGCATCCGTGATCGGTCCCGCACTGATCCCGCCCTCACAGTCAAAGTCCCACTCCAGCTGTCCGCCCGGAGAACTCAGGGCAACAAGCTTCGAGCTTCCCCCCGTCTGCCCGAGCACGCTCTCGGCCGCATATATGGTCCCGTCGGGAGCGATAGCTATGTCCGGCAGGAAATAATCGTCGTCATCGAACACCCACCGCTGCTCGCCATTCCCGCTCAAAGCGACGATGTGGTTGGTGATCGCGTAATAGATCTGACCGGTCAGAGGATCCGCGGCGGAGCCGTACGGTATCGCATCGTCATACGCCGGCTTGTGCGTCCACATAACTTCCCCGTCTTCCGGGGAGAGCCCCCAGAACACGAATTCACCGGGGGGGCCTCCATCCAGATCCAGCTTCCCCACAACCACCTGCCCGCCGGCCGTGACAGTGGGAGGGCCGATGAACATCGACGGCGCTCCGTCGATGCCGTACCGAGCCCATAACAGCCCTCCGTACTGATCGAACGCCTGGATGCTGCTCGGGCCGTATACAAACGCATGACCATCGTCGTCTATGTTCAGCATACCGTAACTGTACGGACCCGGGCCGGGAATCGGCACGAACGCAAGCTCGCTCCCCCCATCCTGGAACAGCCTGATGACGTTGCCCTCGAGATCGTTCCACAGAAGTGAACACCCGACCATCATCGGGTCGCCCGCGGCGTCGAATTCCGGGAAGTCCAGGCACGCGACCTCGAAGCCCTGCGGATCGCACACAACCAGCGAGGCCCCGCCGCTCTCCAGCCTCCGCGACGCAAACACCCTGCCCTCCGGATCGACCACCGGCATCGTGTCGGATGTGAGACCGGGAACCTCCCACGCAATCTCGGGGTTCACGGGGCCGAGAGTGTTAATCTGGTTCGAATTGTGATTCGTCCCGCCCGGTTTCGGCCACGGAGACAGGGGATTGAGCGCGAAGCCCGATCCCCCGATCGGCGTCGACTGGCTAACCGGCACCCGCACCACGTAGTAAGCCGAAAGCGGCGACGCCCCGGTGAAGGACGACACGTCCTTCTGGTAGTCCCCCTGAGAGGAGATTATCGTCACCAGAACCTGCTGATCCAGAATCGAATCGGGAGTGAGCCCCTCAAGCGTGATCCTGTACGTAGCCCACGGCGTGCTCGACGTCCATTCGCCTATCAGCTCCGGTATTCTCTTGCCGGTGAACAATGTCGGGCTCGTCAGCTCGATCGACTGAATCTGCTCACCTATGAGAGTGTCGGCAAGAAGCGCTTGCCAGTCCGAGACCCTTATGAGAAGCTGCAAGGCTCCACCTACGCAACCCTCGGGAGAGAGATAAACCGAGTTCAGAGGCAGGTTGACGTCGATAACGAACGGTTCGAGTTGATTCGCTTCAGGAGGAAATCCGCCCGGCACCTCGATGTATCCTCCGGGAGTATAGTCGGGCGGGAAACCATGCGACGCATCGATCGCGTAGTTGAAAATCATGTCCGGTCCGCCGGATCCGTCCCCGGGGAATACGAGCTCATAGCGCCTTGTCTCGATGCCGCTGGAGGTGAAGACCGCTCGGCCATTCGGGTGCGTCAGCGGGAACGCCAGCACGTGCGAAAGAGAATCGTTCGGCTCGAGCGACGCCGCAAACACCTTGTAGCCGCACAGCGTAGCGTCGAGGTCCGCGGGACTGTCCGAAGTGCCGCACAGTCCGCTGTGGAAGGAGAAGATGGTGCCGTTGTCCGGGAACTCGGTGGGGTTCCACCACCTCGTCCACCCGTCCGCGTTCATCACCCTCAGACCGTTGGGGCCCCCGGCCCATGTCCGTGTCGGGTCGGTCACATCGATCATGTCCGCAGGCCCCATCACGATCCCCTTCACATCGAATCCGCAGTAATGCGGCATCCCGATGAACGGGTGCTTGATCTTGACATCCACACCCACCTGACGACCCACAACCTTCACGTTGGAAAAGCTCAGGAACGATCCGTCCTCGGGCGGTTCCACGAACTTGAGCGCATTGAGGTGCCACGCCGCCGACCTCAGCGGAACCGCCGCGGCTTCGCAGGAGTCCGGGTCGATCGTCACCCGGTAGAACCCCCAAAGCGCATGACCTTCCCGCGGCATATCCGCCCAGGCGGTCACGCCTGGATTTTCGGACAGTTGGGGGGAAGCGGGGCTCTGGGAAGCATCGCGCGAGCATGCTGCAACCGCCAGCATGCATATAAGCACTACGGCAAGCATTGCATGTCTCATGCGCGCGACACCTCCTTCCAGAGGTTGAATGCCCAGCTTTTCATAAAAAATTATATCAGAAGGTCGCCCCCGCTGCTATCCTTCCGGAGAGAATTTTCACAAATACCCTCTGGGGCGAAATCCTGTATTATTACGCTTTCCGCTTTCGCGGGGATTCCGAAAATGACCGCCTCGACCATATGCTCCCTCGACACGGACCACCGCCTGGAAGAGATTATCGACCTCAACATGCGGGTCCATAACATCGACCGCGCCTTCTGCGAAAGAATGCTCCTCCTGAATCCCGACAGCAACTCCCCCGAATTCCACCGGTTTCTGGTCGAAGATGGCAGGATTATCTCGGGAGTCAGCCTTTTTGAGCATAAGCTGTCTTGGTTCGGCTCGACCATCGAGGTCGGCGAGATAGGGATTGTCGGGACCCTCGAGGAGTACCGCCGCAAAGGCCACGCTTCCAGGCTCATGAACGACTGGATCGACATTATGCGCGAAGGAAAGACGCCCCTCAGTTTCCTCTGGGGAATCCCCGATTTCTATCAGAAATTCCATTTTTACTACGCTTACCCGAATCACTCGACGCCGTATGTCAGCCTGCCGAAGTCCTGCACAGAGGGCTGGGAGCCGTCAGGCGAAATCCGTCACGCTGAAGTGCCCGACCAATGGTGGATCAAGAAGCTGTACCGGGCTTATAACGCGGGAATGAACGGATGGCACCTTCGCAGCGACGATCTCTGGGACTGGTACTTCCGCATTACATGCGATACCACCGGCGAGCTTGTCGACGGCGTCGGCACTCATCAATGGTGGGTGTCCGAGGACCCCATGGGAGGCTACGCTTTCATCGCTGGAGGACCCCTCAGGCCGATTAGACTCTGGGAAATCGCCGCTGCCTCCCCCAACTCCCTCCGAATCCTGATCCTCGGCCTGTTCAACGCGTACCCCAAGCTCGAATCCCTCGACCTCTGCCATCACCCCGATATGCCCGTCGGAAAATGGCTCTACCAGTGGGGCGCAAGGATCTCGTCCCCCGAGGACATCTGGAAAGGCACCTGGGGCGGAATGGTCAGACTGATGGACCCTCTTGCCCTGCTGCAGCTAATGACCGGCACGCTGAATGACCGACTCACTCAATCCCGTTTCTTCAACTTCACCGGCACAATCGCATTCGACAGCGAGGTCGGCGGCGCGGAAATCCGAATCTCAGACGGACAAGTCGACGTGAGCCCACTGACCGGTAACGCTTCTATCCAAATCCCGGCACGAGTGCTGACCCCGATCATGACCGGCTACAGAGGTTTCGAGAGATTTCGGTCCGAGCTGAGGGACATCCCCGACCGTACCGCCGATCTACTCTCGATCCTTTTCACTCGAGACAAGGTATTCATGTACCCACTCCTCTACGCCGACGAAGCCTTCGCCCTTCGGAAGTAGCCCCGATGCCGGTGCCCTTCGCACATCCTCCGACGATGGTGCCCTTCGCACATCCTCCGAGGCGTCAGCGAAGGAGGATTTGCGAAGGTCTCACACAACCCAGACCGGTGGTCAGATCTTCCAGACCCTTTTTGGCTTTCTCCCTGCAGCCTTCGCCAATGCGTTATCGATCTTCTGCAGCTCTACAATAATGCGCACCTTCTCGGGGAACGGAAGATTGGCAAGCTCAACACGTCGTTTGTGTTTCGCCTTGGCGATTCTATCCATCAGAGCCGGGTAGCGATCATGCCTGGCCCTATTTTTGCCTGACGAAGTCATCCCGTCTCGTCCCGTGACAAGTCGCACCATTCCGCCGCTACAAGGACTGGATTTTCGCGACCACATGACTCAGCTCCGCTGCAAGGAGCTTACCTGGGTCGGTTTCGCCGACCGGCGGCGAGTAAGTCGAGTACCACTCTCTGAACGCGTCACCCTTCAGACCCGGACCCTTCAGCCCCTGCACAAGCACCCGGCCGTCGCTTGAAGGATCGATCGCCAGCAACAACCCCTTCAGACCCGTCCCCTTCCCCACTCCCCACGTGTTGTAGAGCGCGTACGAAATCCCGTCGAGTCTGTAGGTCCGACCATTCCCCTTTTCCCCGCTCATCGCGTCCCGAAGCGACGCGGGCACGATAAGCACCGCCACACCAATACCCTTGCCCGCGGCGATCTCTTTCAGCTTATCCCTCAGGCCAGCCGAAATTGATTCATCAAGAAATCCGTCCGGATCCGTAAGCTCCCCCGTTCGTTCCGGAGGCGGATGCAGGGGAAGCTCCTCGTCCTTCCGCTCATAACCGCAGTGATAACAGAAAATCTCGCCCTCGTCCCAATCCTCTCCACAGATGGGGCACTTGGCTTGAGCCGGTTCCGTCTTCGCACCCTCGACCTCGACGGGAGTGTCGGCGCCCCTGCGACCCATGATCGCCATGATCAGCCTCGTCAACTGGAGGATCAGCCACTCTCTCATTCCGCCGCACCCTCCTTAGACTCGGGCGCCTGGGGGACCCTTTCGGCCGAGCGAGCCGGCATCGATGCGCTCAGTACGACATGATGGGCGTATCCCTTGACGCCTTCGACAAAACCCGCCTTGATGATTTTCTCATCGGGCGACGGCATCCCTTTGTGGCTGCCCTTCGGGGGAATCGGGTAGCAGATCGACCAGGTCTCGGCGCATTTCCTGCAGCGATAGACCCGCTCGATATATCCGAAAGTCAGGTGGGATTGCGTCGCCGCGACCCGTCCGCTCTCTTTCTTCCCGTCCCCGCCGCAATAGGGGCATTTGCCTGATGTCATGATGGCGCGATTATATCAGTTCCGGACCGGCGGGGACAGGCAGAGTGATTGTCCCCGTTCCCAATCGTTCCCAATCAGTCTTCCACCGTTATCAGGTTGCGGATATCCTCGAACTTCCCCTCCCCGATCCCTTCCACCAGCATGATGTCCTCGATTTTCTCGAACCGCCCATGAGTATTACGATATTCAATTATTCGCAAGGCCAATTGCTCGCCTATTCCCGGAAGCGTCTGGAGCTCGTACCGGTTCGCCTTGTTGATGTTCACAAGCCCGGATGGCAGGTCGCCATCCGGCTGCGGCGACAGCGGATATTCAACCCGCCTGAAAGAAACCCCCGTATCTCGCTCGCTCGACCTGTCGGCTCCCTCCTGATTTAAGTACGGGACCTGCACCTTCTGGCCGTCTCTCACCGTTTCCGCAAGGTTCACCTTCTCGCGGTCCGCCTCAGATGTGAATCCGCCCGCAGCCTCGACCGCGTCCGACACCCTCGCCCCCTGGGGAAGATACACCAGGCCCGGCGTATTCACCGCGCCCTCCACCTGCACCACTATCCCCCCTCCCTGGGGATGAATGTCCTTTCCCAGCTCAACGCCCGAGTTCAGCCGCCCGAAGTATTTCCATCCGGCCCACGCGAGCGCGAGCATGAAAAACACGATAAGGGCGATCCGCTCGTTGCGCGTGAGCGGACTGCTCCCTTTCGTCGGACCCTTCGCGTCTTTCCCGGATGCATTCACGACGAATATATTATCCCCATTGTCGAATGCGGGCAAGTGCTCACCGCTCTTTACCATTAATAACCGACACCCGTCCCCGCGCGATACTAATAGGGACACAATCCGTGCGACCCCGAGGATTTCGGGCGCCTATGGAGGACGAACGCCGATGAGTATCGACAGCATCTCCGGATTGTCATCCAGCATGACATTCTGCGAAATGATGAAGGCGAGGGCCGACCTTGAGAAATCCCTGGAACGACTCGCCACCGGAAGACGCATCAACAGGGCATCGGATGATCCAACCGGTTTGGCGATGGCCACCCGACTGGAGTCCCAGGCGCGAAGTCTTGCCGTCGGGGAGCAGGCCGCCCAGATGGGCGTCAGCATGATCCAGACCGCCGAGGGCTCCCTGCAGGGCGTCACCCAGGACCTTCAGCGCATCAGGGAGCTCGCACTCCAGGCCGCAAACGGCACGCTGAACGATGCCGACCGCGCCACCATCCAGATCGAGATAACCGGCCTGGTCGAGAATATCGCTTCCACACTCCGGTCAGCCGAGTTCAACTCGAAGTCCCTGTTTTCCGGGACTGTGGAACGGCTGCAGATCGGGCCAGGCTCGTCCGGCACCGTCTCCGTCGATCTGCCCGAGCTCACAAGCGGCAATCTGGGTCTGGCATCGATCGATGTCGGCACGCAGTCAGGAGCGGAGAATGCGATCTCGGCAGCGTCGGACGCCCTCGACAAAGTGCTCGGGGTCCGAGCGAATCTCGGAGCGACTCAGAATCGTCTTGAGTCCGCAGCCGCATCCGTGTCGCAAACCCGTGCGAACACACTGGGTTCACTCAGCGCGATCCGCGACATGAATATGGCCCAGGGAATCATGAGCTCCCTGAGGGCCATGAACAGCCTCGAAAGCCAGCTTCTGGTCCTGGGCCAGATGAAAAAAATCTCCGGCAGCGTGCTTGCGCTGCTGCGTAAGTGAGAGTTACGAACGAAGATGGCGAATCGCAACGGGAAAAAGAAACGTCGACCGATGCCCTTCCAGTGGTACGATGCGTCCGACTGGGGCTTCAAGCCGTCTGAGGATTTGCGGATCACTCTTCGGATGATTCCGCTGGTGTTGGTTCTCATCCTCGGTTTCGCCCTGGGGCTCACGCGGGCCGTGCATCCGTCGCGCCGGTCCAACCCCCTTGTGGACGAGATGGGCCGTTCCCACAAGGCTCAATTGCAGGAGGCATACTCCTGCTACGTTTCCGAAGATTACTCGCACGCCGTCGCGACCGCGGCATTGGTCCTTCTGGAAGACCCGGAGAATGCCCTTGCAAGTCACATTATCGGTCTTGCCGACGCTCGCAGGGGCCTTACTGAGGAGGCGACCCTCAGTTTCCAGAGAGCGGTTGCGCTCGATCCGGATTTCGCCCTGGCCTGGTACAATCTGGGTGTAGTGGACGAATCGAGAGGCGAGTTCACCCGTGCGCTTGACGCATATCGGAAAGCCTCCGAACTCGAGCCCAAGAACAAAACCTCCTCCGCGGCCGCGTCCCGGCTTGAGAACATGGTCGCCGGCGAAGGCGGACGGGAGTGGCGCGAGACGGCCTCCGAACGGCTTTTCCTCGCTGGGGTCGACGCAGTGAACAAGGGCGGGGCCGACGATCTAGCTTATGCTGAGAGCATTTTTCGCAACCTGCTGGAGGATCGGCCGTACGATATCGCCGTAAGCAATATGCTCGGCCTGGTCCTTGCGAGGCAGGGCAGGCTGGACGAAGCCGAATCCGTCTTGCTCGACGTTGTCGAAAGCGAGCCCGGATACTCGAATGCCTGGTATAATCTCGGGATGATTCACAGGTCACAGGGACGGCTTGAGGAAGCGCTGAACGATTTCGAGACCGCCTGCTCGTCGAGTTCCGTCCAGAATTTCAGGGCGGTCGCCGCGAAGGAGGTCGACGAGGTGAGAGAGTTGCTGGAATCCGAAACCGTCATCGAGCCGCCCGCGAATCCGCCGGAGAATCCCGATGTTCCCGACCAATAACCTCACACCCTGGCTGCGCTACCCGCTGGCGATCATCGTCGCTCTCCTTGCCGGACTCATGTTCCTGGGGCTCATGCTAGCCGCATTGAAGCTGGGCGAGTGGATCTCGCAATTCGGCTCGTCGCCGGCGAACTGAGAGACCGACCCCTCCCGGTTTCTCCTTCGTCCCCTGGGGAATATAAACCCCCGCATTTCTCCCGATACTAACAGTGGGGCCGAACCCATGAGAACCTCATTCGGCAAATCGCTGAAACGCTACTTCACAACAGGTCTTCTGGCTCTGCTGCCTGTTGCAGCATCGGTCTGGGTTATCGTCTGGCTCTTCAGGTGGGTGGATGGAATCGCCATACGTCCCCTGTTCCAGGCGGTCTGGATTCAGGCGCTGGTCGGCAGGCTTCCCCAGATCGCGCAGCCCTGGGTTGAGAGACTGCTGGGGATAGTCATCCTGTTTGTCGGCATCTCTGCACTCGGTTTGCTTACCACCAACGTTGTGGGGCGATGGTTCTTGTCCTGGCTGGATGCACTCATGAAAAAGGTACCGCTCGCGAGCGCAGTGTACAGCTTTGTTAAGGGTTTAATTGAAAACTTGCGCCTCGTTGGTCCCGGCTGCTTTCAAAAAGTCGTCCTCGTTGAGTTCCCCCGCAAGGGTGTCTGGAGCATGGGCTTCGTAACCCGCACAATCAAGAGCCCCTTTGCGAACTCGGTCCCGGGCAATCTGCTGGCAGTCTTCGTGCCGACCAGCCCCAATCCCGCCACAGGCTTTATACTCCTGGTCGACAGCTCGGACGTCATTCAGCTTGACATGTCTCTGGAGGACGGCCTAAAATTCGTTATGTCTGGAGGGGTTCTGATGCCGGGCCTAGGCGAGGAGACCGGGCCTGTCTAAGGTTACCCCGGCGGTTTGGTTATCAGGTATGGGGCACCCGGTAACGCCGGGTTTTAGTTATGTATTTTGACGACAGATACCACCACCTCCTGTTCATAACCCCTTCGCTAACGTTGAAACGGTTGTTTGCGTACCTCCGCAACCATGGCGGCGCACTCATCGGCTCCCAGGCGGTCAAGCGCGCGCTTTCTCTTCGCGGCAAGACAAAGGAATTCTACGCCGAGCTGGCGGAGATATTCTTCGGACAAGTCCCTGATGTGTTCGCCAAGCTGGACGACGACAAGTACAGCCTTCGTCCGCTTGACAGCTTCAAGGTGCCTCTGGAGAAAGCCACCTTCGCCGTGCTCGACATCGAGACGACCGGCGGAAAGCCGCCTCTCGAGCGCATCACCGAGATCGCGATCCTGCGTCTCGACGGAAAGGGCACCGAGCTCTCGAGATATTCAAGCCTCGTCAACCCTCGAAAGAAAATCCCGCCGTACGTGGTCAGGCACACGGGAATTTCCGACTCCATGGTGGATGCTGCTCCGATCATCGAGGAGGTCCTTCCGAAAATACTCCACTTCCTGGACGGGAATATCGTCGTCGTCCACGATTCCTTCGCCGACATGCAGTTCCTGGACTACGACTGCGATCGCCTGTACAACGGGCTGATCTCGCTCCCGCTCCTCAACACGCAGCACCTCGCCGAGAGACTCTGCCCGGAGCTTGGCGGGCTCGGACTGAGCAGGGTCGCCGATCATCTCGGCATCAAGATCGGCGAACGACATCGGGCGCTCGCGGACGCAGAGCTCACAAGCCGCGTGCTGTCTTCTTTCCTCCCGAGAGTGAACGATCAGACGATCTACGAGGTCTATCTAAGTAACGCGCCCGAGGCCAGCTATATACGTCCCGGGCCCGCCATCAACAATAACTCCGACCACTCCTGATCCGGAATTCCGTCGGAGGTGACCTGCCAACATGCATCGAACACTCGCATCAATAATGATGTTCTTCATCCTGTGCCTTGTGGCGGTCGGCTGCAAAGAGAAGCCTTCGGTGAAGACGTTCCCGCCGCACCTGATGGTGAACTACACTGCCAGGAATGCAGGAGCTTTCTTCCCATGCGGCTGCCGGATCCCCCTGGGGGGACTTTCGCGACGCGCGGGGGCTCTCGCGGCCGAAACCGCATACCCCATGATCACCCTCGACGCCGGCAGCTTCGCGGGAGGAAACACCGCCTACGCGCGATTTTCCGCCGGCTGGATTCTCAAGGCCTACGCGCTCATGGGCTACACCGCAATAAACCTCGGAACCGAAGAGGCCGTTCAGTCCGTAGGCCAGATAAGGGACTGGGACAGCTCCGCACAAGGCATCCTGATCTCGGCGAACCTGCAGGATGACGAGGGGCTGCCGGTCACACGCAAGTACCTCATCCGCGAGGTGGGCGGTATCAGAATCGGCATCACCGGCTACACGTCGGCGGAAAACCGACCGTCCGAGGCGGCCGAGATGCCGAAAGTCGTCCCGCCCGGTCCCGCGCTGAAAGAGGTCATGGACAAATTCAAGAGCGAGAATGTGGATTTCGTGGTTCTTCTCGCCGACGCGCCGAGCACGAGCCTCGAGGAGGTGCTCGGCATAATCACAGGCGTCGACCTTGTCATCCAGGGTCAGGAGTTCAATTCCGGCCAGAAAGCCTCGAGCCAGCTTCTTGATAGCGGCACACGTCTCGTCAGGATGGGCGGTGAGGGAAAGTACCTGGGACGCATGAGGCTGGATTTCGATCCCATGGGTGCGGTGATCGGGGAGGAGGTCTGGCGCGTCGACCTCGACAACACGACCCCCTCGGCATCGGAGATCTCGACGCTTCTCACCGAGTTCAAAATCGAGCTGAGGAAGCGGCGCGAGGAATTTATCGGCGATCCCGCCAACCCCTTCCAGCGCTCGCAGTCCCCCGAATTCGTCGACATCCTGGTCGGCTACACGGGCGACGGATTCTGTCTCAAGTGCCATCCGGTGTACGATCTGGAGCAGAACACCGTCGGTCACGGCCAGACATGGTCGAGGCTCGATGAATCGCAGCGGACCAATCCCGAGTGCCTTGTGTGTCACACGACGGGCTATGGTCTTCCCACCGGGCTCAAAGATCCCGACAAGGAAAGCAATCTCAGGGGGATCGGATGCGAGGCCTGTCACGGCGCGGGCGCTCAGCACGTCCGCGAGCAGACTGCCATCAAGCACGGCATCGATCCCGCGTCCATCATACCTCCCGAGGACATCCCCGGACTTCCTCCATTTTCGCGACAGGTTCCGAAGGAAATCTGCCTGAGATGTCACACCGAAAAATGGAGCCCCGGTTTCGACTACGACACGTGGGTCCTGCGTGTCAACCACGCGTCGGCAAAGAAGCGTCCGGCCGAGTTCGACCCGGTCACCGGCGAGAGAAAAAGCCCCGACATCCCCGAGGACGCCCAGCTGCCCTCGGATGAGTAGCGGCGTGCCGACCACGTCTTTCATGTGCCGAACACATCTTGTGTTTCGGTTTCAGGAGTCGACTCGTCTCGAGTCGGCAATGGAGCGATGGGTTGTGCCGCCGGGCGAATGCGAGACGCATTCGGCTCCTGGGCCCGAAACACGAGACGTGTTCGGCACATGCCTGTGCTATACTAGCCTGCCTGATGGATTGGGGCCAAAATCGAGTCCCGGGGTGAACAATGGAGAGTTTCAAAGGCACAACTGTCGTAGGTGTGAGACGCAACGGAACGACCGCGCTCGCCGCCGACGGGCAGGTCACTATCGGTCAGGTCGTGATGAAGGACACCGCCCGAAAAATCATGAGGCTTCGCGACGGCAAGGTTATCATCGGCTTCGCGGGGACGGTGGCGGACGCGCAGACGCTCGCGGAGCGGTTCGAGGGCAAGCTGGAGGAGTATCACGGCAACCTTCCCAGGGCGGCGGTCGAGCTCGCCAGGGAATGGCGCACCGACAAATACCTGAGGCGTCTCGAAAGCGTGCTGCTCGCCGGGGACGCCGACAATCTCCTTCTCGTCTCCGGATCCGGCGAGGTGATCCAGCCGGACGGAGATGTCGCAGCCATCGGCTCCGGAGGCGGCTACGCTCTTGCCGCGGCACGCGTGCTTATGAAACACACCAATCTCGACGCTGCGGCAATCGCCCAGGAAGCCCTCCGCATCGCAGCGGGCATTTGTATCTACACCAACGACAAAGTAGTCGTTGAGACCGTCCCCGGCGGCACAGGCCTTACCATCGCCTGACCCGTACACAAAGGGAATCCCTGATTCAGCTTCAAGCGGTAAAGCCATGGAAGTCAGTGACATAACCCCGAAGGAAATAGTCGCCCGTCTCGACCGATACATCATCGGTCAAAACAAAGCCAAGCGAGCGGTAGCAATCGCGCTCAGGAACCGTTATCGCCGCGCGCAACTCTCGGTCGAAGAGCGCGAGGAAATCATGCCCCGGAACATCCTCATGATCGGCCCCACAGGTGTCGGCAAAACGGAGATCGCAAGGCGCCTTGCGTCTCTCGCGGGCGCCCCGTTCGTGAAGGTCGAGGCGACCAAATACACCGAGGTCGGCTACGTGGGTCGCGATGTGGAGGGCATGGTGCGCGACCTTGTCGACTACGCTATCCGTCTCGTCAGGAATGAAAAGACCGCCGAGATCGCTTCCGAGATCGATGAAGTCGTAGATAATCTGCTGGTCGAGCTTCTGGCCGGCATCCCGAAAGCGAAACCCAGACATCGACCCGGCCCGCCCACTGAGTTCCACCGCTACGATGCCGCGTTGCCGGGAGGCACAGGTGAGTACACCCCGGTCCCCGGCTCGCAGCCCTCCACCGAAAACGAGACCGAGGCCATGATCGAGGACCAGCACAGCCGGATACGCGACCGGGTCCGGAAACGCCTTCTCGACGGTGATGCCGAGGAGGACCTTGTCGATGTCGATGTCGAGGAGCCTTCCACGTCAGGAGTAGAAGTTCTCGCCGCCCATGGTCTCGAGGAAATGGGGATGCAGATTCAGGAGATGCTGGGCGACATGATCCCCAAGAAACGAAGGCGAAGGAAGCTGCCGGTGAGAGAGGCCCGGGAGGTGCTCAGAAGCCAGGAGGTCGATCGCAGGCTGGACATGGACGCGGTTGTGCGGATCGCGATCAGGCGCGCCGAGGAACACGGCATAATTTTCGTCGACGAGATCGACAAGATCGCAGGCAAGGGCTCCACGCAGGGACCCGATGTGAGCCGCGAGGGCGTACAGCGCGATATCCTGCCGCTTGTCGAGGGCACCAGCGTCTCCACCAGATACGGCCCGGTGAAAACCGATCATGTCCTTTTCATCGCAGCCGGCGCATTTCACATGACCAAGCCCTCCGACCTGATCCCGGAGTTCCAGGGGCGCTTCCCCATACGTGTCGAGCTCGATTCTCTGACGGCGGACGATTTCAAGCGAATCCTGGTTGAGCCGGAGAACGCGATAACAAAGCAGTACCAGGCTTTGCTCGGAACCGAGGGCGTACATGTCGAATTCACACCCGACGGCATCGACGCGCTCGCGGAAATCGCGACGCTTGTGAACGACCAGACCGAGAACATCGGCGCTCGACGTCTCCAGACCGTCCTCGAAAAAGTACTCGAAGAAATCTCCTTCGAGGGCTCCGACCTGAAGCTCGCCCGAATCGCCATCAACCGCGACTATGTGCAGAAGCAGGTCGCCGACATCGCCAGAAACACCGACCTCAGCCGTTACATCCTGTAGTCTTCGCCGGGTCCGCCGCTTTTCCAAGCGGCATTCTGCCGGCTGGAAAGCCGGCGCACCCGGCAGAAGATCCCCACCCCGCGCTATAATACCTGCTCTATCCGGTGAAAGGGATTTCGCGATATGACTGCGCCTGAGATCATCGACCTGAGAAGCGACACGGTCACCAGACCCACCCCCGCGATGCGCCGGGCGATGGCCACGTGCGAGGTGGGAGACGATGTTTTCGGGGACGATCCTACGGTGATCGAACTCGAAATGCTTGCGGCGCGGATGGTCGGGACCGAGGCGAGCCTATGGTGCCCGACAGGAACCATGGCCAACCAGGTCGCCATTGCCACCCACACGAGGCCGGGTCAGGAGGTTGTCGCGGGAGACTGGTCGCACGTGGTCAACTACGAACTCGGGGGGATCGCATGGAACTCCCTGTGCCAGCTCCACATGGTTTCCGACGAGAGCGGATGGCTATTGCCGGAGGACGTGGAGGAAGCCATCCGGGAGGAGACCATGCACACCCCCGGAACGGGCCTCCTCTGCCTCGAAATCACACACAACCGTCGCGGCGGACGCGTAATGCCCTTCGATGTTTTTGAGGCTTGCAGCAGCCTTGCGCGCAAAGTGAGTGTCCCCGTTCATCTGGACGGCGCGAGAATCTGGAATGCCTCGATCGCGTCGGGCGTTCCGGTGGCCGTGTACGCATCCTGTGTCGATTCGCTCATGTTCTGCCTTTCGAAAGGGCTGTCCAGTCCGGCCGGCAGCATGCTGTGCGGCAGGAGAGAATTCATCGACAAGGCACGGCGCATCAGGAAACGTATGGGCGGCGGACTGAGGCAGGCCGGGATTCTCGCCGCATGCGGCATAATCAGCCTGAACGAGATGATCGACAGGTTGGCGGACGATCATGTCGCTGCGAAGACGCTCGCCCGCAAAATCCGCGATTCCCGCGCCATGGAAATCGATCCCGACGGCGTGCAGACCAACATCTGTATCTTCACTCTCCCCGACACCTTCGGCGGAACCAGCACGGATTTCGCCCGATGCGCCGGTCGGGAAGGACTTCTTGTCACCTCGATGGGCAGGGAACTCGTGAGAATGGTGACTCACAAGGACTACGATTCCGGGTGGACGGATTCCGTGGTCGAGCGCACGAAGAGGGCCCTGGGGAAAGCCGAGGGCAGGGACTGATTTGGACCTGCGCAATTCGGAATCCCACAATTCCCCGGATGAAAGTGATTATGCAGGACAAACGTGCTGGACGAAACGGGCTCTTCCGATTACACTTTGAATCTCCCGGGCAAGGTTTGCAGGTCGTGGTCCCGAGAAGGAGATTCCCGAGAGGAGCCGACAGGTGCTCGGCCTCTGCTATCAGTCCGAACGACCTCGGGCTGCCGTCAGGTGGAACAAGACGTGAAGGGAAGAAATCTCAGGTGATATCAAGTAGTTGAATAATCGGTTTGCTCTCTCCCGTCGTGCCGCGGAAACGAAAAAAACGTACGAAGCCTCAGCCCACCGCGCCCTTGATCAGCGAGGGCAAGCGGGAGCAGTTCGTCTTCCTGCCGCTTACGCTGCTGCTCGCCGCAGTAGCGTATTCCCTCACGATGTGCCCGACGGTCTACGTGGGTGACAGCGGCGAGCTCACAACCGCAGCTTACTTTCTCGGCATTCCCCATTCGCCGGGCTACCCGCTCTACTGTCTCCTGGGCTGGCTGTTTATACATGTACTATTTGTGGGCGATGCCGTTGTGCGGGTCGTGCTCCTGAAAGCCCTCTTCCTCATGGCCGCGGCGCTTGTGCTCTGGTCCATAGTCCGGCCGTTCACCCGACCCGTCCTCCGCATTCCCGCCCTGGTCGCCGTGTCCGCCGCGCTCTTCTTCCTCCTCTGGCCCCAACTCGAGAACCTCTTCGGACACCTGGCTTCGCAGGACATCGCGCTGAGACTCAACGAGATGAGCGCCGTCTTCGCGCTCGGCACCGTCCTGATCCTGTACCTCATCATCTATCACTTCACCCGGACCCCGTACCTCAGTTTCTCCATCAGCCTCGCCTACGCTTTCAGCCCCATCTTCTGGTCCCAGGCCGTCGTCGCCGAGGTCTATAGTCTCAATACGTTCCTTACGGCCCTCGCTCTGTATTTCCTCTGCCGCTGGCTCGAGAAACGGTCCGACTTGTGGCTCTACCTGGCAAGCTTCACCATGGGCCTCGCATTGACGAACCACGAGCTGTCGTTCCTGCTGCTGCCGACGGGTCTCTACATGATGTTGCTCTTCGGACAGGACCTCAAGAAGCCCTTCCCGTATGGAGAAATAGTGTTGTGGGTCCCTCTGGCCGCCCTGTTCCTGCTCGGCATTCTATGGCCGTACCCGGGGCATTTCTACGTTTTCCTCCTTGCAGCCCTGGCAGTCCCCTCCGTAGGCCTGCTCCTCGGGTTTGGACTCAAAAAGCCCCTGATCTTCTGGGTCGTGCTGGCCGTTCTGTACTTGCTGCCCCTGGCCGTCTATCTCTACCTGCCGATACGCGCCGCCGCGCATCCCCCCCTGAACTGGGGAGACCCGGACACAATAGGCAAATTGTTCGAGACTGTCCTCAGACCCGCAGGCGCTCAGACCGCCCAGGGCAGTCAATGGGTGCACCTCAAGCATGCCCTATACCTGTGGACGGTCCAGTTCAGTCCCGTCGTGAGGACGGGAGGACTCGATTATCCCATCCCGATCATCTGGGCTTTCGGCATCTGGGGCATCTACAAGGGCCTCTCCACCGGCTGGCGAATGGCAAGAGTATTCGCCCTCTTCATGTTCCTCAGTGTTGCCTCCATCCTGTTCATGTCCCGACCGACGCAGCAGGGACTAATGATTATCGGGGTTTACTACCTCCCCGTTTTCCTTGTCTTCGCCGTATTCATGGCCACCGGCCTGCGCGAATGGCTGCAGCAGTTCCTCCAGGCTTTCGGTGAGAAAAGGCGTCCTGTCCTGCTCTTTCTTGTTATTCTGATTCTTGTTCTCATACCCATGAACCAGTTCGTGCAGAACAGTCGCGACGCCGACCGGTCCCACGATTACTATGCCCGGGACTACGAGACCACTCTCCTTGACTCCCTCCCCCCGAACACGATTTTCATTGTCAACTGGGACGACATCTTCACCCTCTGGTACCTGCAGAAAGTGGAGGGAATCCGACCCGACGTGATCCCGGTGCTCCCAAGCTTCCCCACCGGTTCAGAGGGTGATTTCTGGGGCGACTGGGTTTTCGATCAGCTTGCCGAAGAGCATCCGGAGATCTTCGAGGGCGCCAGACTGAAGAGCTCGGTCTTCCTGACGCGCGAGAGCGCCCTGAACGCATTTGTCGTCGCCAATCTCCATAGCGACAGGGATGTATGCTTCTCGTTCTACGGTCTCGATTACAAGTTCGAGTCTCTCTCTTTCCACGTATACCCGCAGGGTCCCGTATATGTCGCCCAATGGGAGGAGTTCGATCTCCTGGATCTCCTCGAAGCCGAGCAGGCCTGGGTTCGGACCCTCAAGGAAATCAGGAATGTCTATACGTACCGGAAGCACATGATGGAGGAAGAGGATTTCGTAATCTTCCGGCTGTCGGACAACCTTCTCAAATGCGGACAACTGGCGCTGAACCTGGAGAAGAAAAAGAAGGCAACATGGTTCCTTGAGCAGGCGATCAGAGTCGACGGCGGCAACGTGCAGGCGATTTTCCTTCTGGCGCATCTGAAAGGGCAGGACGGCCTGTATGTGGAGGCGCGCGACCTTCTGCTCGAAGCGGCGGAGATCGATCCCCGGAATCCCGAGACCTACCTTGAGCTCGCCACACTCTACCAGACGCTCGGGCAGAAGGACCTTGCCATCCAGGCCCTGGAGAGTGTTCTCAGGCTCGACCCGTACCATCCCGACGCTCGCGCAATGCTGGAGAAACTCAAGGGCAAGTGACCGCCCTTGACAAGACCGATCATATTGTCTTATATTTATCGCAGTTCCTCGCAAAGAAGACTGCGGATTCAGGGATACCGCCGCTTCTTCAAACAGCCGTTCTTACATCGCTGACGCAGGAGGTTAGGATCGGATTCGTGTTTTTGGATTTACAAGGTCTGAGAACAATGCAACCATTGCAGAGACCGATCTGCAGAGGAGGCCTTAAATGAAATTCCGTCTCGTCGATGTCCTTCTGATCCTCGCGCTGATAACGCTCCCGATCGTCGGCATTCCCCAGGCATGCGGGGGCCACGGCCCGATCGCGCCGGGTTCGCCGGGCGACAAGCCGCCCGCCGACAATCACGCCCCGATCCCGGTCATCAAGGTCCTTTCAGCCACTGAAGGACCCAGCCCGTTGATCGCAAAGCTCGATGCCGTCGATTCCTCCGACCCCGACGGCGATACGATCAGGTTCATGTGGCTTTTCTCCGACGGAGAATCCGCCGAGACTTCTTATGTCGAGCACAAGTTCACGGGAGGCGGAAGGTTCGAGGCCCAGCTTGTCGTGACCGACAAATGGGGGGTCGCGACCACTTCCGAACCCGTCGAATTCCTGGGTTACGGACTCGCGAGCTCCGCGTGGCCGAAATTCGCTCATGACGAGCGCAACAGCGGAGTCTCTCCGAATCCCGGCCCGATGATGGACCTCGAAAGAGCCGACCAGGGAGGGGCTTTCCCGCGCTACTGGCGCAGCGGCAACCAGGAATTCGCGGTCACCGCCGTCTGCGTGGGATATGACGGCATGGTCGTGTACGCGCAGGGTCCGTGGCTCAGGGCACGCACTCCTGACGGCATGACGTTATGGGATACCGACCTGGGCTCGACCATCTGCGCGTGGCCCGCGATCGCAGATGACGGCAGTATCATCACGGCAACAGACGACGGCAAGGTTCATCGTCTGGATTCCGACGGCGGGATTATCTGGACGACCGACCTGCAGGCGCTTACGGGTGTTTGGGTACTGCCGAACACCGCCATCAACATTGGCGGGAACCGGACGATATACGTCGGAGCCTGGTCGCTGACCGCCTTGCCCCCGGGTTACACATATATCGGAGTCTTGTTTGCTTTGGCGTTCGACGGCTCGCTCCTCTGGAACAAGCCCGTTCCGGCTCCGACCGGCGACTCCAGCAGGCCCCTGATCCCTGCTATCACTCCGGACGGCAATATCGTCCTCAACGGTGAAACCGGAGCAATGTTCACGCCGGACGGCACTCAGGTCGCCACCTTCGAACTCAATCTTGACGGTTCCCCATCCATTCTCGGACCGCCCTCCGTCAGCGAAGACGGTCTTATCGCCTTCACTCACGGACAGCTCCCTCTGTTCACGCCCGACGGCACGTTCGTAATGGAAATCATGGGCGATTACGTTGACGGCAGCTACGACGGCAGCTGGCAGGCCGGATACGTACAGGCGCCGGTCTGGGATGAATCGTCCATAAGCCAGGTCCAGTCCGTCGGCACGGATACTTCCACGCCGTATCTCGCTACAGGCTCCGAAGGGGGGTCAATCCAGAAAGTCCGGCTCCCCAGCAGCATGACCTCTTCACCATATTTCGCGGGGGTTACGCAGGACTCGCTCGGCAGAATGTACGTTTCCTGCAAGGGTCTGCACGCTGTGAGCGACGTCAGCATGTTGAGCGTATTCCCTCATGTGCAGCGTCGCTACAGTCTGTGGACTTACGAGCGCCCGACAACCTTCATGACCGCGCCGGTCATCGGCGAAGACCGCTGGATGTATCTCGGCTACGGCAGGGACATAATGGCATTAGGAGACTGAGTAGCCGCAAAATATTTCTTGTGTTACAGTTGGCGGGTCGGACAGACTGTCGACTGAATGTGTCGGCCGGCTTCGTGCATTGGGTCAAGGGGATGCGCACACGCCTCATTGATGTTGCCCTAATCCTCGCGATTCTGGCCCTGCCATTTCTGGGAGCGCTTCAGGCGTGCGGCGGGGGATCGTCCGACTCTCCCAATATCCCGCCCCCGACGAATCGGGCACCCGTAGCGGTCCTGTCCCACACTGGCCCCGACGAGGGTCCCACTCCCCTGATGGTCAAGCTCAACGCCTCCGGATCGTACGACCCGGACGGAGACAAGATAACGTTCCTGTGGCTCTTCTCCGACGGCACAACCGCGGAAGGCCCCGTTGTCGAGCACGAATTCACGACCGGCGGACGTCACAGCGTGCGTCTGACGGTTACCGACAAGTGGGGAGTCGCCGATGATGAAGGCCCGATCGACTTCCTGAGCTTCGGCCTCGCGAACTCCGCATGGCCGAAATACGCCCACGATGAGCGGAACAGCGGAGTGTCGCAGAACACCGGGCCCATGATGGACCTCGCCGATGCCGACACCGGCGGGGCATTCCCGCGATACTGGCGCGGAGGGTCCGAGGGCGACATCATCAGGGCCATATGCGTCGGCTACGATGGGGTCGTAGTCTACACGCAGGGACGGTGGCTCAGAGCGCGCACGGCGTCAGGCGATTTTCTCTGGGACCTTCAGGCGGAATCGGTGATAACCGCATGGCCGGCGATCGCGTATGACGGCTCGATAATCGTCGGGACAAAAGCCGGCTGGGTGCACAAGGTGAGTCCCGACGGCGTCCCGCTCTGGAGCGTCGACCTGAGAAACTCGGTAAATCCTTACATAAGGCTTCTCACTGCAATCAACATCGATTTCAACGCGAATATCTATTTGTGCGGGATGCATCCGTACGAGGGGAATGCCGGCTATTCTCCCTATGAGTGCGCGCTCGTCAAGCTCTCATTCGACGGTGACTTCCTGTGGCAGAGACAGATCCCAAAAACCTCGTCCAGCGTGTACATGCTGGGGGCGGCACCCGCGATCCTGCCCAACGGGAATGTCGTCGTCAACGGATTCCAGGGAGCCATTTTCACTCCGGAAGGCGACCTGGTCGCGGAGATCATGTATCCGCCGGCTGAATCCGGGACGAAATACAGAGTCCCGCTGGGTCCGCCGTCGGTGGGACCCGACGGCAGCATCGTGTTCTCACACTTGCGCGCGCCGCTGTTCACGGATAGCGGAGCGTATGTCCTCAACTTGCTCGGGCCGGAGATCAACCTCTGGGATACCTCGTCATACGGCGCAGGCTATGTGCAGGCCCCTGTCTTGAGCCCGGACGGCGTGACTCTCCTCGAGCGGAAGAATGGGAACGACAATCAGGGCGCAAGGGGATTTTACCTGCTCACGCGCTCGAGCTATGGCGGACTCGCGCGTACCCGCCTCATAACCTTCCCTACATATGAAAATCCGATGCCCAATTACAATAATTGTGTCGCGGGCGCAGCCGAGGATCGCGTCGGGCGAATCTACGCATCCTGCCTGGGTCTCAGAGCATTCAGCCCCGTCAGCGCAGCGAGCATTTACCCCTTCGTCGCGAATCGGTACAGCATGTGGTCTTACTTACGTCCCTCGGGCACCATGACGCCGCCTGTGATCGGCGACGACAACTGGCTTTACGTCGGCTACGGAAACGACATTCTCGCGATCGGCGACTAGAAAAGAATGTACCGCAGAATTGTCGACATAATCCTCATCCTGACCATCATGACGATTCCGTCGCTGGGAATCCTGCAGGCGTGCGGCGGCGACGGTCCCACTGTCCCGCATTCCCCGTCAAATCAGCCACCGAAGGACAACCATCCGCCCGTTGCGGTGCTCAAGGTCGTCTCCGGGCTGGAGGGTCCCACGCCCTTCACGGCCAGGCTCGATGCATCCGACTCGTCGGACCCCGACGGCGACGATCTCGAATTTCTGTGGGTGTTCTCGGACGGCACGAATGATACCGGCGCGACGGTTGAGCATGTGTTCGAGCAAAGCGGACGGCAGAACGTTCGCCTGATGGTCACGGACGAATGGGGACTTGTCGACGACGAGGGTCCGGTGGATTTTCTCTGTTACGGTCTCGCCAATTCGGCATGGCCGAAGTTCGCTCACGATCAGCGCAACAGCGGGCTTTCCGAGAACCTCGGACCTATGATGGATCTCGGGCACAGCTCGGAAGGTCTCGGCTTCCCGAGATTCTGGCGCACGGCGCAAGGCAATGACAACGTCAACGCGGTGTGCGTGAGCTACGACGGTGTCGTCATCTATACGCAGGGTTCCTTCCTGAAGGCCTATACCGCCGAGGGACTCGAACTCTGGACAATCGAGCCGGGATCCGAGATCACAACCTGGCCCGCGATCGCGTGGGACGGCAGCATCGTGCTGGGGACGGTGGACGGATGGGTGCATCGAGTGAGCTCCGACGGCGAGATTCTCTGGAGCCTTGATCTCAGCGGTCTCACGGGACGGACAGTGAGGCTGGAGACCGGGGTGAATATCGACGGGACGCCCCGAATCTATCTATGCGGCGACCTGCTGGATTACAGCGGCAGCGTCATGGGCGCGATGATCTTCGGCGTCTCCATGGATGGGGTTCTTCAGTGGTCCAGGATTCTGGCGGAGTACTCTCAGGAGGCTCCTCGTAATGACTGCGTGATGTCGCCTGCGATTCTCCCGAACGGAAATATTGTCGTCAACACGCGTCGCGGCGCAATCTACACGCCGGAAGGCGATCTGGTAAGAGAGCTCGAGTATTCAATGGACTGGTGGGAGCCGTTTGATCCTCTCTTCGGGCCGCCGACGGTGAGTCCGGACGGGCTTATCATGTTTTCTCATGCGCGCGGTCCGGTGTTCACGCAGGAAGGTGCCTTCGTCTTTGAAGCGTTTGGCAAGAGCGCTAACCTCTCGTTCCATGAAGATTACACTCCCGGCTATATCCAGGCTCCGGTATGGGGCGTGGACGGCACGAGTCTCGCCTTCTACAAAGTCGATTCGACCACCAACTGGCCCTGCGGCTACTACCTGTTCACCCGTTCAGATTATGGGGGCATGGCATGGGTGCCGCTTGCGGGAGGGAGCGGACCAACGGACATTTCCTCCTATCAGATCGCGGGCGCTGCGGAGGACAGGCTCGGGCGCCTTTATGTATCCTGCCTCGGCCTTCACACAATCAGCCCGGTAAGCTCTGCAAGCGTTTACCCGACCCTCACGCGCCGCTACAGCATGTGGACCTATCGTCGAACCGAGTATCCCTATTCCCCGCCGGTCCACATGTCCGCGCCGGTGATCGGCGACGACGGCTGGCTGTACGTGGGCTACGGCTCGGACATACTTGCGATCGGAGATTAACGGCGAACCTTTTCCGCGTCGGCTTTAACTTCGATTCTCCCTGTCCTGTGGTAGAATTATGTAAGTAGCTAAACATATCAACCGGCGCGTCGCTGCGCGCGGGTTGGGAGGTACGAGGATGAACCGCAGATTGTCGGATGCACTCCTGATTCTGCTGCTCGTATCCATTCCGTTCTTCGGTGCGTTTCAGGCTTGCGACCACGGCTCGACCGGTCCGGTCACGCCGCCGCCGAACAACCACGCGCCTGTCGCGGCAATGACGGTTGTAGGCGAGTCCGAAGGACCCACGCCGTTTACTGTGACGCTCGACGCAAGCGCTTCGTCGGATCCCGACGGCGACTCAATCGAGTTCAAGTGGCTTTTCTCCGACGGATCGACAGCCATCGGACCGATGCTGGAGCATGAGTTCAGATCGAGCGGCAGACACGAGGTACGGCTGATCGTGACCGACAAGTGGGGCGTCGCCGACGACGAAGGACCGATAAACGTGTACGGCTGGGGCCTTGCGAATTCGCCGTGGCCGAAATTCGCGCACGATGAGCGCAACAGCGGCGTCTCCCCCTACGCCGGACCGATGATGGACCTCGACAATGCCGACTCGGGTCATGCGTTTCCGCGCTACTGGCGAGGCGGCCGGCAGAACGGCCTCATCGCCGGCGTGTGTGTCGGCTACGACAACGAGGTCGTGTATGCGCAGGGAACATGGCTCAGGGCACGCTCGGCCGACGGGGCGGTCCTGTGGGACCTCGACGTCGGGGACGAGATCACTGCCTGGCCGGCGATCGCCTACGACGGATCAATTATCGTCGGAACAGGCACGGGTCAGGTACATCGAGTGAGCGAAGAAGGCGAAATCGTCTGGAGCGTCGACCTGAAGGAGGTCATCCATGAGAACGTCATACTCGATTCCGCGGTCAACATCGACCATGATCGCAGAATCTACATAGGCGGTTATGTCTTGCCGCTCGGGGACGATCTCTCATCGTGCGGCAGGATGCTCGGCTTCGATTTCGATGGAGCGCTCCTCTGGTCCAGGGTGATACCGTTCTATGAGCTCAAGTACTCGGAGACGCGCAGGGTTTTCGGGAGGCTGATTCCGGCGATCACGCCCCTGGGAAATGTCATTGTCAACGGCCTGCCCGGCCTGCTGCTCAGCCCGCACGGCACACAAATCGCCCAGTTTGATTTGTATGGATACGACTCCGAACTCAAGCCGCTGGGTCCGCCAAGCGTCTGTGCAAACGGTTATGTTACGTTCGCAAACGCTGGGATTCCCCTCTTCCTCCCCGACGGCACACTGATTGGGGGGGGAAGCGCCGAACCCGCCGGGAGCTCCGGTCGTTCGCAGACACCCATGTGCAACATGGAAGGCATATCGCTTGCTCACACAGGCGTACCCGGTCCAATGTATCTCGGTCTGACCTCACAGACCCTCGCAGGGGGAGGTTGTTCTCTTGAACTGGACCGGATTCTCGGAGCTGCTGAATTGATCGGGGGGGCCGCGACAGACGAACTGGGAAGAGTCTATATCTCGTGCAACGGTCTGTACGGGATCAGCCCCATCACATACTCCAGCGCGTATCCCCATGTCGGGCGGTACAGCCTGTGGACATACAGAACCTGGGATGACCATGAAACCGAGATGATCCCCCTGACCGCGCCGGTGATCGGCGACGACGGCTGGCTGTACGTCGGCTACGGCTCGGACATACTTGCCATCGGAGATTAGTTGACAGGGCGGACATATTCAAAACAATAGGTCACCGGCACTTGTTTCCCCGCGTGCCGAGCACGTCCCGTGCTTCGGATCTCGGAGCCGACTCGTCCCGAGTCGAGGCCGAGAGACGCAGGATGCGTTCTGCTCCGAGACCCGAAATGCGGGACGCATTCGGCACTGGGCGGATGAGTGCAAGCCATGCTTGAGCAATGCCTCGATTGTTCGGTATAATCTGTTCACCGGTCGAGAGCCGGTTGTTTTGTGATGCCCGTCGGATATCCCATACTTGCGCGTATCAATTCCCCTGAGGACCTCAAGGCGCTTTCCCTCACTGAGCTCAAGGGCCTTTGCCGCGACCTCAGGGAGTTCATCGTCCAGACCATCTCTCAGACCGGCGGGCACCTCGCGAGCAGCCTCGGGGCGGTCGAGCTTACCGTCGCGCTGCACAGGGTTTTCGACTCGCCGCGCGACAAGATCGTGTGGGACGTCGGCCACCAGGCGTATCCGCACAAGATTCTCACCGGACGCAAGGAGTTATTCCATACGATAAGGCAGCTTGGGGGGATTTCGGGTTTCCCAAATCGCGCGGAGAGCGAGCACGATACGTTCGGCGTGGGGCACGCATCGACGAGCATCGCGGCCGCGCTCGGAATGGCCAAGGCGAGGGACCTCAAGGGCGAGAACCACAACGTGATCGCGGTGATCGGCGACGGCGCGATGACCGGCGGCGTGGCGTTCGAGGCCATCAACAATGTCAGCAATTTCCCGTCCCGGCTGATCGTCATTCTGAACGACAACGCGATGTCGATCAGCCCCAACGTAGGCGGGCTGAGCCGGCATTTGTCGAACCTGCGCACCATCCCCACGGTAAGAAGCATCAAGGCCGGCACGCTCAAGGCTTTGAGAAGAATTCCCCTGATCGGGAAACGCATAGCGAAAAGCATCGACGACGCGAGCGAGAGCCTTTTCTATTTCGTCACGCCGACGCGAGTGGGCGTAATGTTCGAGGAATTCGGATTCACGTATCTCGGCCCATATGACGGGCACAATCTGAAGACGATCATCGATGTTCTGAAATCGGCCAAGAACTGGGCGGAATCCGGACCCATCCTCGTTCACCTTCTTACCCTCAAGGGCAAGGGTTACGTTCCTGCGGAGGGCTCGCCGACCAGCTTCCACGGCGTCGGCGCATTCGATCCGACGCTCGGGAAGGCCGAGAAGATTCCCGGCGCGGGACAGAAAACGAAAAAACTCACCTACACGGACGTGTTCTCCGATGCGCTCCTCGAGCTCGCGGTGACCGACCCCCGAATCGTCGCCATCACCGCCGCAATGGCCGAGGGCACGGGGCTCGACAAGTTCCGCGACCGCATCCCGGAGAGGTTCTTCGACGTCGGCATCGCCGAGCAGTTCGCGGTCACGTTCGCAGCCGGACTCGCGACGCAGGGGATGAAGCCTGTCGCGGCGATCTACTCGACATTCCTGCAGAGGGCGTTCGATCAGTGCATTCACGACGTCGGCATCCAGAAGCTCCCCATCGTGTTCGCGCTCGACCGCGGCGGAATCGTCGGCTCGGACGGTGTCACGCACCAGGGCGCATTCGATCTGAGCTATCTGCGAATGATCCCCAACTTCGTGGTGATGTCGCCGAAGGACGAAGCCGAGCTCAGGGACATGCTTCACACGGCGCTTGAATATGGCGGCCCGATCGCGCTCAGATATCCGCGCGGAAGCGTCGAGGGCATCGAGCTGAAAAAGGGATTCCAGAACGTGCCCATAGGAAAGGGCGAGCTGCTCCGCGAAGGGACGGATGTCAGTCTGATCGGCATCGGCAACATGGTCGGAGTGTGCCTGAGTGCCGCGGAGAAACTGGCGCACCTGGGAATCGAGGCTGCGGTGATCAATGCGAGGTTCGTGAAGCCTCTCGACAGCGACCTGATCGGCGAATGGGCGAGGAAAACCGGAAGAGTTGTCACGGTGGAGGAAAATGTGCTCATGGGGGGTTTCGGAAGCGCAGTTCTGGAATCGCTCGACGAGCTGGGTCTTCTGACCGGCCCCGGGGAGGACACGGGGGAGGAGGAAAGGCCATTGGAGGTTGTGCGACTGGGGCTGCCGGACATTTTCATCGAGCACGGCACCCAGGAGGAGCTGCGCAGGGAATACGGTCTCACGGCCGATAACGTCTGCGAGGTCGTTCGGAGTATGGTGGGAAAGGTCCGCCTGAGTTTAGTCGGCGGGGCGACCTCCAAAGAGGGCCAACCCTCACAGGAACCCTCCCGCGAACTGAAAAAGGGAAATTGAAAACGCCATCATGGCGTTTTGAAGGCCTTGAATTCCTCCATTTCCTGCACGAACGCCTGGTTGAGCCTGTACGTCCCGTCGGAGCCCTCGACCGGATGCAGACCGCGCTTCAGAAGCTCGATCCAGTGTATCGTGGCGACCGCTATCGCCCTTTGAGCGTAGGGGTCCAGCGCTGACAGTGTTCTGAGCATCACCTGCACCGGCTTGCTTTCGAGAACCGGACCGAATTCCGCGCGGTAGCTCGGCTTGAACCCGCCGTGTCCCGGGAAAAATTCTGCAGGATCGATCCCCAGCGCGTCGGAAATCTTGCAGATGATGTCGTAGGTCGCCGACGCCTCCCCCTTTTCAAGCCTGCTCAAGTACGACGCCGAGACCCCGCACCGAGAGCTTAGCTCCCTGAGCGAATACTTCTGCCTGTCGCGATGCCGTCCCAGTATCTCGCCGAATGCCTCCTTCTGCTTCCTTATGCGCTCTGTCTTTTTCATAGCCTTGACCTCGGAAAGTCGATTACCTTTCTCTCCCCAAGTGTAGCATATATTCGACGAATCGGATAGTCTTGTTGCATAAAAACTCCCGCCTCGCCCCTTCGAATTCCGGGCAACCGTTTGACCTTCCGATTGTCCCTTAGTGTGTCCAGCCGAATTGTATGCGTGTTGTCGAGTTCGCTGTGATACAATTCCCGCATTCGAGTTGATTTCTGATTCCGCAATGGGACAGGGCGAGACACATCCGGAAGATCACGGGCGGAAAGAACCCCGCCAGCCTGGCTCTTCGGGCAAGTCATCGGACGCGCCTGGAAGATTCCACGGGAAGTCGCGCAGGTCTGGTCGGTCGCGCGACGATTACAGGGCGAGGGAAGGCGGCCAAAGGAAACACCCCACCCCGCCCGTCCCCGAGCGCAGGCGCGATCGGCCCCCCCGAGAACATGACCCCGGACAGCATCCCGTGCGCGTCATGGCCGATTCCCAGTCAAAGAGCATCCTCAACATCACGAACCTGGCCACGGTCGCGGTCCTGATCGGACTCATCATCTTCGTGGTGAAGATCGCTTCGGTATTCGGCATCTTCCTGTTCAGCTTCATCATCGCGTTCCTTCTGTTCCCGATGGTGGAGTGGCTCAACAAGAGGCGCGTCCCGAGAGTTCTGGCGATTCTCATCGTGTACGTCGTGATCGGCGCGGTTCTCGTCGGCATCGCTGCGGCACTCGTCCCGGCGATAATCGATCAGGCCAACTCCCTGTTTGAGCAGCTTCCCAAGCAATGGGAAGAGCAGATGGCTCCGAGGCTGGCTGCGCTGCAGGCGTACCTGCAGTCGCGGGGCGTTTCCTCCGAGCACATACGGAACTACATGAGCAACGCGATCCCCACGATGCAGCAGTGGGGGATAACCATCGGCCAGAAGATCGTGACAGGTGTACAGGGGGCTGTCGGGGGAATCGTCAGCCTCTTGAGCGTGCCTATCATTGTGTTTTACCTGCTGCTCGACGCGCGCAGGATTCGCGAAAACCTTATGTCCCTCGCTCCGAAACGTACGGCCAACGAAATCCAGAACCTTCTGAACAAGCTGGCCGAAATGCTCAACCATTACATTCGCGGGCAGCTTATGCTCAGCTTCATCATGTTCGCGATCACCACGATCGCGCTTTCGATTCTGGGCGTACACCATGCGCTGCTTCTGGGCGTTCTTGCGGGACTGGTCGAGGTGATACCGATCGTGGGGCCCACGATCTCGCTCGTGGCCGCGCTGCTCGTATGCTACTTCCTGCCCAGCACGAGCGGGCTTCTTTCCCTGGTTGCGATCGCCTGGCTGCGCCCTCTTATCGTTTTCGCTTTCTATATGGTGATCCAATGGGCCGAGGGCAACATACTGGTTCCCAGGATTATGGGCGGTACGCTCAACCTTCACCCTCTTACCGTCATGTTTTCGCTTCTCGCGGGAGGTTACCTGGCAGGGATTTTCGGCATGCTGCTGGCGCTTCCTATCGCCGCGAGCCTGAAGGTTGTGTTCGAGATGTACTACCCGGCGTTTATCCAGCAGGTTGAGGACCTGGTGAGCAGAAAACCTCGCGAGAGTCCCCGTTGACGGGGGGAAGATTTCGAGCGATGCAAGATAACGGCGGTTCCACTGGATTCCTCGGTCGTCGATTCAAGAGTTGTCCATCGTGCGGCGAGCTCATCGGCTCCGACTCACTCGAATGCCGCTTCTGCAAGTCATGGCTTGGACCGCATGACCCCTCCGCGAGGGGTGTCCCATCCCGGCCTCCTTCCGCCTACACACCCGTCCAGCCCCCTCCGAGCACTTACCCCTCTCCCCCGGCACCAGTACGGGTCGAACCTAGATCCTGCTACACTGCGGAAGGCAAACGTATCCCGCCCGAGTACGGACCCGGTTTCGATCCTCATTCGTTCTGCTGGCCCGCGTTGTGGTTCGCCGACCTCTGGCACGCCGAAAAGGGGTTGCTGCCCGACGCTATGAAGCACTTCCGACTCAGGATCGTCTCCACCTTCCTGGGCGTATTCGCTTTCATTATTGTGGCGGGAGCAGGGACATCCGCGCGAAGCTCCCGGGACGCCCAGCTGGGCTTCGGTATCTCGCTCATGGTGATCTGGTTCGCGACGCTCCTCGCGTCCGCAGTGCTGGCTTTCGTGGACGCTCAGACCGCGCACGGACGCTATATCGATTTCTTCAACAAGTCGGCCCTCACCGGTTACTACTCGAGCGCGAAAAACCTGGCCATCGCCGTCTACTGGAGAATGCTCTTCGCGCCGTTCGCCGTTTTCCTCCTTGGATTCATCGCGATGCTGACGGTCATGTCCTGAGAAGACTCTCAGGCGGAGGAGAATCACGCAGGGAACCCCACCGCGCGGTTCCTATTCTCTGTGCTATTATTTCCGCCATGCAGAAGCCGGCAGGACCGGAAGATCAACAGGTCGGGCTCGGTGTCGTTACCCGTGCGCCCGGGCCGACATCGCCCGGATCGGACCTCGGCCTGTGGGTCGGGCTTATCGTCCTCTTCATCCCGCTTGTCGTCTACATCTATGCGCTATGCCCCACCGTTTTCGTCGGCGATGCGGGCGACTTCGTCACGGCGGCATACACTCTTGGCGTGCCGCATCCTCCGGGCTATCCGGTGTATACGATGCTCGGCCACCTTTTCACTCATCTCCCGATCCCCGGCGGCATCTCCGCTCCGGCCTATCGCATGAACCTGATGTCCGCGCTCGCCGCATGGGCAGCCTGCGTGTTCATGTTCCTCTTCCTGAGGCGCGTGCTTCGCACCCAATGGGCAGCGCTCGCGGGTGCACTGGTGCTCGCTTTCAGCCGGGAGTTCTGGGCCCACGCGGAGATCGCCGAAGTCTACACACTGCAGATTCTCTTTGTGACCCTGATGCTCTACCTCGCGGTCTTGTACGTGCAGGAGAAGAAGGTGGGCTGGGCCCTGTTTCTCGCTTTCGTAATGGGGCTCGCCATCGCGCACCAGTACGCGGTTCTGCTCTTCTACCCGGGAATCCTCATCTTCATCGGGCTCAACGGCGGGTTGCGCCTGCGATGGTACACATGGGCTCTGGCCATACTGATCGCTTTCATCGGGCTTACACCGTACGCCTACCTCCCGATAGTCAAGTACAAAACACCGCTTGGAGAGGTCGTCTTTGTGAAGGACAAAGAGGAAGCTTCTCTTGTACCGATGGACAAGGTGGCGATAGAGGATCCTCCCCTCGCCTATTTTCTGGACTATTTCACGCGACGCCTTTACACCAAGGCCCGCCAGTATACAAACGCGCCCGGCGTCCTGACCAACCGCACAACGACGCCGATGGTCCTCAAGAAGGCCCTGGAGGTCACCCGCGACGATTTCGAAATCCCGCTCATCATCTTCGCACTTCTGGGCTGGATCTCGCTCATCCTCTCGTTACGCCGAAAAAAACGAAAGCCGGGAGATGAAGAGTCGCCGATTCCCATCGCGGCGTTCCTGCCCCCAGCGCTGGGCTACATCCTGTATTTCCTGGTCGTCCATTTCTATCCCTCCGGCGACATCCTCGCCGCTCCCCTCGAGAACATCGCGGTTGTCGTCCCACCGCTTCTGCTTCCGCTCGAGGCCGCACTGGCCGCGATCATCGCGCTGGGATTCGATTTCGCGCAGCGGGGTATAGGCTCATACGTTCGCTCTCAGGGAGTCAAAGATCTGTCATCGAGCGAGAAATACCGGGTCTTCACTATTCTGCTTGCCATAGCCGCTTTCACGCTGGTCGCGGTCAACCTGTACCGCAATGCCGAGTCCTGCGATAAGTCCCAGTCGGTCATCTCCTACTACTACGCGCTCAATGTGCTGGACAGCTGCGACAAGGACGCGATCCTTCTGACGACCGGCGACGAGACCTTTCTTTTCTGGTATGTCCAGAGCTGTGTGCCGCCGCGGGATCCCTACGATCGTCTTCCCGGCTACCGCAAGGATGTCTGGGCCACAAACTGGATCCACAACCTGCCCGGTCTCGAACTCCTCGAAAAGGGCGAGCCCTATGCGATGGCTGTGGTGACCGAGAGATTCATCGCGAGCTCGACGTATTACAGAGACTATCTTGCCGCGCACGATGTTCCGCTGATCGAGCCCGACTACGGCGCTCGTCCGATCAATTCGACATTCGTGTCGTCCTCTTTCGTCGACAGCGGCGTGATCATGTACCTCGACGTCGTGCTGCAGGGAATCACGTTCTCGTTCCGGCGACCGGGGGACGTGCCGGATGCCTCGCTGCCCGATGTCCACCCGAGAGCCGATATGGGGCAGGTGGAGTCCGGTGCGGCGCCCATGATGGTCGTGGACTACTTCGACGCGCGGCCGTTCAAGGAATACAAGCGTGCCGGCCTGCCTCAATTCGAAGGCGCCGAGACCGACATCAGCGAGCTCGCCAAGTCGGACTATATCCCCGTCAACCTCGACGCGCAGGAGCTGGAGGTCCTGGGTCGATACCAGGACGCACTATATCGCTTCGGAGTCCAGGCGCTTCTCGAAGACACCCCTGAATCTGATCAAGAGGCCGTCAGCTACCTCTTCCGCTGCGTAAGCCTGCATCCCGCCAACTGGTTCGGATGGAAAGAGCTCGGCGACGCTTTCTTTTCGACGGGACGGATCGACAGCGCCGAGCAGGCCTATCGCACGCTACTGGATCTGGGTACGGTCGAGAGCGACATAGACCCCGATATGCTCGCCGCCGCTCACGCCCAGCTTGGCCACGTCGCCCTGATCCATGGTGGAAACCTGACTGGTGAGGACAAGGAAAGAGCTCTCGCAGCAGCCGAGAATGAGGCCCGGATTGCCCTCGCCCTCAACCCCGACGACAAGGTCGCAGCAGCCGTGCTGGCCGAAATCCAGCGTCAGCGCTCGGAATCCCGAACCGAGGGCGGGGGTCAACCCGCAACCGGAAACGAGCAGCCGAGCGATGAAGGCGGGCTGCACAGCTTCGAGCCGCCACCCACATCGGGCGACTGACCTATCTCGATTTTTCGACTCGGATTTTCTCGAGCAAAGAGCTTGTCGAGTAATGCTTGGAGAAAGGGATTATCTCGACCCTTCCGCCGTATTCCTCCACGATTTCCTTGCCCACGACATCCTCGGCCTTGTAGTCCTCGCCTTTTACCAGGATCATCGGCCTGACCGCCCGTATGAGCTCCACCGGGGTGTCCTCGTCGAACATCACGACCCAGTTTACGACCTCAAGGGCCGCCAGCATCAGCGCCCTGGAATGCTCGTCGAGTATCGGCCTCGACGGCCCCTTCAGCCTGCGCGTGGATTCGTCCGTGTTCAACCCCACCATCAGGGCGTCCCCGAGCATCCTTGCCCTTATCAGGATGTCCACGTGCCCGGGATGGATAAGATCGAAGCACCCGTTTGTAAAGACCAGGGTGCGACCCGCCACGCGCATCTCCCTCGAGACTTCCTCCGCCTTGGCCCGGTCGATGATTTTTTTCTCGAGCTTCTTCATGTCATGCCCGCCGCGACGGCACTTCTCATCCGACCGGCACAAGCTCGCGGCCGATGTCGGTCCGGTAGAAAAGCCCCTTCAGCTTGCACCCGGCTATCGCGTCGTACACCTTCTTCCTGCATTCACGAAAATCCTCGCCCAGAGCGGTCACCGCGACAACCCGTCCGCCGCTCGTCAGGTACTTCTTCCCGTCTTTCCGTGTTCCCGCATGGAAGATAATCAGGTCGCGGTTCCGTTCGAGCGCATTTATGTCGTCCGTGATGTCGACTCCCTTGCGGTACTTTTCCGGGTAGCCCTCGCTCGCAAGTATCACCGCCAGCGACTTTCGACCCGATTGGCTCAGTCGCACGCCTTTGAGATTCCCCTTCGATCCGGCAACGAGTGCCGACAGGAAATCGCCCTCCATGAGCGGGAGCACCGCCTGCGCCTCCGGGTCTCCGAATCGGCAGTTGAATTCAATGAGATACGGACCGTTCTCGGTGATCATCAGCCCGAAATAGAGACATCCGCGGTAGTCGATGTTCTCTTTCTGAAGGCCCGCGACCGTCGGTTCCACGATCTCGGTCATAATGAGATCATCGAGGTCGGGCGTGACCTTCGGTGTGGGCGCGAACACGCCCATTCCGCCGGTGTTCGGACCCTTGTTGCCGTCGAACGCCCGCTTGTGATCCTGGGAATACGGGAGCCTGATGCAGTCGGGTCCGGCAACCAGCGTCATGAGCGTGGTCTCGAAACCCTGGAGGCGCTCCTCAATGACGATGCGCTTCCCGGAATCGCCGAATTTTCTCTCAAGAAGGATGGTATCGACCGCCGCGTGCGCGTCAATCGGGTCGTCGCACACGATGGCCCCCTTTCCCTGGGCCAGACCGTCCGCCTTCACCACGCACGTCTCCTCGATTTGTTTATCAATAAATCTGTGGGCGCGATCTGCATCGTCGAACACCCGCCACTCCGCAGTAGGAATCCCGTTCCGCTCGCAGAACTCCTTCGCGAAAATCTTGCTCCCCTCCAGAAGCGCGCCGGCCTTTCCGGGTCCGAATACGGCCACTTTCGACGACCGCAGCTCGTCTGCGATCCCGCCCACCAGCGGCGCCTCCGGACCTACGACGACAAGATTGACATCGTTCGACGCGCAGAAGTCGAGCACCTCCGGGCGGCTGTCGCAGTCCAGTTCCGCATTCTCTCCGAGTGCCTCGGTTCCGGCATTCCCGGGAGCAACCGTGATTTTCGGCTCTCCCAAGCTTCGCGATATCGCCCACGCGAGAGCGTGTTCCCGACCACCAGATCCCAGCACAAGTACGTGCATGTGCTCTGCTCCTCTTCCCGGCCCTTTTGCGTTGCGAGAGCCATTGTACGGGTCGGGTTCCTGCAACGCAACCCGGCCGCTGGAAATGCCCTTGACACTTTTTGTAACTAATGGTATCCTCTCGATGTCGGCGGGTCGGGAATGTTCTTTACATACGTACTTTTCCCGGGTGAAGCTGAGCCGACAGGAAAACACTCTTGTTTTTCATTAACCTTTTGAGTATGCTGTACCGTCACTAGTGACCCGACTACAGCACCGGGTACTGATACTATTTCCCCGGTGGGAGGCATCATGCGCACGACACGACGAGCATCTCTTTTGACAATCTGCGTCGCGATTCTGCTTCTGATCGGAGCTTGCTCGGCAGGCGGCGGAAGTCCGGTAACGCCCGACAACGGTCCGGACCTCTCCAAGTACGCAAGCAGCGTACAGGGATATGTCTACCAGAACGGTGGACCCGTCACCGGCGGACTCGTCTACATCTACGACCTGTCCACCCTCAAGCTCTTCAATCAGGCCGAAATTCAGCCGAGCGGCGGTTTTGTCGCAGGCGTCGATGAGGGCCAGTATCTGCTCTTCGCCTTCAGCCCGACCGGCTGGCAGAATCCGCAGCTTGAGGCCGATTTCTCCAGTTACATCAATGTCGAGCCTGAAAACGAATACAGGGCGGATATCGAGCTCACCCGGACCCTCGAGGCCGGCGATGAGCTTGTTTTCGGATTCGTGACTTCGAGCGAGAACGATAATCCTGTCGGCGACGCGACGGTTTCCGCAGCCGGGCGATCCACGAAGTCCGACGGGTATGGATTTTACGCCATGGCGGTGCCCGCAGGCACGTCCGATTTCACTATCTCCGCCCCCGGTTTCTTCGACCTCAAGAAGGACACGCGCGAGGGTCAGGCCGCAGGGGACTACTACGACACCCCGTTCTTCGAGCTGAATCCGATGAGCACCTCAGGGTCGTCCATCGGCGGCAAGGTGAGGGACGTTTTCGACGGCACGGGCCTGGGAGGGGTCAGGGTCACACTGACACTCCCGGCGCTGACTGAATTCGGACCGATACGCTATCTCACCAACATGGGGGGCGAGTACAGGTTCTTCAACCTCCAGGAGGGCATCTACCGCCTGTATTTCGAGCGCCCCGGTTATGTGAGCGGCTCCCGCGACGGTCTGGTGATTAAGGAGCAGGACGAGGTCATCATTAACGTTTTCATGCACCGCGATGAGAGCAACCGCGCCAGCGTATGGGGCTACGTGAACTCGGCAAGCGTGCCTCTCCCCATCTCCGGCGCGAGGGTTACCGCCTGCAATCCGCTCCTGGGCAGCTACAGGGCGACCACCAACCCGACCGGTTATTACAGGCTGAACCAGGTTATCCCGGGCAACTATACAATCACCATCGTCGCCCCAGGCACGGGTGTCACATACTACGAGGCCTCAAGCACGTTCCAGACAATCGTCCCCGGCGACAATCGCGTCGACTTTGCCCTCAGATACATCAATGAAGGCGTTCTCCGAGGGAAGGTTGTCGTGCTCGGCGGTGGAACCGGCTTTTTTGCCTTCCCGCCCGCCGGAGTACAGATCACCGCTGAGAAGGTCGGGGGATCGATGAGCGGCATCAAGTTCAGGACGTCCACGAACGGCCAGGGGATTTTCGTTTTCAACGGCATTCCGATGGGCATCTACAAGATCGACGGAAGGGCCGAGTACAGCCCCTCAGAGATCTACACGGGCACAATGTTCAATGTCATGGTGAACTCCGGTACTACTACGGCTGTCGACTTCGAGCTGACCATGAATTGACTTTCCCGTGGTTCCAGTTGACATAGCCTCCCATGCCGGGAGGCTTTTTTGTTGCGCGCATTTCATTGATCCTGAGCCTTTCCAACGGGTGGGTTATGGAGTATCATATTCCTGACCAAATGGAAGGTTCTGATTCCGTTACGGCTGTCGCACAGCCGGGTTCTGAGAAGGTCTGATAATAGTGACCGAACGAGGCTACGGCATGAAGGAACTGGTTGTACATTCCATTATGTACGACCTCTTGAACAAGACCCCCGTCGTCATCCTCAAGGAGGTTAACGGGGACCGCTACCTGCCTATCCTCATCGGGATCTACGAGGCGAACGCCATAGACATGGGTCTCAAGAACATCCCGTTCCCCCGACCCATGACGCATGACCTTCTGAATCACATCCTCGAGAGACTCCAGCGATCGGTGGAGTTCATACACATCACCCATATCGAGGACAGCACGTTCTACGCGAGCATCATCCTCTACAATGAGGGGGAGAAAATCGAGGTCGACGCGAGGCCGTCCGACGCGATCGCCCTCGCTATCCGCACGAAGAGTCCCATCCTGGTGAACGAAGAGATTCTCACCCAGGCCGGCATTCCCCTCAAGGCCATGCGGCGAGAGGACAAGCCGGAGCTCGACGAAGCTCAGACCCCCGATTTCGAGGCAGGCGGCCCTACGCAGCCCCGCGGGAGAGCGGACGATCTCACGTCCTTCAGAGATTTCATCGACAACGTCAAACCGGAGGATTTCTTCAAGGACATTGAAGACGATGACGATGATCTGGGCGGGCTCCACAACTGAGACCTTCCGTATCACCTATTGGACAGAACCAGCCTCCCGCATTGTCGGGAGTTTTTTTCGAACATGGGGACAGGCACCTCACCCCCCGTTCCCCCCTCTCCATCCGCCGCGGCGGATGGAGAGGGGGCTAGGGGGTGAGGTGGAAACGGTAAGGGGGAGTGAGGTCTGACTGCGGAATCACTTGCCGGACGCCCCCCCGCCCACGGCTTGGTTGAGCGGTCAACCCTTGTGTGGTAGAATCAGCTATTCCGAATCCTGTGGAGAGGTGGCTGAGTGGCTGAAAGCACTCGCCTGCTAAGTGAGTAAGGGGCGATAGCTCCTTCCAGGGTTCGAATCCCTGCCTCTCCGCCACAGAAAGGAAAATGCCCCCGGGTTTCCGGGGGCTTTTTCATGTTTCTGCGCGATCGGTCCGCTCAATAGAGATCGATAATATCGACAAGATTGGAGCCTGTGTAGGCTGTGCCGCAGTATATCGCCGAGCCTCTGCTCTCCGGAGGAGTGGGGACCGATGACACCAGCGCGGGGGCCGTCGGGTCGCTTACGTCGACCACCTTCAGACTGCCCATCGAGATATACGCGTAATCCCCCACTACCTCCACATCCCAGGTTCCCGTTCCGACATTGAAATCCGTCACTTTCGAAGGGTTAGTCGGGTCGCTTATGTCGACGACCGTGAGGTAGGGAGTGCCGGTCCATGGGTGGTAGACCACGTAGAGGTAATCCCCGGCGACATCGCATTGAGTCGGGAGAACATCGTAGTTCTGAATCTGCAGCGACTTGACGATGGTCGGGTTGCTCGGGTTGGAGAGATCGACGACGTTAATCCACGACAGGTAACCGGAGTTGTGGTAGCCGTCCGTCGTGAATCCCCACTTGTTGTCGGGCGTCACCATGACGCTTGAGGTAAACGCGTGCGCCGTGCCGGTGTGCCCGAGGTGTGCCGGCGCCGCCGGATCCGTGAGGTCGAAGACCATCAATCCCCACCACTGGGCGGCGACATAAAGATAGTTCCCGACAACATGCATGTCCTCCATCGAACCGGTAGCCCAGCCTGGGTTCCACTGGTTCACACAGGATGCCGTCTCGGGCGGATCGACATCGACCGTCATCACGCCGTAGTTGGCTCCTCCCGACGTGTAGACATACCCGTTTGCGTACTCTATCGTCGCGATCCACGGACACGGCACATCGACCATGTTCACCACGTGAGCGTCCT
This sequence comes from uncultured Planctomycetota bacterium, assembly GCA_964354375.1. Taxonomy (GTDB): domain Bacteria; phylum JAJVIF01; class JAJVIF01; order JAPKYR01; family JAPKYR01; genus CAYGZQ01. Next base: position 53,099 of record CAYGZQ010000012.1, read on the forward strand.
CGATGGGATCGACATCGACAATCGTGACGTAACCCGCGCCGGAGTTGTGCGGGCAAACGTAGACATACCCGCCCTCCGGATTGTAGGCGATTTTCCGCGCCTGGAGCCCAAGCGGGCTTGAATCCGGCACCGTCTTCACAATGGTCGGCGAATCGGGGATGCAGTCCAGCACGTTGATGTCGAACGGCCCCACATCCGTGTTCATGATCCCGTCGCTGATCCGGCACCGGCATTCGTACGCTCCCGGCAGATCATACTTGTAGCCTCCCGACAGATTCGTGTCGTCGCCGTCCGTGTCATCGGCATAGTCAAGGTCCCCATCGAAATCCCATGTGATTGTCACAGGTTCCCCCTCGGGATCGTACGCCTCGGAAATTTCCACCGTGAACGCCTGTCCCGAGCAGGGATCGCCCGGGCAGTCCCAGTAAAGACTGAGGTCTCCGCCGATCGGAGGGAGGTTCGCGACCGTGTCGCTGACCAGGACCGTCCCGGTCCAGAATGCAGCCAGCGCAACGCCCTCAGGATACGGAAATCCCGCGATGCCCGAGTTGTAGTTCGACGGACTGGACGAAAGCACCGTCACAAGTAACGGTCTCTCTCCCACGCTCGATGGTTCGCAGTTTGGTATGTCGATTGTATATACCGAGCTCAAAGGTCCTCCCGGCTGGGCGATCAACTCAAGCTCGGTTTGATCGAAAAATTCATATCCTCCCGGTATCAGCGCGTCCGGACTCTCCACAGCTATACCGGCGATGTCGCCGGTCACGTGTGACGGGCTGACGGCGCCCTGCTGATCCATGATTTCCAGGACCAGCCTCAGTGTCCCGCCCTTGGTGGTGTCATCGATGTAATAGAGATCGGAGTCCGATGAATCTCCCGCAAGAACCAGCGCCTCCGCCATGTTCGCGCTGATCGGAAAGTCCGATATCGGATACCCGGGGTCCTCTCCCTCAGGCGGCTCCCAACCCGCAAACACGCCGTACTGAAACTTCAGCACCGGCGTCCCTCCCGCCATCGGGAATTGCAGGATGTAGTGGCGCTTGTTTGTCGATCCCGCGCGGAAACATCCCCGATTCTCACAGTTATAGGGGTCCGAGAAAAACGCCGAGAGGTCTGCATCCGCATCAAGACCGTCGGCGAAATACTTAAACGGATTCAGCGTCGCTCCGGGGCTGAAATTCTTGCTGCCCATCGCGCCCGGCGTGTATCCCAGTATTCCCGGCTTGGGGAACTCGAGCGCGTTAAACCAGCGCGTGTAGCCGTCGGCATTCAGCAGAACCGCGTCGACGCCCTCCTGCCCCCACGTCGCGCCGGGATCGTAGCTCGAGATGTACGACCCGTCGTGCATGAAGGCACCCATCACATCGAAGCCGGTGTAGACATCCAGACCCGGAAACGGATGCGTGACCCCCACGTCGAGCGTCAACACTCCCTCGGTGAAATAATCGGTCAAATCCAGATTCTCGAATTTCAGATTCGATGTCTTACCGGCGGGCGGCTGAAGGAACATGGTCACGTTCGCCTTGAATTCCGCCCCTCTCAGCGGGACCACTTCAATGGTCCCGGTCGACGGGTCGATCGTGACGTCCCAGAGTCCCCATACGGCTCTCCCGTGGGACGAATCCGACACTCGTGCGGTCTGGGCAGGATCGGCGGCGGGAAGAATCGGGCCGGTCGAGCTCCTTGCGCATGAGAGCAGAAGAACGCATGCAAGGATAGTCAGAACACCTTTCCAACAGGTACACCGATTGGGCATTTACGGCCTCCTCGCGTCTTTTTTAGCAGCTATATTATAATATTGAATGGATTCCAGCGCAAACAGGCGTTCCGCTGATTGAGGTTGACTTGCCATCACGCCTGCCGTATCCTGAACTCGCCATCTTAATGGTTGGACGTTGATAGTTGAAGGCATAGGAGGTGCCCCATGTTATTTATTCGCTCGATTCTGCTCGCAGTTATCGCGGCTGCTGCACTGATCCTCACCGGGTGCGGAGGAGGTAGTCCGACCGTTCCGGCCGATCCCTCTGATCTCGTCGGCGATTGGATCGGATCCTACCAGAATGATGTCGTTGGCGTCGGCTCCATCGAAGCCAGTTTCTTCATGGACGGCACGACTTTACGAGTGACTTACGATCTTCAAGGCGGAGAGGTGACCGGGACAAGCGCAGTGGCAATCGACGGACGCGAGATCGTATTTATCGGAGTGGGTACTAAACTCCAACAAATAAGAGGAACCGTCAACGATTCGTCAACGCGCATTAACGGTACGTTGGTAATTGACTACATTTTGTACGGAGTTCGGTCGGGACCAGTGCAACTGACGAAGATCTAGCGCCACGATCCCCCATCAGTGGCCTTGCAGCATTGACCACGGTCTGCAACGCTCGTATACTGCCTCCTTCGTGAGCTTATCCGGCTCGTATTCGGTCTAGTACGGGGGTCAGCGTCATGAAGGGACTCATTCTATCGGGTGGCAAGGGTACGAGGCTCAGACCTCTCACCTACACGTCCGCAAAGCAACTCATTCCGGTCGCCAACAAGCCCATCCTGTTTTACGGGATCGAATTCATGCGCGATGCCGGCATCAAGGAGATCGGCATCATAGTCGGCGACACTCGTGCGGAGATCATGGAGCGGGTCGGCGACGGGAGCATCTGGGGCGTCAACATCGAGTACATCTATCAGCCCGAGCCGCTCGGACTCGCCCATGCAGTCCTGACCGCGGAGAAATACCTCGGCGAGGACGATTTCACGATGTATCTCGGCGACAATCTGCTGCGCGACGGCATCCAGAGCGTGGTCCGGGAGTACAACGAGAAAAAACCCGACTGCATGATCCTCCTCACCCAGGTGAAGAACCCGTCCCAGTTCGGGGTTGCCGAGCTTAACGAGGACGGGACCGTGAAGAAGCTGGTCGAGAAACCGTCCGAGCCGAAAAGCGATCTCGCGCTGGTCGGCGTGTATCTCTTCAATAAGAAAATCTTCGACGCGGCGCGCAAGATCAAGCCGAGCTTCCGAGGGGAGCTCGAGATCACCGACGCAATCCAGCAGCTCAGTGACGACGGCTACATCGTGCACTCAAGCATCGTGCAGGGCTGGTGGAAAGATACGGGCAAGCTCGACGACATCCTCGAAGCCAACCGCCTCGTGCTCGATACGCTGAGCGGCAAGATCGAAGGACGGGTCGATGCCGCCAGCAAGATGGAAGGTCGCGTTATCGTCGGCCCGAACACCCGCATCATCAACTCCGCGATCAGGGGACCCGTGATCATCGGACGGAATGTCGTGATCGAGAATTCCTTCATCGGGCCCTACACCTCGATCCAGGACCGCTGCCACATCTCCGACTGCGAGCTGGAGCATTCGATCATCCTGGACGAATCGATCCTGCGGGACGTGCCGGGTCGTCTTACGGACAGCCTGATCGGACGCAAGGTGCTGGTCGAGAAGTGCTCTCTGAAGCCGCACGCGACGCGCCTTATGCTCGGCGATTCCTCCTGGGTCGGTCTGGGCTGAAGACAGCCCCCCTGCTATGCTCCTCTCTTCTTGGTGTCCTTGGTGCCTTGGTGGTCGCTCTGAATGAATAACCACCAAGACACGAAGAACACCAAGAGCACCAAGAAAGACAGGACACTACCACTCGCTCACAAGTTTCAACTTCATGAGGAAGATCCCATTCCCGACACCGGCCACGTAACAATTCCCGTTCGAGTCGACATCGATCGCTCGCGCCGCATCGAGGCACGTTCCCCTGCCCCATATTGCATAGATCATCGAGCCCGTCGCCGGATCGTACCTGAGCACAGCGGCGTCGGTAGTCTCGATGGTCCCGTCTCCGACTGACGTCAGGGGATGGGCTTCGCGGTAACTCGACATCACGTGCCCTGCAGCATATACAAAGCCCGACGAATCGACCGCGAGGTCCGCTGCAGCCGCTTGCAGAGCGACGCACTCGCCCGTCCAGTCGTATGTCCACTTCGTGTCGCCGTCCGTGTCGAATTCCGCGAGGAAATAGTTCACGCAGCCGTCCGATTGACCCCGGCATCCGGACATGTTTACATCGCCCGACGGACCGACGGCCAGTTTCTGTATCGCCGGAGAGTTCTGCCCGATGTAAGGCCAAACCCAGCGGAGAATCCCTGATGAATCCACTGAGACCAGGTATCCATCGCATCGCACTGCGTCTGCGCCGGGCTCCCCGCTGAAGTTCACGCCTTCGGGGTAATCGCTGACCGCGGCCAGGTACACGTTATCGGTCCGGTCGACGGCAAGACCGTAACAGCGATACCACGTGGCCACGCATGCGCCCCAGGGCCAGTTACGCGACCAGAGCAGCTCTCCGTCAGGGCTCAGCTTGGCGAGGAAAGTCGCGCGATTGTGGCTGGCGACATCTGCAGGCACGGGATCGAAATCGGTGGCATCTTCCGTGCCTGCCCCATCGCTATTCCCTTGCGAATCGCCCGCAACATAGACATTGCCCCGCGAATCGAACTCGATTGAATCGCCCACTTGCTGGCCGGCATGTCCGAAGGTTCTCCCCCAGATATAGTTGCCGTCGCTGTCGAGCTTGACCACAAAACCGTCCGGACCCGCAGTGATCCGCTCATCGATCCCGGGACCCGGATCGAGATCCCATTTGTAGGAGGCATACGTGTACCCCGTGACCGCGACATTTCGCATAGAGTCTGTGGCAACCGAAAATGCGACCCCGGATTGCCACGTTCTCACCCAGACGAAAGTCCCGTCCGGATGGAACTTGGACAGGAATGGGTACGATCTTCGATACTCATCCGCGCCTCCAACTGCCACGCCCGGACCGGGATCGAAATCGGTATCGATATCGCCCCGAGCCACGCCCGCGATATAGATGTCGCCCGCGGAATCGATCTCCAGATCGTTCACGTAGTCGATCGGGCCCCCCCTGTACGTCGGATCGTGCGGACAGCATCCCGCGTCCCCCGCCTCGTCCCGGATATAACTCTCACCGAACGACACGACCCATTCTGCGGGTGCCTCCAGATCATTGTTCGCGGCGACGGCCGTGGTCGTTGGAGGCTCCGCAACCTTCCCAAGACCATCGATTACGACAAGACACCGATCAAGGGGGAAATATGGCGACCATCCCATCATGTAAATATCCCCCACGCGGTCGCACACCATGTCCCTGAAAAGCCTGTACGCGGCCCATTCCCGCCGGTCGATCAGCGAGCCCGACTTATCGAACCTGCTCAATGCAAGCAGACTTTTCGTCCCCGTCGATCCGATCACCGCCGTGCCGTCTCCCGGATCGATATCCATCCCGCCGGAGTACTTCCCCAGCATGAACACCGAATCGTCCGGACCGACCGCGAGCGCCAGGCCCTCGGAATTCACGTCCCATCGATGAGCATATTCAACCGACAAATCGCGGCGGAAGCACGCCAGAAGAGCCCTGCCATGTCGTATATGCCCGTTTTCTTCCGCAGGTCCCACAACATCGCTGAACCCCGTCACGTAAGCTCTTCCCCTCGAATCCACCACGAGGTCGCTCACTTCCTGCGAGCTTTCCTCGTCGCCCCATGTCGCTGCGCCGCGAAGAATTCCTTCGCCATCGACTTTCACCAGACACAGGTCAAAGACATCCTTCCCGCTCGACCGGTTGTTCACACCGGGTCCGGGGTCAAAATCTACGAGGCCCCTGAAAACCGCTGACATGTACACACTGCCGTTTCCGTCAATCGCAAGCGCCCTCGACAAGAGCAGGTTCTGCCGGTCGTCAGAATCTGCATACCACTTCCTGCACCATAGACTCACGCCATCGGGCCCGAGTTTCGTAAGACTGACCATCTTTCCGTTCAGGTCCCTGGCCCTGTCCGTGTCAGTACTGCCGGGAAACCATCCCAGAACATAGACATTGCCCCACGGATCCACCCGCATGTCGCTGATGTCCCCTTCCCAGTCAAGTCCGTAAAGGTAATTCCCCGAGCCGTCGAGCTTGACGAGAAAGGGTTGCGCGATGTCGCCGCTGACGCCTACATCGACCCCGGGACCGGGATCCAGATCGAAATCTCCCTGAAAGCGGCCGCCAACCAGTATGTTTCCCTGCGGATCGGTCGCAAGAAACTCGCCACGCGAAAATCTATCACCGACCTTCCAGATGCGAGACCATTGGTAGTCGCCAGCCGAATCCAGCCTGGTCAGGAGGATGTCATCCGTCTCAGTTCGGTACGGCACGTACGGTCGCGCGGGATCGAGATCGACATCGCCCCGCACGGTCCCCAGAAGGTAGATGCTTCCGTTCGCATCAACCGCCACCTGCCAGTACGTGGCCCCATAATCGAAGCCCATTTTGCGGTCGGGTCTGCCATTGCCCGACGCCCAGACGCTTGTCGCAGGTGGGGGAGAGGATGGTCCCCCGTAACCCTGAGCGAGCGCGACTCCCCCTGAATCCAAGGTCTCAGGACACCCCGCCAAATGAAGGCATATCAGCAACAGGAATGCGCCGGACAAGCTCCATGCAATTCGTTCAACCGGACCTCTCATCATACATTTCCTTTGTCCCCGGCAGTTACTCACCTTTCATCAGGCCATCGATCACCACGAGGCATTCGTCTCGATCACTTCCCGCAGACCATCCCGTGATGTAGACATCCCCTCTATTGTCGCAGACCATACTCATGAAAAACCTGCCCACACGCCATACCCGCCAGTCGGCGAGCGCGCCGGCCTTGTCGAACTTGCTCAGCGCCGTTGAGCCCTCTGTTCCGAACAATCCTATTTTCGCCGCATCATTGCCGGGATCCAAATCCGTCCCCGCGCTGTAACGACCAAGCAAAAACACCGAGTCATCCGGACCGATCGCAAGCATCTGCCCAACGGAATCCGGCTCCCACTGATATGCATACTCGAGCGAAAGATCGTCATCGAAGCAAACCAGGAAAGCACCGTCGAACTGATGCGTTGGGTATCCTCGGTCGCCGCGCTCCACGAAACTCGATCCCGTGACATATGCCTTCCCGGTGGAATCCACAACAAGATCATTCACCTCCTCCGAGCTGACCGGATCGCCCCAGATCGCCACACCTTGTGGCATGCCTTCACGATTGACTTTGGCAAGGAACAGATCCTGCAGCTCCTTCCCGCCCCCGCGCTTGTCAATGCCGGGACCCGGATCGAAATCAGCGAGACCCTTCACCCTCCCCGAGAAGTACACGTCATCTTCGCATCCGACGGCCATCGCCTTGCCCGTTATCCAGCTTCTCCGATCGTCGGAGTCCGCCAACCACTTTCTGCTCCATTGGATGATGCCGTCCGGACCCACCTTTGTCAGGCTCAGCATCCGCCAGTGCGGTGCGCTTGCATTCGGCGGCGCACCTCCATACTCGTCGGACTCAACCTCGATCGAGCCCAGGACATAGGTATTCCCCTTCGAGTCGACCTGCATGTCGTCGATTGCCCCGTTCCAGTCATAACCGAAGACGTAATCGCCTGAAACGTCCAGTTTGACCAGGAAGGCTCCGGGGACCTCGACTCTCGAGCGGCTGTCAGCACGCGGTCCCGGGTCCAAATCGATATCCCCATGAAACCGACCGGCGATCAATATGTTTCCCCTAGCGTCGCGGGCAAGAAACTCACCCTGAGTGAACCTGCCGACGACCTTCCAGATACGGGACCATTGATAACCCCCCGCCGAATCCAGCTTGGTCAGGATCACATCGTCGAACTCGCTTCGATGGGGCACGTTCTGAGGCCCGGGGTCCAGATCGACATTGCCTCTGGCGGTCCCGAGAAGATACATATTTCCGTCGGCATCTACCGCCGCTTGCCGGTATGTCAGGCAGTATCCGTATGGCAGCTTGTATCCGTATGGCAGCTTGCGATCCGGCTTACCCTCCCCCGACTGCCATACACTCGTCCCTGGAGGAAGCTCCGAACCGCCCCCGGGACCCTGACCGACCGCTCCTCCACCGCTGTCAGGAACATCGGGATAATTTCCCGTAACCCCACCTTCCGCGATTGTCGATCCGCCGCGCGCGATACCACCTGCATTTCCACCTCCCGGACACCCGGCCAGGTGGAGACATACGAGCAACCCCAGTGCGCCCAGCAGGCTCCTGACAGTTCGGTCAGTGAGGCCTCTCACTGTATCTCTCCTCTTTCCACGGGTCGCCCCGCATGTGATAGCCTCGCAACTCCCAGTACCCCCCACGGTCCTCAGCCATGAACTCGATCCCTGACACCCATTTCGCGCTCTTCCACGCATAGAGCTTCGGAACCACCAGCCTGAGCGGTCCGCCCTTCGCGGGCTCGAGATCTTTTCCGCTCTCAGACCACGCAAACACGACATCTTCTTGGAGGAAATCTTCCATCAGAAGGTTCGTCGAGTAGCCGTCAAGGCAGTGGATCATCACCGCCTGTGCCTGCGGAAGCGGCTTCACGAGCGACGCGACATCTCGCGCCGACACCCCCGTCCAGAGCATGTCGAGCTTGCTCCACGTGGTCACGCAGTGCCAGTCGGCACGGACCTCGGTTGCCGGAAGTGACCGAAATTCCTCCCAGGATAGCCGAACCTCTTCTTCCACGAGTCCGAAAATCCTCAGTTCCCATTTCTCGATGTCGATGGAGGGTATGCCATTGTAGTGAAGGATCGGCCATTTGTCGGTGAAATGCTGTCCCGGCGGGATTCTCTCGGGTTTCAGAGTATCCGAGCTGATAACGCGCTTTGGCTGTTCATCTGCCATAGCCTCGCTCCTCCCTCTCTGCCCCGCCCGATCACCATCGGTCAAGGTGAATCCTCGACTTGTCGAAGCGACCGGGATCGCCCTTCCGCTCTTTAGGATACCCGAGCGGAATCAGTGCGAACGGATAGACATGGTCGGGCAGGTCGAGCAATTCTCTCAGGCCCTCGATAATCGGTCCCCTCGGGTAGACACCGCACCACACCCCGCCGAGTCCCAGGGCGTGCGCCGCGAGAAGAAGATTCTGCGTGGCGGCTGAGCAGTCCTGCACCCACATCCCATCGTGCTTGTCGAGTTTGGCATCGCCGCACACGAGTATCGCCGCCTGTGCTTCCTTAGCCATCAGCGCGTGCTTGTGCACGCTCGGAATCTTGTCGAGCGTCTCCCGGTCCCTGATGACGACAAAATGCCAGGGCTGCTGATTACCGGCGGACGGTGCGTACATCGCCGCCTTGAGTATCTTCTCGATGATCTCGTCCGGAATCGGGTCCTTCTCGAACCTGCGGATACTCCGGCGGGTCAGAATCGCCTCCATCGCGTCCATGATCTTCCTCCGTTCGGGCTTCTTACTCCTTCACGACCTCCACACTCCACATATCGTTAACGTATAAACCTATCACGCTCACGGGGAGTCCCCATGACTTCACCGCGTCAATCGCTTTCTCGATCTGAGCCACCTGCTCGTCCCTCGGCACCGGGTTTCCCGCGCAGTCGTGATGGCCCACAACCGCCACGAGCTTCGAGCCGTGCTTTTCCACCGAGATCTGAGTCCGAACCCAGATCGACTCGATCGCGGACTCGTCGCCTTCCGCAAGCAGCTTGATCGGACCGGCTTCGGTCACCATGTCCACGAAATCCATGCCCTTTCTCAGCTTGAACCACATAAGCACCGGTTCCTGCACCCGTCCGTCCATGCAGTTTATCGCCGTCGCGAACTTGCCTTCTGTCACGTTCAGATCCTCCGCTATCTACTCAGATTCTCTAATTGGATCAGGCGAGCCCTCCTGCCGGCTCGTCTCGTCAATTGCATCCAGTATCGCCAGCGCGATCCGGCTGTCTCCCTCACGAGTGAAATGTATGCCGTCCGCATCACACTCGCGAGCGATGTCCCACAGGTTGTTCGGATCCCCGCCTTCGCGATGCACACCCACGTACGGGTCGCCGTCCACGTACGCAAAGCCGTCGTGGCTCTCGACCAGCGCTCTGAGAGATGCATTCCATTCGTCCCTCACTCGCATTCTTGCGTTCGACCCGTTAGACCAGGGAAGAATTCCAATCACGACAGCAACAATCCCGTTTTGCTCACAAGTGTCGAGTATCGCGGTCCACGATTCAAGGAAAGCGGCCTTCGATGTCTTCCCTGTATGCAGATCATTGACTCCGCCGTTGATGATCGCGATTTTCGGTTTCAGCTCCACGCAATCGCGAACCAACCTCTCCTCGACTTGACCAATCGTGTTCCCGCCGGTACCCATGTTCTGCACCGTCACACTCAGCGCGTCGGCAACGATATTCGGAAATGACGCAGTGAGATCCATAACTTCTCTCGCTTCGGTGAACGAGTAATTTCCGGGACGTCCCGCGACAATCGAGTCGCCAATGGCAACGATCACGGGAGCCTGCATGTAGAGATGTATCGGGACCGCCTCGCCGGGCTCACCGTGCCCGTCCGCCCCGTGTTCCCAATCCACATCGTTGTCGCCGGGATCTTCATCAAACCACAAAACCGCTGCATGCTGCACGTCGCTCCGAAGAACCAGTTGCGAAACGTCACTGTCGCCGCTCTGTGTCAGTCTTACCCCAAAGTAATCGCCGGTCAGCACACCGTCTATGAGCGATTCAAGGTCCACCTCGTTGACCTGCCCCGCGACCAGTCGCGAAATCAGGTTTTCCGATTCCCCCACGCGCGCGTATCCGGAACCATCCTCGTTTCTTCTCCAGATGGTTACGTAGACCCCGTCCGTGTCGGCAAGATCGTTTACATAGAACTCGACCCTCTCGATCATCCCGTCCTCCCTGATCCTCAGTTGCTGGCCCTTGAAGAGAAATTCCCTCTGAGCCTGACCCTGTGAGCCGGTCAAGGCGCCCGCTACGACGATATCGGGATAGCAGGTGCACGGGACGAGGTCGGGATTCGGCGTGAGAAGGCTGCATTCGAGCGACGGGACGGGCCCCGCAAGGCCGAGCGCCATAAGGGCTGTCGCGACCGCGTATATCAGAAGCCGTCTATTCATTCAGGATTTTCTCCAAGGCGGTTCAAACGGAGCTGTTGAAAAGGCCTCTTTGTGGGGCAGGCTTGTCTTGGACTTTTTCAACAGCTCCATATGCGCAGGTTCTATGGCAGGCCAAGTTCCCGCTTGCAGACGTTTATGGCCTCGGCGGCGGCGGGATGTCCCAGCTCATGCGCCTTCTCAAAACACTGTAACGCCTCCTTCAACCGCCCCACGCTGCCCAGCATTGTGGCCTTGTTGAACCACGGCAAGGGGAGACGCGGATCGATCCTTATCGCACGATCCTGGCATCCGATCGCATCCTCTATCCGACCGAGATTGGCGAGCGCAGCTCCCTTGCTCGACCACGCCTCGGCATCCTTCGCGTCGATCCTGATCGCCTCGTCGAAACACTCGATTGCCTCCTGCTGCCTCCCCAGCCTCCCGAGAGCGACACCCTTGTTGTACCACGCCTGCGTTCCCACAGGATCCATCTCTATCGCACGATCATAGTAGGCCAGCGCCTCATCATTTCTTCCGAGCCCTGCAGTCGAGCGGCCCCTGCAACACCACGCATGCGCAAGGTTCGGGTCGATCGCAAGCGCGTTATCGAAACAATCGATTGCCTCACCGTGCCGACCCAGAGTCCCGAGCGCAACTCCCTTGTTGTACCACACAAGCGGATTGTCCCGATCGGCCTCCAGAGCACGATCGAAGCACGCTATCGCCTCTTCGTGCTCGCCGAGCGCCCCAAACCTGATGCCTTCGCTGTACCAGTCGTTTGCCATCGGCTATGTCGCCTCTTGTCGGGAGTTCATCGAATCCCGCGTCAATTATACAGTAGCGGTTGCCTGTCCGCCTGCGTCATAGCCACAGCGCCACTGCACGAGAAACTACCGCTCCCCTTCCTTCGACTTCGACTGAAGCTGCCGGATTCGCTTCTCATAGGCATCGTAATTGCGCAGAGAATCCCCGTCCTTCATCTCCACTGCAATCTGTCTCATTTCCCTGACATGTGCCTGCGCCTCTCGAAGCTCTCCGCGCTCGATCAGCCCGTCGATGTAGCCGTCCGGCGATGTCACGTCCGACACGATCTGCGCCACCGGGTGCGTCACCTTCATATTTTCCAGCCTCTTCTTTTCTCTCTCTTCATCGAGCTTCTGCGCGCGCTTGCCGGATACAAGCCATCCGAGCGAGTCGAGTCCCCACTTGATGATCGCGATCAGCACGAATATCGCGAGTATTGTGATTACGACTCTTGGGCTGAGCCACAGTCCATACATGAGCGGAATACCTCCTCTATCTGGACTTCACTCGGACAGCAGGGTTGCATCGCAGCATGAGCCCCTAACGTAGTAATGCGCCTCCGGCGCATGGTTCTTGGTCTTCGCCACCGAGAAGAATCATGCGCGGGACGCGCAGGCTACAGTCCCCAATACAACTCGAACTCGAGAGGATGGGGAGCGCCCCAGATGGGGTAGTGCTCGTTCTTGATCTTGTGGGCGACGTAATTCTCGATCAAGCCCTCATCGAACACTCCCCCCTCGAATAGAAACGCGCGGTCATTCTTGAGGGCCTGGAGCGCCTCCAGAAGATCCCTGGGGAGAAAGCAGGACGGTGACTTCTCCTGATCCACGACCGGCGGCTCACCGTCGAACGGTCCGAAATTGAGCGGTTCCGGATCGGTCTTCCGTTTTACGCCGTCGATTCCGGCCATCAGAAGCGCGGAAATCGCGAGGTACGGGTTCATTGTCGGATCGCCGGGTCGGAACTCGCATCGCGCATGCTGCCCGGTGGAGTATTTCGGTATCCGTATCGCCGCCTCCCGATTGGCCACGGAGTAGAAGAACCTTGTCGAGGTCTCGTGCCCGGGACGGAGCCTCCGGTAGGAGTTCGTCGTCGGACAGAAGAACGCACACAGCGCCCTTCCGTGACTCAGTATCCCGCCGACGAAATTCTTCGCGAGATCGCTCAAGCCGCCATAACCGTTCCCGGCAAACAGGTTACCCTTCCCCTTCAGCAGCCGGAAATGGATGTGCAGCCCGTTTCCGGCGGCGTCCGCGACCGGCTTCGGCATGAAGCATGCCTCGATCCCGTGCTCCACTGCGATCGATCGCACGATGTATTTCCCGAGGAGAATGCCGTCGGCTGCGGTGAGCGCTTCGGTGAATCCAAGCTCGATCTCCTGTTGACCGGCCGCGCCCACCTCGACATGATGGTATCGTACGGGAAGGCCGGTCTCGGCGATCCGCGCCGCCATCTCTGATCGCTCGTTCTGCCAGATGTCCTGCGGATGTGTTACCAGGTAGCTTCCCCCCTCCTTTACTCTCTCGCTCGCGCCGACGGTATCCGGCCCGATCGGACGTCCCACGCCCGGCGCGCCGAGTGTAAACCTGGCCCCGTACGGATCGTTGAAGAATCCAGCTTCGGTGAAAAGATAGAATTCCAGCTCAGGCGCGCACACGAATGTATCGGCGATTCCGCTCTCCTTGAGATAACCCAACGCGTGCTTTAGGACGGTTCTCGGATCCAGCGGACTTGCCTGCCCGGTACCCGCTTCCACGATGTCGCCGATCGCGCTCAATGTCGGCGTCTCGAACGTCGAATCGACAAAACAGGCCGACAGGTCCGGCCGCACAGACATGTCGCCGCGTTGAACCTCCCGGAACCTCGGAATGCTCGATGAATCGAACCCGACGCCCATCTGGAGCATGCGCGCATCCAACGACTCCCGCATGAGCGTGATGTGATGCCACCTGCCGACAAGGTCGCAGAATTTCACGTCGAACTGCCGGATGTCCTCTTCCTCCATGAATCGACGGCAATCTTCGACGGTCTTGAAAACGAGCATAACGAAGCCTCCGGCCTCCCCCATGCGCCACCTTAACGGCCATTTACCCCAACCGCTTCCCTTTTCTATATATATCGTGATTCCGCCCCGAAAGGATTACATATTGTATCACGGATACCGATTCTGTTGCCCGGTTTCCGGACACTGTGGTAGACTTCCGCGCGTTCCGGATCGTCGGGGGGCGGACCGGAAATTCGACAAGGAGAAGGTGGGGTGACAGAATGGACTGCAAGACCGCCGGCGATGTGCTCGACGCCGTAAAGGAACGAGACATCAGGTTTGTTCAATGCTGGTTCAGCGACGTGCTGGGCATCCTCAAGAGCTTCACGATCACACCATCGGAGCTTCAGGAGGCCCTTGAAGAGGGGATGGGATTCGACGGGTCCTCAATCGAGGGCTTCGCGCGCATCGAGGAAAGCGACCTGATCGCAAAGCCCGATCCCACGACATTCCAGATTCTGCCCTGGGAGAACTCGGATTCGACGGTGGCTCGCGTTTTCTGCGACATCCTCAATCCAGACAAGACCCCCTACCAGGGCGATCCCCGCTACGTCCTCAGAAGAATGATCAACCGCATCGCGGACCAGGGTTACACGGCCTACATGGGTCCCGAGCTCGAGTTCTTCTATCTCAAGGACAGGAGAAGCTGCGAGGCCCTTGACGATGCCGGCTATTTTGACTCGATCCCTCTGGACATCGGGCATTCTCTCAGAATGGAATCCGTCTCGGTCCTTCAGTCCATGGGGATCGCGGTCGAGTACGAGCATCACGAGGTGGCCCCGAGCCAGCACGAGATCGACCTCAGGTACGACGAAGCGCTCAGGATGGCCGACAAAGCCATGACATATCGAGTCGTGGTCAAGGAGGTCGCGCGACGTCACGGCTGCTACGCCACGTTCATGCCCAAGCCCATCTTCGGAGTGAACGGCAGCGGCATGCATGTCCACCAGTCCCTGTTCAAGGGCGGCAAGAACGCGTTTTACGATCCCGACAACCAGTACCAGCTCTCCGCGCTTGCCAGGCATTACATCGCAGGCCTCATGCGTCACGCGCACGAGATCACCGCGGTCACCAACCAGTGGGTCAACTCCTACAAGAGGCTCGTGCCCGGCTACGAGGCCCCGGTCTACATCTCATGGGCCAGGCGAAATCGGTCCACCATGATCAGGGTGCCCATGTACAAGCCCGGAAAAGAGAAGGCCACCCGTATCGAGTTCCGCGCCCCCGATCCCGCCTGCAATCCCTACCTGGCTTTCGCAGTGATGATCGGCGCCGGTCTCGAGGGCCTCAGCAACAAATACGAGCTCTGCGATCCAGTCGAGGAGAACATCTTCGAGATGTCTCACGACGAAAGAAAAGCTCGCGGCATCAAGGAACTCCCGGGAAACCTCTATGCCGCTATCCTCGAGCTCGAGAAGAGCGAATTGGTGAGGAAAATCCTCGGCGACCAGTGCTTCAACAAGCTCATCGAGAACAAGAAGATCGAGTGGGATCGCTACCGCACCCACGTGTCCCGCTTCGAGGTCGAGACCTATCTGCCGATACTCTGAACGCTGACAGTGGCAGGTTCTGGAGGCGGCGTTTTTCCCGCTGTCGCGGCGTTTTCCAATTGAAATTCCCCGTCCAAGATGGTAGCTTATCGGTCCTTTTGATAAGAACGCTCTCTGCAATAACAGAAGGAGATGATCGAGCGAAATGGCGATTACAGACAAGAAGGCTGACCTGGCAGGGCCCGGCATCGGCAACTATGAAGACCTGGAGAAGATGCTGCCGACCGACTACAAGCCCATCCTGGACCCGAAGGAAACCCAGATCGCCCTCAAGGAAGTCAAGGGTTACATCGAGGATGGTCTCGGGAAGGAACTTAACCTGATTCGAGTCGAGTGCCCACTCATCGTGGACGCTTTGAGCGGCATGAACGACTACCTGGACCGGGACGGCTCGCGCACGCCGATCCCGTTCCACATCTCGAACGACTACAACGTGAATCCCATCGACGCGCAGGTCGTGCAGGCGGTCACAAAATGGAAAAGATGGGCGCTGAAGCAGTACGGCATGCAAGTGGGAGAGGGGCTCTTCACCGACATGCGCGCGGTCCGAAAGGACTACTTCCTGGACCACGACCACTCCGCCTATGTCGACCAGTGGGACTGGGAGAGGGTCATCACCGTCAAAGACCGCAACCTCAACTTCATGAAGGACGTTGTGAGAAAAATCTGGAAGGTTCTCAAGGGCGCCGAGCAGCACGCTCAAAAGCTGTTTCCGAAGCTCAAGGGCGGCAAGTACCCGGACCTTCCGGATGAGCTTGTATTCTTGCACGCGGAGGAAATCCTCGACATGTTCCCGGACCTGCCGCGCAAACAGCGTGAGACGGCTATCCTGCAGAAGTACCCGGCCGTTTTCATCATCGGCATCGGGTGGACTCTGAAGGACGGGTATCCGCACGAGATGAGAGCCGCGGATTACGACGACTGGGTGACGGAAACGGTCAGCGAGGACGGGAAGCCCATGCACGGCATGAACGGCGACATACTGGTCTGGAACCACATCACCAAGCGCCGTCACGAGCTGACCTCGATGGGTGTCCGAGTCACTAAGGAGACCCTCAGGAAGCAGCTCGAGATGACCGGCCAGCTCGATTTCCTCAAGCTGCCGTACCATAAGATGATTCTCAACGACGAGATTCCTCTGTCCATCGGCGGCGGGATCGGGCAGTCCCGAACCTACAGCTACATTCTCAAGAAGGCCGCGCTGGGCGAGTGCAGCGTCACCGTGTGGCCGAGAGTGCTCCGCGACATGTGCGCGAAGAAGAACATCCACCTGCTGCAGTAAGAAGAGCTTTTGGCTAGCCAACACGAATCCCGGCGAGATGATCGCCGGGGGTTTTTTACGTCCAGTGCCGACCACGTCTGGTGCCGACCACGTCTCGTGTTTCGGACTTCAGGAGCCGACTCGTCTCGAGTGGACAGCACAAATGCGGGACGCATTTACCTCCTGGACCCGAAGCACGGGACGTGCTCGGCACACGCGGACGTGCTCGGCACGGTTATTCATACGCCAGCGCGTCTACCGGATCGAGCATCGCTGCGCGTCTGGCGGGGTAGTATCCGAAAAACACACCGACCGAGACGGAAAACGTCAGGGCGATCAGTATCACCCAGACTTGTATGGAGGTCTGGAATTGAGTGGCTTTGGCAATGATGCTGGATGCTCCGACGCCCAGGGCCACCCCGAGCAGGCCCCCGATCACGCACATGATCACGGCCTCACACAGAAACTGAAGCAGGATATCCTTGTCCTTCGCGCCGATCGCCTTGCGAATCCCGATCTCCCTCGTCCTCTCAGTGACGGTCACAAGCATGATATTCATGATGCCGATGCCGCCGACGATCAGGGAGATGCTCGCGATTGTGCCGAGCAGCACAGTGAAGGTGCGACTTGCGGAGGATGCGGTCTCAATGATGTCGGCCTGGCTGAAAACCGAGAAATCGTCCTCCTCGGGCGACGGGATTTTGTGACGTTTGCGCATCAGGTTCTCGATCTCCGTTTTCACTTCCGCGATATCAGCCTTCGGATTCACCTGCATGCTTATCTCGTTAAGGTTGTCCATCCCGAAGACGATGCCCATGGCGGTCGTGTAGGGAATGATCGCGATGCTGTCCGAGGAGAAAAATCCCGCGCTCCCCTTTTCCTTCAGAATACCGACGAGTTTGAAGGCTATCCCCTTGAGCTTGATATTCTCGCTCAGGTTCCGCTCGGTGAGACCCAGATCGGAGGCGGTCTGGGAGCCTATGACCACCACCCTGTCGCGACCGTTCACCTCCTGCTCGGAAAAGAACCTGCCGTACTGCACCTGGTAGTCCCTGATGGACGGCCACGTGATCGCGGTGCCGTACACGTTCGAATTCGTATTCAGATTCCCGAATTTAAGCTGCGCGCCTCCGCGCGTTACGGGCGATGCCGCCTCCACGTCCTTTACGTTCTCCAGAATCGCGCGCGCATCATCCACCGTCAGCGTTGTGACCATCCCCATCCTGACGCCGCCCTCCCGATGCTGCCCCGGCTGCACGGAGAGCAGGTTGGTGCCCATGGACGAAATCCGGGACATGATCCGCCCCTCCGCCCCAGCCCCGATAGCCAGCATGGATATAACCGCAGCTATGCCGATAACGATCCCGAGCATCGCAAGGAGCGAGCGCATCATGTTGGCCCGAAGGCTTTTAAGCGCGACTCTGAGCGTTGTCACCAGCGGCATTGGGCTGATTCCTTTGGTTTATCGTATCGCTGACAATCCGACCGTCCACCAGGCGCACCACCCGCCTGCATCGCCCAGCAACATCCGCGTCGTGCGTAACGACTATGGTTGTCAGTCCTTTCCTGTTGAAATCCTCAAAGAGCCGAAGTACCTCTTCGCTCGTCGTCGAATCCAGGTTGCCCGTAGGTTCGTCCGCGAGAAGGATAGACGGTCGGGTTACAAGAGCGCGGGCGATGGCCACCCTCTGACGTTGACCGCCCGAGAGCTGGTTCGGCTCATGATGCATCCGGTCCGAGAGCCCGACCATCTCGAGGGCTTCCATGGCTTCCTTTCTCGCCCCGGTTTTGCCCGCGTACAGAAGCGGAAGCTCCACGTTCTCGAGCGCACTGATCCGGGGAATGAGGCTGAACAACTGGAATACGAATCCGATTTTCCGGTTCCTGATCTCCGCAAGCCGGTTGTTCGGCAGTTTCGAGACATCCTGCCCGTCCAGAAGATATCTGCCCGTGTTGGGACGGTCCAGGCATCCCAGCATGTTCATCAGGGTCGACTTGCCGCTTCCGGACGCGCCGGTGACGGCGACCATGTCTCCTTCCTCGATCCCCAGGCTCACGCCGTCCAGCGCATGCACGACGGAATCGCCGAGCTTGTAGATCCTGACCAGATTTTCAGTTTGAATGATCAATGAATACCAATCATCCCCGGAGGAGGTCCGTGTCTTTCATTGTCGGAAGATTGTCGCCACTGACTTGCCTGTCCGTTATTGTTGACAAGGATGGTGTCGGTCTCGGACAGGCCGCTGACGATCTCGACAGATTCGCCGTTGTCAATACCGGTCACGACTTCCCGGGGCACGGCCTGCCCATCGGCTCCGAGAACATTGACGGTGCTCTTCCCGTCGCTGACGGTCACCGCCCCCGACGGAACCTGCAGAGCGTCCCTATTCTCTGCGATAACGATTTCGACATCGGCGGTCATCTCGGGCATCAGAAAACTCTTATTGTCGCTCGTCACTTCGATCCTGACCTCGAACGTGACCACGTTAGAGACGTTCTCGCCGGCACGGGCCATACGCACGACTTCACCGCTGAATTTCTCCTTCGGGAAGGCATCTACGTTTATGGTAACGCGTTGCCCTGTCCCGACCTGCCCGATGTCGCTCTCATCGACGCTCGCAAGGATGAACAACCGCGACAGGTCCGACAGCTTCATGACCGCCGTGCCGCCTGACGTGGCGCTTATGCCGGATGAGATTATCTGACCTGCCTGAACGAACCTGGCCGTCACATACCCGTTCATCGGAGCGTACACCCGAGTGTCCTCGAGCCTCTGGTTCGCCGTCTCGAGACTGATCTCCGATGCCTGTACTTCGGCCTCGGCCAGATTCACGTCATGCCTGAGAAGGTCCAAAGCGGCCTCCTGGTCGTCAAGCTCCCTGAATTTGACCCGCGCCCCTTCGAGATCGGCCTTCGCAGTCTGCAGAGCGGTATATGCCTGATCCTTTTCGTCCTGGGATGCAAAACCCTTGTCGAAAAGCTCCACAACATGATCGTAGTTGGCCTGCGCCTGATCGGCACGCGCCTGGGCCGCGTCGAGGCTGATCCGGGCCTGTTCCCGTGCTGTCGCCAGATCTCGTTCCGAATTCTTGAGATTCTCCTGGGCCTTGTCCCGTCTGGCCTGACTTTCATACAGGTTGATCCTGGCGAGTGCCAAGTTTCTTTCCTCGTCCGACGGGTCGAGCATGACGATAAGCTCTCCCTCGACGACACTGTCGCCTATGTCGAAAGGCAGCGATGTCACCGTGCCGCTGGCCTTGCACTTGATCTCGACATCCAGGTTCGAAGTCACGCTGCCGCTTGCCGCAACGGTCTTGGCGATGGGACCGCGGGTCGGCTTGACCTGCCTGGGCTGAGGAGCGCCGGCCTCGCTCTTTCCGCCGCACGAGTAGGCCGGCAAGAGGGCGATCACGCATACGAAAGCGACCAGGATTACCGATAATCTCTTCATGTTTCGACCACCAGAAATGTTTGGACGATATTAGCACAGAAAATGTTCCCTCGGCCCACCTCTCCCAGCCTCTCCTGTGCCGAGCACGTCCTGTGCTTCGGATTCCGGAGCCGACTCGTCCCGAGTCGCGACAAACAGACTCTCTCAGGAATGCTCCGGCCTAGATGACCTTGCGCCAGATGTATCCCCTGTATGCTTCCGGAAAACCCACGGACTCGTACAGCTTATTGGCGGCCACCTGGTCGCCGGATTCGACATAGACATGAGTTGCGCCCAACGCCCTGACCCGATTCAGGTCCTCGAACATCAGCGTGCCTGCCAGACCCCGGCGCAAGTGACGCGGATGCGTGCACACCGGTTCGAACAGGCCATACCCGTTGATCTCCTCAAGGATCATGCCGACCATCGCGGCTATTGTCCCGTCCGGCGCTTCCGCGACTAATTCCAGGTCGCCGCGGTACGAAGGCGAGTTAGCTGCGAATGCGGCATATTCGCCTGCGGTGTGGCTGGTGCGGTTGAAAGCGGCATTGTACAGATCTGCCAGCCCCAGGCAGTCATTCTGATCGCCCGGACGCACGGTGCGAAGGACATAACCGTCGGGCATAGCCGGTCGCGGGAGAGGGTTGTTGCCGAGACGCCATTTGCGTATGGCACCGCCGGAATTCAGTTTCCGATAGCCGCGCCGTTCCAGCAGCCGGAGTCTAGGCGAGTCGTATTCGTACGCGAATATGTCCAGTCGGCGCCTCGCGGCGTCTTCGGTCGGAACCGGGAGATGCTCCTCCGCCCAGGCAAGCATATCTTCTTCGATGTGTCGGTAATCGGGTCGCAACTCCAGGAAAGCGTCACCGCCCCCCTCAGGATGTACTGCGCCGACGAGACGTCCTTCACGTGTCTCCCACAGGCGCACACCTCTATCCTTGAATTTCTCCCATCGGGGATTCCAACCGGGCGTCTCATTGTAAAAGTGCGAGCCATCCCACCTTCGGATATCCCAATTGAAACCCGGGGGCGACAATGCATGCGTCTCGATCAGCAGATTGCGAACCAGCCGGAAATCCTCATCGCCTCGGATAGACCGGGCAATAACGCATTGTTTCTTGACATCGTCAATCATGCTCATTCGATTCCGATCTGAGGTTACGCGGTCTCGAACCAAACACGCTATGATCCTAGCATGTCACGATGGTTGATGACCAACAGGATTTCCGGTAGCAAAGCGGACGGGTGGCACCTCTGTGATGGTCTGACTGAACCCTTGGAGCACGAGACTGGTCGTATTCACTGCCCGTGCCTTCTTGTTCTATTCTGTAGCATGTGGTATCCTTGAACCGGATATCCTGTGGAGGAAACAGATGGAGAATCGAAAACCACGACTTCGACCGACCGCATTCGCGACGGTCGCGCTGCTTCTTGCCCTGCTGATCTCATCCTGCGGAGGATCGTCCGATCCCGCTACGCCTGCGAATAACCTTAACCAGGCAAGGACACCCGCCGCGGACGACCTCATGAAGGGACATCATCTCTGGGGATACTGGAACTGCCACATACCCCCGTCCAACGACACGATCGAGTTCGTGCCCCTCAGAGCCGGGGCATTTCACCTGAACGCCCGACGCTTCCTTGAAGATACCGCCTGCACCAACTGTCTGAAGCTCGTGTCGCTGGACAAGGACCTCGTCAACATGGTCATCACAGCGCAGATCGAGATCACGCATCCCTTCAGCGGACTGGCCAGGTTCACCGGATTCGACGTAAGAGGGATTGTCATATCGGACGGCAGCCTGTATTTCCCGAACCTCGACGCGCGCCTGCCCGACGCGTTTCAGGGCGATTTCACGCTGCTCAATCCCGACGGTTGGACGAGATTATGGAATTCCAGTGAGTTCCCCCCCGGCTCGGGACCGTATAAGATTCTTGAATACTCGCAGGGCAAGTTCGCCACCGGGACTTCTTTCACCTCCACTGTGAATCCGTACATCGAGTTCACGCAGGACCCCCGGTCGTGCTTCCCGGCAGGCACGTCGATCACCCGCGAGTACAGGCTGACCCTGAAGCCCGGCGGAGCGTTCTTCGGCTATGCTGTCGATGCATCCTGGGAACCTCCCCTGGTGGACCCGCCCGTCGATCTCATGACCGACTTCCCCGAGAGCGCGAATGCGATGGAGCCGTACGTGCTGTCCACCTACCTCGATCAACCGTTGAAGGACCAGGTCGGCGACACTGCGTCACTCTCGCTTGAAATGGCCGACAGGCAATTGTTCGGGCTTCCATCGATTGCCTACGTGGAGTGCCCCGACCTGTTCACCGGCTTGGTGGAGCCGCAGATATGGGGCATAGGACCCGGGGGACCGCTCTGGAACTGGGTATTCACGAGTTTCGATATTGCGAACGAGACCGGCGCACCGGCCGGGGAGTATCCGGCTCTGATAAGGGTCGAGGACAGCCTGCCGGACCCGTACCTGGGTTACATCAACCATCGGTACGAGCTGACATACATCCCTGTCGAGACCTACATCCCGCCTGATTTCAGCGGTCTGGCTGTCTTCACCGCGCCCGGTCCCCCCGGCTCCAGCGGCGAGCCCGGGGCGCCAAACATGTTCCTGCTCGACCTCGACACAATGGGGGAATCCCAGATCACGAAATATGTCGGCATCGGGGCGAATTTCGAGGAGCCGAGGATCAACGCTCAGGGTACTCTCGCGCTCCTGACATTCTGCCCTTCACCGGTGACCAGCCACCTCGAGGTGTTCGAGATCGGCACATCCAACAGCTGGCTTGACTTTCCTCCGGCGGGATACTACGGCCACGCGGATTTCCATCCCGACGGCGAGCATATCGTGCTTGCCGTAGGTCCCGGATGGGGCAACACGCCCGACCTGGTCACCATGAAATACGACGGCAGCGAATGGACCAAGATCGCCACAGCTCCCGGCAGCGTGAGTTTCCCCAAGTGGAGCCCTGACGGGACGCGTATCGCAATGGTCTTGTCCACTCCCGCTCCCCCCCCTGAGGAAAGCGCTCTCTGGATCTACGACACGACGACACAGGAATTCACTCAATTGCTCTCAGGCGAGTATCTCATCCAATGCCCGTCATGGAACCCCGCGCAGCCCGGCGGGCAGGACTGGATCGCGTTTCAGTCGACCATGAACGACCCGATGGGATTCTGGTCGGACATTTTCGTCATCAATCCCGACACCCTGGAAATGTCCATGCTCGTGGACACCGGCATGGACGACAGGCATCCGAGCTTCTCACCCGACGGAAAGTCAGTCATGTTCGCATCGGACAACTGGATGGGATCGGACCTGTATGTTTACGCGATTCAGTCGGCGGAGATATTCCAGATCACAAACGACGACACGTTTGACGAAGCCCCCTGCTGGTCGTGGGGCTGGTAGAGTCCGCCTTAGTAATCGATTGAGTCGTAGCCCGGGAACCTGTCCCTGCTTTGCCTGAAATGTTCGGGCGACCTTGCGGGGACAGGTTCCCGGGTTCTAATATTCGGGACGATCCCGGGAACCTGTTTCGTCCAGATCGTGCGAAAGTCATCGCGATGCTGTAACGAAACAGGTTCCCGATAGAATGAGAGGGCACGCTCTTTGGTACGCTATAGCGAAACCCAAAGG